>JBEKYC010000095.1:0-22064 GCA_049511415.1 Bryobacteraceae bacterium | reverse complement strand
CCGCCGCCGACCTGCAACGCCGCATCGTGCTGCGGACGCTTGGATTGGCCTCTATAGGTCTGGCGTTGGGAATGGCAGGGTCGCGAGTGTTGTCGAGCGCGCTGGGCAGCCTGTTATTTGGGGTGACATCCGGCGATCCGGTGACATTTGCCGGGACGGGAACGCTGCTGGTTGCGGTGGCAGCGGTCGCTGGTTATATTCCCGCGTGGAGAGCATCGCGGATCGACCCGATGGTGGCATTGCGGGCAGATTAAGGGAAGTCTTCGCAAGCGGCCGACTTTGTTCCCGCCTTTCAACACGTGTCGCTCACGGATCCTCCGGCGAGGCATTTTCAGTTTGCCGGTGGGTGGATGGTGGGACGAGGGGCCAGTGGCCCGAAGCGCCGTCCAAAGAAGCCGTGCGAATTGCGCCTGCCACTCGCTATGATGTTCCATGTCTAGAGTCATCCGAGTCTCGCATGACGCGTGCCGGAGACAGAAAGGTTTATTACCAGCGATGCTCAACCACCCCCTGCCGGCGTCTACCATGAAGGATCCAGTCACCTGGCTCTACCCTCCCATCGAGCCTTACAATACGGGTCGGCTCCAGGTTTCCCCCGTCCACGAGATCTACTTCGAGGAGAGCGGCAACCCCTCCGGCAAGCCGGTGGTCTTTCTGCACGGCGGTCCCGGCGGCGGTTCCGATCCCAAACAGCGCCGCTTCTTCCACCCCGAAAAATACCGCATCGTGAACTTCGACCAGCGCGGCTGTGGCAAGAGCACGCCCTACGCATCTCTCGAAGCCAACACCACCTGGGACCTCGTCGCCGATATCGAGAAACTCCGCGAGCACCTCCGTATCGATCGCTGGCAGGTGTTCGGCGGATCGTGGGGATCCACCCTGGCACTCGCTTACGCCCAAACTCACCCGGATCGCGTCACCGAGCTCATTCTGCGTGGCATCTTCCTCATCCGGAAACAGGAGATCGATTGGTTCTACCAGCGCGGCGCGTCGGTCCTCTATCCCGACGCGTGGGAGCCCTATTTGGCCCACATTCCGGAGGCCGAGCGCGGCGATCTGCTCTCGGCCTATTACCGGCGCCTGACGAGCGATGATCCGGCCGTGCGACTCGCCGCTGCGAAGATCTGGAGCGGATGGGAGGGCGCCACCTCCAAGCTCCTGCCTGACCCCGATTTCGCCGGCCACTACGAAGAGGACGAGTTCGCCCTCGCCTTCGCGCGCATTGAGGTCCACTACTTCTTCCACAAGGCCTTTTTCGATACCGACGACCAGTTGCTACGCAACGTCTCGCGCATCCGCCACATCCCCGGCGTGATCGTGCAGGGCCGTTACGATGTCGTATGCCCCATGGAAAGCGCGTGGGCGTTGCATCGGGAGTGGCCTGAAGCCGACCTGATCATCACCCCCGACAGCGGACATAGCGCCTTCGACCCCCCGAACAGTCGCGCGCTCGTCGCAGCGGCCGACAAGCTTGCCTGAGGGCCGCACGGGCGAGGCGCCAGAACTTCCCGCCGAATGTTCCCCGGCGGCCAGCGCTGCAACCCGATTGAACCACCCGTTGCCGAACAGGTCAGCTAACCCGGTGCGCCGGGATAATAGAAAAGGCGCGGTTCCCATTACACAAAGGGGACCGCGCCTTTCCTGGCCGAACTAGGGATGCGCGATTAACAGATCGCGATCAGGTCTTCCACCCTGGTTACGCCCGGAGCGGCCCAGGCGGCATGTTCCGCTTGTTCGCGCTCGGCCCACGAACGCACATGCCCGCGCAGCGTCACTATGCCATCGGCCGTTTCGACCGTAATATGCTTGGCGTCAGTCTCCGCGTTGCGTTTCAACGCGTCTTCGATTTTAGTCTTAACGTCCATGGCGCTGACCCTCGGCGTAACCGTGATTTCGTTGCAAACCCACTTGACGCCCTTTAGCGATCGCAGCGCGCGCTCCGCTTCCTCTTTCTGATACTGCCACTCTGTTGTGCCTTTGAGCGTAATGGATGCATCTGTCACCTGCACCTTCACGGTGTTAGGAACCGAGGAGTTCCACTCCAGATGGTTCATGGCCGTACGCGCTATATCTTCGTCGGTTCGGCTTGCCGAAGACGGCAACTCGACTTTGATCTCGCTAGCCACCGCCTTGGCATCGGAGACGCGCATGGCGGCGCGCTCGGCGCCCCACTTTTCATAAAAGCTATCGACGTGACCGTCGAGTTCGACAACACCGCCCTTGACCGATACGCCGATCTTCTCGGCACAGACGCTGGGCTCCCAACGCAATTCCTGTTCAACGTCGGACTGCAACTGCTGGTCGTTTTTCATAGTGTATCTCCCATTCCGTTCGGATGATTGCTGCATCACTCATTCGCAAGGCTGCCAAGCGCACAACAAGTATAGATGTGGGCCTTGCCGGATTTTGCGTGAGCCTAGCCTATGTGCAATCCGAAGACCGAACCTGGTTGGGTGGAAGCGAAGAGAAGCCGGGGTTCGGCGCCTTCCGGAGCGTGTGACCGCATGGGGTCAAACGACCATGCGTGGTCACACAGATCTTCGCCCTAAGCGGTCACCCCAATGAGGCGAGCCATTCCCGACGCGCGGAAGAGTGGTGTGACTCGTGCACATGGAAGGGAGATTACCCTAATACTTCCACAGGAGGAAGAGCCATGCACGAGGCGCACCATAAGGCCGCCGAGCAGCACGAACTGGCGGCGCATTTCCACCGCACGGCCGCGGAACACAACGAAAAAGGGAATTTCCCGACGGCAGTTTGGCATTCGGAGCGAGCCCTGGAGTACTCGGATCAAGCCTACAGACTCGCGAAAGAAGCTCAGAATAAATCCGGGGAAATAGAGAGCCTTTAAAATGTCCACACGTTACAAAAACGGATCACATTACGAGAATCACCAACGGTCGGCGGAGTTGCACGATCTTGCCGCCCATGCGCATCGCAGCGCCGCGGAGGCCCATGGGAAGCAAGACCACCAATCCGGACAAGAGCGCTCCCGGCGGGCTCTTGAGCACTCCCAACAGGCCCACGAACATACCGAACGGGTGCACCGGAACAGCTTGCATGAACTCGGCAACGGAATCTTCGGGCACGAGGAAATTGCCGTGCGGGCACACGCCTTGTGGCAGGCCAGGGGCTGTCCGGAGGGCTCGCCGGAACAAGACTGGTTCCTCGCGGCGCATGAACTGCGAACCCGCGGAGCCATTCACCACGCGTGATTGGCCCGGCACGTCAGAGATTCCCTACGGAGCCAAATGACATGAACCGGCGCCGGCAACCCAAGGCGTACCTGGTCGGTGGCGGCATCGAATCCCTGGCCGCTGCTGCTTTTATGATCCGCGGACAGCGGGCTGCCTGGCGGGAATATGTTACGGGCGGAAGTCTGAACGGCGGGGGAGAGCCGGCAACGGGGTATTCCACGCGCGGCGGACGCGGGTTGACGACCGACAACTACGCATGAACCTGGGATCTTTTTCGGATCGATTCCCTCGCTGGCCAGACTGGTAGACTTGCCGCCGGGCCAAGGTTACCCGTGGCTTTCGATAGGGTTCTCCATGGAGGATCGTCTCGAACTACTGAAACTCAGCGGAACCGACGAAGACACGCTGGCGGCCAGCCGCATCAACGACTGGCCATCGCCCGCGTTTCGAGAGCGAGTTCTGGTATGTGATTCGCTTTTCAACCCGGGCCCAGCGCTTCATGCTTGAATTTCTCCGCCCGCCGTCCCATCTGATCGCCTATGGCCGGCAGGGCAAAGGCGAAGTGATTTCCGTCAATGAAGGCGGCCTTGTCTTCGTCCAAAACGGCTCCATGACCCGATGCTTTTAGCCTGGGTTCGATGATAGGCCGCCGCAGAGCCGCCGTCTTCAAAACCTGCGCCGCGCAGTCTTATGGGAGTCGTTTACCGTCATACTAGAACACGGCGTCCTTGACCAGATGATTCAATTCAGCGGCAATCGGCCGGGCACCGGGGCCTGGTCACTCTTAAGGACTCGAATTGGCTGACGTCCATCGTGCTGGCTTGTCAACCACACTTCCCGAATCAGCCGGCTGAAGTACAGATGTTCTGGGGATACTCGCTATTCCCGAATCGGCTCGGAGATTTCGTGCCGGAGACCATAGCCGACTGTAATGGCGCCGAGATTCTGCGGGAACTTTGCGGCCACCTGCACTTCGATCTGGACAACTTCGCCTTCATCAGCCAGTTCGTGGAAACTCCGGACGATGTCGTCTCTTACGGTGGAGTATTCGGTGCGCGCGGCGCAGATGGCCGTGTACGAATTGATAGGCATCGACCGCCAGCGTCCTACCCGTAACCCCGCATACCAAGTCACTGCACGCGAAGTTCGAGGTACTGATCGGAATGCTGCAGCAAGGTCCGTGTTGGTGGGCGCGGTCGGTCGGCGCGCCCAATTCAGCTGGCCTTCAAGGCCACTTTAAGTGCGGCGTGCTTGGCGGCATTGCCGAACGCTTCGTAAGCCTTCAAGATGTCGGCCAGGGCGAAACGGTGTGTTACCAGCTTGCCGGGTTGGAGTCTTCCCGACAGGAAGGCCTTGATAAGCATCGGCGTAGTCGATGTGTCACACAATCGGGTGGTCAAGGTGAAGTTGCGGTCCCACAGTTTCTCCATGTGCAAGACCACCGGCTTACCGTGGACTCCAATGTTCGCGAGATGGCCTCCAGCTCCGACGATTCCCTGGCAGATATCAAACGTCGCGGGAAGCCCGACGGCTTCAATCGCGACGTCGACCCCTTCGCCGTGAGTCAGGTCCATCACCCTCTGGACGGCGTTTCCGTCCGCGCTATTGATCAGCGTGGTGGCCCCGAAGCTTTTGGCCACTCTGAGCCGGCTGTCGTCCAAATCGATGCTGATAATCGCAGCCGGGGAGTAGAACTGGGCCGTCATCAGCGCCGCCAGCCCGACCGGGCCGGCGCCTACGATGGCGACGGTGTCACCGGGCCTCACATGGCCTTTCAGGACGCCGCACTCGAAGCCCGTCGGCAGGATATCGCTGAACATTACCGCGGCTTCTTCATCGGCGTCCGCCGGGAGGGCGTACAGGCTGGTGTCGGCATACGGGATGCGAACATATTCCGCCTGAGTTCCATCAATGGTATTGCCTAAAATCCAGCCGCCCTTGCGGCAATGGGAATACATCTGTTTTCTGCAGAAATCACATACCGCGCAAGCCGTGATGCACGAGACGATGACCTTGTCTCCCTTGCGGAAGGCGGAGACCGCGGAGCCTACTGCGTCTACTACTCCGATCCCTTCGTGACCGAGAATTCGGCCTTCGGTGACCGTCGGAACATCGCCTTTGAGGATGTGCAGGTCCGATCCGCAAATAGTCGAGGTCGTGATGCGGACTACTGCATCCTGCGCGGTTTGGATGGTGGGCCGCTGGTGCGCCTCCCAGGAAGGTTTGCCGGGGCCGCGATAGACCAGGGCGCGCATGGTGTCCACCAATGTCTCGCCGGAAGGAAGTTCAAGTAGAGCAGTATTCACTTGAACAGAACAGGGCACGCGGATGGCCAACCACGAACTTGCGAAACTGGCGTGGGCTGCTCCCGCCGGCATGATCGGCCCTTATGCATTTGCACTCATATGCAAAGGGTGGTACGCTCACGTGGATTTTGTTTTGTCCCGACTCCACCTCAGTCAAAGTAGCTCGGTACCCGGGACCGGGCAAGGAGAGATCATGATCCGAAAGTTAGATAAGTCTTTACTGACAATCGCCGTGCTCTTCCCGGCCGCGACTATCGTTATGGGAGCCGAGGCCCCGTTAACCCATCATGTGCGCAACGTGGTTGCTAGCGGAGAGGCGAAGTACGTTGGGCGCCTTTCCCCCACCCAGTCCATGCGCATCGTTTTGGTGCTGCCGTTGCGCAACCAGGCTGACCTGGATGCCCTTCTGCGGGACCTCTATAACCCTTTCAGCGTGAATTACCGCAACTTCCTGACGGTCGAAGAGTTCACTGTCATGTTCGGCCCCAAGCAAGAGGACTATGATGCCGCTGTCAGCTACGCCAGAACCAAGGGCCTGACGGTCGTCGGCACTTCGCGCAACCGCGTGAACCTCGATGTGGAAGGCAAGGTTCCGGAGATCGAAGCCGCAGTGCACGTACATATGAACATCTACCAACATCCGACCGAGAACCGCACATTCTTCGCTCCGGACCGTGAGCCTTCCACGGACCTGCCGTTTGCTCTTTGGCACGTGGCCGGTTTGGATAACTATTCGCTGGCGCGGCCCCAGCTCACGGCCAGGCCAGAGAGTGCCCGGCCTGCCGCCACCACCGGCTCTTGCCCCTCGGCCTCCTTCTGCGGCAGCGACATGCGCGCGGCCTACTATGGCACCGGCAAGCTCACTGGCAAGGGCCAGTCGCTCGGCCTGTTGGAATTCGCCGGCACCGACTTGACCGACCTGAACGCCTATTACACCAACGCGCACCAGACCAACAACGTGCCGATCACGCTGCTTTCCACGGACGGCACCAGTACAAGCTGCGTCTATCCGAGCTGCGACGACACTGAGCAAACTATCGACATGACGCAGGCTCTCGGCATGGCTCCGGGCCTGTCCAGCCTGGTGATGTACATCGGCTCGACCGATTCGGCGATTTTCAACGCCATGGCGACGGCCAATCCGCTGAACGCGCAATTGAGCTCTTCCTGGTCGTGGAAGCCGGTCGACCCCAGCACCGACGATCCTTACTTCGTGGAGTTCGCCGTCCAGGGCCAGAACCTCTTCCAGGCATCCGGCGCGGGCAAGTGGACCACAGGCCAGGACATCTGGCCGGCGGATGATCAGTATGTCACTTGCGTGGGCGGCACCGGTCTGACGACGGCCGGAGCGCGTGGCCCATGGGCATTCGAAACCGCCGGGTACGGCGGTGGAGGCATCTCCATTGACGACATCGCCATTCCGTTCTGGCAGGTCAAGACGGCCGAGGGCTGCACCGACTGTTCCAAGACCCTCCGCAACGGACCGGATGTGTCGGCGAACGCGAGTTATACGTTCTACGTCTGCGCCGACCAACAACCTTGCACCGCCAATCTGTACGGCGGTACCAGTTTTTCAACGCCCATGTGGGCCGGTTATCTGGCTCTCGCAAACGAGGAGGCAGTCGCCAATGGCAAGACCATTGGCTTCATCAACCCAACGCTGTACAACGTTGGGCTGGGCCCCCACTACGACAAAGCATTCCACGACATCACCAGTGGCAGCAACGGTTATCCGGCTACCGTTGGTTATGACCTGGCAAGCGGCTGGGGCAGCCCGAATGGAGCTACCTTGGCCGCGATCCTGGCCCGGACACTGAAGTAAACTCTCGAACCGCGATCAGCCCGAGCCGGTTTGAAATGCCCCGGCCCACATGAGGCCCGGCGGGCCAGCGCCCCAGCCGCAATCGATCACCATGCCGGCCTGGCGCCTTGGAAACGATGCGCTATATGCTACTCGAAATACTTGGCCCTTGTCGGATTCAAAGCACGGCGGGCTGCCTTTACCTATATTACTGAGAGGGCGGCGAGTACGAGGCCTATCCAGAAGGCTGTGTGTTCAATCCACGTCCAGATTCGGGCTCTAAAGTGAAGGCATTTGGTCTCCAAAGGGCCGATTCGCTCAGATAGGAACTCCTTGCTACTGCGGGCGGCGTCTGTGTGATACTGCTAGCGATGAGACCGCTGCTAGGTCCGCCGCCATGAAACCAATAACTGCTGGCCAGACCAGTCGTCCGAAGATTTTCAGGCCAAGCACACTGCTGGAAGTGGCGGCAACGTACGAAGCCGTTAGTGTTAGGATGGGCCAATGTGAAGCTTGGCGTGGTCAGACAATAGCTCCGGCTTTCTCTGGTTTCTTTGTCGTCAAGGCCACTTTTCCTCCATAAAGCTGAGGGTCATTCTGTCCCGATCCCCACGTTCTCGAAGTCCCGTTCGGGTACTACATTGCCGCGGCGATCTCGATTCGGGGCTCCCCGGAGTGTTGTGCGCGATATCCTTAGCTATCGCGGCGCGCGCCGCCTCAATGGGGAAGCTTATTGCAGCGTCACCGTGATGGGCGCCGAGTTCGAACTGCCGTAGACCGAATTCCCCGAGTACACGGCTGTTAACGTGTTGGCGCCTGGCGCGAGCTCCGATGCACCAAGCGGCAGACTGGCCGCAGACTCCGTGGCGCTGTCCGGTACCAGCGCTTCCGTTCCCAGCAAAGCGGAACCCAGCATGAAGTTGATCGTGCCGCTCGGTGCACCGCCGTCACCGGGACTCGCGGAGACCGTGACGGTCAGAGCGGTCGCTTGACCGGGCTGGAGAGTATACATCCCCGAAGTCAAAGTCACAGTCAACGAATTGCCGACTCCAGTGGACTCGTACGCGCCAATGTCAATGTTCGAGCCGTTGACTCGCGGATTGCCGATGAAATCGGTGCTGCCATAAATGGAATTGGGGGAACTGCCTGCTGGATCACACCAGCCAACGCTGCAAGTGAGGCTGGTGCTCCCGGCATTAACGGCAGGCGACGTAGCGGTGATGTCAAAGTCTGGAGGTGTGGCCCCCAGATTGACAAAGAGGGGATTCGCGTTCGGGGAATCGGCATCCTCTCCCGTGGTGTCTTGATAGGCCGCGTAGTCCCTGTAGCCGCTCACGCCGGCCCAATCGATCGACGTTCCGTGCACGTAACCAGCGGCGGAGTAGTACAGATTCCAATTGAGCTTCGCCGGCGGGGCCGGGTACGGCGTCGTGGCTGGAACGAAGCTGTAGATCCACGTGTTGAACGTGCCGGCGTAGATTATGTTGTTTTCGAAAATGTTCCCTTGAGCCTTACCCGAGTGGTACTGGATCTGGAATTCACCCGCCTGGTTCTCAGTGCTGTTGTTGTACAGAGTGTTGTTGACAATGACGGCTTGGGCGCTGCCGCCGCAACACCTATCGCCGGCGCTGACGACTATATTGTTGGCATAACCGCCGATGGAAATGCCGCCGGCATTTGAATCGTAAATCACGTTGTTGCGCACCGTCACGTACCTGCCATTACAGGGGTAATTGCCCGTGCCTGGGGTTCCGGAATCGTTCGGGCCAGACCACTCGGTGCCGTTGCTCAGGCATCTTCTGTGCTCGCTGGCCACCTCGATGCCGTAGTCAACGTTATGGATCAGGTTCCGCTCGATCGTGACATAGGCGCACCCGTCACAGTAGATCCCGTCGGCGTCGTAAGAATCGCCCTCACCCGGATTGTCAATTCCGCTGATGTTATAAACCGTGTTTCCACTGATTTCCCCGTACATTGCCTCGTCATAGCCCACGGGACCCACAGGCTCTTCGTATCCAATCGCGGCGATACCGATGTTGTCGTTGTCGTGAACCAGATTGTTGGTAATGGAAAAATGAGTTACGTTCCCATCTACGTTCACTGACTCGCTGTTCCCAGTCTTCAGGCTGTAGACCGCGTTACCGCTGATAACCAGCTGACTAATGGGTGTCTTCGAGGTGCCGTAGACGGCGATGCCGAAAGCATTGCCGTTTTGTTCCGAAGAGGTCGTAATGTTGTGCACCTGATTGTTCAGCAACTGGACGCCTGTGCCTGAGCCCGTGATCCACACACCAGCCGGAGTGTATGAGACGTTGCCGGTGGTGAAATTGCGGATTTCAAATCCACTGACGATGATGTAGCTCTGATTCACGATATTGATGAGACCCTGGATCTCGTTCCCGCTCGACGGCGGGTTCGATGTGCAACAGCTCACACCGGTTCCATCAACTACCGCAGTCTGTCCGGGATAGCTCTCAAAAGTGATAGGCGCTGTGGCCGTTCCAGACGTCGGAAAGTTCATAGACTCGTAATACACTCCTCCGAAGACGTATACCGTGGCGCCCGCCGAGACCGAATCCGCTGCGTGCTGGATGGTGAGCCAAGGTGCGCCGATTGTGCCAGGGTTGCTGTCGTTGCCTCCGGTCGAAACATAATAGGTAGCTCCGGTTTGTCCGGCAAGTGACGGCGCCAGAATTAGGACAATCACAACCAGGGTGGCGTATACGACATCTGGATTCCACATAGTCGAGAACTTGCTTTGCATAATTCTCCCCTCTTCTAGCGTCAGAGTAATCACGCGCGTTCGGCCAGAATGTTCGTTTTGGCATCCTAGGCTCGAATCAGTATACACCCACCGCTTCCGGTCGCCTTTTTTTCATCTGAGCGGACGCCGGCATGCCCACCTAAAAAAAGAGGTTCGTCAGAAGAAATCGTGGGTCGATTCGGGCTCTGGGAGCTTGCCAAGTGAGTAATAGAGGGCCGGTTCGAGAGTACGGAAGGTGCGGAAGTCGTAGGATTTTCTCATAGTGACCTTGGTTTTGTTGTTAGACCTTCGGCCACGCCGCTGGAGATCTGTTTTTGAGCCCAGAAGTAGTTGAGGATCTGCTCGCGATGTTGGCGCAATGAACGGGCGATCTTCCTTCACGGGCTCGATGCGGGACCGCATGACCTGGCGGCGCCATTCATCGCGGAACTTCCCAGCCCAGGCAGGGGAGTTGTAATCCCAGAGTTGCTGAAAGGCTTCCTTAAGAAGGTAAGCGCGGACGGTCTTGAGGTTGTAGCGCAGCAGATCGCGCAGTCGAAAGCTCTGTTCGGTTTGCAGATTATCTTTCCGCTTCAGCAGCAGCCAGCGCGACTTCTTCCAGGCGGAGCCATTCCTTTTCGCGCGATACGACGCGATTTGCCGGCGCGGACCTCATCGGGCGCCCTGTTTATTTTGGCCACGATATGGAAGCGGTCCAGGATATGCAGGGCCTGGGAACATTTTTCGCGGATGACCTTCAGCACGGCTCCCACATATCGGAGCAGACGAAGACGATCTTGGGTGTGCGGTGTTCCAGGCCAAAGGTGACGACATGTTCGACGGCGTCGAAACCTTTTCCCATGAAAAGTGCGGAACGCGGCAGCGGTTTCCTTCCAGGAGAGCCGCCGGGCCCAACGGGCCAGAAACAGCATGTACGCTTTGGTACGCTCGACATACCCGCTTTTTCCTTTGGCCGGTTCTTCGCTCCAGGCGGACGGCCACGGCTCCTCTTTTTCGGCGCGGCAGAATCCAAAGGAGGTCGGCCACGCTCCGTGGCCGGCTGCTCGCCAGTTGACCGACACGCAGGATGGCGTCATCAATTAGCGCACGTTGCTGGCGCAATTCATCTAGTGTAGTGCGTCAAGTCATACAGAATGCCGATTTATCCCGCGCGTCGGGAAGACTGCTCCCTAACGGTCGCGGCTCGGTAAACCCTTGCAAATGCACCGAAGATTTCCGAGCCGCGCGCGTCAGCAAGCGGTTGGCTCGAAATGACAGTCGTTACGATTTCGGACGCACCAAACTAGGATCCTGGTCAAGTTCACGGCTTGTTCTGATGCGACCGGCTTGCCCAACGTGGGATGCCGCCCCAGTAATTTGCGACGACGACCATGGGTTTCCGGAAATCAGTTCAAACCCGTCGCGATGACGGGAGTTGCTGAAACGTCTGCCACTGTCGATGAGCAGGGAGCCGCCGCCAAATCATATGTCGGTATATTTATAGTCAAGTCACACTGGTCCTTGGCTCTGTTCGCATCCCTATGCCAAGATGGTTGTAGGGAAGAGGAACCATCGAAATGCCGACAGCTAAACTCACGAAGACCATCATAGAAGCCGCCATCAATGGCTTTGAAGCACAGAAGAAAGGGATCGACGCCCAGATCGCGGATTTGCGTGCCATGCTGAACGGTGCACCCTTAGCGTCTGCCGGGGCGTCTCCGGCAAAGCCTACGAGGCGGAAGTTCAGTGCCGCAGCCATAAAGCGAATGAGGGAAGCCCAACGACTAAGGTGGGCCAAAATCAGAGGCGAATCCAAAGCCGCTCCAGAAGCAAAGCCGACGAAGGCGGCCAGGCCAAAACCACATTTCAGCGCTGCCGCCCGTAAGTCGCTCTCCGACGCCATGAAGAAGCGATGGGCTGCGAAGAAGGCGGCGAGCGGACAATCAGCGCCTGCGGCAAAAAAGAGTGCGAGTAAGAAAGCCGCTTAGGACGCACACCAGACCGTACTGCCAAGATCCCGATGGCGGGTTCGTTTTAGCTATAGTGGGCCAACTCACACGGACACGCCTGACTCTGGCATGAAGTGGTTACCGTCGTCCTTGAACTTGCCCGTGGCTCCGAACAAACAAAACTGACGCCAGGCTGGGACCTGAGTGTCCCTATCAATTATTCGTCCCGCAAGGCGATTAACGGGTCAATCTTCGCCGAGCGTCGCGCCGGCACATAACAAGCCAGCATCGCCAGTCCGGCGAGCAACAGCGGAGCCCCGATGATCAGCCGTGGGTCGTGGCTTCCCGCCGCGAACTCCGGTCCGTAGAGGCTGCTCCCCGATCCCAGTACGCGTGAGACTACCACCGCCCCCAGGAACCCGAGCACTGATCCGACCAGCACCAGCCCTCCCCCTTCGCGCATCACCAGTCCCAACACCTGCGTTTGGCGTGCGCCGAGTGCCATGCGGATGCCGATCTCCTTGCGCCGCCGCGCGACCGAGTAGGCCGTAACTCCAGCCAGTCCGATGGCCGCCAGAATCAATCCGAAGCCGCCGATCCCCAGGTAGATAACTGTGCTCAGATGCATCAGAGCGGTTGTTTCTTCTATCTGTTCGGACAGCGTCCGCACATTGAACATCGCCAGGTTCGGGTCGAGCGAGGCCATTGCCCGGCGGATGCCTTCCATGGTTTCCGCGCCCCCGCTGGCACGCACCATAACGATCATTCCGCCGGCCGGAGGATGCGCGAAATCGCTCCGCGTGAGAGGCAGATACATCGTAGCGATCTCGGGCGCGTCCGTTCCGTCGGCCTTCTCACTCCCGGGCGCCGGCAGGTCTTTCACCAAACCCACTACCTCGTAGGCGCGCGAGACTTCCCAAATGCGCTGGCCCAACGGGTCGCGGTCCCCAAAGAACTCGCGGGCCGCTGTCTGGTTCAACACCACCGGTAAAGACTTACTTTTCGAAGGGTCGAATTGCTCGTCGCGTTTGTCAAATTCATGGCCTTCGCGCAGGTTGATGTTCAGTGCGGCGAAATAATGCGCGCCAATGATCTGCTTGGCGACCGCCGTTACTACCTGGTCCGGCGTCCCCGCATCCGATCGTGCTGTCAGCGTCGCGTTTCCCACCAGCGGGTTGAACGGCGGCGCGTCCGCCAGAACTACCTGCTCGACGCCCGATGCCCGCTTCAGCCGCTCCGGAATATTTTGGAGAAGATCCGCCGCCCGCTCAGGCGAATAGCCATCACGCACCGGATCGAGCGAGAACAGGTACATCTTCCGCGGATTAAACGCAGTATCCACGTCGGTGCCCTTTTGGAATCCGATGATCAGGAAACCCGCAATCAGCAACAGCATCAACGATCCCGCCACCTGTGACACCATCAGCAGGTTGCGCAGTCCGAATCGCCGGTAGCCGCGCACTTGGGCCAAAGCGCCCTCCCTCAGTGTCGCGGCCAGACTTGTTCGCGTACAAGCCAGCGCCGGCGCCAGCCCGAATCCGATGCCCGCGGCAAGCGAAACCCCGCCCGCAAACAGGAGCGCACGCCAATCCGGCGTGAAATCGAGATTGACCGGAAAGGCCACCGGCAGTTTGATTCTCTGGAAACCGGCGGCTGCCCAGTACGCAAGTAGAACGCCGGCCAGACCGCCGATCATAGCCAATAGCAGGCTCTCGCTCAGCAGCTGGCGGATCAGCCGGAAACGGCTGGCGCCCACAGACAGCCGGATGGCCACTTCCCGCCGCCGCGCCGTGGCGCGCGCAAGCTGCATGTTTGCCAGGTTCATACACGCGATGCCCACAATCAGGCCGTCCAATATCAGCACCATCCCCAGCATTGCCGGAAGCATCTCGCGCGGGATTGGCGCCATTTTTCCTCCGGGCACAACCAGCACACGCCTCCCCTTGGCATTGCGCGCCGGATCCAGGGACTCCGCATCCAGGCGCCTGGTAACCGCGTCCAGACCTGCCTCGGCGGATTTCGGTGTGACGCCCGCGGCCAGTCTGAACAGCCCGTTGAAAGATTTGTCCTCGCGCTTGTGGATCACATCGCCGGCCAGCTCCGGAACCATGGCCGCGGGCGACGTGGTCGGCACAAAAATCTCGGCGGGCATCATAGGAATCACGCCCAGAAAATCCTTAGGCCCGATGCCGGCGATGGTCGCGGTTTGGCCGTTCACACGAATCGCGTGACCCACCGCGTCGGGATCGCTCCCCATACGCTCACGCCAGAACCGGTCGCTGATGAACACCACGGGCGGCGAACCCGGCTTATCGATTTGCGGGTCGAATATGCGCCCGCGCGCCGCACGCACGCCAATCACGGAAAAGTACTCTGGTGAAACCAGATGGCCGAAGGTGCGCTCCGGCTTCGTATTGGTTGTGCCGCCGCGTGAATCACTAAAGGATATGTTGAACGGAATCGGCCCTTCATAGGCTGCCGCGCCGGCAAATAGATCGTGTTGATCGCGAAAATGTTCCAAATAGGGATACGACGTACCCATCAGGATCACTAGTTCGTCGGGGTTTTTCGCGCCCGGCATGTCGTGCAGAACCAGGTTGAAGAATTTGCTCGCCGATACCGTCGCGATGCCGATCCCGAGCCCCAATGAAATGATTCCCACAGCGGCAAATCCGGGCGATTTCGCCAGCGTGCGCACCGCATATGCCAAGTCGCGCCGGATCTCCGACAGATACTCGACCGGCAAACGCAGAACGATATCGACCAGCAAGCGAATCAGCCCGAAGAACCCGTGCCGCGCCCAGATGTCTTCGATAGCGTCCTCACCGATCTGGATCAAGTCCGCGCCATAGGCCATTTGAAATTCGTGCGGGAAGGCGTAAGCCAGCCGCCGGTACATGAGCATCGCGAGGGATTTCATCTCTAAACGGCCTCCACGCCGCGTTTCACTTGAAGGATTCGAACCAATTCCAGGAGCCGCTCGCTTTCCGCGTCGAGCACGCGGCGGCCCAGCCGCGTGAGGCGATAATAGCGGCGCCGCGCGTCGTCCAGTTCGCGCGCCGGGCGCTCGTCCGATTCTTCGATCAGGCCCGCTTCTATTAGCAGCTTTAGCGATCCATAGAGCGTGGCTGGCCACAACCGAACCTTGCCGCCGGTGCGATCCAGAACCTCCTGCATGATGCCGTAGCCGTGTTGGTCCTCGCCTGCGAGCGAGAGCAGAATATGGAACCAACTGGTTCTTAGCGGCAGGAACGTTTCTGGCTTAGGCATGGTCTAAGAATATATATATATACTAAACTATATATAGCTGTCAATCACTTTGCGCGCTGGACCACGCTCGAAGGCTGCCGCATCCGCTCCGTCAATCCCGTGGGCGGGCAAAAACGGCTATGCCTGAAATGCCGATCCTCAGTCCGCTCTAGGAACTCGATCGGGCCCGTCAACTCCGGCCGAACCCGGCCAGGTCGTGCACTGGGGCGCGCCAACCGCAGCATACTGGTCGATCAATGAGGCAGTCTCGGCCTTAACAGTCCGTACACAAAAGTGCCAGCCAGCGCGCTGCCAATGGCGACGATCATCACGGTAACGCCGTTGCCTACAAGTGCGAACAGCGGCCCCGGACAAGCTCCCGTGAGCGCCCAGCCCATGCCGAAAATTGTGCCGCCAACCGCATGGCGAATACCGAGTCCCACGCTCTTGGGTGGAATCGCGATCGGCTCGCCCACAACGGTCTTCAACCTCAGCCTCTTGATTAACGCCACCGACGCCGCGGCAACCACTATGGCCGACGCGATGATCTCGTACATACGAGGCGACTGGAACCGGAACATCTCCTGGATGCGAAACCAGGAAAGCACTTCGGATTTCGTGAGCGTAATCCCGAAACAAACACCGAGAAGAAGATAAGCCAGAAAGGCGAGCCGACTCTGGCCCTGCGCTTGAACGTTGGCTTTTTGATCTCTCGCTAGTTCGGTGGACATGGATACTCTAGAAAATCAGCGGAAGAATGAAATGCGTTGCCAGGAGACCGCCGGCGAAAAATCCCAACACTGCGATCAGCGATGATAGCTGTAGATCCGCCAGCCCCGAAATCGCGTGACCGGATGTGCAACCTCCGGCGTAAGCCGAGCCGAATCCGACCAGGAAACCACCTAGAATTACAGAGGCAAATCCTTTGAGCGTAAGCAGCGCGGACCACGTGAACACCTCCCGCGGTGCGAGCCCGGAGAAGTCGCGAATGCCCAATTTTGTCAGGGCGAGGGTGGTCTGTTGCGAAATCGCAACGTTCTGAGATACTCCCCAGCGGGAAGAAAGGAAGCCGCCCACCAGAATCCCGGCCGCGAACAGAAGGTTCCAAAGGCCAGCGCGTTTCCAGTCGTAACAAAAATAGTCGAGCTTACCGGGAAGGACGGCGGAACAGAGATGCCGCAGGTTGCTGGAAACGCCAAACACCCGGTTGCCCAGGATCAGCAGGGCAGGCACGAATAAACCGATCACCGGACCCGTTACGTACCAGGACCACGCGACGGATGCGGAAGACACCATTACCGTCTGCTCCTTCAACGACTCAGTCTACTTCCCCAACCCAACTCGATGCCACGCCTTGATCGAGGGACATGAAAGGGACGGCCAGGAGTCCGGAATCCGCTCCGCCTGAGTCTGCCGGGAACTCACGGCTTTGATCTTCGAATCCAGCCCCTCCTCTGCTAAAACGAGGGAATCCGCCGCGGGCCGGTCGCGGAAGAGCAGATCGGGTTGCGCGCATCGAGCCAGCCGGCCTTCATGGAAAGTACAGATTTCAATGCCGATACCACGGGCAACGCGGCAATGTCCATGGAGTTTATCGAATGATCGCTAGACAATGGCGGCCTGGGCGCAAGATCATTGTATTTTTCTATCAAATTGGCAGACGATGAAGACGGAACCGAGTATCGTACGTGGAATGGTCACGGATGAGTTGGCTGGGCCTTGCCGCCAAACTCAGACGTAGGCAAAAAGAAAGTCGAGCGTTGACGCACCCGACCAGGACGCGACCAGCGGCGCCACTCGCGTCCCAGAAACACTGCTGGAAGCGGTCCGTTACTTACAGGGATCTGGATCTCGCCTCCATGGCGCTGCCGGTGGCTCGCTCACAGAATGCTGTCGAATGCACGCAATGCCAATCGAGAGAGAAGCATTTCTACATCGCTACTCGGCGCATTTGGAAGCACCGATCCTGCCGTCGGCAGTTCTCGCCCACGGCCGGGACGATATTCGAAGACTCGCCCATCGCGGTGGACAAATCACCTCGATCGCAGGCATTATCCAACCGGCATATCACCCCAACCGGAGCAGGTCCGCCGTCTTCGCCTCAAGCGACATTCGACCCTACCCGCGTGGAACTATACCATTGCTCCGACGTGAATCTCTTGTTGCGCCCACCCTTAGCTGCCGCAGGACCTTATGCTCAAACAGATCCCGCCGCACGATCAGAGACTCGTCTGTCAGGTCTTTGCCCCCGAGCACGAGCACATCGAAACGTGGAAGTGCACGTTCGTGCCGCCGTTTTGCAAGAAGGCGGAACGCCTGTTTCCCGGCAGCGTCTGACGCTACCACCTCGCCGTCGATCACCGTTCCATCCGGCAGCCCGGCAAGCGGCGCAGCAACGCCGGGGTACCGCCTAGTGAAGTCCTTGTCGTTACGGGACCGGCTCCGGACCTGCCCGCACATCTTAATTGCTAACGCGCGAAAGCCGTCGAATTTGACCTCGTACAGCCAGCGGTTGCCCTCCGGCAATTTGTCGGATGCGCAGTACGAGCATGGGCTCGATGAACCGGGGTGTCTGCTCCCCGTTAGGCACAATTCAAAGAATGACACGACGGCGCCAAACGCGCCCGAGTGGATATAGCCCGGCCCGAAGCCGGGTGTACAGTGGCTTGCGGGCTGGCGCGTGGGGAGATATCCGAGGCTGCACGAAAAGTCCGGAATTTCCGAGCGGCCGCATAAATCGGTTCCATTCAGTCGGTCGGCGCAAATGGGCGAGTGGCCCTGGACAGCATATTTCACTACACTGGACTATTTGGAGGACGAGCCCAGCCGGATCGGAAGTGCTCGAGCACGCCGGCCCGGTCACGAAGAATTACTTTCGCAACCCAGCATGGTGCTGAAGGGGACCCCTTCTATTGTGAATTGACATGCGACTCATCCTGTTTCTGCTGCTTACCACCCCTTCAGTGCTGGCGCAGAATACCGTGACGATCCGCGTGAACGCGGCTGAGACGGTCGGCCCATCCAAACCCATCTACGCCTATTTCGGTTATGACGAGCCAAACTACACCTACATGCAGAACGGTCGAAAACTGGTGGGCGAGCTAGCCGCGATGAGTGGCGTGCCAGTGTACATCCGCACGCACTTTCTGCTGGCTACCGGAGACGGAACGCCCGGATTGAAGTGGGGGTCTACGAATGCCTACACGGAAGATGCATCGGGCAGACCACTGTATGACTGGACCATTACCGATCGGATCTTCGACACGTATCTACAAGCCGGCGCTAAGCCGTTCGTCGAGATCGGGTTCATGCCGCAGGCGCTTTCGTCGAAACCGGAGCCGTATCGTCCGACCTGGATTCCCGGCGCCGAAAACCGAAATTATTCCATCGGATGGTCTTTTCCACCCAACGATTACAACAAATGGGGCGAGTTAGTCTATCAGTGGTTGAAGCACTGCGTGGAGAAGTATGGGAAGGCGCAGGTTGGGTCGTGGTATTGGGAAGTCTGGAACGAACCCGATATCTCGTACTGGCACGGAACGCCGGAAGAATACGACAAACTGTACGACTTCGCGGCTGCGGCGGTGAAACACGCGCTTCCATCGGCGAGAGTCGGCGGGCCGGCCACCACGGGTCCGTCGGGCGCGAAGGCAGCAGCATTCTTGCGCCAGTTCCTGGAGCACTGCGATCGCGGCAGTAACTCGGCAACCGGCGGAACGGGCGCTCCGCTTGACTTCATCACTTATCATGCCAAAGGTAGGCCTACCGTAGTGGATGGTCATGTTCGAATGGGCATCGCCAATCATGCCCGGGACGTAGACGAAGGATATGCCATCGTACGCACTTTCCCGAAGTTCGAGAATCTGCCGATCGTGCTGAGCGAGTCTGATCCGGAAGGCTGCGCGGCCTGCTCGGCGCGCGTGTATCCGCAAAATGCCTACCGCAATGGCGCGTTGTACGCCTCGTACACAGCGATGATGATGAAGAGTATTCTTGAACTGGCGGACCGACGTCATGCGAACATTGAGGGCATGCTGACTTGGGCCTTCGAGTTCGAGGATCAGCCATATTTCGATGGCTTTCGGACGCTGGCAACCAACGGCATCGACAAGCCGGTGCTGAACGTGTTCCGCATGGCCGCATTGATGCGAGGCAATCGCGTAAAGACGGAAAGCAGCGGCCGCACGCCTCTCGACACGACGCTCGCCGAGGGCGTCCGCGGCAATCCGGACATAGATGCGTTCGCCGTTCGTTCGGACCGGAGGATTTCCGTCCTTACGTGGAATTACCATGACGACGATGTTGCAGCGGCGGGCGCCAACGTGCGCCTTGAGATAGCGGATGTCCCACGCACAGCCATGCAAGTGCTGATACGCCACTATCGAATCGATGAGACCCACAGCAACGCCTGGACGGCGTGGAAGGCTATGGGATCTCCGCAACACCCTACGTCAGCGCAATACGCCAAACTCGAATTAGCTGGGCAGTTACAGTTAGCGGACGCTCCGCGGTGGGTAGATGTGCGAGGCGGCGCGACGAAGCTCGAGTTTTCGCTCCCGCGTCAGGGTGTCTCTCTGATGGAACTGAGCTGGTAAATGAGACTCGGGCAGTTAACAATCCCGAAAAGGCCGCCGCGTGGCCCTTGTTGAGGAACCACGTCTACGATTGCTCGAAGGCTGCCGGTCCGTTTATGACCTGGACTCGGAATGTCTGGGTGGAGGAGTTTCGCTCTCAGAATGGATCGCAGGACGAAGGTCCCATTTTTTCCTCGACTACGACGCCGCGTACCTTGGCATGTCGGATCGGCGGATGCGATGCATGCTGCGGCGCAGGCCGTGACGGACCGCATACGCATCTATCGCTCCGAAGTCGAGGGACGCCAACCCTAGCGCCTCTACGCTGTCTAGGCCAATTCGGCCTACATCCAGGCTCGGGTCATATTGGACAATATTATGGCTGGACTGGATCGGAACCCGAGGCATGTGCTCGGGGCGGAACCAGTCCGAAGGTTTGTTGAACAGGTATGCATTCCGCAGAAATATGAAACGGGGACGGGCGCAAAAGCAAGTGGGCAGTAGGCCGGACAGCTTTTTCGACGGTCTATATTGCCTATGATCGGCGACTTGCGCTGTGGTGACCTCAAAGCGGAGCATCTTCGCGACGTAATGCGCACATTGGCCGCCACCGGTTCGAGCCGGAAGTCGGTCAGCAAGGTCCGTTTTGCGAGGGGTGACATGGTCAAGAGAATGGTTGCCGAAGGATACGTGACATCGAACATCGCGGAAGGCTTGAAGACATCGACGTCGGCAAAGCCCTCGGGTCGGTCGTGACTGCGGCGCGTGCCGCTGGGTGAGTATCTGTCAGCCTGGACCGTCCCGGGGGAGCGGGAGCGCCATGCGTTTGACCTTAGTGATATTTTGTGGATTGCGGAATCGGATTATATGCTCTGAAGAGCGGTGATCTGTTTGATGAAGGAGCGATACGAGTTCAGCGTTCTTGGTGCAAGGGTTAAATCAACCTAACGAAGACCAATCAAATTCGGGCTGTGCGGTAGAGCCGGAGAACGGTTAGTAAACCGTTGTTGCCGGAAAATATTCTGCGGCGGATTGTTTATCCGCGGCTGCAACCGCTGGGACTCAATTGGATCAACTTCGCCGTATTGCGGCGTTCACGCTCTACCCCACACCAACAATGGGGCACCGATCCAAAAATCATTGCGGATCAGCCAAGGCATGGGTTGGGCGGTCATTTACGGAAGTATGTCGATTCATCCCTCGCTCGAAAACGGAAGACTCCTCTGCGTTGTGCTGGGATTCTGAGAATCTTCAGTCGGCTCAACCGGGGTAATTGAGACAAATGAGCAAACACTGATTCAGCGAGGCATGCAAGTTATTGAAAAGATGGAGCGGGAGACGGGACTCGAACCCGCGACGTCCAGCTTGGGAATCTTCGTTTCGATTGATAATACACCACCAAGCCGTTCATGGCGGTCAACTCAGCATCAACGAAATCAGCAACTTCCGAAACTCCCCAATCAAAGCGCCGCTTAATGGAGTGGAAACGGAGTGGAAGCCCCTGCCCTTCAGTTTCTCTGGATAGCCTTCAATTCCCTCGCCCTGAAGCACTCGACCGCCGCAGGCGGCGCTTCGCACTTGCGCCGTGACTCCGCATCCATACACCCCTGCATGACGTAATCCGGCAACTCCAGCAGCGATTCACAGACGTAGCTGAATTGTTCGCGGTTCCACATCCAGGTGAGGTAATACTTCCCGGTCAGCGAGAGGTACGCGACCTTCATGAACACCTTCGTTCGGTTGCACCATTGCCGTGCGGCATCAAGAACCGCGCTCAGGTCGTAGAAGTCCAGCGTCCGCGCAGCGCCGCTGTCTGTGCCGCCGGAGACAATGACGCAGGATTCATCCGAGGTACGAGCATGGGGCCATTCGAGGCACACATGGCAGAATTCCAGGGCAATCGTGGCAAGGTCCGACATCTGATCAGAGTTTAGATCGTGGTTGCGTCGTGACGCCACAACGCCGTGAAGTTATGGCGTCCCGGCGCAATGATGCAGAGACGGTTCTACGCCATCACGTCAGTACGTTCTGACTTTACAGCGTCGTCACGTCATGCTACGCCGTTTGCATGAAGGCATCGGCTGATATGAAGACCCTGACCTTTTTCAGTCAAAAAGGTGGAAGCGGCAAAACGACTCTTGCGGTTCATACGGCAGTTGCCGCACAAGAGAGCGGCGAGCGTGTTGTTTTAGTCGACAGCGATCCACAGAAAAGCACCACGACATGGGGCAAGTCGCGGCACAAC
>JBEKYC010000094.1:0-24965 GCA_049511415.1 Bryobacteraceae bacterium | reverse complement strand
GGCTCTACATCAAAGATGGGGGCAGCCCCCCGAATCTTTGAGTGCTAAAACAAACTTGGGAGAAATGTTTTATGCATTCAGAGATGGTGTTGGGACTGCCCGACTACGAGATTACCGAGATTCAGAGAGAAGCGGGGAAGGTGCGCATTTCCGCGCGGTATACGGCGGAAGTAGCGTGCCCCAAGTGCCAGAGCACGCACCTGAGAAGTAAAGGACGCTACCAGCGGCGGGTTCGGCACGAGAGCTGGGGACTTCGGCAGTGTGAATTGATTTTGGAGGCGCGCAAATGGCAGTGCCGGGATTGCGGCCGATACTTTCGTCAGCAGTTTCCCGGGTTGCTCAAAGGTCAGCACGCCACCGAGGCCTTCCGCAAAATGATCTTCTGTCGGCACTGGGACGGGATCAGCCGCCGTCGCCTGAGCCAGCGCGAAGGCATCGGTGCAGCCACCGTGGAGCGGCACTTCCAACACTTCCTCTCCAGGAAAGCATCGGAATTGTCCGGCGCCGCGTGCCCAAAGATCCTGGGCATCGATGAGCACTTCTTCACCCGTCGCCAAGGTTATGCCACCACTCTCTGCGATCTGGAAAAACACAAGATCTTCGATGTGGTGTTGGGACGCAGCGAAGCCTCTCTGGAAGGCTATTTGCAGCAACTCCCCGGCAAGGACAATGTTCTGGTCGTCTGCATGGACCTGGCCTCCGGTTACCGCTCCCTGGTGAAAAAGCATTTCCCCAATGCCGTGATCGTTGCCGATCGCTTTCACGTCGTGCGCCTGCTCAACCATCATTTCCTGGCCACCTGGAAACAGCTCGATCCCGCCGGCTCCAAGCACCGCGGCCTGGTTTCCCTGATGCGTCGCCACCCTGAAAACCTCAAAGACGAACAGCGGCCCAAACTCGACGCCTACCTGGAACGCCTCCCGGCCTTGAAAATCGTCTACCAGTTCAAACAGCGCCTTTGCCACCTGCTGTTGCACAAGCACCGCACCGCCAGACAATGTCGGCGCCTCGCGCCCAGGCTGCTCCGTTCCATTGCAGAATTGCGGCTCTCACCGTTCCCCTCACTTCGCACCCTCGGAGACACTTTCGCCTCCTGGGCAGATGAGATCGCGCGCATGTGGCGCAGCGACAGTCTTATGGCTTCCGAAATTTCCAAAACTATCGCTTGCGCGTTAAGGTAATGTGTTCTTGAGACTCAGGGATTCGGGGAGGCTGCCCCCATCTTTGGCGTAGAGCCCGTAGAGCCTCGTTGGGAATCAAGAAGGGATAAATTGGTCGGGGCGAGTGGATTCGAACCACCGACCTCCTGGTCCCGAACCAGGCGCTCTAGCCAGGCTGAGCCACGCCCCGAAACTATTAGTGTACCATCAAGCGAGTGGCAGAAAGCGAGAAACTGCGCGATCTACCGGCCGTGCATGAGGTGATCGAACGCGTCGATGCACCGGGGATTCCGCGGCAGCTAATAGTCGCCGAAGTGCGGCGGGCCCTGGATGAGGCGCGTCGCGATATCCTGGCCGGCGTTGCTAACGGCCTATCCATCGAAACGCGCGTGGAACGCCGCCTCATCGCCCTCGATCGCCCGTCCCTGCGCCGCGTCATCAATGCCACGGGCGTCGTGCTGCACACGAACCTGGGGCGCGCGCCGCTGGGGCCGCTTTCCATTTATCCCGGCTATTCCAACCTGGAATACGATCTGGCCACCGGCCAGCGCGGCAAGCGCGACGTGCATACCGGCGCGCTTATTGAGCGCCTGCTGGGCGCTCCCGGAATCGCGGTCAACAATAACGCCGCAGCCATCTACCTGGCTCTCAACGAACTCGCCGCCGGATACGAAGTAATCGTGTCGCGCGGTGAACTGATCGAAATCGGCGACGGTTTTCGCATCCCGGAGATCATGCAGCGTTCGGGCGCAGTGCTGCGCGAGGTGGGCACGACCAACCGCACCCATCCGGCCGATTATCGCGCAGCCATTACGGAGCGCACGCGCCTGCTGCTGCGCGTGCATCCGAGCAATTTCCGGATCGAAGGCTTCACTGCGCGCCCGTCGCTCGCGGAACTCGGAGCACTGGGCCGCGAGCGTGGCATTCCGGTCTACGAGGATCTGGGCAGCGGCTGCATCGTGGATCTGCGGCCGTTCGGAATCGATGAGCCATTGGTCGGGGACAGTCTGCGCGACGGCGCGGATCTGGTCTCCTTCAGCGGCGACAAATTACTCGGCGGACCGCAGGCGGGTATCCTCGCCGGTAAAGCCGACTTGGTCGCGCGGCTGCGCCGCAATCCCATGTTCCGCGTGCTACGGCTGGACAAAATGATCTGCCAGGCGCTGGAGGCCAACCTGCGCAACGTGTTGCTGGAACGCTGGGAACAGATACCCGCGCTGCGCATGATACGCCAGAGCGCGTCCGAGATCCGCTTGCGTGCCGAGCAACTGCTGGCTGCGCTGCCGAATCTGAAAGCCGAAATCACTCCTGGTGAGTCGGTGATCGGTGGCGGCGCCACACCCGAACAATCCATTCCCACCTGGTTGATCGCCATTGATTGTCCGAACGACGAAACCGCGCAACGGCGGCTGCGCGCAAACGATCCACCGGTGATCGCGCGGGTGGAAGAAAAGCGGGTGCTGGTGGATCTGCGAACGGTGCTGCCCGAAGAAGAACGGGAACTGGCGGCAGCCCTTCAGGCCCTTTCCTGATACGTGCCTTCGGCCGTGGAGACGCGGATCTTTTCGCCTTCGGCGATGAACGGCGGCACCTGCACCACCAAGCCGGTTTCCAGCTTGGCGGGCTTGGTCACGTTGGAAACCGAAGCGCCCTTCATTCCCGGCTCGGTCTCCACCACGGTCAGATCCACGGTAGCGGGTAATTCCACGCTGATCGCCTTGCCTTCGTAAAACTCGACGGCCACTTTTAGCTGCGGAACCAGGTAGCCGACCGCATCGCCCAGCAGTTCCTTGGTCAGATGCATCTGCTCGTAGTTCTCGGTGTTCATGAAATAGAAATACTCGCCGTCATCGTACAGGTATTCCATTTCTTGCTCTTCGAGCGCGGCACGCTCCACGCGATCCTCCGATGAGAACCGGTGCTCCATCATGGTGCCGCTGCGCAAATTGCGCATTTTAGCCTGGACGAATCCGCGCAGGTTGCCCGGCGTCCGGTGATTCACGCTGAACACGGAGAACAAGTCGTTATTGAACTTGATCACCATGCCCGGACGCATTTGTGTTGCCGCTATCATCCATTCTCCTCAGCTTGTAATCATTGGCGCTACAGGCGTAAAGCTCAGTATAACACCGCCGTGGCGCGGGACCTTTTGCTACCGCGGCCGCAAACTGTCGCTGAACTCGCTCATGAAATCGACTTCCTTCTGGCGCAGCGATTGTTTCACCAAAATCCGGTCTCCAAACTCCATGTAGCTCTCGGCGCCCGCGGAAAATGCAGGCCACGTTGCCAGACCCGGACCATTAGGGCTTCCCGTCTTGGCGAACGCCACCCAAGCTTCACTCATGGCTTGCGAGAGCCGCGCATCCTGTTCGTTGTAAGTATCCGCGTTGACGGAAAAATCGCCGAATAGATTCTTCCCGGTCCCATAGACCGAGTCCGGCAGTGTCTCCCAAATATAGGCGATCTCGGAAGCATGGAACGCGCCCCAATGAATCTGCCGTCCCACGCCGTTGACGCGCGTGAACTGATACTGGAAACAGTTGGGATTGGCCTTGGCTGCGGCACGCAACACCGCGCGCGTGCCATATAAGAAGACCAGATCGCCCTGCGCCAGCGATGCCGCGGCGTGCGCATCGGCATCGGTCGCGGCGGGATAGAGCGCAAGCATCCGATCCGCCATCGGGCCGAGCTTTTCCGCGCTCCACTTCCGGTATTGCGCCTGGTTGTGCACGGGCGGCCCGCCCATCAGCGTGCCTTCGTCCGCGTTCGTGCCCGCGATCAGTGCCACGTGGTGGAACTTCGCCGCGGCGAAGAGCCGCTCCGGATCGTCCGGAATGGACCAGCCGTCCACCACCGGCATATACGCTTCGCCGCGATCCGCCGCGGCGGTGCCCGACATGGGCGGCGGCAAGGTCTTCAGCATCTCGGCCGTGCTTTTTGCGCGCAGCATGGTCACATCCGCACCCAGTTTCTCGCCGAACTTCGTCATGGGAACGCGCCCGTACCACGACTCCGTCATGTGGCTGATGGGTCCGAACATCCAGGCGGCGCTCTCGGAAATCACCTTTTGGAACAATCCTTCCGCCTGCGGCATAACCATCAACAGGCAGACGGCCGTGCCGCCCGCCGACTCGCCGAATACCGTGACATTGCCCGGATCGCCACCGAACGCCGCAATGTTGCGCTGCACCCACTGCAACGCGACGATCATATCCAGCAAGCCGTAGTTGCCCGATGCGCCGTGCGGCGATTCCTGGCTGAGCCCTGGATGCGCCAGAAATCCGAAAAGCCCCAGCCGGTAATTGATACTCACCAGCACCACGCCCTGCGCCGCCAGGGCCTCGCCATCATACGCGCTTTGCGAACTCGCGCCGATCTGAAAACCGCCGCCGTGGATCCACACCATTACCGGCAGCTTGTCGGAGTTGGTGTGCGCCGGCGTCCATACGTTGAGTCCCAGGCAGTCTTCGCTCTGCGGACCAGGCACCAGCGCGATCTGCGGACAGTTGGCCGGAAAGTTCCTGGCCACCAGGATGCCTTTCCACGGTTTGGGCGGCTGCGGCGGCTTCCAGCGAAGATCGCCTGTGGGCGGCGCCGCATAAGGGATGCCCTTGTATACGCGCACGCCGGCGCCACTGCCGGCAACCCAGCCGGTGTCAATCTTCACAATGCTCCCCAGTCCCGGCAGCGCGGCCAGCATGGGGCTTGCGGCGATGGCCGCTAACCAGACGAGTTTCATCAAAAGGATGATGACACAAATGCCCGGCTACGTGCTTGCCCGCCGCATCTTGCGCTCGTAGGCCCAGTCTTCAATCCGCAGATAGGCGCGTATGGCGTGCGCCGCGGCGCTGCGCAAAGGCTCGGGAGGCCACGGAATCACGCGCCGGTTCACCAACGGACAAGCGGTGTTTTCCGTCCGCCGTTCGAGCAGCAAGTCCACCAGGGTGATGGCGTTCTGATGCGTAGTGGAAACACCATGCCCGACGCAGCCCACGCTGTAGACCGCGCGCGGGTCGCCCAGATATCCCAGCGCCGGGGTCAGATCCAGCGTCACCGAAAACGGTCCGCCCCAGCGATGCGTGATGTTCACGGTCCGCAGCACCGGAAACAACAGGCGCATGTGCGACTCTAAATGCCGCCAGGCCGACTCGCGCGAATCCACTTCCATGTTCGACCCGGAGCTGAGACCTACCGGACCGCCGCCCATTGCCAGGCGATTATCCGGGGTGATGCGGTAGTAGTGGATCAGATTGCGCGCGTCCTCCACGCCGTTGCGCTCGTGCCAGCGCAGCTCCGCGAAGTGCCGGTCGCTTAAAGGCTCCGTGGCGATCATGTAAGTCCAGGCGGGCGCCTGCCGGTTCTTCAGTTCCGGGAGCAGATGCGAATAAGCATTGGTGGCTAATACGATCTTCTCCGCGGTGACCGTGCCGCTCGGTGTACGCAGCCGGAATTTCGCTTCGCGCTGGATCTCGATCACGGGCGTGTGCTCGTAAACCTGCGCGCCGCGCGCCATGGCCAGCCGCTTTTCCTCGCGCACCAGCCTGGCTGGATTCAGCAGCCCCAGGCGCGGCTCCCACCACGCGCCCAGATACAGATCGGAATTCACCTTGGCGCGTGCCGCATCGCGATCCAGCCATTCGATTCCCCGTATACCCAATGCGTGCGCCATGTCGATATCGTGCCGGATGCGCCTCACATAGCCCGGCGTGGTCGCCATGCGCAGGAAACCCGGCCGGATGTAATCGCATTGCAGATGCTCGTCGCGGATCAACGCCTCCAGGCCGTCCACGGCCCGCTCCATGTACGAGTGAGCCAGCCGCACGAAGGTCTTGCCCTTGAGCATGGCGGTTGGGCCGATTCCCAGGCCGACAACCGTCATGGAAAAGGATCCGTTGCGCCCACTCGCGCCGTACCCGATGTATTCGTGCTCCAGAACGGCCACGTGGGCACCGGGCTGTTCCTTCAGCAGCGTATGCGCGGTGGCGATGCCGGTGAAGCCGCCCCCGAATGATGGCTACGTCTACAGTGGTATCGCCGGCCAAAGGCGGGTTCGGCTCGTAAGGGCCATACTCAGCCAGCCAGAGGGACAGAGGCGATTGCGGCAATTGCGGCAACGCATGGCTGGCCATGGCAACCCGCGGGAGATCCTAAAATGACAACGTGCCGGTGCGCGGTTCTTCCTCGGCGTTCGGCAGATACAGAGTCTTGCAGTGCTCGCACCGGTAGACTTCCACCTCCGCGCCGAACTTCTGCTTCACCTCGTCGCCGAAGAAATACCAGCGCTTCAGGTGCCCCGCGCACAGCTTGCCTTTGGCGTCCTTTTCGTTACACGCGCGCATGCGCGGGACGCGGCGCTTCACCTTGGTCCCATCGCTCAGAGTCGCGACCAGTTCGGCAACCGGAACCGGCTTGTCGGAGACGGCATACTTCGGATTGGCCATAGGAAGCCCGAGTATAACAATTTCAGCGGGCGCCGGCGGCCTCCACTACACGCCGCAGGGTCCGCAGACCGCCGGCAATCGCGGTGCGCTCGGCCGGTGTGGCGCGGCGTAATGCCGCCATCACCGGATGCAGTTCGATGGCCGGCAGAGTATCGCGCAGGTACTCCCGCACTATTTTGGAAACCACGATCACGGTCGCGCGGCGGTCGGCGGGATCGGCCCGGCGTTCCGCGAGGCCCCGTTTTTCCAGGCGGTCCACGATACCCGATACCGTGCTGTGCGCCAATCCCACGCGGTGGCTGAGTTCCTTCAAGCTCATGCCTTCGGAATGCGCCAGAGCCTGCATCACACCGCGCTGCGGACCCGTCAGATTGCCGCGCGCGAATTCCGCTTCGACCGGCTGCCGCAGGATCTGGCGCACCGCCCGCAGGTGATCTTCGATTTCTCGAGCCAGGCGCGCCAATTCCGTTTTTTTTGCCATTTGCCTCCTCGGCTACAGCACGAACGGGATGAGCGCTTTCACCTCGCGCTCGTACTGCCGGTATTCCGCGCCGAACTGCTCGATCATGAAGGCTTCCTCGATCCGCGACTTCATGCGCCACCCCACGAAGGCCAGCACCAGGCCCACGAAACCGCGCAATTGGCCGAGCGCCAAAGCGGTGCCCAGCAAGCCCAGCAGGAAGCCGGAGTAGATCGGATGGCGGACAACCGTGTAAGGTCCGCGGCGGATCAGGCGGTGATCCTCCTTGACGGTAACCGAAGCGCTCCAGTTGCCGCCCAGCAGGAGGCGCGCCCAGACGGCAATCCCGCATCCGGCCAGAGTCAGCGCCAGGCCCACCCACTCGACCGCCGGCGCGTCGGGAACCACCCGCCAGGCCAGCACGCCGATGCTCAAACGCGGGCTGAACAGCAGGCCAAAAGCCACAATCATGAGGGCCATATGCAAAATGCGGGTCGCCGCGGCTTCGCTCCGCGCGGCGCGCTTTTGTCCCATCGCGGCGAACAGCCAGACAATGCCCACCGCGATCCAGATTCCAAAGATACAGTGGTTAGGATTCAGACCCATGCCAGCCTCCGAATCAGTCGTATACGACACGTCGTATACGACATATTTTAGACCGGAAAGGTCCGCCGGGTCAAGAGGGCTATCATGGGTTTTGGCGCACCTACCGCGGCTCTTCCTCATCGATTCCTACGGCTTCATCTTCCGCGCGTACCATGCCCGCGCCCGCACCGCGGCGCCGCCCATGCGCACCAGCACCGGTGTTTCCACCGAAGCGGTCTACATCTTCAACAACATGCTCCGAAAACTGGCTAAGAGCTACGCGCCGGAGTATATTGCCGCTGTGTTTGAAAGCGGCGCGCCCGTGGCCCGTATGGCGGAGTTCGCGGAATACAAAGCCAATCGCGCCGAAATGCCCCAGGATTTGGGCGAACAGATCCCCTACATCCGCCGCATCCTGGAGGCCATGCGCATTCCCATTCTGCAATACGACGGTTTTGAAGCCGACGATGTGATCGGCGCCATCGCGCGCCGCGCGGAGCAGTCCGGCATGGAAGTCGTCATTGTCTCCAGCGATAAGGACATGATGCAAATCGTCAGTGAACGGGTCTCCATGCTGAATCCCGCCAAGGACGACGAATGGTACGATCCGCCCAAGGTCAAGGAGTTCCTGGGCGTATCCCCGGCGCAGGTGCCCGACCTGTTTGCGCTGAAGGGCGATGCCATCGACAACATCCCGGGCGCGCCCGGCATCGGCGACAAAGGCGCGCGCGACCTGATTGAACGCTTCGGTTCGGTGGAGGCGGCCATTGGGCGCGCCGCCGAAGTCGAACGCAAGATGTACCGCGAGAGTCTGCAAAATAATGTGGATCGCATCCTCATGAGCAAGCGTCTGGCGACCATCGACACCACGGTGCCCATCGAATTCTCCATCGATGCAGTGCGAGCCCTGGAGCCGGATTTGCCGGCGCTCAAGCAAATCTACAAGGAGATGGAGTTTTACAGCCTGCTCAAGGAACTGGGACCGTCGGAAGATACTCGGCCGCGCGACTACCAGACCCTCGAAACGGCGGAGGCGCTCACGGCTTGGCTTGCCGCCACTCCCGGCGATACCCCAGTGGCCGTGACAGTTGCGAAATCGGGCGCGGACGAGTTGGCGCTGGACGCCATCGGCATGGCGTGGACGCCGGGCGAGGCCCGCTCCGTGCCGGTTTCGATGATACCCGCGCTGAAGCCGTGGCTGGAGGATGCCGGCCGGGCCAAGATCGCCTGCGATGTGAAATCCGCGCTGCTGGCGCTCGATGGATGGGGCGTCGCCGGCGCCGGCTTCGTGCACGACATCATGCTCTACACCTTCCTGCTGGATGCCGATCCCTCCGGCTGCGCCTTGACGGAGCAAGCCCAGCGGCGCCTCGATCTGAAACTGGGATCGGGACCCGAGCAGCACGCCGACATCGTCCAGGAGATTTATCGAATCGTGCACCCGGCGGTCGTCGAGCGCGGTCTGCAGAAGCTGTACGATGAAATCGATTTGCCGCTGGCCGGCGTCCTGGCCCGCATGGAGCGTACCGGCGTGCGCATCGACCACGCGGAACTGGGACGCCTGTCGGAGTTGATGGAACGGGACATCGCCCGCCTGACCGGCGAGATCCACACGCTGGCCGGCAAGCCTTTCAACATCAGTTCGCCGCAACAGTTGGGGCGCATTCTGTTCGAGGACCTGCATCTGCCCGCGCCGCTGCGATACGGGAAGGGCAAAACGATTTCCACCGCCGCCGACGTGCTCGAAGAGTTGGCTGCCGATCATGAAATCGTGCGCAAAGTGCTCGAATACCGCCAACTCACCAAATTGAAGGGCACGTATGTGGACGCCTTGCCGGCCCTGATCGACCCGGACACGGGCAGGCTGCACACCAGTTTCAACCAGGCGGGCGCCGCCACCGGCCGTCTATCGTCCTCCAATCCGAATCTGCAGAACATTCCCATCCGCACGGAACTGGGCCGCGAAATTCGCGCCGCGTTCGTGCCGCGGGCGGAATGGAAATTGGTCGTGGCGGACTATTCGCAGATCGAATTGCGGCTGCTGGCGCATATGTCGCACGATCCGCTGCTGTTGGAGGCGTTCCGCAACGGCGAGGACATTCATACGCGCACGGCCGCCGAAGTAATGGGAGTGCCGCCCCTGATGGTGACGCCCGAGGCGCGCCGCAATGCCAAAGCCGTGAACTTCGGCATCGTCTACGGCATCAGCGCCTTCGGCCTGGCCGCCCAGTTAGGCATTCCGCAGCGCGAGGCGCAGATTTACATCGACAATTATTTCGAGCGTTACGCCGGCGTGCGCAAATTCATCGAGGCCACCAAGGCGGAGGTGCGCCGCACCGGCGTGACGCACACCATGTTCGGCCGCGAGCGGCCCATCCCGGATATCAACAGCCGCAATCCCAACGCGCGCGGGTTCGCCGAGCGCACCGCCGTGAACTCGCCGCTGCAAGGCACTGCCGCCGATCTGATCAAGGTAGCCATGATCCGCATCGACGCCGAGTTGCAGCGCCGCGCCGGCCAGTCCGTCATGCTGCTGCAAGTGCACGATGAATTGGTATTTGAAGCCCCGCCCGAAGAGGCCCGGCAAATTGCCGCGTTGGCCAAGCGCGAAATGGAACAGGCCGCGCGGCTGGATGTTCCGCTGCTGGTCGATGTGGGGATCGGCGACAACTGGCGCGACGCGAAATAGATTACTATTGCTCCAAAGCGTCCAACTTCGCAAAGAGCGCGCCGAAATCCACTTCGCCCACCACCTCGGTGGCGGCGACCAGGTTGGGAACCGACACGAAGGCCTCCCGGTTGGCGACCTGTAACGAGCGCCGGTACGGGTCCGGCATCCACACGTGCGGCACACCGGCTTTCAGGTACTCCGCGACCTTCTCCAGAATATCGGCCACCCGGTCGTCCGGCCAGGCGATTTCGATTGCCAGGTGCGGCGGGCGCGTCAGAACCGGTTCAGCCGGGTAAGGGAGCACCACCCCACGCAGACATCCGGAATTCTATAGCGTATAGGGCTAGAACAAACCCGTACGCGCTGCTCGGTAAAGATAAGAAAGCCATCCGATGAGCGCGGCGCCAGCAGCGCGACGATCAAGCTCTGTAGTAGACTGTGCCGCCATTCTCCCACGTTGCGCTCCACCAACTGCCCGTCGACGTACTCCACATCCGGTTCGTAACTGCTTCGCAGATACTCCTCCACAGGCGCGATGGTAGCGGCCGCCATAGCGCTTCAATTTTACCAATTGGTAGACCCATTGCTTGGTAGTCCGCCATTTCTGTGAATAGCGCACTACCCATTGCTTATACGCTCTGTGGCATACTCGCACCAAAGGGGGCCAAATGAACGTTCAGGACTTCCGGCGCATCGCGTTAAGCCTGCCAGGCGCGGAAGAGAGTTCCCATATGGGCGCGCCCGACTTCCGCGTGGGCGGCCATATATTCGCCACCCTCGCTTCCCAAAAGCAGGGGTACGGCAATCTGATGCTGACGCCGGAACAGCAGGCCGCGTTCGTGGCTGAACTGCCGGAGGTTTTCGTGCCGATTGCCGGCGGATGGGGCAAAAACGGCGCGACGCATATCCGTCTGTCTGTGGCGAATGAAGACGTGCTATCCGGCGCCCTGCGCGCGGCCTGGAAGCTGCGTTTCGACAAGAATACCAAGCCCCTCCGGAAGAAACGCGCCGGCCGCTAACGCAGCCGCTCGCGCCTTCGACTATAATTTAAGAGCCGGTATTCCCGGTACTGCCAATGAAGACTTACACCTGCTTTTTCGCCACATTGATTGCCGCTTGGCCCGTATTGGGCCAACAGGCCGCCGCTCCCGCCGCCAGCCCCCAAACTACCGTTCTCAAATCCACAGTCGACGAAGTCGTCCTGGATTTTGTCGCCCGCGACAAGAAAGGCAAACCGGTCACGGACCTCAAGGCCGCGGATCTGTCGGTGGTTGACAACGGCGCCAAGCAGCAGGTAACCAGCTTCCGCCTGGTGCAGGGTGCCGAGGCGGTTACTGAAAGCGGCAGCGTAACCAAACTCGACCCCCTGCGCCAACTGCGTCTGGTCACACTGGCATTCGAAGCCATGGACGAACCGGACCAGCGCAAACGCGCCCGCAGCGCCGCGCTCGATCTGATCCACGGGGAGCAGGGCGCCAATGTCTTCTACTCGGTGGTGATCATCAACACCCGCCTGATGGTGCTGCAGCAGTTCACCAGCGATAAGGATGCTTTGGAGAAAGCCATCGAGCAAGCCACCGGCGGGCTTTCGGCCGCGCGCCTGCTTACCGATTCGGACCGCATCAAGGGCGACCTCAAGCGGTATTTGAACAGCGATTCGGTGAACACCGGCGACCAAAGCCAGACCGTGACACAAGCCACGCAGACGGCCGGCCAGGCGATGCCCGCGGGAGGCGGAGCCGGAGCCGCCGCGGTGCAGGCGAAGCTGGCTTCCATCATGCTCGACATGCTGCGCATGGATGCCTCCATAGCCACCATGGATGCGCGCGGCTCGCTCACGGCGCTGGAGTCTTTGGTGCGCGGCCTGCAGAATATGCCCGGCCGCAAGTCCATCCTGTACTTTACCTGGGGTATGTACAAGCCGCCCGAGTTGGATCTGATGTTCAACAATCTGATGGGTATGGCCAACCGCGCGAATGTCACTTTTTATTCGGTGGATACGCGCGGCGTGATGACGTGGTCCCAGAATGGCGGCGCCGCCGATCAACTGAACGCCGCCGCCAGAGCCGGCAGCGGCCTGAATGCCGGCAGTGGCGTCAACGCCAACGACCAGAGGCGCGTGGTCACCAAGGAAGACATGAAGTCTTCGGATAACGCCGAGGCCGCCGGCCGCTCCAACGTGCAGCTTCCCATCCGCGACCTGGCGGAAGCCACCGGCGGCTTCCTCATTGGCGACAGCAACGATCTGCGCACGCCCCTGCGCCACGTCAATGAAGAGATCGCCAGTTACTACGAGCTGACTTACAATCCGCACATCGACAATTACGATGGCTCCTTCCGCAAGCTGAAGCTGGATTCGGATCGCAAGAACCTGGTTCTGCAGGCCCGCAACGGATACTTCGCTTTGCCGCCGGAAGCCCGCGCCGAGGGCCTGCAGGCTTTCGAAATACCGCTCTTAAAGGCCATCTCCTCCGATCAGGCCGCGCATGACGTCGAGTTCCGCGCCGCGGCTTTCGTGCAACGCCCGCGCGCGCAGGATACGGATGTTTCCATCGTCGTGGAAGTGCCCCTGCACGGGTTGGAGGCCAAGCCGGATGCCGCGCAGAAGGGCTTTGACGTGCACTTCTCGCTAGGCTCGCTGGTCAAAGACGCCAAGGGCGAAGTGTCCGGCCCCCGTTTGACCCGCGACCGCTCGTTCCACGTCAACGCCGAACAGTTGAAGGCGGGTAATTTCGTGGAGAAGATGCCGTTGTCGCTGGCCCCCGGAAAATACAGCTTGGACACCGCCGTCCTCGACCGTGAAAGCGGCAAGGTGGGCGTCGAACGCACTACATTCAACGTGCCGGGCAAGGGCAAGGGCGTGGGCATCTCGTCGCTGGCGTCGGTGCGATCCTACACGCCGGACGCCAAGAATATCGACCCCAATGAAACTTTTCAGTTCCAGGGCGGTCTCATCACGCCCACGCTGAATAACAGCGTGCCGCGCGCGGAGAACTCCAACCTGCGGCTGTTCTTCGTGGTCTACAAAGATCCCGCGATTACCGCCAAGCCTACCGTGGAGATCGAATTCCTGCAAAATGGCAAGAGCCTGACCAAGGTGCCGTTGCCATTGCCGGATCCGGACGCGCAAGGCAGAATTCCGTACGTGATGACCATCCCGGCCGCCTCCATACCGCCCGGACTCTACGAAGTACGCGCTGCCGCTCGCCAGGGCGATTCCGAGGCTGTCTCGCAAACCACCGTAAAGATCCAAGCGAACTAAAACCTCATGGCGGGACTTCCCTTCAGTCCCGCCATTCCTTCCGCATCCTCAGGTAACATAGGACCAAGAGCGTCTCATCGGGAATGCTGCGCACTCCAGCGTTATTCGCCATCGTCTGTCTGCAGGCTTGGGCCGCCAACCCGTCGGCAGCTACGTGTGCCACATGCCATAAGCGCGAAGCGCAAACCCAGCCTGCGACATCCATGGGCCACGCCCTGGAACTGGTTGCCGACTGCACCATCCTGCGCGAGCACCCCAACCTGAGCTTTCAGCACGGAGCCTACAAATACACCATCGTGCGCGAAGGCAACCGCAGTATTTACAGTGTCACGGACGGAACCGCCACCATTACCGCGCCGGTCGGGTGGGCCTTCGGTTTGGGCGAGGCCGGCCAAACCTACGTATTCGAGCGCGGCGGGATCTACTATGAAAGCCGCGTGAGTTTCTATCAGGCCATCGGTGGCCTGGACCTCACTTTCGGCGCGGCCGGAGCCGAGCCCAAAGACATCGCGCAGGCCGCCGGCCGCGAGATGACGCACGAAGACGTGGTCGGCTGCTTCGGATGCCACACCACCGGAGCCGTTCACGGAAACACCGCGCAACTGGAACAATTGAAGCCCGGGATACTCTGCGAGAACTGTCATCCCCAGGCGGCCCAGCATATGGAAAGAGTGCTGGCGGGCGACGCCAAAGGCGCGGCCATGCCACACCTGGCGGACATGACCTCGGAAGAAACGTCCGACTTCTGCGGACGCTGCCATCGCACTTGGGAAGACATCGCGGCGAAGGGCCCGCATAACATCGCCAACGTCCGCTTCCAGCCCTACCGGTTGACCAATAGCAAATGCTACGATGCGGCCGACCAGCGCATCAGTTGCATCGCGTGCCACAATCCGCACCAGGAAGTGGTGCGCGGCGCGACCAATTACGACGCGCGCTGCGCGGCTTGCCACACGGGCAAACAGAAGACCTGCCCGGTGGCCAAGCAGAACTGCGCCGATTGCCATATGCCCAAAACCGAACTGCCGGGCGCCCACCGCCAATTCACCGATCATCAAATCCGCATCGTGCGCTCGAACGAAGCCTACCCCCGGTAGCCGCGCGGCCGATGTGAAGCACAACTAGACCAAATTGCGGGGGAAAATTGTTTTTCGGGTGGAGGCCGCCGCCCTGGACGGAGATGGATGCCGCCAAATCGATCGTGAATGCCGTCGCGATGCAGATCAACCAATGTCCCACCTGTGGCAGCAACAAGATCAAAGCCGTTAAACGCACCTGGCACGGTGACTTTGCCGGACAGTCTTACACCGTTCCCAATCTGGAATTCCACGAGTGCCCGGTTTGCGGCGAACGCGTGTACGAACCCGATGCGCTGCGCATGATTCAGGAGCGCTCCCCGGCTTTCGCTAAACGGCGGATGAAGCGTTCCGCTTGAACCGCTGGCCGGAATAGCGGCCGGTGTCATCCCCGGTCTTTTAGGATTCCATTCTCCACTTTCTCCTCCTTCTCCAAAGTCCCATCCGCCAAACCCTGGGCTGGGCTATAATCGGGCTTCAGCTTTTTCCCGACCCATAGAGGAGACCTCAAACGATGGCTACACCAGCCTTGTTGCTGCTCGCCGCGCAGTCCCGCATCACGGGGCTTGATTGGCTCACGATCGCAGTCTACTTCGGCATTCTGCTCTGTGTCGCCACCTGGGTGGTGCGCCGCGGCAAGGATTCCGCCACGGATTACTTCCTGGCCGGGCGCAATCTGGGCTGGTGGGTCATCGGCGCCTCCATCTTCGCCTCCAACATCGGCTCCGAGCACATCGTCGGACTGGCCGGCTCCGGCGCTACCAGTGGCGTCGCCATGGCGCACTACGAGTTGCACGCCTGGGCGCTGCTCGTGCTCGGCTGGGTCTTCGTGCCGTTCTATATGCGCTCCATGGTCTTCACCATGCCGGAATTTCTGGAACGCCGCTTCAACGAAAAATCCCGTTACGTCCTGTCCATCGTTTCCATCATCACCTTCATCATTTCCAAAATCGCGGTCGGCATATTCGCCGGTGGCGTGGTCTTCGGCACACTCTTCCCCGAGATGATGCTGAACATCGGCGGTTTCAACATCGACAGTTTTTGGATCGGCTCCGTCCTGGTGATCGTGCTCACCGGCCTCTACACCACACTCGGCGGCATGCGCGCCGTGGCATATAACGACGCCGTGCAGGTCACCGTCCTCATCCTCGGCTCCTTCCTTCTGACCGCCTACGGCCTGGTCCGCTTGGGCGGCTGGGCCGAGCTGCGCCACATCTGCGGCTCCGACATGTTCAATCTTTGGAAGCCGCTTATCCCCCACGGAGTCGTAGGCACCTGGTCGCCGATACTGCAGACCAATTCCGCCGGGCAAGTCGTCAAACAGGCCTGGTATTTCAACGATAATTTCCCGTGGCTGGGCATGCTATTCTGCGCGCCCGTCATCGGGCTGTGGTATTGGTGTACCGACCAATACATCGTGCAGCGCGCCTTGGGCGCTCCCAACGAGGCCGTCGCCCGCCGCGGCAGCATCTTCGCCGCGTTTCTGAAACTGTCCCCGGTCTACCTGTTCATCATTCCCGGCCTCATCTGTTATGCGCTGGCCAAGAGCGGTAAAGTCCCCGAGTTGTCGCCCATGATCGGCCCAGATGGCAAGGCTATTCCTTCGCTTTCCAACGGCGCCTTTCCCATGATGGTGCAATACCTCTTGCCCGCCGGACTTCGCGGCATCGTGGTGGCCGGATTGCTCTCCGCCCTTATGGGATCGCTGGCCGGCGTGTTCAACGCCTGCTCCACGCTATTCACCGTCGACCTGTATCAGAAGTGGAAGAAGGACGCCTCGCAGCATCAGCTCGTGCGCATGGGCCGCATCGCCACCACCGTCATGGTGTTGATCGCCCTGGCCTGGATTCCCGTCATCAAGAACGCCAAGGGCCTCTACACTTATCTGCAGTCCGTGCAGGGCTATCTGGCGCCGCCCATCTTTGTGGTGTTCTTTCTTGGCGTCTTCTTCAAACGCATGAACGGCCCCGGCGCTCTCTGGGCCATGATCGTGGGTTTCGCCATGGGCATATTTCGCATGGCGGTCGACACTCCCGTGACGCTCGGTATGGGTGGATTCACCGGCTATTCCGAGGGTTCGTTCCTCTGGATCGTCAATAACATCTACTTCCAGTACTTCAGCGTGCTGATCACGATTGTGTCCGCCATCGTCATGGTCACGGTAAGTTACGCGACAGCCGTGCCGGACCCGAAGCAGATCCAAAGCCTGACCTTCGGCACCGCCACCGACGCCGATCGCAAGAAGACCCGCGCGGGCTGGGGCTGGAAGGAAGTGGCCGGATCCTGCGTGGTGCTGCTCTGCATTCTAGGCAGCTATCTCTACTTCCGGGGCTAGCGCCGCGCACGAAATTCGCCGGCCTTCGCATCCTGATGCAGTGCTTCGTACAGATCCGCCAGGTCCGCACGCGCGTCCGCGATCTGTGGCGCGTAAGTGTCGGGCTTCTGCATCAGTGCCGCATATCCCGCGGTAAGATGCGGCTCCGCCTCGCGATAGCGCTGTTGCCTGAGTAGAGCCCTGCCCAGCGCCGCTTCGAGCATCCCCGCTGCCGGGTTGCCCGTCGCGCCGGGCGCGTTCAGCACCTTCAGCGCCGCCAGAAAAGCCGTCTCCGCGCGACCGTACTGCTTTTCCGCCAGGAGAGCTTTCCCTAACTCGCCCTCGATCTTCGCCGTCTGGCTGTTGGCATCGCCGTATAGGGGTCTGTAGATCGACAGCGCCCGCGTCAGATCCTCCTCGGCCGCCTTTGGATTTCCTTGCTGATTCGCTAACGAACCCAGCGCGTACAGCGTGAATCCCAGGTAGGGATGCGCCGTGCCATAGATCTTTTCCTGCTGCCCAAGTACCTGCCGCAATAGTGCGTCCGCCTCGGCGTATCGCCCTTCTTGCGCCAGTGTCCGGCCCAGAGCGCTGGTCATCAGGATAGTTTCGGGATGGTTCGGGCCATACCACGCGGTCCTGATCCGTATGGCTTCGCGATATGCCTTCTCGGCTTCGGTCCACCGCCCGAGCGTCGCCTCCGCGGTACCAATATTGCTCAAATCCGTGGCTACGCGCGGGTGTGCGCTGCCGTGCAGACGCCGGTCGATGGCTAGCGCGCGGCGGTTGATCGATTCGGCCATCTCGATATGTTCGGAGTGCTGCTGGGCGACGGCCAGGGCGTTCAGGTTCTCTACGAACATCAGCAAGCGCGATTCTTCGACGGGCTCTGACCGGACGAGTGGCTCCAGCATGGCAATCGCCTGGTCGTTTGCGCCGCTTTGCGCCAATACCCGGCCCAGTGCCGACTGTGCGTCCAGCACCGTGAAGTCGTCCGCCGCAAGCTTGCGGCGCGCGATTGCCAGTGCCTGCCGCAGAAGCCGCTCGGCGTCTTCGAACCGGTTCTGGTCCCCCCGTAGTAAACCGAGCTGGACCATCGCGCTCACGGTCTTCGGACTCTCCGGTCCCACGGACGCCTTTCTGGTTTCGAGCGCCAGTTGGAGCATTTCATCGGCTTTATCAAAACTGTCGAGTTGCTCGTACAGCGTTCCCAGCGTCAGGTAGAGCTGCGCCTGCGTATCGGGATCGGCCTTTAGATTTCCGGCTTCCTGGGCGCCCCGGTCCAGTATCGTGACCACCCGCAGATCGTTCGATGGCGCAGCCACCGTCTCTCCGCCGCCAATCAGATTGACCAGCAGTTGCTGAATCCTGCGCGTGCGGGCCGCTTCCGCCAGCGCCGCATCTTTGGCCCGCGCCAGCCGCACGGTGAAGAAAACGATCAGCCCGATAATGGCCGCCGCCGCTAGCGATCCCGCCGCCACCGCCCGCTGGTGGCGCCGCACGAACTTGCCCGCCCGGTAACTCCACCCGCCGGCTCTAGCCTCTAGCGGCTGGCAGTTTAGATAGTGGTCCACATCACGGATCAACTCCTCCACCGATTGGTAGCGCCGCGCCGCATCCGGATGCATCGCTTTCCGGCACAGCGCGTCCAAATCCAGCCAGGCCGGTTTGCCCAGTTCCGGCAATCGCGGCAGGTGCTCGTCGCCTTTGGCAGGCCGGTGCGCGGCCAGCATTTCGTGGAAGAGCACGCCCAGCGAGTAGACGTCCGTGAACGATGCCACAATGCCATCGCGAACCCATTCCGGCGCAGCGTACTCCAGTGAACCGAAGCGCAAACTCGGCGAGGGGTGCTCGCTGTCATACGGATCCTGCACCTGCTGCGCAATACCGAAATCCAGCAGACGCGGCGTGCCGTCATTTTCCACCAGGATGTTCGATGGTTTCAAATCGCGATGGATGAACCCTTGCCGGTAAGCATACTGCACGGCTTCGCACACCGCCCGAAACAAGCGCACGCGCGCGCCCGTGGAGAGGCCCCGCTCGCGGCAGTAATCCGTGAGTTGGACGCCCTCCACGTATTCCATGACAAACCAGGGTGTGCCGTCCTCCAGCACGTTGGCATCGTGGAACCGCGCAATCCACGGATGCTTGAGCCTGGCGAGCGTCCGGATCTCCCGTTGAAATACCTCGCGCCGCGCCGGCGACATGCCCGCGTCCAGCAGGAATTTGATCGCCACGGGAGTTCCTGTGTCTATGCGATCGGCGCGATAAACTACGCCCATACCGCCTCGGCCCAGCATCTCTTTGAGCCGGTAAGGGCCGACTTCCGTCAAATCGAACGCTTCCGCCGTGTCGTCCAGCATTTGCGAAGCAACGTTCGAGAGCCCCCGGTCCAGCCAGGAGTCGCCGGCGTGATCGGCTTCGAGCATCGCCGTCACGCGCGCCATCAATTCCGTGTCGCCGCCGCACTCGTTTTCAAGGAAGCTACGCCGCTCGGATTCCGGCCGCTCGGTGGCCTCCAGGAACATGGCTTGGATTCGTTCGAAGCGCGCGCTATCCATCGGCCGTCACCCGGGGGGCCGGTGTTTGCTTGTCAACCAGGCCTTCGCGGCGCGCCAGTCGCGCTCTACCACGGATTCCGACACGCCCAACGCCTCCGCCGTTTCAGCCACGCTCATGCCTCCGAAAAACCGGCTCGTCACCACTTCCGCCTGGCGCGGGCTGAGGCGCGCGAGTTCTTTCAGATCCGCGTCCAGAACCAGTAATGCCTCGTCCGTGGGACCCGCCGCCGCGGCGGCTTCGTCCAGGGGCACAAAGCTGGCTTGGCCCGCGCCGCCGCGCTTGCGTGCGCCCCGGCGCCGCGCTTCATCCACCAGCACCTGGCGCATGGCGTTGGCCACAATCCCTTTAAAGTGCCCGTCGGATTGCGCCGCGAAGGCCGGCGTGAGCCGGAGCTTCATCCAGGCCTCGTGTACCAGCGCCGTGGAACTGATGGTGGCGTGCGATTCATACTTCCGCAAATACCGGGCCAGACGCCGCAACTCCTCGGAGGCCAGATTGAAAAGTTCGTTCAGGTCCGCGGCTGGTGGATTCCCCGGTTCCGGCATGACGGTTTCCTTCCCGGCTTTCTGGCCCGTCTGGAGATCTTAACCAAATGGGCGGAGACCTTGCAACTTACCAACACGAAATTGCGACGGCTTTTCGCCCCGATCTGCGCATATCTTATTGAGGGCCGCTGAGGGGCGGCCCGCCAAAACTTCGGAGGAGAACAGAAAATGACCCGGATTTCTCAATGTGCCCGAGTGGCCTTCACAGCGCTATGTTTGTTCGCGGCCGGCGCCGGATCCCACGCCCAGACCTTCACCACCCTGGCCAGCTTCAACGGAACGAATGGCTCTCAACCCGATCTGGGATCGCTGATCCAGGCCACCGACGGGAACTTCTACGGCGCCACCTCAACCGGAGGAGCGAATGGCGCGGGCGTGGTCTTCAATATCACGCCTGGCGGTACCCTCACCACGCTCTACAGTTTCCTGGGAAATTCCGGGATTCCGACCAATCCCGAGGGCACGCCCGCCGGAGGTTTGCTGCAAGGCGCCGACGGGAACTTTTATGGGACCACCCTCGGCGGTGACAACGGTCTCGCCACCGTCTTCAAAATCACCCCAGCGGGCGCCTTGACGACGTTGCACGTCTTCGGCGAAACTGCCGGCGATGGCAGCGGTCCTCAGGACTCGCTGATTCTGGGGAGCGATGGCAACTTCTACGGTACGGCATCAGCCGGCGGGGTCAACGGTTCTGGCGCGGTCTTCGAGATCACGCCGGGCGGCACGCTGACCACCCTTTATAGCTTCGGAGGACCCGACGGCGCCACTCCCGTCGGAAGCCTGGTCCAGGCCAGTGATGGCAACTTCTACGGAACAACCCAGGGCGGTGGCGCCTATGGCTTCGGAACCGTTTTCAAAATCACTCCGTCAGGCACGCCCACTTTGCTATACAGTTTTACCGGAAACAGCGATGGGGGCACTCCCTTCGCCGGGCTGGTGCAAGGCACGGATGGCAACCTTTATGGAACCACCGCCGCCGGAGGGACTAACGCTAGCTATGGCACTGTCTTCAAAATCACCACCGGCGGAACCCTGACGACGCTGTACCGATTTACTGGAGTGAATGGCGACGGACAAATCCCCTACGCCCCCTTGATCCAGGCCGCCGACGGCAACTTCTATGGGACAACTACCGGAGGCGGAACCCAAGGCGTGGGCGCAATTTTCGAGATGACGCCGGCAGGCGCCGTGACCATCCTGCACAGCTTTGGCGGAACCGACGGCGACAATCCGTATGGTGGCCTGGTGCAGGGAAAGGACGGAAGGCTGTACGGGACCACGTACGAGGGCGGGGCCAACAACGAGGGCACCGTCTTCGCCTTCACGCTGGCCTCCGCCTCCGGCACATTACCCTCCATCAGCCCCGGTGGTGTCGTCAGTGCCAGTGCCTTCGGCGAATTCACCTCCGTCGCCCCCGGCTCCTGGATCGAAATCTATGGATCGAATCTCGCTACCGATTCGCGTTCCTGGGCGGGCGGCGACTTCGACGGCATCAACGCGCCCACTTCGCTCGATGGCACCAAGGTGACCATTGCCGGCCAGTTGGCCTTCGTCGATTACATCAGCCCTAACCAGGTGAACGTCCAGGTTCCCTCGAATGTCCCCACCGGGTCGCAGTCCATGACTGTGACCACGCCCGCCGGTACCAGCAGCAGCTACACCATTACTGTGAACTCCGCCGAGCCGGGCCTGCTCGCGCCGGCATCGTTCAAGGTTGGCGGCATTCAATACGTGGCGGCCCTGTACCTCGACGGCGCCACGTTTGTCCTGCCGCCCGGCGCCATCGCCGGCCTGCCATCGCGCCGCGCGCAGCCCGGCGACACGATCGTTCTTTATGGCGTCGGATTCGGCGCCGTGACGCCGGCGATTCCCGCCGGACAGATCGTGCAGCAGACTAACAGCCTCGCCGCGCCGTTCCATCTGTCCTTCGGCGGTACCGAAGCCACCGTCAGTTACGACGGTCTCGCACCGCAGGCCATCGGCTTGTATCAGTTCAACGTAACGGTTCCCAACATTCCCAGTAGCGATCAAGTGCCGCTGACCTTCACCCTGGGCGGAGCCGCCGGAACGCAAACGCTCTACATCTCCGTACAAAACGGCACTGCGGCGCCCTAGATCCCAAGCCTGACCCTGTCGTCGGCCTCGGTTTCGAGCAGCGGAACCGTGCAGGGCACCGTCACGCTGTCCGAGGCCGCCGGATCAGGTGGCGCAGTACCTTGAAATCGATGCGCCCGATGCGATTTCGACCCAAACCCTGGCCGTGGATGATCTCGGCCGCCGCTGGCGCGAGAATAGAATGGCCACCCGCGGCGCCGGCGACGGATGGCTGCACCGAGCGGGCACCGCCATCTTGCGTGTCCCGTCAGCCATCGTGCCGGCCACCTGGAACGTGCTCGTCAATCCCGGTCACCCCGAGAGCGCGCAGATCCGGGTCGTGCGCGTTCACCGCTACGCCATTGACCCGCGGCTCCTGTGAAGCCCGAGAGGTTCGCATCGTGCTACTTAGCTAGAATCGCCTCATAAAAGCTCAACGCGTTATCCCCCTGCTTGAGTATCCGCGCCCGCCGCAGCGTCCCATGCGTATCCCCCGGATCGAACCGCACTGAGTGCTGCACGATCACCAATGGCGCCTGAGCCGCCTCCAGCGCCCCACGATACTCCGCCTCCATTTCATACGGCGGATCCAGAAACACAATATCCGCCGTCTGCCGCCCGAGCGACGCCAGAACCTTCCCCACTACCACGCTGGCCCGGTCCTCGATCCCCAGCGTATGCAGATTCTCCCGGATCGCTTCTACCGCCGCCCGGCTGCGTTCCAGAAACACGCACCGCGCCGCCCCGCGGCTGAGCGCCTCTATCCCTACCGCGCCCGTCCCCGCATACGCATCCACGAACACCGCGCCCGCGATCCGCGGCGCCAGAATATTAAACAGCGTCTCGCGCAGCCGGTCGGGCGTAGGCCGCGTATCCAGACCCGGAATGCTCTTCAACCGGCGCGACCGGAACTCTCCCCCGATCACTCGCATCAGCCCACCGTCACCAGCCCGTACCGCCGCTGCCAGTGATCCCGTATGTACGCGATGGCCCGCCGCAGTTCTTCGTCCGAAGGCGGATGCCCCACGAAATCCATCGCCTCCCGCCGCGCCGCCTCCAGGATCTCCTGGTCGCGCAGAATATTCGCCACCCGCAGCGCCGGCAGCCCCGATTGCTTGGTGCCGAAAAACTCGCCCGGACCGCGCAGCTTCAAATCCATCTCCGCGATGAAGAATCCGTCGGTGGAATCCACCAGCGTGCGGATGCGCTCCTTGGCTGTATCGCTCATCCGCTCCGTAATCAGAATGCAGTAGCTCTGTGCCCCGCCGCGCCCTACCCGCCCGCGAAGCTGATGCAGTTGCGCCAGGCCAAAACGCTCCGCCTGCTCGATCACCATCACCGTCGCATTCGGCACATCCACGCCTACCTCGATCACCGTGGTCGAAACCAGAATCTGGATCTCGCCGGCTTTGAACCGGCTCATGGTGGATTCTTTCTCGTCCGCCGGCAGCCGTCCATGCATCAACCCCACCGCAATCCCCGGAAACACTTCCCGCGATAAATGTTCGTGCATCTTTTCGGCGGCTTTCATGGCGCTGGTCTCCGATTCTTCGATCACCGGATACACCACGTAGGCCTGCCGTCCTTCCTCGATCTGCTTCTTCAGAAAACTGTAAATCTGCTCCGCGTGATCGGCCGTCACGTGCTTGGTCACAATCGGCTTGCGCCCCGGCGGCAGTTCGTCGATCACCGACACATCCAGATCGCCGTAAAGCGTCAGCGCCAGCGTGCGCGGAATCGGCGTGGCCGTCATCACCAACACGTCCGGATGCACGCCTTTCTGCAGCAACTCGAACCGCTGCATCACGCCAAAACGATGCTGCTCATCCACGATCGCCAGGCCCAGCTTCCGAAACTCCACGTCTTTTTCGAGCAGCGCGTGCGTCCCGATCGCCACGTGCGCCATGCCCGCCGCAATCAGTTTCTTGAGCTGCGCCTTCTCCCGGCTGGTGAACGATCCGGTAAGCTGCAGCACTACATAATCCAGCCGTCCCAGCAGTTGTTTGAAATAGAAGTAATGCTGCGCCGCCAGGATTTCCGTGGGCGCCAGCACCGCCACCTGGTATCCGTTCTCGATGGCGATCACCGCCGCCTCCGCCGCCACGATCGTTTTGCCGCTGCCGACGTCGCCCTGCAGCAGCCGGTTCATCGGACGCGGCGCCTTCATGTCCTGCGCGATCTCGCCCAGCACGCGTTTCTGCGCGCCCGTCGGCTTGAACGGCAGCATGGCCTTCACCTTCTCCCGCACCCGCTCCGTCAGTTCGAATGAAATGCCCGGAACCGTGCGCGCCTTGCTACGCTTCAAGGCGACGCCGCACTCCAGCCAGAAGAATTCTTCGAAGATCAATCGAAACTGCGCCTGCGACCGGAACGCGTTCAGCAGCCGCATGTCCGTATCCTGCGGCGGGAAGTGCGTGTCGCGAATCGCCGTCCAGCGATCCGGCAACTTCAGCCGCAGCCGCACCTCTTCCGGCAGGCGATCCTCCACCGGCGGCATCTCCGCCAGTACGCGATTGACCATCGCCCGCAGCAGCCGCGTGTTGATCTTGGCCACTGCTTCATACACCGGCACCACCCGCCCCAGATGCAGCGCCGCCTCCGCCGCATCGTCGTCGTCGGAGAGAATCTCGAATTCCGGATGCAGCATCTGCAACTGGCCGGCGTAGCTGTCGAACTCCACTTTGCCGTACAGCGCCACTTTCTGCCCCGGCGCCAGCACGTTGGCCAGATACCCGCCGTGAAACCACTTGCCGACCAGAATCCCGCGCGAGCGGTCCGTAAACGAAGCCTCGAAC
>JBEKYC010000093.1:0-24097 GCA_049511415.1 Bryobacteraceae bacterium | reverse complement strand
GGACCAAGCCTCTCGCGGAGCTGATGCAGGTTGTCGGGCCGTTCCGGCACCAGCCATGGTTGGAACCGCGTCTCCTCGCGGACCAGTTCGCCGGGCGCCGTATCTGCGGCGTAGGAACTTTTCCTACCGTTTTAGGCCATCAGATGCAGACATCCGAAAGAGTTAAGTCATTGCACTGCTGTGTGATACCGGAAAACGGCAGGGGGTGAATGCACGGTCGGTAGGTCGATCCATACCCAGGCGGGCCAGAACACGCCCACCAGCAGCGATTTGGCATGCCCAGGTGGTACGTTAATGATCAGGTTCGCGATTTTTCCCTTACCGCCTGCAGATGGGAACACATCGCATCGATTTGCATGCTGTCCACGAACACAGTGTTCGGTTCCAGTACATGCCACGCTTCGATCACGAATGCCTTAAAGCTCCGGCGGTCTCTCTCGGCCTTCACCAGTTCCAGTTGGAACTGTGGCCCGCTCCTGAAGCCGTTGGACGTCGTCGAGTTCTTCCGGGTTGAGTCGGGTGTAGTCAATGGTTGTTGCATCTTGTATTCCTTGTGTGACTTTGATTTGTTTAGATTCAGGGGCGAGACGCTGCAAGAGGGCTAGAATGGCCCAGGGTTCACGTTTACGTGCCGACTCCCAGAGCAAGGATGCATCCTCGTCGGCACTGTCCCGTTCCAGTAGAGCGGCGTAGAATCTTTCCTCGAACTGCAGGCGGCTTCGAGCGATGCCGGCCGGATTGCCAGATTGTCCGGCCTGCCAGCGGTGTCGATTTCCAGGCGGGAATCTGGTTGCCGGATTCCCAGATCGACCGTGTTTGAATTTAGTGTCTTTGGTCATTTGATCAGGCCTCCATAGACACGAACGTAGTTGCAGGGCAGTGGCTGCGACGCGCCGCCGAGCTGAATTTGATCCGCGGCCAGGCAGAGTAGATCCTTGTGTTGTTGCTCGATACCGGCGGCTCTCGATTGTGCCTCGTTTGGCCGGCTTAATTTTGGGAAGTGCTGATTCGGCGAGGTGTTGCAGATTCAAAAATTCGCAGCACAACGCGCAAGTAATTTAAATCCAACATACGTTGGGCTTCCCAAGCTGGGCCGTTGCAGGTTCGGGTCCCAAGTTCGGGCCGGGGTGGCACTGGTGCCAATCAGGCGTTTCGCTCGCCGACTCGCGCTTGCAATACCGAAACCGCCTTTCACCGTTCTGATCAGCCTTTCATCGTTCTTGATCAGTTGTTGTGCCGGTGTGCGAATGGATTGGCGCATCGCTCGGGTGAAGCGCCTCCACGCGTCCGATCAGTGCCCCGATCTGAAGCCGATCAGTTTTGCGGTTGTCGTTCGGAGCGATGATCGGCATCGGATCGGAATGCTGATCGGCGTCCTGGGAATCCGCATGATGGAAAACACCGAATCGAACCGCCGCCAGACCTTTTCAAGCCTGCCGCCGTGCCTCGTTTACCGAACTGCACCGACCTAATTCTGTAGCACATCGACTTCGCGACGCTTCCCGATGAGGTGGAGTGATACGTCGGGGCGATGCGCGCGGCCGTGGTGATCCCAGGTGACCTACAGGTGACACAGAGGGCGAACTCGGGGTGCCTGTGGGGTCAGAGGTCGATTGATAACAGGCAAGTTGTTGATTTTATTGCAGCATTTTGAATCCGACTCCCACTAGCTTCCGCCAGCAATATATTGCGATACCCAGGGGAAGAGCGGAGCCAGCCGGATTCAGGCAGGATCCGAAGCCAGATGGAATCGCGGCTGGCACTCTTTAGCCCACTTCTCTGTTCCGTTGAGAACCTGGTAGTGCCCTTCCGATTTACAATTCACATGATGCTCAAGATATTGCCTGTTTTGCTGGTCATCGGCCTTATGCTCTATGGTTGGTATCGTAACGATCTCCGCAGGCTAACGCGCGACTACGCTTGCGAGCAACCCTTCGATGGCCCTCTTCAGCACTGTGTCGTCCGGTTTCCGCTTGACGAAACCGGCACCGATTGCGTGCTTGGCGCCAATCGCGACGGACTATACATGTCGTCCTCAAGGGATGCCCTGAAAAGGAACAGACGGTGGTCATTCCGTTATTACGTGATCCGGACCCCTATCTTTATCCCGTGGAATTGCCTGCAAGTCGCTAAAGCAAAATTTCCGATGCGCGCACACCTTCGTTTCCAGGTGCCATCGAATAAGGCAACCTTTTTCGTGCCGCAAGAGACTGGCCGCTTGCTTCTGCAAACCGCCGGACCCCGAATGTCACATGGCTGACGCTTCTTCCACTGACTCGCAAATCTGTTCCGGGCATCGGGAAGGCTATAATGGGACGGACTTAAATGCGACCCGTCACGAAGCAATTGTCCGCACCTGCCCTTTTCCTGATATGCGCGGCGGCAATGGCGCAGACCGCCCCCGTAAGCGGCAGGCGATACGCGAAGCTGGCCATCCGCAATGCGATGGTAGTGGATGGAAACGGCACGCCCGCCTCCGGCCCGAAGGACATTATCATCGAGAACAATCGGATCGCCACCGTGGTGGCGCTGGATCCGGTGGCAATGAACCGCGGCGCGCACCGCCTCCCCGCCGATGTCGAAATAGAGGCTAGAGGGAAGTACGTTCTTCCCGGCCTGATCAACGCGCACGCCCACATCCAGGACGAGCGCGGCGGCACACCGCAGCCACTCGAATACGAGTTCAAGACCTGGCTCGCCTGCGGTATCACCAGCGTTCGCGACGTCGGCAGCGACCTGGCCAAGACCCTCAAGCTGAGGGCCGGGAGCGCCGCCGGGGAGATTGTGGCTCCGCGCATTTTTGTGTACCCAATGTTCGGCATGGCCGGCTCCTTAGCCACCGCCAACCCGCGGAATGCCGAGGAAGCCCGCGCCAGCGTACGCCAGGTCAAGCAGATGGGTGTGGACGGGATCAAGCTGATCCAGGTACGCCGCGATGTTATGGAAGCGGTCGAGGACGAAGCTCACAAGTTGAACCTACCCATCGCGCACCACGTGGGCGTCGAAGAGACCACTGCCTGGGACGACATTCAATTCGGGACACGCTCGATCGAGCACTGGTATGGCATTCCCGATGCCGCCATTCCGGATGGCGTGCAGAACTTCCCGGCGAATTACAACTACAACGACGAGTCCGACCGCTTCCGTTACGCCGGGCGCCTTTGGCGCGAGGCCGACCCCGAGAAGTTGCAGGAAGTGCTGGCGGCGATGGTGAAGGCCGATGTCGCCTGGGTGCCCACTTTCGATATTTACGAGGCCAGCCGCGACCTGCAACGCGCACAGAATCAGTCGTGGTTCCGCTATTACTTGCATCCCGCGCTGGCCGAGTACTTCCGCCCCAACCCCGGAAATCACGGCTCCTATTTCCTGCATTGGACTTCAGTCGATGAAGCGTTCTGGAAAGAGAATTACCGGATCTGGATGGCGGCCGTGCGGGACTTCGAGCGGCTGGGCGGCTTGGTGGGCGCCGGCGACGATGCAGGCTTCATTTATCAACTTTATGGTTTCGGACTGATCCGTGAGCTGGAATTGCATGAAGAAGCCGGCTTCCATCCGATCAAGGTCATCCAGCATGCAACCGGAAACAACGCGCGGATATTAGGGATGGAAGGCCAGCTGGGCGGAGTGCGGGCCGGCTATCTGGCTGATTTGATCGTGGTGAACGGAAATCCGTTGGAAGACATCAAGGTGCTTTATCCGTCAACGGAGGGCGCGGGAATCGAATGGACGATCAAGGACGGGATCGCCTATCATGCGCCCACGCTGGCCGCGGATGTGCGCGAGATCGTCAAGAGAGCGCGCGAATCCGCGAAATAAGCCATCGGGAACTTAGTTCCCAACCCGGACGGTTACGCCACTCTGTGCGGGAACGCGGCCCACGCAAGCGGCACCCCATCGCCCGTGGGTGCTCCGGCGGGGACGCACGCGTTCACTTGCGTCACGCCGGCGAAGATCTGACCCACCCAGTTTCCGGAGCAGGCGCTGGTAACGCCGCGCCCCTATATCGTCCGAGCCGGGCTGGCTGTTGCGCAAGGTGTCGATGATGATGCCGTCGCCATCGCTGAGATGGCCGGTGCTTTGCAACGGCACGAGGGACCGGTTATTGAAGACGCGGTTACGATGGACAATGGTATGCGGCGGCTGGCCCGATCGTAGTTCCTACGCGCTGGATTGGATGCGCCGTGAGTGAGGACATGCTTAATATGTGCGCGGCGGCTTGGGGAGAATGATGCCGTGGGCCGGCGGCGCGCAATAGTGATCCCGGCCACTCCTGGAGGGCTAGAGCCTACCCTGAGGGCAGTTGCGATTCGGCCGAGTTACACGCAAACTGTAGGTGATGGCTTCCAAAGTCCGTAAAGCCGTGTTCCCCGCCGCGGGTCTAGGCACCCGCTTCCTGCCCGCGACCAAAGCCCAGCCCAAGGAGATGTTGCCGCTGGTGGACAAGCCTCTGATCCAATATGGCGTGGAGGAGGCGATGCACTCCGGCATTCAGAACATCATTATTGTTACCGGACGCGGCAAGACGGCTATCGAAGATCACTTCGACGTGAGCTTCGAGCTGGAGAACATGCTGGAAACGCGCGGCAAGCGGGACCTGCTCTCCATCGTGCGCAGCGTGTCCGATATGATCAACGTCTCATACGTGCGGCAGAAGGAGGCGCTGGGCTTGGGGCATGCGGTGCTGCGCGCCATGGAACTGGTGGGAAACGAGCCTTTTGCGGTGGTGTTGGCGGACGACGTGATCGATGCCGAAACACCGTGTTTGCGGCAATTGCTGGACATATACGAATTCTTCTGCTCGCCGGTGATCGCCGTGATGGAGGTGCCGCCGGAGAGCATTTCGTCCTACGGGGCAATCGATGCGGAACCAATTTCGCATAACGGCAGCCGGGACCGAGTTTACCGGGTGCGGAATCTGGTGGAGAAGCCCAAGCCGTCGGAGGCGCCCTCGAATCTGGCGATTATCGGCCGGTACGTTCTGATTCCGGAGATTTTTCAGTCGCTGCTGGCGATAGAACCGGGGTCGGGGTCCGAGATCCAGCTGACGGACGCGCTACGCCATTTGCTGCGCAGCCGCCCTATCTATGCGTACCGGTTCGAAGGTACCCGCTACGATGCGGGCGATAAGTTGGGCTTTCTTAAAGCCACCGTCGAATTTGCGTTACGGCGGCACGATCTGGGCGGGCCATTCCGGGCGTACCTTAAAGGTTTGGCGCTTTAGTTTCAAGCGTTTATATAAAAGTTGCGGCGGCGGGTGCCAGAAATTCGCGGGACAGTAACAGGCGTACTAGAAATCTTATCAAAAGTTATTGCACCTGGGGTGAGTGGGTGCTATCATTGGACGGATTAGTTGCCGGTTTTTGCGCCGTTCATGTTTGAAACGATATTGATCCTGGGCCTTTCTTCCGCGTTATTTGCGTATTGGTTCCGCTACACGGTTCTTCTACTGTTGAGCGAAGAGCAAAGCAGCAAGGCCGGGCCGGTCTTGGAGCGGTTGAACCTTACGCAGACGCGCGCGGCATTACGGGAAGGCGAGAGTGCGCCGCTCGATGAACTGCACAGCGCACTGGACAGAGATTACCGTTTGCTGCTTTACCTCTTGAACCATGCTGCAGGATTTGGGCTGCGTCCCTTGGATCATTATCTTTTGATTCTGGATTACCGGGTCATGTCGATTTGGTCCCGGCTGACGCGCAAAGCCGCGAGCAGACAATCGCGACGGGCGCTGGATGAAATGGCTGGCGTGCTGAACTGCATAGCCTGCAAAATGGGAGCGCGCGCGATGGCGCCCTCGGGCGCCTAATCCGGTCTTCGCCGCAATGCGGGAACCTACGGCTACCTGCCGGTGTCTATAATAAATGTCAGGTCGCCCAATGGGTACCTTAGTGCTGGATCTGAATTCGCCGAAGGCAGCGGACGCCGCAATGGATTGCGGAGATCTGGCCTTGGCTGCTGCGCTGCGGGACGGGTCCGAGCAGGCCTACGAAATCCTTTTGCAGCGTTTTCAGCAGCCGGTATATAACCTGGCGTTGCGGCTGTTGAACGATCCTTCGGATGCCTCGGACGTAGTGCAGGAAGTGTTCCTGAAGGTGTTCCGCAATATCCGGCATTTCCGGGGGCAGAGCAGCCTGAAGACGTGGATCTTCCGCATCACGATCAACGAGGCGCACAACCAGCGGCGCTGGTTTTTCCGGCACCGGCAGCGCGAAGTGGGAATCGATGACCACGACGAGGACTCCCGGAATCCGAGCGATTCACTGGCCTCCGGGGGGCAGTCGCCGTACGATTACGTCTTCGACCAGGAGCGGCAGGAGTTGATCGAGGCGGCGCTGGGCCGCATCAATCCGACATTCCGGGCGGCGGTGATCCTGAGGGATATCACGGATTTGAGTTACGAGGAGGTTGCCGACGTGCTGCAAATCTCCCTGGGGACGGTAAAGTCACGAATTTTACGGGGCCGGGAAGCCCTGCGGCAGGAGTTGCAAAAGAAGTTGCAGGCGCAGCCGGCGATGCGTTTGCTGCCCAAGACGGCCGAGTAAATTGTATGAGTTGCCAAACCGTACGAAATGCCTTATCCGGGTTGCTCGACCAGAGGTTGGCCGGTCCGGAGCGGACTCGTTTGACGAAGCACCTGTCGGAATGCCCGGAGTGCGCCACGCATTTGTCGAAGCTTTCGGAATTGCGCAACGATTTGAAGAGCCTGCCTATGGCAGCGGTGCCGCAGCGGCTGAGCACCGAGTTGCAGGTGATTGCTTCACGCGAAAGATATCGCGCGGTGGAGAGACGCACCTTGCCGCTGGTGCTCGACTCCTGGCTGGCGACCTGCAAGCTGGCGATCGACAATATGATGCGCCCGCTGGCGGTGCCCTTCGCGGGCGGGCTATTTGCGGCGTTGCTGCTGTTCGGCATCATCGTACCGGTTCTGGGTTTCCGGCCGGCGGTACGCAATGACGTTCCGACGGTGCTGTATACGGCTGCCACACTGGTGGAAGTGGCTCCGCTGGGCATCAGCGACGACGAAGCCGTCGTGGAATTATCCGTGGACGCCAAGGGCCAGGCCACGGATTATACGGTGCAGCGCGGCGCGGTCAGCCCGGAAATGCAGGCGGATCTGACCAAGATGATGTTCCAGTCGAGATTCACGCCGGCCACCTGGTTCGGCCAACCCACCAACGGCAAAGTCCTGGTATCGTTCCGCCGCGTCCATTACGTGGTTCGCGGCTAACGGTGGCCCGCCAAAGACTGGGCCAACACTTCCTGATTCGGGGTTCGGTTCTGGAACGGATCGCGCGCGCGGCGTGTCCGGAGTGGGAGCCTCTCGTTATCGAAATCGGACCGGGCCGCGGTGCGCTTACGAGCCGCCTGCTGGAGCATGTGGACCGGGTGATCGCGGTGGAACTGGATCCGTGGCTGGCGCGGAGTCTGGCGCCGCAAGACGGCCTGGAGGTGGTGGAAGGCGATGCGCTGGAGATCGATCTGGGGCAGTGGGGACCGGCGGTAGTGGTGGGAAATCTGCCATACTATGCGGCCACGGCCATTATCGAACGGGTGGTGGCGCTGGGGCCGCTGCTGCGCCGCGGAGTCTTCCTGGTGCAGAAAGAGGTAGCGCAGCGGATCACGGCGACGCCGGGCAGCCGCGAATACGGGTATCTCAGCGTGGCTCTGCAATTGGGCGCGGAGGTGGAGTTTCTGTTTGAAGTGAAACCGGCGGCTTTCCACCCGCCTCCTAAAGTGGATTCGGCGGTGTGCCGTCTGGTTCCGCATAACCGCGCCGCCGAAGTGGGAATCACCGATCGCGCCGAGTTTCTGCATTTCGTGTCGCGATGCTTCCGGCAGAAACGCAAGACCCTGCGCAATAACCTGGTGGGCGAGTACGGCGCGAGGGTGGATGATTGGCCGGAAGTGAGTATGCGGGCGGAACAAATTCCCCTGCAAACGTTTGCCGCCATGTACCAGCGTCTTGTAACATAGCGCTGAGGTGAAGTATGCAGACGCATATTTGGGCGGCGGCCGCGCTTGGTTTAGGTCTTTCGGCGGCGCTGCCGGCGCAAGCCCCGGAGGACACCGCAGTCCCGAAGATCCTGATGGTGGTGCGGGAACAGATTAAGGAAGGACGGGAAGCGGCGCACGTGCAATCGGAGGAATCCTGGCCGCGGCTGTTCGAAAAAGCGAACTTGGCGATTCATTACATCGGGATGAGCAGCATATCGGGCCCGCCGGAGGCATGGTTCCTGGAACCTTACGATTCGTTAGCCGCCATGGAGAAGGCACACGCGTCGATGGATACTTCGAGCGTGGCCGGGGAACTGGCGATGGCCAACGCCGCGGATGGGGAACTGCGCACCGGATCGCGCACGTGGATTACGGCGTTCCGTCCGGATCTCAGCTATCATGCCGGGGAAGCTATGAGCGTTTTGCCGAAGTGCCGGGAAATGGATGTGATGGTGATGCGCATCAAGTTCGGCCATGAGGCGGATCTGGCGCAGGCGGCCAAGATGTTGATCAATGGGGATCAGCTATCGAGCTCCGATCAGCCCGTGCTGGCGTACGAGCTGATCTCCGGAGGCGCCGACGGAACCTACCTGTTTTTTGCCCCAATGGATTCTCTGGCCCGGATGGATGAAGCGCCCACGCGCTCGGCGGCGGCGCATCAAGCCATGGGCGCACAGAACCGGGGGCACTTTGAATCGCTGATCGCGGAGAGCGTGCAATCGACGGAGAGTTTGCTATTCGCGTTCAATCCGCACATGAGCCATGTGTCGCAGGAATTCGCGGCGCAAGATCCGGGATTCTGGAATCCAAAGCCGAAGGCGGCGGCTAAGCCTGTGCGGAGCCACGCCGCGGTGCCGTAGGCGAGGGCGACTTGCCGCAGCGGTATCCGGACGCGTACAATTAGCTTCTCGGCGGAACTTCCGCCGCACTCGAGGGGGACCGTGTCGGATCGCGCACTTCTATTTCTGTTCAGTATCGTGGTGGTGATCGGTGGACTGGGGGCGGCCGTATGGCTGCTGGTCAGCGGCCAAGCCGGGTCGATGGACGGCTTATTTCTTTTACTGACCTGTCTGCTGGTGGTTTTGGCGTTCGGGTTGTATATCGGGTTTGTGATTGGGCAGGCGCGCCTGCAGGCGGCTGCGCCCGTTGCCCAAACCGCCAAAACTAGCGCAGGCGCGCCGGGGCAGGCAAAACCGGCTACGCAAGGATAGCGGGGCTGGAACCCCCGCGCGGATTAACGTCTGCGCTCCAGTGCTAGCTCTTTTTGGCGGGCGCGGCTTTCTTGACGGCGGCGGGAGGGGCTCCCGGGGCCGGACCTACGCGCCGGATCACGATACTGACAATCTTGACCGGGGTGACCGGCTTATTCTCAGCGGCAGTGGGGACGCTGATGATTTTGTGGACCACGTCCTGGCCCTCGAGCACCTGGCCGAAAATTGTGTGCTTGCCGTTCAGCCAGGTCGTCGCGGCGTCGGTGATGAAGAACTGCGACGCGCCGGTGTGCGGCATGCCGGTGTTGGCCATGGCCAGGCGGCCGACTACATCAAATTTGAGGGTGGAAACGAACTCATCGGGGATGGTGAAACCGACATCACCCATACCGTTGCCGGCGGGATCGCCGCCCTGGATCATGAAATTAGGGATCACGCGGTGAAAAATGGTGCCCGCATATAGCGGCTTAGTGACCATCGCGCCGGTCTTCGGGTCCTTCCAAGGCTTCGTGCCCCGGGCGAGCGCTACGAAGTTCTTCACGGTGATGGGCGCTTCCTTTTCAAACAGCTTCAGCTTGATGACCCCCAGCGACGTATTGATGGTGGCATAAAGGCCCGGCTCCGGCGCGGGAGCAGCGGGTGGCGGTGTGGTGGAAGGCGCTTGGGCGAACGCGGCGGCCCATACGCCGAACAGGCAGATTGTAGTTTTCATATTGAACCCTCATCATATCTTCTTTTGATGCGGGGCTGAAGACCCGCGCCGGTTTAAGCCAGCCCCCCTAATGTCGTAAAATAGAAGTTACAACCCACCCATTCAAGGAGATCCATTGGCCGATCAGGAAAATCCTCCGCAAGGTCCACCCGCGCCTCCGCCCTCAGGCCCGCAATTGCCGCTGGGCGGCGATTACGACAAGAATCTGGTCCCCATCAACATCGAAGACGAGATGAAGCGGAGCTTCCTCGATTACGCCATGAGCGTGATCGTGGCGCGCGCGCTGCCCGACGTGCGCGACGGATTGAAGCCCGTGCATCGCCGCATCCTGTGGGGCATGCAGGAGCTGGGCTTACAGCCCAACCGCCCCACGCGCAAGTGCGCCAAGGTGGTCGGCGATGTGATGGGCAAATATCACCCGCACGGCGATGCGGCGATTTATGACGCCCTGGTGCGCATGGCGCAGCCTTTCAACATGCGCTATCCGCTGGTGGAGGGACAAGGCAACTTCGGTTCGATGGATGGCGATCCGCCGGCGGCACAGCGGTACACGGAAGCGCGCCTGGCGCGCATTTCGACCGCCATGCTGGACGACATCGATAAAGAGACGGTCGATTTCCGGCCCAATTACGATGAGAGCGAGCATGAGCCGGAAGTGCTGCCGACGCGCGTGCCGAACCTGCTGGTGAACGGTTCGTCCGGCATCGCGGTGGGCATGGCCACCAACATGCCGCCGCACAATCTGACGGAGATCATCAACGCCACGATCGCGCTGATTCAGAATCCGCAAACGCCGCTGCACAAGATTATGGAAATGGTGCCCGGGCCGGATTTCCCCACGGGCGGCATCATTCTGGGGCGGCAGGGAATACTGGATGCGTATACGCGGGGCCGCGGTCATTTGAAGCTGCGGGCGCGGGCGGCTATAGAGCGCATGGGCAAGGATCGGGAACAGATTGTGGTGACCGAGATTCCTTACCAGGTGAACCGCGCGCGGCTGGTGGAGCAGGCCGCCGCGCTGGTGAACGAGAAAAAGATCGAAGGCGTTTCGGATGTGGTGGACCTGAGCGACCGGGATACGCGCATCGTGTTTGAGCTGAAGCGCGGCGAACAGGCCGAGGTAGTGCTGAACAATCTGTACAAGCACACGCAACTGCAGATCGGCTTCGGCATCATCATGCTGTGCATCGTGAACGGGCAGCCGCGCGAGCTGGGCATTATCGACCTGATCAAGTATTTCATCGAACATCGCGTGGAAGTGGTGCGCCGGCGGACCGAATATGACCTGCGCAAGGCGCGGGAGCGCGAGCATCTGTTACTGGGCTTCCAGCGCGCGCTGGAGAACATCGACGAAGTGATCCGGCTGATCCGCGCGTCTAAGGCGCCGCGCGAGGCACGCGATTCGCTGATTGCGGCGTTCCAATTTACCGAGAGGCAGGCGCAGGCCATCATCGAGCTGCAATTGCAGCGACTGACCGGCATGGAGCGGCAGAAGATCATCGATGAACTGGCCGAGATTCAACGGCGCATCTCCGAGTACCTGGAACTGCTGGGATCGGAAAAGCTGGTGCGCGAGGTCATCGTTAAGGAGCTGAAGGACGTTCAGAAAGCTTACGGCGACGCGCGGCGCACGGAGATTATCGAAGACACGGGCGAGATTCGCCTGGAAGACCTGGTGGCGGTGGAGGACGTGGCCGTCACCGTCACGCACGGCGGCTATCTGAAGCGCACCTCGGTGGATACCTACCGGCGCCAGTCGCGGGGGGGCAAGGGGCGCATCGGCATGGGCACGCGCACCGAGGATTTCCTGGAGCACCTGATCGTGGCCTCCACGCACAGCTACCTGCTGATTTTCACGAACAAGGGCCGGGTGTACTGGCTGAAGATTTACGAGATCCCGGATGCGGCCACGGTGGGCAAGGGGAAACATATTTCGAACCTGATCAACCTGGAGCCGGACGATACAGTGAAGGCGTTTCTGGCGGTGCAGGAGTTCGTGCCGGGGCAATTCGTGGTGATGGTGACGCGGCGCGGTGTGATCAAGAAGAGCGAACTGACGGAGTTCGACAATCCGCTGTCGCGCGGGATTATCGCGGTGTCGCTCGATGAAGGCGACGAGTTGATCGCGGCGCGCCTGACCAACGGCAGCAATTACATCTTTATTGGGTCGCATGATGGCCAGGCCATACGCTTCGCCGAGAGCCAGGTGCGGCCGATGGGCCGGCCGGCGCGCGGCGTGCGTGCCATGGATCTGGACGACAGCGACTACCTGGTGGGGATGGAGATTGTGGAGGATGAAGGGCTGATCCTTTCGATTTCCGAGAACGGTTATGGCAAGCGCACCCGGCTGACCGATTACCGCCTGACGGCGCGCGGCGGCAAGGGCGTCATTAACATGAAGACCTCCACGCGCAACGGCAAGGTGGTCGCGATCTTGTCGGTGAAGGACGATTCCGATTTGATGATTGTGTCGAAGAATGGCAAGATCATCCGGTTGGAGTCGGCGGAGATCCGGCAGGCGGGTCGGTCGACGCAGGGGGTGCGGCTGGTGCGCATGGAGGATGACGACCAGGTGGCGGCGGCGTCGGTGATTCCGGAAGCGGAGAACGTGGATGTGAAGAATGGGGATGGGCAGCCGGAGCTACCACTGCAGTAGCTGGGTGGGGGCGGGTCATCGTGTTATGGGGACTGCCGGCGCTGTGTAGAGCGCTTCTCAGCGGATTATAATTGGTGTACCTCAATGTTTACGACCTACTTCGACGCCAGCGGTACAAGACTGGATTCGGATATCGTGACACTTGCTGGATTTACTTCTGACGTCACCCAGTGGATGAAATTTGAGGAAGAATGGACCGAGGTGCTTCGAGCTTTTGGCGTGCCGTATTTGCACATGAAAGAATTCGCGCATTTCAAGGGGCCATTTGGGTCCTGGAAGGGGCAGGAGCAGAAACGTATAGACCTACTGGGGCGGCTCTCAGCGGTGATCAAGCGAAGAACTCACAAGGGTTTTTGCAGGAGCATCCGGGTCGGTGATTTTGAGGTTTTTGATCGTGACTATCCGATTCGGGAAACAATAGGCACCCCGCTCGCTATCGCGGGATTGACATGCGTCGCAGCGGTGATTCTGTGGTTAAGGAAATATGGCGACCAGGATGACCCTGTCTTCGCGTTTGAAGACGGGGATCAGGACAAGGCATTTCTGACTCGCGCTCTTCAGATGCATTCTGGAATCAACCCTGTATACAGAAGAAAGGGCCAACATGTTCAGTTTCAAGCGGCCGATTGGCTTGCCTACGAGAACCGGATCGTGTCTTCCAGATGGATTCACAATAATGAACATATGGGCCAGTCAGAATATCGCAAATCCATAAGCGTCCTGGCTGATCGAATTTCGCACGATGAATGGGGCGACATAGGAGCAGATGAGTTTGATGAACTGCGCAGTCGCTTGCATTTGCCGCCTAGACATCAAGAACTGGAAATGGTGAAGGGGGCCCGTGGTGGGGGCAAGCCTTGAAGCCGCGCCGTATATAATCGCCGGCTTTAATGGCTGATAGAGTAAAGAGATGAGCAACGCAACCGCTTTCCAACCAGACATCATCGTCACTGGGCCAGACGGTGTCCTGCTGGTGGTCGACGCCAAGACGACGCTGACCGACTTGGCGCGCTCGGAAGAACAGCTCAAGCGATACATGAGCGGGATGCAGTGCCCCACTGGCGTGCTGATTACGCCGGAACATATGTGGGTGTATCGCGATCTCTACACCGCCCCGTCTCCGGAGTCTATTCGGCGGATTGCGGAATTCGATATGTGGGGCCTGTGGCAACAGCCGCCACCCGTGGAAGCCATCTCATTTGAGATCTTTGTGCAGCAGTGGCTTGAGAGACTCGCGCAGCAGCCCACGCAAGATTTGCCTGCGAAAATCAGCGGCGCCCTTCGGGAATATGTGCTGCCGGCCGTCACGAACGGCGAAGTTCGCGCCGCACATCCTCGCTACCACTAACGTCTTATGGCGCACGTGTTCGTCGAGTCGAACTGGCTCTTCGCGTTCGCCGCCCCTGCCCACCATCAGGTAGCCGCCGCCGCTGAACTCCTCGACCGCGCGCGCCTGGGCGAACTCACGATGCACTTGCCTAATATATGCATTGGGGAAGCGCGTCAGGCCATTTTGACGAAATGCCAACCGCGCAAGGAAGCGAACGCGATACGCCGCTTTCTGTCCTGGTCCGAGCCGGCTGGGCACATCACCCCGGGGGATGCTGCCGTCGCACGCGTGATCTTGGACAAATACGAGAACAACGTCAAGAATGCTCTCGACGATCTTGACAAAACTTTCAGACGCCTCGCCGATCTGCCGTATCTCCATATCTTCGGCCTTGATGACGACATGCTTCAGCTTGCCACGAAGCTCGCTTTGGACGGAGTTGCCGTTAAGCCATACGATCACGCCGTCCTCGCTGGTGTGTTGGTCGGCGCAACACGACTTTGGGACGCGGGTGAGCAGGCGATCTCTTTCTGCGAAGTTGACGCGGACCTCCAACCTTGGGATCGTTACGGCAATATCAAGCTACCGCTCCAGGCCGCTTACGATGCGGCGCACGTATGGGTCTTCGGCGATTTCATGCTTGCGGAGCCGCCGAGGCCGGCAGATCTCGCGGTTATACCGGACTTAGGGCCCCAGGCGCCCTGAAACGATAGGCACTAGATCTGCCTCCACCAGGAGCAAGTCCCACGCTAGGCTATAATTCAACTATGACTGCCTTGGTCGATGTGTCGCGTCCGGCTGTTCTGCGCGAAAAGCAGGAGAAGCTTTTTGCGGTGCTGCGCGGGCTTGATCGCGTCATGGTGGCTTATTCGGGCGGGGCGGATTCGGCTTATCTGGCTTGGGCGGCGCAGCAGGTTTTGGGCGACGGCGCGATCGCCATTACGGCGGATTCGGCTTCCATGCCGGAATCGCACAAGCGCGACGCGGAGGCATTCGCGCGGCAGTTCGGCATCGCGCACGAATACATCGCGACGCAGGAATTCGACAATCCGGATTACCTGAAGAACGACGCCAACCGCTGCTTTCACTGCAAGGACGAGTTGTTCACGCGCCTCGAAGAGGTCGGGCGGACGCGCGGGATCCGCCACATTATTTACGGCGTGAATGCGGACGATCTGGGCGACTACCGGCCGGGGCAGAAGGCCGCGGGAGAGCACCAGGTGCAGGCGCCGCTGGTGGACGCGGGGTTGACCAAGGCGGAGATCCGGGAGCTGTCGCGCATGGCGGGATTGCCCACCTGGGACCGGCCGGCATCGGCATGCCTGAGCTCGCGGATTCCGTACGGCACACCGGTGACGATCCAGAATGTGAAGACCGTGGAGCGCGGCGAGGAAGAGATCAAGGCGCTGGGATTCCGGCAGTTCCGGGTGCGGTTCCACGGGGAGCTGGTGCGGCTGGAGATTGCTCCGGATGAACTGGTGAAGGCGCTTTCGCCGGAGATGGCACGGGCTTTCACGGGTATCTTCAAAGCGCTGGGCTTCAAGTATGTGACGCTGGACCTGGAGGGCTACCGCCAAGGCTCTCTGAACGAAGTGCTGAACCTGGGGTCAGCGTCCCACCAATCGCTTTAGCACTCTTGCCGGGGCCGTCATGGCTCGGGCCAGGCGAAATGCTTTCCATTTGTTGATGCCTTCCATCAGTTGCGAGAATTCGGTTTCGCGCTCATATAAGAACTGAATGTGCTGGTCGCGGCGGGCGAACAGTTTTTTTATTTCCGCCACATCTTCTTCGCGCAACGTATAACCCGGCTGTAAGTGGTTCGGCAGGGGACGCTGGTAATAGTAAGTTGCGTGCGGCGGAGCAATTTCGGCGGCTGGGCGGGCATGGCTATAGAAATAGACCGCCAGTGACTTGCGCGTGGTTGCGCGGCCGGAGGGCGTGCGGATAATGGGGAAGCCGTGCCAGGAGGATTCAGTGGTCTCGAAGATCACGGCGCGATTGGCCAGCGGCGTTACGGCCTGGCGGTCGACGCCAGTGGAGGAAGGCTCGCGCAGGAGTTCCAGGCAGCCGCCCCAGTTTTCGTCCCATTCGGGATTCAGGAAGACGATCAGGTTGAGGCGGCGGTGCCAGCCCAGGCGGGGATGGAAGTTGAAGTCCACATGCGGGTCGAGCTCCTGGCCGTCGCGATTTTCGTGCGTGCCACCGCCGATGTAGTCTTCGTCGTATAGCAGCGCGGGAATGGCGCAGATACAGCCCACCAGCGACAGGAACTCGGCGTCGCGCATTAAGCGATCAAACTGGCGAAAGGCGGGACCGAGGCGGGCGATGTGGTTAATGACGGATTTGCCGGCTTCTTCGCCGCGCTCGTTGCGCGCATCGCCGACGGCGAAGGGCGGGAACTGGGTCATCAACTCGGCGCAGAATTGGGGATCGAGAAAATGGTCGATTACTACGTGGCGGAACGGTTGCGCGGCGGCGAACCGGCGCTCCAAATCGTCAACATGATGGCGCACATCGGGGTGAAGGAGTTCGAGCACTTATACAGTGTAGCCGCCTACTGCACGAAGATGGCGGCGCCGCTATTCTCCGCGGTCCAACTGAAGGTCTGCATGCCGGCAGACAATCCCTGCGGCACCACCACGTTGACTTGATAGATGCCGGCGAGGCCGGGTACGAGTCCCGCGAAGGTGACTTGGGCGGGCTGGAGGCCGATCTCAACAGTCGGGGTTACGACTGCGGAAGCGGGGGGCCCGGACGGGGACGGCTGGCCCGCGGCGACTTGGGGAGTGGTGACGCCGAGGCCGCAGCCGTAAGTCTCGAGCGTCTCGCCGGGAGCGGCGGGGTGGTTGGCATCGGCAAGCACAGTGGTGCCGGCGTGAAAAGCGGCTACCTGCCAGTATCCGCCGTTCTGCGCATTGGAAACCGGGGACGCGAAAGCGGCGGGAGCGGAGGCGAGGATCTGCGCGGTCACGCTGTTCAACTGGAAACCGTTATAGGCCACCTGCAGGGTGACATTGCCGGTAGGCGCGGTTTGCGGTAGCTGGGCGTTCACCTGCCATGGCGAAACGGCCTCGATGGGGATGGGCTGTCCGTTCAGCAGAATGGAAATGCCGCCGAGCGCGGGAGGCAGCGGAAATGTGTTGGCGACCAGAAGCTGGTCGACCGAGAAGTTCAAGCCGTAAATGCTGACCAGGGAACCCGGCGACGGCTGATCGAAGCCCGTGACATCGGTGATGCCGCCGTTCAGTGCCGTGGGCGCATAGACGGACGAGCTGTTTCCACCGCTCGCCGGAGCCCTATAGATAGCACCGATGGAGCCGCCGGGACCGATGGCGAAAGCGACCTCGGTCTGATCGTCGCCCATGACGGCATCCTGCGCGTTGGAGTACTGAAAGCTGGTGAGGCTGGTGGCGCCCGCGCTGCCGCTCGACGGCGCGACTTGCACCTGCCCGGATTGCACGAATGCCACCAGGGATCCGTCGCCGGACAGGCTGGCATTGGAAGCGGTATTGCCCGAGGTGAGCTGGTGCAGTCCGGAGCCGTTGCCGTTTATTACGAAGACCTGGGTGGCGGCCTGGTTCTCGATGCCGTAGTTGCTTTCGAAGGCGATGGTCTGGCCATCGGCGCTGATGACGGCTTGTTGCGCAAAATCGTTGACGTTGGAAAACTGTGTAACATTGCGGAGACCGGTACCATCCAGATTGATGGTGTAGATATCGTTGGCGCCCGTCTGATTCTGGCTGGAGGTTTGGGAACTGACGAACACCAGCACACCAGTGTCGCTGATGACGCGCCGCGGCCCGAGGGCCACGGAGCCGGTGTAGACGGGCAACGAGGTCACATTGCCGCTGGGGTCCACGAGATTGAAGAGCGGACTGCCCGAGACGAGATACAGAACGCGGCCGTCGGCGGCCAGATGCACGTCGTGCACGCAGGGGAAGTAACAACCGGCGCAGATCACCAGCGGCTGTGGGCAGCCCTCGGTATTGGTGGTGAGCAAGCTATCGGCGCCGGAGGCTACGGAGATGGTATGGATCTGGCCGGTGATCCCGCCTGATCCGGAAAGAATGTAGGCGACTTCGGAGCCATCCGCGGAAAGCGCATATGATGTGATGGCGGTGATGCTGGCGGCGCTGCCGAGGCTGGTGAGATTGGTTAGGCCCGCCGTCTGGCCACTGGTGCTCCAGAGCCAGAGGTCGGTGGAGGCTGCGGAGTTTCCATCCGGATAGAAGGCGGAGCCAAGTAAGATGATGTTGCCATCATGATCGATGGCGGGCATGCCTATGGCCGGGGCGGGGGCGATGGGAATCGAGATCTGCGGCAGGAGCGGGAGGGAAAAGAGTCCGCAACCTAATACCGCCAGTAACACAGAAACAAGACGCGGCATCGGAAACCTGCTTTCAGTTATTGCAGTAAGCTACTTATATATGAATAACAGGTTTTGGACGGGAGCCGCTCGATGACGGTACTCATCACGGGCGCTTCGGGCGGCATTGGGGAACAACTGGCGCGACTGGCCGCAGCGGACAAGCAGGATCTGGTGCTGGTGGCGCGCGGCGAGGCGAAGCTGGAATCGCTGTGCGTGGAATTGGCGGGGAAGCATGACGTGCGGGCGTACCCACTGGCGGCGGACCTTACCGATCCGACCGCGCCACAGCACATTTTCGAGGCAGTGACAGCGCAAGGGCTGACGATCGATGTGCTAATGAACAACGCCGGATTTGGCGCGCAGGGCGCGTATGCGACGATCGACTGGGAAACCGAAGCGCGCATGATCCAGGTGAATATTACGGCGCTGGCGCATCTGACGCGGCTGTTCTTGCCGGGCATGCTGGCGCGGCGGAGCGGCAAGATTCTGAACGTGGCTTCCACGGCGGCGTATGTGCCCGGACCGTTCATGGCGGTCTATTACGCCTCGAAAGCGTTTGTGCTTTCGTTTACGGAAGCGCTGGCGGAAGAGTTACAAGGCACAGGCGTTACGGCCACGGCACTGATACCTGGCCCCACGGCCACTAGTTTCGCGGCCACGGCGGGCAACGCGAATTCGCGCTTATTCCGCAGCGGCGCCGTGATGGATGCGGCGGCGGTGGCGCGGGTAGGCTACGAAGCGTTGCAGCGCGGCAAGCGAGTGGTGGTCGCGGGACTGAGCAACCGATTGACGGTACTCTCGACACGGATGGCGCCGCGCAGCATGCTGGCCAAAATCACCAAGGGTCTGAACAGTTGATCAGCCTTCGAAGCCGGCGCGCGCGGGCGGCGGGTCCACATAGGCGTTCAGCTTCTGGGAACTGGTGATCTTCATATTGGCGGTGTCCCACTCCAGACGCTCGCCGGGGAACCGCTGCGCGATGCAGCCCAGCAGGAACGCCTCGGTGACCGGATTCTGGATTTCGAAATTCGCCAGCGGGGCGGGCGCTCCACCTTTGCAGGCGGCGACCCACTGATCGATGGCCACGTCTCGCGGCGGATTCTGGCCGCGGGGCTGGCGCGCGGGCGGCTGATACTTGGGTGACTCGGGATAGACACGCGGATTGTTGCCGTTGAACCCGGCGAGGATGAATCCTTTGTCACCGACATACATGACGCCTTCATTGTCCTCGCCCGCTTCGAAGTAGTGCTGATCGTCGTCGCGCAGGCCGGCGGGGCGCTTGGGCCGGAGTCCGCCGTCGTACCAGGACATGCGCACGGCGGGCCGATCGGCGACGGCAGGGAAATCCAGGTGCACGATGGAAGCCTTGGGATAGCTCTCATCGAAGGATTCGCTGGAGCAGGCTTCGACGGCCACGGGCGGCGTCAGGCTGAGAATTTTGAAGACGCCGGCGAAGCTGTAGCAACCCATGTCGCCGAAGGAGCCGCAGCCGAAATCGTACCAGCCGCGCCATGAAAAGGGCAGGTACACGTGATTGAAAGGACGCTCGGGGGCGGGGCCGAGCCAGAGATTCCAGTCGAGGCCCTCGGGAACGGGCTGCACTTCCTTGGGGCGTTCGATACCCTGCGGCCAGAAGGGACGGCTGGACCAATTATGCAGCTCGCGCACATTGCCGATGGCGCCATCGGCCAGCCATGCGGAGATGAGTTTGGTGGGCTCGCTGGACGGATTGTTGACGGGCAGGGAAGTAGCCACTTTCATTTCGCGGGCCATCTGGGCCATGCGGCGGGCATCGCCGATGGTGTGGGTCATGGGCTTTTGACAAAGCACGTGCTTGTGGCGCTTCATGGCGGCGAGGGAGATGGGGGCGTGCCAATGATCGGGCGTGGCGACGTAGACGGCGTCGAGGTCTTTTTCTTTTTCGAGCAGATCGCGATAGTCGATGTAGGGCGTGCAACCTTTATAGGCGCTGGAGGCGGAGCCTTTGCGGGCGCCATAGTAGGCTTCGACGAGGCGGCGGGCAGGTTCGCGTCCGCCCATGCCGAGGCTGGTGCGGAAGTGAGGGGCGAGGTCCACCTCGCCGGGCGAGGCAAGATCCTCGCCCCAATATTCGTAACCGGGCCCGAGCAGGCGGCGCGCGGACTTCAGCAGGTCATTGGAGCCGTACTCGACATAGTCGCGGCTGTAGCGGTTGCAGTCGCAGACCGCGATCACCTGGACGTCGGGACGGGCGAGCAGTTCCATGGTGATGGCCTGGCCCTGGCGTCCGAGGCCGACGGTGGCGAGGGTGACGCGGTCGCTGGGTGGGATGAAGGGCGCGCCGAGGACGTGACGGGGAACGATGGAAAAAGCCGCGGCAGCGGCGGCGCCGGCGAAGGCGCGGCGGGAGACGAGGGGATTTTCGGACACGGCAAGCTCCTGGGTGGCGGGGGCCACGAGGAACATTATAGATCCGCGTACGCGGCTTTAGTTCACCACCTGCTTATCGGGTGCCGACTTGCTGCTGCCGAAGTTGGAGTCACCGCCGTACGCCGCGGTTATGGATGTGGTGCCGACTTTGAGCTTCGATGTAATAAAGACGGCCGAGCCGGCGCTCAGCGCTTCGGTTGCCAGGACCGTTTTGCCCTCCATGAACGAGACGGTTTCTCCATCCGGCGGCGAGCCGGCCTTGGAGCTGACGACGGCGGTGAACGTGACGGCCTCACCATCGGTGGACGGATTCGGTGAAGACGTCAGAGTGGTCGTGGTCGGTTCCGCGACAATGGTGGTGTAGACTGTTGCCGGCCCACTGCCGGTTTGGGGATTCCACACTTCAATCTGTTCGGTGTCGCCGATGGCGAGGGTATAGTTGTATGTACCCCAAGCCCCGGAAAACCCTCCCAGCACGATCTTCGTGTCTTCCCATTCGTGCACGATGAGGGTGACGGTGTCATTATACGGGGAGTATCCGGCCTGCCATTGCGGGCTGGCAGTCTGGTCCAGCAAGCTGATGTACGGGGTGTCGCCCGTGTACGCTTTGTGGGTGCCGAAGCCTTGGCCCTGGATGGTAATGGTCTGGAATTGCTGAGTCGTGATCTTGCTGACCTGGGAGATCACGGGCGCCTGCGCCAGCGCCAGGGAAGCTGAGGCCGCGATTGCGAAGAGAACCAGGAAAGAGCGTCTGGGATCGAACTTGGCCACGGTATGTGCCTCCAGTAGATGAGCGGCGATTTCAGGAATGCCCCTCTCTGGGGGACAACTCTATCACGTTTGGGCGGGAGCGGCTGGTTAATTCATGGGGAGGGCAGTTCCAGTGGTTCTAGTTGGGGGCCCGTAACGAGAGCGGGAAATGCGCTTTGCGCGAGGAAAGCGGCAGATGCGGCGCGGGTGGCGGGTTCGGAGGTACAATGGCACTGTTGACCTCAGTGTGCGCCCGTAGCTCAGCTGGATAGAGCGTTTGCCTCCGGATTATGCAGTGACCCCTAACGCAATGATTCTTTTTGGTGGCTGAAGCGGTCTGCACGTCGTTTTTCGGCGTATTCGGCGCTAATCGGGCGAGATTTTGGGCGAGGGTGCGTGCCACTCAGCGAAAGCCCCGTTTCCGAGCGCACAGGAAGCCCGCGATTTGCTCGAAGCCCATCTGCTGGGCCTCTCCATCTCCTGCCGACTGCGGCGCACACAGCGCCCGCCTTGAGCATTGCGCGCGTCCGGTCCAGCGCCCTAAATGCTCCTCAATCGCCACCACATGGCGCACAGCGTTCCCGTGCGACCATTTTTGTCGGGTCCGTGCCGGGTTTTCCAGTCCTGCCTCGTAGCCAAGGCGATGCGCTGGAAATCGGTTTACACTTTGAGGTCAGGAGGTCTCGAACATTGCCGCATCCCAAGTACTTCGTTGCGGTGTTTGGAAATCCCCAAACACCGCACAGTGATCCCAGTCGACCGGCCAAAGATCTGGTCGAGTCTGGTGTGTACCATATCAATCCCAAATACCCAAATCCCGTTCAGCCCGGTGACGTAATCTTGCTGTACTGCGCTGGCGGGTATCTGCAACACGAGCAGGAGGTCGCGGGATTGGGGATCGCCCTTCTCGCGACCAATCAAGAAATCGAGTACCGATGGTTGCCGCTTGCGGAACCGATTCCCAAACAGACAATCGAGAACGAGTTTGAAATGCCCGACGCTGGACAGTTCTTACAGATCGGCCTCGATCATCATAAGCTGTTCGAAATTACGCAGTGCTCGTTTTCAAAGGCGATCAAGGCTCGAACTGTCGATTGGCAAAATCTTTAGCCGGAGTGTTCGTATCGGCATAATCCTTCTTACAGAACGGCGCTGGCATCCGAGAGGTCTGGTAGCATTAAGGCATGGCGCAGCAAGGGAAAGCAGGCTCACTTGGCGCTTACATTGAGCAAGTCGCGCAGATTCGAGTGGACTGGTCAATGCCCGAATATAAGGAGCTGTGGTTTCGTGGTGAAAAGCGTAATTATGGCGATACGCGGCTTCGCCCTGCGCTGTATCGTCCTCCAAAAGCCCGCAGCTTGAAATCGGTGACGGAGCTTCTGGACATCGAAAAGCGGTTGTTTGAAACCTTCCAGCGCTGTAGCGCACAACTTGCCGACGTTGTTATCGAAGACGACTTTGACGCGTATCTGTTGATGCAGCACCACGATGCGCCCACGCGACTCCTCGACTGGTCCGACGGCTCTCTGATGGCATTACATTTTGCGCTGCGGGACAAGCAGGACGATAAAGCTGATTCGTTGGTGTACGTACTGGAACCCTATCGTCTGGTTGACAAATTGGAGGCGTTACCGGAATTTGCTATTGCCGAGCAAAAGTGGAAAGACTATATTGTTGCCCATCCAGACGAAGAGCAGCCCGTTGATGATACATCACTATCTTATCTGCCCGATCCGGAGGATGATCGCGGTCTTGAGCTTCCACGGATACCGATGGCACTCACTTTTGCACACATCACGCGAAGGGTTGCTGCACAGCGTAGCCAATTTATCGTGTTCGGAGCAGATCCGTCATGGCTTTCGGATGAAGTTGGCAAGCCGGATTCCTGTATTCGCGTGATTACAATCGACGGCGAAAAAACACGTGACATCCGCACAGAACTTAGGGAGTGCGGCATCACCGAATCCGTGATTTTCCCTGATCTGGACGGCTTGGGTAGGGAGTTGAGGCAACTCTGGGAAGATTGGCGGTGACTGCGCGCGGTCTCCTTTCTGGCTGACGTCGCGGGTGCTCTTGTGCCAGTCCAAGCGTGTGGTGATGCCGGTGCTACAAGATTTCTGCCCAAACCAGGTCAGCGTTTAATTAGCGGCTCCGCGGACTCCCACAACTATTTGCGGCGACATCTGAAACCTCTTGCAGCCAGTCTCGGCGTCCCCAGCCTGACGTTCCAATCGCTTCGTCGAAACTTTTGCTACACTGATGCAGGGGAAGGGTAGTCCGAAGGATGCCCAGACCCAACTTCGGCACAAGGACATCTTGACCACTTTGAACGTCTACACGCAGCCGATACCGGAGAGCGTCAAGCGGTCTGTCGAAGCGCTGGATTCGGAACTTCTGAAAGTTTTGGACGAATTTGGGCGAAAATCGGAAGCGCCGGTCCAGTAAGTTCTGTGTTTTCATGTGCGCCCGTAGCTCAGCTGGATAGAGCGTTTGCCTCCGGAGCAAAAGGTCGGTGGTTCGAATCCACTCGGGCGTACCAATTTTCTAGGCTCTACGCCAAAGATGGGGGCAGCCTCCCCGAATCCCTGAGTCTCAAGAACACATTACCTTAACGCGCAAGCGATAGTTTTGGAAATTTCGGAAGCCATAAGACTGTCGCTGCAACACC
>JBEKYC010000092.1:0-24357 GCA_049511415.1 Bryobacteraceae bacterium | reverse complement strand
CAAGCCAAAATCGATGCCAATCGCGAAAACTCAAAAAAGAGCACCGGCCCCACCAGTCCCGCGGGCAAAGCCGCCTCTAGCCGCAACAGTGTCCGCCATGGACTCTGCGCCGAATTCTATCTACTCCTAGACGAAGACCCCGCAGCCTTTAACACCCTCGTCGCCGACCTCTACCAGCGCTATCGCCCCGTCGGTGAAGCCGAAGAGTATCTCGTCCTCCGCATCGTCTCCAACCTCTGGCGCCTCCACCGCGCCAACGCCATGGACCGCCAGATCCAGTCCGATAACATCGCCGCCGTCATCGGCATCAACCCCGATTTCTCCCCGGAACAGCGCGAATCGAAAAGCATGCTCTGCGGTCCCGCATTCATGTATGATTGTCACCGCAGCCAGAGCCTTCTCAAACTGAAACGCTACGAAGCCGCCCTCGAGCGTTCCAACAAAGAGTGCATCCGCCAGTTAAACGAATTCCGCCAAGCCCGTCTAGAAGCCGAAGCGGAAGCCGAAGCGGAAACCGAAAAGGAAGCCGAGTCGGAACGAACCCAAATAAATGCGGGTATCACCCTACCCCCAAATGGGGGTAGCGAGTACCATCCGAGCTCCGAACCCCGCGAATCCATCCAATCGAACCCCGCCGAGACCCCCAAACCACCCCAATACCCCTGACGTTTTATCCGTGTTTATCTGCGTTCATCTGTGGCCCATACCTCTTCCTGAATTCCCCCAGCCCCCCTAACCCGAAGTGTGTCTTCCGCGGCCCCTTTCTGTGCTAGATTCATGAAGACCCCCGCATGCAAGCCATCATCGAAGCCCGCAAAGTCGAGAAATCTTACGGCTTGGAAGGTGAGGGCCGCATACAAGTCATCGCACCCACCGATCTCGCCATCTATCCCGGCGAAATATTGGCTGTCCTGGGACCTTCCGGCTCCGGTAAATCCACGCTCCTGCGCATCCTGACCGGCCTCGCCCAACCCACCGGCGGCGAAGTCATCCATCACGGACATGCCGTCGGCGGCCCCTGCGAAAATGTCTCCATCGTATTTCAAAGCTTCGCGCTCTTCCCCTGGCTTACCGTCATCGAAAACGTCGCCGCGCCGCTCAAAGCCCGCGGCATCCGCGAGGCGGAGCGCACCGCGCGCAGCACCAAAATCCTCGATACCGTGGGCCTCGACGGTTTCGAAAACGCCTACCCCAAGGAACTCTCCGGCGGCATGAAGCAGCGCGTCGGTTTCGCCCGCGCGCTCGTCGTCGAACCCGAAGTCCTCTTCATGGACGAGCCCTTTTCCGCCCTCGACGTCCTCACCGCCGAAAACCTCCGCGGCGAGCTCCTGGAGCTTTGGGTCAGCCACAAAATGCCTACCCGCGCCGTCTTCGTAGTCACCCACAATATCGAAGAAGCCGTGCTCCTGGCCGACCGTATTGTGGTGCTCGGCAAGAATCCCGCCACCATCCGCACCGACTTCCGCGTGCCCCTGGAACGTCCCCGCGAACGCAAGGATCCCCAGTTCACCAACGTGGTCGATTACATCTATCGCGTGCTCACCCGCCCCGACCTCACGCCCGCGCCCGGTCCCGCTTTCTTGGCGCCCCAACCCGCCAGGCCCAGGTATCAGATGCTGCCCCACGCCCGCCGCGGCGCAGTCGCCGGCCTGCTCGAAATGCTGGCCGACCGCAACGGCCGCGACGACATGTACCGCCTGGCCGCCGCCCTCTCCTTCGAAATCGACGACCTGCTCCCCGTCGTGGATGCTGCCGTAATCCTGGGCTTCGCCAAACTGGAAGAAGGCGACGTGGAACTGACGCCCTCCGGCCGCGCCTTCTCCGAAGCCGATATCCTGCGCCGCAAAGAGCTCTTCCGCGCCGCCGTCCAGGAGCACATCTCCCTCATCCGCGAAATCACCCGCTCCCTCGAAGCCCGCGCCGACCACACCCTGCCCGACGGCGTCTTCGAAGACCTCCTCGACGAGCACTTCAGCGAAGAGGAGGCCAAGGCCCAGCTCGAAACCGCCATCAATTGGGGCCGCTACGCCGAACTGTTCGATCACGATTCCGATACTCACCAGTTCTTCCTGCCCGAGGAGACGCCCGCCGCCGCTCCCACCCAGGCGGGTTCGCATTGAGCATCCGGCCCCTGCTCTCCCGTGCCGTCATCGCGGAGCGTACCTGGTCCATGCTCCTCGATCTGGCCGTCATCGCGGCCGTGCTCGCCGGCATCCAGGGATTGCTCGTCATCGCGCGCTATTGGTTCGGCGCGGTCACCCCCGCCGCGCATATCTCGCAATCGCCCCGTTCCCTGCCCCTCTACGCCTTCTACTCCGTCGTCCGCATCGGCGTCGCCTATATTCTCAGCCTCCTGTTCGCCCTGGTTTACGGATACGTTGCCGCCTATAACCGCCGCGCGGAAGCTCTCATGGTGGCCATCCTCGATATCCTGCAGTCCATCCCCGTGCTCAGCTTCCTGCCCGGTGTCATGCTGGCCATGGTGGCGCTCTTCCCCACCCGCCAATTGGGCGTCGAATTCGGCGCTATCGTGCTCATCTTCACCGGCCAGGTCTGGAACATGGCCTTCAGTTTCTACGCCTCCCTCAAGTCCATTCCGCGCGAGTTGCGCGAAGCCGCCCGGATCTATGGCTTCGGCGCCTGGCAGACCTTCGTCCAACTGGAACTGCCCTATGGCGCCATCGGGCTGGTATGGAACTCCATGGTCTCCGTGGCCGGTGGATGGTTCTTCCTCATGGCCTGCGAAATGTTTGTCCTCGGCAAACGCGACTTCCGTCTGCCCGGCCTCGGTTCCTTCCTCCAAACCGCCTCCGACACCGGCGACACCAGCGCCATCCTCTGGGGCCTCGGCACTATGGTCGGCGTGATTCTCTTGATCGATCAGTTCGTGTGGCGGCCCGCCATCGCCTGGTCCGACAAATTCAAATTCGAGCAGGTGGAGAGCAGCTCGCAGCCCCATTCGGCGGTCCTAAATCTCTTGCGCCGTTCCGCCATCCTGGAACGATTCCGTAAGGCCGTGATGACGCCCGTCTCCGAGCGCCTCAGCCTCCGCCTGGCGCGCCACACGCCGGCTCTCGCCGCCGACCCGCAGCCGTCGCCATGGAAAATCGTCGTGTCGATGCTGCTGGGCGCCGTCATCGGCGGCGCCATCCTGTACGCCCTGGGCAGCATGGTGCTGACTTTGAAAACCCTCACCGTCCCCGAACTGGTTTCCACGCTCCAGGGCACCGCCGCTACCTTTGGCCGCGTGCTGGCCTCCCTCGTGATCTCCGCCCTCTGGACCATTCCTGCCGGCGTGGCCATCGGCTTCAATCCCAAGCTCGCCCGTATCGCCCAGCCCTTCGCGCAATTGGCCGCTTCCATCCCGGCTACCGCTCTGTTTCCCGTGATCCTGCTGGCCCTCATCCGCTTCGGCGGCGGCCTGGGCGTCGGCTCCATCCTGCTCATGCTGCTCGGCACCCAATGGTACGTGCTCTTCAACGTCATCGCCGGAGCCATGGCCATCCCCACCGACTTAAAAGAGGTCGCCGATGTCTTCCGCTTCCCGCGATGGGACCGCTGGCGCACCGTGATCCTGCCCGGTATCTTTCCCTACCTAATTACCGGCATGGTCACCGCCTCCGGCGGCGCCTGGAACGCCAGCATCGTGGCCGAATACTTTCACCTCAAGGGTCAGACCCTCAAGACCCTCGGCCTGGGTGCGCAGATCAGCTCCGCCTCCGACGCCGGCAATTGGGATCTGCTGCTGCTGTCCACCATCGTCATGGCTACCCTCGTGGTCACCGTCAACCGCTCCCTCTGGCGTCCCTTGTACCGCCTGGCCCAAACCCGTTTCAAGCTGGAAGGCTGATCCTTCAGTGCCGCCCACGGAATGCCGATAAGGTAATAAAATGACCGCACCCACCGACGACCGCTGGCAAGGCCGCTCCTGGGACCTGCCGCCCCTGATTCTCTATCCCTTCGATCGTGCCCTGGATTCCGCCGCGCTCCTGGACAGCATCAAGCTATCGCTCTACCGCGGTGGCATGGCCGAAACGGATCTGGAAAAAGAGCCTCTGTTGCGCGGCCGGTATACCGAATTCCGCATGCTTTGCCTGGTGGGGAAAGACGTCATGCGCTGGATTGGGCAATGCATGGATTTCGCCGGCCGGGACGAGGTTCTGGCGCGCGCCGGCATGGTCCCCCAAAGCTTTGCCGCCCTGCTGGTCCAATGCACGCCCCCGCCCGTCGCCGCGCGCTTCGAGAGTTGGGGAGTCTCCGGCTACCATCAGGTATTATCCCGAGCCATCGGCGTGAGCTCCGTCTTTGCCAATCCCCCGGACTACGGCGTGATTGCGGCCGAATTCCTGGAGCAATACTACCTCTATGCGGATCGGTTGTTCGCCTGTTACATGGCTCTGGCCCCATCTTCCCCTTTCGACGCCGCGCGCTTTCGATTCTCGCTTTATACTTCCGACGAATATCTGCATACTCTCGATTGTGGACTTGACAACGAATCGGTCTGATTTTCCAAAGATTTCGCCACCGGATTGCAACATTTCGCGCGCCCGGCTCACTACCTAATAAGCATCAATGTCGTAAGTCAGGGAGTGGCCGCACGCCGCAAGGTGTCTGGACGGCATGGGAGGAATGAATGAACGTGTACGGGAAAGCCAGCCGCATAACTTCTGGGCGTCCTTGCTATTCGCCCGGCCAACTGCAACATTTACGTGAAATCCTTCTGCTTTTGAAGCGCGCGCGCCGCACGGTTCGCCGGGCCCGCCGCGCCGTGGCCCGGAGCACCCCTCGCGCGCGTGGCTAGCCGCGACCGCATCGCCGCACCCTAAACCTCTCCGCCTCCATCGCCGATGAACTCTTAGGATCGTTCCGGCTTCCGCTTCCACGGGAACCGGCCGACCCTCGAGACCGCGCGGCCCGTTTTGCGCGTGTTCATTAGAAGGAGACTCGATGCAAGTCAGTACCGTCGCGCCGCCCGAGAGCGGCTCTGCCACCCGCAATGACGCTCGGGCCGGAAAATACCTGGCTTTCCACCTGGGCCGCGAGGAATTCGCCATTCAGGTTCTCAAGGTTCGGGAGATCATGGGCATCCAGGACATTACCGCGGTGCCCCAAACCCCGCCGCACGTAAAAGGAGTCATCAACCTGCGCGGAAAGGTGATTCCCGTCGTAGACCTGCGCTTGAAGTTCGGCCTGCCGGAGATCGATTACACCCAGCGCACGTGCATCATTGTCGTGCAGGTTCACGGTGCCGACGGCAGCACGGCGCTCACCGGAATCGTGGTGGACGAGGTTTCCGAGGCGGTCAATATCGCCATCGGCGAGATTGAGGACACCCCCGACTTTGGAGACGGGGTGGCCACCCCTTACATCTTGGGGATGGCCAAGAGCAAGGGCAAGGTAAAGATTCTCCTGGATATAGACCGGGTCCTGTCGAGCCAGGATCTGGATGGCCTGACGAACTTGATGCAGTAGGACGGATAGACCACATGCGAGCAAAAATAACGATCGGAACCAAGCTCATGGGCGCCGTGGCGTCTATGTTGGCCTTGGCTGGCATTCAGAGTTATGTCGGGCTGAGCACCACCGGCAGCCTGCGGACACAGTTTGACGAGACTATCGATAAGACCGTGCGCCGGGTCCAGATCATCGGCCAAATCGCCGAGGCCCGATCTGAAATGGTCTCCGCGCAACGCGGCATCATTCTCGGCGCCTTCGGCAAAGACCGTGCCGCCCTCGAGAAATATGAACAGCAGTTCCAGGAGCAAACCGAGGCGCTCAGGAAGTCCGTCGCGGAACTCCGGCCCCTGCAGGTCACTGCCGAGGGCAAAGCTCTGGCTGCCGACACGATCTCGAATTTGGAACAATGGCAGCCGCATCACTTTCAGTTGTTGCAGCAGGCCCGCGCCGGACATACAGCGGAAGCCGACCGTATCCGGACCGAACTGACGGCCCCGCTCTACACCAAAATCAACGCCGCGACAGACCGTCTGCAAACCATTCAGACGGGTATACTCGCCCAGAGCAAAGCCAGCGTGGAGGCGCAAAACGATTCCAGCCGCCTTCTGGATTTCGGTCTTCTGGGGCTTTCGCTTCTAGTCGTGGGCGTGGTGGCCCTCACGGTGTGGCGCATCAGCGCGGAATTGCGCCGGTTAGCCGGCGATATGTCGGAGAGCGCCGAACAGGTGGCTAGCGCGGCCACGCAGGTCTCCTCCGCTAGCCAGTCGCTGGCCCAGGGATCCTCCGAACAGGCAGCCTCGCTTGAAGAAACCTCTTCTTCCAGCGCCGAGATCAACTCCATGAGCCACAAGAACTCGGAGAACGCCAAGGTGGCCGCCGAGTTTACCAGCCAGGTGGATCAGCGCGTGGTAGCCGCCAACCAGACGCTCGCGCAGATGGTGGCGTCCATGACCGAAATCAACACTTCCAGTGACAAGGTTTCCAAGATCATCAAGGTCATCGACGAGATCGCCTTCCAGACCAATATCCTGGCCTTGAATGCGGCCGTCGAAGCCGCCCGCGCCGGCGAGGCCGGGATGGGCTTCGCGGTGGTGGCGGACGAAGTCCGCAATCTGGCGCAACGTTGCGCGCAAGCCGCCAAGGACACCGCCTCGCTGATCGAGGAATCTCTCTCCAAGTCCCGTGACGGGATGGATAAGTTGGATCACGTGACCGTGGCCATCCGATCCATCACCGATAGCGCCACCAAAGTGAAAACCCTGGTGGACGAAGTGCATCTGGGGAGTGATGAACAGGCCCGCGGCATCGAGCAGATCGCGAAGGCCATCGCGCAAATGGAACAGGTGACGCAGAAAAACGCGGCCAACGCGGAAGAGAGTGCCTCGGCCAGCCAGCAGTTGTCCGCCCAGGCCGATGCCATGCGCGCCGCCGCCGGCCACTTACAGGTCATGGTAGGCGGGACCACCGAGGGTGGCGGCCCGCGCACGCGCGTCACATCCGGCATGGACCGCGCCGCCGGCGCGGCCCATAGTGGCGGCGCCGCGCAAAGCCTGCAGGCCTTGCAGTCGGCCGTCGCGCGGAAGACCGCCCCGCAACCCGGTAGCCTCGTCGCGTCCGCCAGACCCGATCGCGCCGCTCTGCCGCTGGACGAAGATTTCAAGGATTTCTAGAAGGAGACGCCATGGCCGTTCCGGCGGAACTCAGTCAGGAAATCGAAGCCCTGGCCATGAAGATTGTGGTCGAGGACCTGTCGTCGCACAGTGGATTTGAACAATCCTTGCTGGCGCTGGCGGACGCGGTCCAGGGCGTTCGCGATCGCGCGGCGGCGGGTGGTTGCCAGGAGATCGAGCGCATTGCCGCGCAGTTGTGCGGTACCCTCGAGTCCGCCCGCGGCGCCCCTCCCGGCAACCTGGCGAGTACCCTGCAAGATGCCGTCATGGCTATGCAGCAGGCTTTGGCTAACGGTCCGTCGGCTGCCGCCGCATCCCAACCGGCATCCTATTCTTTAGCGCAGGATCCGGAACTGCTGTCCGACTTCGTGCTGGAATCGCGCGAGCACCTCACGGCCATCGAGAGCCGCTCGCTGGCATTGGAGCAGGAACCGGGCAATGCCGAAGCCATCCATGCCATCTTCCGCGCCTTCCACACCATGAAAGGCTTGGCGGGCTTTCTGGAGTTGGACAACGTGCGCGAGGTCTCCCACCACGTGGAAACCGCCCTCGATCTGGCACGCAACGGGAAACTGAGCGTTACGCCGCATGTCATCGACGTGGTATTGGAGAGCGCCGATTTTTTGAAAGGCTGCGTGGACAGCCTGGAGGCGCGCTTGCAAGGGCGCACGGTGGCCGAACCACCGGACCACCGGCCCCTGTTGGCCCGCATCCAAAGCCTCATGACCGGCGGACCGGCGCCGGAAGCGGCGCCCCCAGTCCCTGCCGCCGAGACCACACCCGAGGCCGAATCCGCCCCCATCGCGGCCGGCCATCCGCAGTCCGTTTCGGCCGAGGCCAAAGCCGTCAAGGTGGATACCGGCAAGCTGGACTATCTGGTCGATATGGCCGGCGAACTGGTGATCGCCCAGTCCATGGTGCGGCATGATCCCGATTTAGCGGCCCTGAAGAGCGCCCGCCTGCAGCGCAACCTGGCGCAACTGGCGCGTATCACCAGCGAGTTGCAGAAAACTTCCATGGCCATGCGCCTGGTGCCCATCGGGCAGTTATTCCAGCGCGTCGCGCGGCAGGTGCGGGATCTGTCCCGCAAAATCGGAAAGCCGGCCGAACTGGAAATCAGCGGCGAAGAAACCGAGATCGACCGCACCATAGTCGAAGAACTGGCCGACCCCTTGATGCATATGGTGCGCAACTCCTTGGACCATGGCATCGAGGATCCCGCCGCCCGTGCCGCCGCGGGCAAGCACCCGCTGGCCCGCATCGGTCTGCGCGCCTGCCATCAGGCGGGACATATCGTCATTGAAATCTCCGACGACGGACGCGGCTTGGATGTCGCCCGCATCCGCGCCAAAGCCGCGGAAAAGGGATTGATAGCCAACGGCGGCAATCTCTCCGAGAACGAAGTCTTTCATTTGATTTTCGAGCCGGGCTTCTCCACCGCCTCCCAGGTCACCGACGTCTCCGGACGCGGCGTGGGCATGGATGTGGTTCGCCGTCAGATACAGAAACTGCGCGGCCACATCGAGATCCAGTCTCGCGCGGGCTTGGGCGCGACCTTTACGCTGCGCGTGCCGCTGACTCTGGCCATCATCGACGGCTTGGTGGTCGGCGTCGGAGCGGAACGTTATATCGTGCCCCTGTTCGCCGTGCGCGAAATGTTCCGTCCCGCCGCGGAAGTCATCTTCAGCGTGCAAGACCGCCAGGAGATGGTCATGGTCCGCGGAACCCTGGTCCCGGTCGTGCGCCTCTACCGCAAGTTCGGCGTCCAGCCGTCTTCCGAGGACCCTTGCCGCAGCTTATTCATTGTGGCCGAAGGCGAGGGACACCGCTTTTGTCTCATGGTGGACCAGTTGATCGGAAAGCAGGAGGCCGTCATTAAGAGCCTGGGCAGCACCTTTAAGAATATTGCCGGAATTGCCGGCGGCGCCATACTCGGAGACGGCCGCGTCGGGCTGATTCTGGATCTGGCCGGATTGACGAAGGAACGCGCGCATGCCTGAACAGGCCTCCGAGCCGGCTATGCCCGCCGCGATCCGCCGCTTGAAGCCCGAAGAATTCAACGCCATCCGGCGCCTGGCCTACGAGAAGTTCGGATTGGATCTGCGGCAGGGCAAAGAAGAGCTGGTCGCCGCGCGCCTCGGCAAATGCATGCGCCAGGGCGGTTTCGACACTTTCGAGAAATACTACCGGCACGTCGTCGGCGATCCCAGCGGCGAGGCCCTGGTGGGACTGATCGATGCGCTGGCCACCAACCACACCAGCTTCTTGCGGGAAATCGCGCACTTCGACTTTTTGCGCCGGAACATCCTGCCCGGCCTGCGGGATCGTTCCCGCATGGAGTTCTGGAGCGCGGCCTGCTCCACCGGCGAAGAGCCCTATTCGCTGGCCTTTACTCTGCACCAGGAGTGGGGCGCGGAGACCTTCCGCCGGGTGCGGATTCTGGCCACCGACATCTCCACCAAGGCTCTGGCCGCGGCCCAGAATGGGATCTACCGCGCGGAGCGCTTCGAAACTCTTCCGCCCGATTGGCTGCATCGATTTCTCCGCCGCGGTCAAGGAAACTGGGTCGGCTCCTATCGCGTCAAGCCTGAAATCCGCGCGCAGATTCACTTCGCGCGGTTGAACCTGGTGGAGTCTTTCGCGCAGGCCACATTTCCGGTGATCTTCTGCCGCAATGTCATGATCTACTTCGATAAGGCCACGCAGGAAGCCGTCGTGGACCGGCTGTCCCATTGCCTGGAGCCCGGCGGCTACCTGCTCATCGGCCACGCCGAAAGCCTCACGGCGGTCCGCCACGGATTGAATTATATCTGTCCCGCGATCTATCGAAAACCGGGAACACTGGGCGGGGGCAGGCTGCCATGAGCAACGTGGTGGTAGGCATGGCGGACTGCCAGGTCAGCCATTCCTGCGAGGATGTCCTGGTCACCTACGCGCTCGGCTCGTGCATCGCGGTGGCCATCCACGATCCGGTGGCCGGCGTGGGCGGGTTGCTGCATTTCATGCTGCCGGAGTCTGCCATCTCGCCTGACAAGGCCGGCGATAACCCCTTCATGTTTGCGGACACCGGCATCCCGCTGCTTTTTCGCCAGGCTTATCAATGGGGCGCCGACAAGCGCCGCCTGGTCGTGCGCGTGGCGGGTGGCGCGCAGGTCATGGATCGGGAGGGCGTCTTCAACATCGGCAAACGGAACTATCTGGCCCTGCGCAAGATTCTGTGGAAGGCGGGCGTTCTGCTTCAGGCTGAGGACGTCGGGGGAGTCCTGTCCCGCACCGTGCGCCTCGAAGTCGGCACGGGCCGTTTCTGGATGCGCCGGCCCGGCCAGGAAGAACAGGAACTCAAACCCGCGCCGGCCGCCAAGAAAGGAGTGAATCAGTGGCCTTCCGTGTCTTGATTGTCGACGATTCGCCCGTGATGCGGGCCTTCATTCGCCGCATTTTGCGGCTCTCCGGAATCGAGGCGGCCGAATTCCTGGAAGCCGGCGATGGCCAGGAAGCGCTGCAAGTCTTGCATCGCGAATGGGTGGACGTGGTTTTGACGGACATTAACATGCCCAACATGGATGGCGAGCAGCTGGTGCGCAGCCTCGACGCCGACGATGTGTTGAAGTCCGTCCCGGTGGTGGTCGTCTCCACCGATGGCACCGAGAACCGCATGCAGCAGATGCTGTCCTTGGGCGCCCGCGGCTATGTGAAGAAGCCCTTTCTGCCGGAAACCTTACGCGAAGAGATGGAACGTGTGCTGGGAAAAGCCTATGAATAACAGCTATTGGGACGACGTATTGCAGACCGCCGCCGAAGACGTGCTGGAGACCATGTTCTTTACGGCCATCTGCGGGCCGGCGGACGGGGCGCTACGCGGGGCCGCGCCCCGCTGGGCCGCACGGGTGGCCTTTGAAGGCGCGCCTCGCGGCAGTCTCACGCTGGGCCTGGCGGATTCCTCCGCCCAATCGCTGGCTTCGAATTTCCTGGCGCTCGAATCCGGCGATCCGGTGCCGCCCGCGCCCTTGGCGCATGTGGTGTGCGAGTTGGCCAACATGATCTGCGGCGCGCTGTTGAGCCGGGTGGAAAGCGAGACCAACTTCCGCCTTTCGCATCCCCAACTGCTCGCGCCGGATGGTCCGCTGGGCCTCCCCAACCGGTCGCTGGACTTAGGCGACGGAACTTTGGATCTATGGCTGCAATTGGAGAACCATGCCCGCTGACGCCAACATCCGCGTCTTGATCGTGGACGACTCGGCCATCGTGCGCCGCGTGCTGACCGAAGCTCTCGCCGGGCAACCGGGCCTGGAGGTGGTCGGAACCGCTCCCGATCCGTATATCGCGCGCGACAAGATCCTGGCCCTGCACCCCGACGTGCTCACGCTCGATATCGAAATGCCGCGTATGGATGGCTTGACGTTCCTCAAGAAGTTGATGCACTTTCGGCCCATGCCCGTGATCATCATCAGTTCCCTGGCGCAGGCCTCCTGCCAGAGCGCCATGCAGGCTTTGAGTCTGGGCGCGGTGGAGGTGCTGGCAAAACCCGGCGGCCCGTATTCGGTCGGCGAATTGCGACTGGACCTGGCGGCTAAAATTCGCGCCGCCGCCGCATCCCAAATCCGTCGTCCAGCCGCGCCACTCGCACCCGCACTGCCTGGGCGCCACGCGCCGGTCCAATGGTCTCCATCCGGCGTGATCGCCATTGGCGCATCCACCGGCGGCACGGAAGCCATCGCCCAGATCCTGCCGCAACTGCCGGCGAACATACCCGGCATCGTAATCACGCAGCATATTCCGGCGGGTTTCTCGCGCGCCTTCGCCAACCGGTTGAATCAAATTTGTCCGTTTGAGGTCAAGGAGGCCGAAGACGGCGACCAACTGGCCCCGGGCCGCGCCTTGGTAGCCCCGGGCGACCTGCACATGCTGCTGCGCCGCAACGGCGGCGGCTACGCGGTTTCCGTCAAGACTGGTCCGCGAGTCTGCTATCAGCGTCCATCGGTGGATGTCATGTTCAGTTCGGTGGCTGAATCGGCCGGCGCCCGCGCCGTCGGCGTGCTGCTCACCGGCATGGGATCGGATGGCGCCCAGGGCTTGTTGCAAATGCACCAGTCCGGCGCGCGCACCATCGCCCAGGATGAAGCCAGTTCCGTGGTTTTCGGCATGCCCCGCGAGGCCATTCGTCTGGGAGCCGCACGTTCCGTCGTGCCGCTGGCCGGCATTCCCCACGCCATACTGGCCGCCGCGCCCGCCTCCTGATCCAATCCGACTTGCGTTGTGGTAAAGTCGCCCTTGCCATGACGCTGAATGGTTACCTCGTCAAAAGCACCATCGTGGCGGCCCTCGGCGGTCTGCTCTTTGGTTTCGATACGGTAGTCATCTCCGGAACCACCGACGCGCTCACGCGGACATTCCACCTGACCTCCTGGTTTCTTGGCATCACCGTGGCCAGCGCCCTGGTCGGGACCATCATCGGCGCTATGTTCGCCGGCGTCCCCGGCGACCGTTGGGGCCGCCGCGACAGTTTGCGCGTGATGGCGGTGCTCTACCTCATCAGCGCGCTCGGCTCGGCCTTCGCCTGGGACTGGTATGCGCTGATCTTCTTCCGCTTCATCGGCGGACTGGGCATCGGAGGTTCCTCCGTATTGGGTCCCATGTACATCGCCGAGATCGCCCCCGCCCAGTGGCGCGGACGCCTGGTCGGCCTGTTCCAGTTCAATGTCGTGTTCGGCATTCTGCTGGCCTACTTATCCAACTATCTGATCGGGCTGGCGGCTTTCGGCCCTGCCGAATGGCGTTGGATGCTGGGTATCTCCGCGCTCCCGGCGATCGGCTTCCTGCTGCTCCTGTTCGGCATTCCGCGCAGTCCCCGCTGGCTGGTGAAGAAGCGGCGCCTGCCGGAAGCCCGTGAAGTCCTGCGCCTTACCGGCGAGCAGAACTTTGAGGCCGAACTCCAGGAGATCGTGGTCTCCATTGACGCCGAGCACGGCCATTCCGACGAGCCCTTGTTCACGCGCAAATATCGCGTGCCCATCTTCCTGGCCGTGACGATCGGCATCTTCAACCAGCTCTCCGGCATCAATGCGGTGCTCTATTATTCCAGCTACATCTTCCTGCAGGCCGGCTTCACCAAGGACTCCGGGAATCTGCAATCGGTGGCCATCGGCGCCACGAACCTGGTGTTCACGATCCTGGCCATGTCGGTCATCGACCGCATCGGGCGCAAGACGCTGCTCCTGGTGGGCTCGATAGGGTTAACCCTTTCCCTTGGCGGTGTCGCGGCCGTTTTCGCGTCCCATCGGCACGAAGGCATGCTGGTCTGGCTGCTCATGTTCTTCATCGCCTCCTTTGCCTTCTCCCAAGGCGCAGTCATCTGGGTCTACCTCAGCGAAGTGTTTCCCAATCGCGTGCGCGCCAAGGGCCAGAGCCTGGGCAGTCTCAGCCATTGGTTCATGAATGCCGTCATCTCCCTGACCTTCCCCCGCGTGGCCGACTTCTCCCACGCCGCCCCCTTTGCCTTCTTCGCGGTTATGATGGCCGTGCAGTTCTTCGTCGTGCTGGTCGCTTATCCTGAGACAAAAGGCGTCACGCTGGAACAAATGCAGAAGAAGATGGGAATCGCCTGATGAAAAACTTCCTCCTCGGTTTGATCTTCGCCCTCGTGCTGGTGGCGGGCGGCGTTCTTGTGTACTTCGGGATGGGTTTCGCGCCGGTAGCCACCGCCGCGCCCCCCATGCCCATGGAACGGCAGCTCGCCGGCATGGCGCTGCATGCCACCATTTCCAAACAGCCGATGGCGCAATCGCCCCTGCCGGCCGACGAAACCAATCTGACGGCCGGCGCGCGAGTCTATCACGAGCAATGCGCCGTCTGCCACGGCCTGGCCGGCAGCGCGGAAACCGCCATCGCCAAGGGCATGTTCCCGCATCCGCCGCAGCTTTTCCAAGGCCACGGCGTGACCGACGATCCCGCTGGCGAAACCTATTGGAAAGCCGCCAACGGAATCCGGCTGACCGGCATGCCCGGATACAAAGGATCGCTCAGCGACACCGAACTCTGGCAGGTCAGCCTGATGCTGGCCAATGCGGACAAACTGCCGCCCGCCGCCAAGGCCGTTGTCAGCGAGCCGCTCCCAGCTAAATAATAAAGAGAGTGCGACTCCTTCCTCTTTTCCTGATCGCAACGGTTTTGGGCGTGGCCGACGTGCGCAATTGCACGTGCGACCTGGCCAGCGCCGAGAGCATGGCCCAGCGCGAATGCGGGCTATGCCGCGAAGCCGAAAAGCAGCCGCCCGATCCGGCGGTTTTCTTCCTGAAAGACATCAACCCAAACAAGCCGCACCGCTGGCTGGCTTTGCCGCGCCGCCACGACCACACACTTGCCGCCATGACCGCCGAGGCGCGGCTGGCCCTATGGACCGGCGCCATCCAAAAGGCCCACGAGCTGTGGGGCGACCAGTGGGGCGTGGCCGCCAACGGCGATGTCCGCCGCACCCAATGTCACGTGCACGTGCACATCGGCAAGCTGCTCGATAACGTCGAAACCAGCGACTTCTTGGTGGCCGACGACGCCGCTGGCATACCGGTTCCGCAAAATGGCGCCGGCCTTTGGATTCATCCCGTCGCCGGAAAACTACACGTTCACCTGAATGTGGAAGCCGCCGAGTTGGTCCTGATGAGGTAATCCATGCTGCTCGAAATCGCCAAGCTGCCGACCGCCGAAAACTCCTTGATCCACCTGCATCCCGACGATAATATCGCCGTGGCGCGCGTGCCGCTGTCGCCGGATATGCAACTTCGCGTGGGCGGCCAGACGGTCGTCGCGCGCCATTCCATACCCGCGGGTCACAAGATCGCGCTGGCGGCGATTGCGCAGGGACAAGTGGTGCGGCGTTACGGCCAGGTCATCGGCCGCGCCAGCCGGCCGATCGCTTCCGGCGATCACGTGCACACGCACAACCTGGCTTTCGAAGAACTACACTTCCATTACGAGTTCCCGGCCGCCGACACCCCCCTGCCCGCGCGCCGCTCCAGTCCCACCTTTCTCGGATACCCCCGCGAAGACGGATCGGTGGGAACCCGCAATTATATCGCGGTGGTGGCCGCCAGCAATTGCGCCGCGCATACCGCCGAGTTGATCGCCGCCAGTTTCGCCGGAGAATCGTTGCCCCCCAACATCGACGGCGTGGTAGCCTTTCCGCATGGCGAGGGGTGCGGCCACACTATCGGCCCGGATACCGACCAACTGCGCCGCACTTTGGCTGGCGTGCTGGCGCATCCGAACGTCGCCGCCGCCGTGATCCTGGGGCTCGGCTGCGAGGTCAATCAGATCGATCACTACCTCGGCCCGAACGCGCCGCGTAACAGCCGGCTGGTCGGCATGACCCTGCAATCGAGCGGCGGCACGCGCGGCACGCTAGCCGCGGCACGCGTCGAAATCGCGCGCTTGATGGAGCAGTGCGCCGCGCAACATCGCGTGGACGTGCCGGCCTCCCGCATCGTCCTGGGGCTCAACTGCGGCGGCTCGGATTCGTTTTCCGGCATCACGGCCAATCCGGCGCTGGGCGTCTGTTCCGACATGCTGGCTGAAATCGGCGGCACCGCGGTGCTGGCCGAAACCACCGAGATCTTCGGCGCCGAGCATCTGCTGGTGCGCCGCGCACGCAATCGGCAAGTGGCCGACAAGTTATTGAGTTTCGTCCAAGGCTATAAGCAATACCTGACGCGCTTTGCGGGCAGCTTTGACGATAATCCCTCGCCCGGCAACAAGGAAGGCGGACTTACTAACATTCTGGAGAAGTCGCTGGGCGCGGTGGCCAAGGCGGGAACATCACCGCTCAACGACGCGGTCGAATATGCCGAAGCCGTGCGCACGCCCGGCTTCGTCTTTATGAACACGCCGGGCTACGATCCGGTTTCGCTCACCGGACTCGCGGCGGGCGGCTGCAATCTGATCGCCTTCACCACCGGACGCGGCAGCGCCATCGGCTTTCCTTCCGTGCCCGTCTTGAAGATCGCCAGCAACACCAATACGTATCGCCGCATGCGCGACAACATGGATATCAACGCGGGCGCCATCGCGGACGGCGAGACCGGCGTACCGGAGGTGGGCCGCGAAATCTTCGAGACCCTCTTGCGCGTGGCTTCCGGCGAGCGCACTTGCGCCGAGCGCCTGGGCCATCATGAATTTGTGCCCTGGCGCATCGGTCCGGTTCTGTAGCTTACCGGGGATTATCCCGACTGCTGGCCCCACCCGGTACTACAAGTTTGGCCTCCGTCCTGAAGTTTAGGTTTGTTGCCGCCGAGGCCATGCTAGAATCGTCTGAGTCTTCGTCAAAATGACGAAGCACCACTACCTGGAGGGGTAATTATTCGAATGAAGAAGAGCTTTACGAAGAGCGCGCTGATCGTCCCCATCGCCGCCCTGTCGCTCACATGCGTCGGCATGGCGCAGGACGACGTGGACATGACGCCTGGCACACCGAAGTACGTCGTTCTGCCGCCCAAGCCCAGCACCAGCGCCGTCAAGCCGGCCACGGTGCTGCCGACCTGGAACGGCAGCTTCGTGTACAGCGGAACCACCTACAACTACAACATGGTGGGCACCGCGCCATCCAGCAACACCTCGACCACGGTCCCGGTGTTCATCATCCCGGTCAAAATTGTCGTCACCAGCTCAGGCGGCACGACGACTACGTTCGACCCGTCGACCGTGCTCACCAACGGGAATACGGTCACCGAGAACACGGTGACTTCGCCTATTTATGACAAGACGACGACTTACACCCAGGGTGGCGTGGACGTGGGCACATCGCAGTATATCGATGCCTACCAGCGCGCCAACTTCTGGGGCACCGTGCAGACCAGCCCGAACTATCACGTGCTGTTCGGCGGCCCGAAAGTGTTGCCGGAAATCACCCTGAAGCCGTCCAGCAAAGATGGGAAAACCGGCAAGCCCTTCGGCTACACGATGGGCGAATTGAACCTCAATTGGTTCGACGCCGAAGCGCAGAGCTACATTTCCAAGCACAGTGCGGAGATCACGCCGAGCACGCTGCCGGTCTTCCTGCTGTATGACGTTTACCTGACCGATTTCGGATGCTGCATCGGTGGCTATCACAGTTCGGTCGGCGCGCAAGCTTATGCGCAGGCCACTTATGTGGACATCCCGGGCCAGTTCGCGCAGGACGTATCCGCGCTGTCGCACGAGTCGGGCGAATTCGTGGACGACCCGCTGGTCAACAACAGCGGCAACCCGGTGGCGTGCGGCATTCTGGAAGTCGGCGATCCGCTGGAGAACAACGCAAACTTCGGCGCATACCCTTACACCCTGCATGGGTTCCAGTACAACCTGCAGGATCTGGTGACGCTGCCCTACTTCGGGGCGCCGCCCAGCACATCGGTCAACGACTGGTTCACCTTCCAGGGTGAGACGTTGTCCGTCTGCCAGAACGGCGGTTAGTAGCTTCTTATCCTTGATGTGACTTACGCCCGCCTCCGGCCACCGGGGGCGGGCCTTTGTGTTTTGTGGCGGCGCCAAACTTTCTCCATCCGATGTGACCCCGTTTTTCGCGGTTCACGCATTTGATCAGTGGAGGGAGAAGACTCTCCCATACCATCGCCGACTTGGAGGTCACATGCGTCCACTCTACAGAAGCTCCTTACTCGTTGCTTGCTCTTTGTGCTTAATGGCCGTCGCCACCGCGCAACAAATTCCCCGGCTCCTGCGTTTCACGGGATCCTTTCACCCTCCGGCAAGCCAGCCTGCCGGGCCCATAGGCGCAACCTTTGCCGTCTACGGCGAGGAGGAAGGCGGCACACCCCTGTGGACCGAAGATCAGAACGTCGAGTTGGACTCCAACGGCAACTACACCGTGCTGCTCGGCTCGACCAAGAATGGTGGCATGCCGCTGGAACTGTTCACCGCCGGCGAATCGCGCTGGTTACAGGTGAAATTCTACGCGCCGGGCGAGGTCGAACTGCCGCGCGTATTGCTGGTGAGCGTGCCATACGCGCTGAAAGCCGGCGACGCCGATACGCTAGGGGGCAAGCCCGCTTCGGCTTACCTTTTGGCCGGCTCCTCGATCTCGCCGCAGCCTCAGGGTTCATCCGTGCCGGCACAACTCGCCCAATCACCGAACTCGGTGTCAGCCGTGCCAGCGGCAGCCGCGGCGCCGGCCACTACTACCCCCGATTACATCGCCAGGTTCACCAGCACGGCCGGCGCCGTAGGCAACTCCGTGATCTACCAGAAAAGCAGCAGTATCGGCATTGGGACAACGGCTCCCGCGGCAACGCTGGAGGTCAATGGCAGCGCTCGGGTGGACGGCAACTTCGCGCTGAGCGGGAACATCTTGTCGTCGAGCGGCGCCGTCATAATTCAGGCCCCCGCCGGGTCGAACAATTTCAGCGCGGGCTTGAGCGCCTTGTCGCCCACCTCCACCGGAACTTACAACACCGCCGTAGGCGACAGCGCCCTTCAGGTGAATACCACCGGGACCGACAACACGGCGATTGGCACCGATGCGCTGGTGAACAATACGGCCGGCACCGGAAACACGGCCATCGGGGCCAACTCGCTCATGTCCAATAACACCGGTTATGGCAACACGGCCACCGGCTCCGGCGCGCTGGACTTCAACACCACCGGAGAGGAAAACACGGCCACCGGCGGCGGAGCACTGCAAGACAACACCACCGGATACAACAACACGGCTAACGGTATCGACGCGCTGAACGCCAACACCACCGGGAGCTACAACACGGCCAGCGGGAGCGGATCGCTGGGACCCAACACCACGGGCAACTTTAACACCGCCAGCGGAAACAACTCGCTCCGCACCAACACCACGGGCAGTTACAACGTAGCGCTAGGCGATTCCGCCGGGCAAACGTCCGATAGCTCCTCTGTGACCGGCAACGATAACACCGCGGTGGGGACCGGCGCCGCGTTTGGCACGGGATCCATCACGAATGCCACGGCCATCGGCGCCAACGCCGAGGTGACGGAAAGCAATGCGCTCGTGCTAGGCGGCATCAGCGGCGTGAATAACGCTACCGTCAGCACCAATGTCGGCATCGGTACAACAGCCCCGGCTTACACGCTGGACGTGCACGGCGCCGGCAACTTCACCGGAGGCGCCCAACTGGCGGGCAATCTCACACTGACGGGCGCGGGGAACGGAATCGTCTTTCCCAACGGAACAACGCAGACCACGGCGACGGTCGCGGGACCGCAGGGGCCGGCGGGACCGGCAGGAGCACAAGGCCCGGCTGGTCCCACAGGACCGCAGGGCGCCACCGGTGCTACGGGACCTGCCGGTCCGGCCGGTCCACAAGGTCCGGCGGGTGGGGGGGTGAATCCGCTAAAGGTTGCGCTGCTGAAGTGGTTCCCGGCGTACCAGTCAGCGAGTTTCCCCGTGGGAAGCAATCCGTTCGGCGTCGCTTTTGATGGGGTCAACATCTGGGTGGCGAACAACGGCGCCAACACCGTGACCGAGCTGCTGGCCGCGACCGGCGCGACGGTGGGCACGTACCCCGTGGGAACCAACCCGGCAGGGATCGCTTTTGACGGGGCTAACATCTGGGTGACGAACGAAAACAGCAACACCGTGACCAAGCTGCTGGCCTCGACTGGCGCGGTGGTGGGCACTTACCCTGTGGTAGGCAACCCGTTGGCGATCGCTTTTGATGGGACCAACATCTGGGTGACGAGCTCATTGGGCGGCACCGTGACCAAGCTGCTAGCCTCGACAGGCGCGCTGGTGGGCACGTACACCGTGGGGATCTACGCGCTTGGCATCGCTTTTGACGGGGCCAACATGTGGGTGACGAGCTCTGGCAGCAACACCGTGACTAAGTTGCTGGCCGCGACCGGCGCCGTAGTGGGCACGTTCCCCGTGGGAAACGGCCCCTTTGGGGCCGCTTTTGATGGGACCAACATCTGGGTGGCGAACAACGGCACCAACACCGTGAACAAGCTGCTGGCCTCGACGGGCGCGACGGTGGGCACGTATACCGTGGGAAGCAACCCGGCAGCGGTCGCCTTTGACGGGACCAACATCTGGGTGACGAGCTATGGGAACAACACCGTGACCGAGCTGCTGGCCGCGACCGGCGCTACGGTGGGCACGTATGCCGTCGGAAGCGGACCGGCCGGGGTCGCCTTTGACGGGGCTAACATGTGGGTGACGAACGGCAACACCGTGAACAAGCTGTAGCGCGGTAAGAGCATTGATCGCGTAGCGGCGGCGCTACTAATGCGTAGGCGCGCCGGGCGCATGGCATTTCCCGTGCGCGCCCGCGTGATAGATCGACCGAATCTCGGCCCCGGTCAGCGCCCGGCGATAGAAAGTCAGCTCGTCGATATCGCCCTGGAAGTAGATATCCTCGCGATCCACATATCCGTTGGCGTGATGCCGGCCGAGCCAGAGCGGCTGTGGGACGTCCAGGTTCGTCAAGGTGACATCTTCATTGTTCCTGATATCCTGGCGCACGCCATCCACAAAGAGGGCCGCGGGCTGCGGCGGCAGCCGCTTCACGATGCCCGCTACATGATGCCAGCGTCCATCGGCCACACTGACACTCCAAAAGGGGCCGCGGCCCCTGCTGCCGTCCGCGATTTGCAGAGCGGGGCGGCCCTGGTAAGCGAAGATCAGGTAGCCGAGCGGCTGACGTCCGCGCTTGTCCACGATGCTGGGCGGGGGCTTTACGGACTGCGTGGTGCGAATCCAAAGCTCAATGGTGAAATCGTCTTCACCAACGTTCAGCCCGGGTGTGGTGGCGGGGAGTTCGAAGTATTGGTCGATGCCATTGAAGCGCAGCGCGGAGCCGACCAGCCCAGGGACGCGCTGCGGACGGTGCGCGCCCGGCTGGCGGAACAGCGGTTCGTCAAAAGTAAACCACGCCGAGATTCCAGGCGGCGCGGCAACGCAGCCGGTTTGGGCGGGCGCGGGGTAAGATATTCCCAGGAGCGCTACCAGACAGGCCCATCCGCCACGCGGCCGCATCGGTTCCATCTTAGTAGATGAGCGTTACTTTGATGTAGTCGACGGTGGTGTCGTCGCCGATGGAGAAGTCCAGAGAGGTCACCTTCTTGTAGAATTGCGCCCGCTGCACATCCAGCAGAAAGTCTCCGCTGATCCCGTTCGTCAGCAGCCTTTCGTTTTCGTCGGGCCGGTCGGCCCAAATGAGTATGGGACCCGAAGTGGGCAAAGAAGCGGACAAGGGGGGCGGCGTAAAGGGCGCGACACCGAAGGCCAGCGAGTCGTTTTGGTACCCCGATTTCCCCTTGCGCACGTGAACCTCGATGCGACCGCCGCAGAATGTGATCCGCGGGAGGATGACTGACGCATATAGGAATTGGTCGTCGATCTGCTCGTTAAACTGCTTGCGATGCTTTTGCTTGTCCCGTTCGAGATTGGCGGCGAAGCCCGGACTCACATAGGGGATCGGATCGACGGGCAGCGCAAAGTTGTCGTCCTGACCGGCCATCAACGTGACCGTTCGCTCGCAAGGCGCATAGCCGGTCTCCGGCAGGCGCGGTTGCAGGTTGAAAAGCGCCGGCAGATCATTCCGGGCTCGATCCAGGTCGCCGCTTTCCACTCGCGCGAAGCCGCGGCGGGCGGAGACGGAGCGCACCATATCGGCGTCGCCCAGCGCGCTGAAGTAGGTCTCCGCAAGAATAAACTCCCGCTCGGCCTCCTTCCACTGACCCTGCTTCGCAGCCAACTGGGCCAGCCGCAGATGCGCGGCCGGATGATTCGGAGACTGCGCCGCAACCTGTTTCCATTCGTCCGCCGCCGTGGGCCGGCCCAGTTGGTCGTCGATGAACGCCAAATCGGCCAGCACACCGCGCCGCGCCAGGATGGCGCGGGCCTGCTGCGGTTGTCCATGCAATTCCGCCGCGGCAGCGTCTTCGAACAGACGATCCGCGGCAGGCTGCAACGGCTTGCGCCGCGCGTCCGACAGCTCCGCATCGGCCTTGGCGTTGAATCCCAATTCATGCCAGGCCCAGGCGAGATACGCGTGCACCACCGGAGTCAGGCGATGTTGGGCGATGGCCCGTTCCAGACGCCGGGCCGCCGCAACCGGCTCTCCGGCCTGCAGATCGTACACACCCTGCTGCCAGTCCGCGACGGCTTGCGCGCCGGGCTCCGCCGGCCATAGCCAGCGAGCCAACAACAGAACGGCCACCACCCCTGCCGTCACCGCGGCGATCCGTAGCAACCGCCGATGCCTCCGCCGCAGCAGCTTCCACCACAGCCCCCGGCGCGTGCGCGTTTCCAGATGCGTGAGCACCTCGCGGACATCCGCGAAGCGTCGCCCTGGATCGCCCGCCATGCACTTGAGGATCGCGGCGGACCAGGTGCGGCGCAGCGCCGGCGACAACGATTCCGGCGCTACCGGCGGCTCGCGCGTTTTCTTCACCGCCATGGCCAGCGGAGATTCTTCGCCGTACGGCAACTCGCCGGTCAGCATCTCATAGAGCACCACGCCCAGCGCGTAGATATCGGCTGCCTGGCTGGGCTTGCCGCCCTGGATCTGCTCCGGCGACATATAGGCCGGAGTTCCATAGCCAGCCAGGCTGCCTTGCGACAACGACAGCAGTGTCTGCCCGCGTCCCGGCGCCAGCCGGCGGGCCAGCCCGAAGTCGGTGACCACGGCGCGCGGCGAGCCGCCCTCGCGCGGCACGATCATCACGTTGGCGCTCTTGAAATCCCCGTGGATCACGCCCGCCTGGTGGGCCGCCGCTAGCGCCGCCACCATCTGGCGGATCAGCGGCAGCGCCTGGCGCTCGCTCAGCGCGCCTTCGCGGCGCAGCTTCTGGCTGAGGGTCTCGCCTTCGAGCAGTTCCATGGTCAGGAAGACCGCGCTGCGGCCGCGCGCCACTTCGGCCTGCACCAGATCGAAGACGCGGCAGACGTTGGCGTGCTGAATGCGGCGGGCGGCCTGCACTTCGCGTTTCAACAATGAGATCTGGTCGGCGGTGGCCAGCTCGCCGTTCAGCACCTTGATGGCGATGCGCTGGTCGAGTTGCAGATCGTGGGCGCGGTAAACTTCGCCCATGCCCCCCACCGCCAGGAACTGCTGGATTTCGTAGCGCGCGGCCAGCACCTGGCCGGGGAAAAAGGCGTGCAGATCGGCAGCCGACTGCACCACTTCGGTGGGAGGCCGCAGCCCGTCCAGCCATTCCTCGGCGCCCGCGTCCAAGCGCAGCAACCGCAGCACCTCACGCTCGATTGCCGGATCGCCCGCCGCGGCGCGCTGCACATAAGCGGCCCGCTCGGCGGACGGCAGCTCGTTGGCCTCCGCGAAGATCTCTTTGACGCGAGGCCAGCCGGGATCCCCCGGATCGGACAGGCTCATGCCTCGCCGCCACCTTCAATCGCTCCGCGCAGCCAGGCGCGCGCCACCGACCAGTCGCGCTTTACGGTCTTTTCGGAGATGCCCAGATTCTCCGCCGTCTCTTCCACGGACAGCCCGGCAAAGAAGCGCAGCTCCACGATCTGCGCTTGCCTGGCGTCCATTTTGGCGAGGCGGTTGAGAGCCGCATCCAACGCGAGGTACTCTTCGGTGCGTTCGCGCGAGATCAACTCGGCCTGGCAGTCATCCAGATCGACGCGTGTGAGGCCGTCGCGCTTTTGCGTATGCCGGCCGCGCGCGTAATCGATCAGGATCTGGCGCATGGAATGGGCCGCGATGCGGAGGAAGTGCTGGCGGTCTTCCACGCGCAACGTGCGCGCCGCCGAAAGACGCAGGAAGGCCTCATTGACTAATGCGGAAGTTTGCAGCGTGTGGGCGCTTCGTTCCCGCCGTAGGAACGACGACGCCAAGCGGTGCAACTCATCGTAGACCAGGTCCAGAAACCCCGGGCGGTCAGCAGACTGCGCGCCTTCGCTTGATTCCCACAGCAGATCCGGCAGACAGGTCATAATCCCCTTTTCGGTTCCACCCACAAAACCCCGGTCTGATTGATAGTGGCACAAAACCAGCGAATGTTACAACCTCCGCCATTCCACTGGCGCCTTGGTTCTGAAGGCGTTATTTGACCCCGTTTTCCGCGGTTCACGCATTTGACGAGTGAGAGGGGAACCGAAACTCTCCTCCATCACAACTTCAAATCCATAGGAGAAACAAGATGAATTACCAACGGAAAGTATTCAGAACGATCTTCGGTGCGTTGCAAGTGGCCGCCCTGTGCGCGATAGCCAGCGCGCAAACATGCCCGCCGCTCCCTGCCGGCGCGATCT
>JBEKYC010000091.1:0-39822 GCA_049511415.1 Bryobacteraceae bacterium | reverse complement strand
ACAACAAAACGCAACGGATAGCCCCCCTTACCCGTCTGATACACTACGGAGAAAGTGCGCGTGCGCATTCTATTCTTTGGGATGCTCAAGGATATCGCCGGGCGGGCCGAGGATCAGCTCGACCTGGAAAGCGGCGTCACATTAGGGAACATCTTCGAGCATTACGGCAACCTCTTTCCGCGCTTGCGGGAGATGGCCGGCAGCGTCCTGCTGGCGCGCAACCAGGAGTTCGCGCCGCCGGACACGCCGGTGGCGGATGGCGATGAAGTCGCCTTCCTGCCGCCCGTCAGCGGCGGCTCGGAATATGTGCGGCAGATCTCGGAAGAGGGGCGTTTTTTCGCATTGACGCGGCATCCCATCGATTCCCGCAAAATCGCGGCGCGGCTGCTGCGCGGGGAAGACGGCGCGGTGGTCACGTTCGAGGGCGTAGTACGCAATAATACTAATGGCCGCGCCACACACTTCCTGGATTACGAGTGTTACGACGCCATGGCCATCAAGCTGATGGCGCAAATCGGCGCCGAGATTGCCGCGGCGTATCCGATCACCTGCATCGCCATGGTGCACCGGCTGGGGCGGATGCTCATCGGCGAAACCAGCGTGGTGGTGATCGTGATGTCGGCGCACCGCAAGGCCGCTTTCGAGGCCGCCCAGGAGGGTATCAACCGCTTGAAGCGCACAGTGCCGATCTGGAAGAAAGAGCACTTCACGGATGGCGAAGTCTGGGTGGAAGGAGAATGGGACCGCCATGCAACGCTGGCTCAGGGCGCTTAGCGCGGCGCTGTGGCTGGCGGGAACTCTCGGCGCGCAGATTAAGGTACAGGTAAACCTGGTCCGGGTGCTGGCCACGGTCAAGAATCCAGCCGGCGAGCTGGTGGGGGCGCTGGACAAGGACGAGTTCGAGGTCCTGGATAACGGAGTCAGCCAGCAGATCGCGGTATTCGAGCGCCAGACCGACCAGCCGCTTTCGGTCTCCCTCATGGTGGATGCCAGCGGATCCACGGCCAAGGATCTGAAATACGAGACCGATTCCGTGGTGCGCTTCCTGCACGCGCTTTTCGCGGAGGGCAACCCCAAGGATACGGTGGCGTTGTACAGCTTCAATTACCAGGTGACGCTGCACAATTTCTTTACGCATAACCAGGCGCCGCTGGAGCATTCTCTGCGCGCTATCCAGGGGGAAGCGGGCACGTCGCTGTACGATGCGATTTACCTGGCGTCGCACGATCTGGAGCCGCGCGAAGGGCGCAAGGTGATGATCATCGTCACCGACGGCGGCGATACGACAAGCGCGAAGGACTTTCACGCGGCGCTGGATGCGGCGCAATTGGCCAATACGTCGATCTACCCGGTGCTGGTGGTGCCCATCGCGAACGACGCCGGGCGCAATCTGGGCGGGGAGCACGCGCTGATCACCATGGCGGCGGGCACCGGCGGCCGTGTATTTCAGCCCACGCTGGGCGCGGCGCTGGACGCGGCATTCACGGAGATCATCAAGGATCTACGCACGCAATACCTGCTGGGCTACTATCCGCACAACGTGCCCTTGACGAAGAACCGCTTTCATCGCCTGACGGTGCGCGTGCGGCGTCCGGATTTGCGAGTTACGTCGCGCAATGGCTATTATGGGGAAGCGGAGAATGATCACGGGACGCCCGGCGCCCGGATCACCGCCGTCCCGGATGGGACGGATCAGGAGAGCCAGCTACGTCAAGACACGGTGGAAAACCCGGGAATCGCGCTCCCGAACAAACCTTCGAAGAAGTAAGATACCTGCGTCATCTGATTGACACGGAGGTGCGCGTGCGCGTGAAACTGACCGGCGGCGAAGAAGTCACCGGGACGATCGAGTATTACGACCATTCCTTCATCCGGCTGACGCGCACCGACGGTCCCAACCTGTTTATCTACAAGCACGAAATCGTTTATCTGGTCGAAGGGGCATAGGGCGTGCCCCTGCCCGGTGCTCTCGAATCCGCCGTCGAGATTGCGCGCGAGGCGGGCGCGCTGCTCGCCAATTACTACGAACGGCACGTGCCGTACGAATTGAAAGGCGAATTCGACCTGGTGACGGAGGCCGATCGCGCGTCGGAGATGCTGGTGGTGGAGCGGCTGCGGTCGCGTTTCCCGTCGCACGGCATTGTGGCGGAGGAAGGCGGCGGGCACACCAGCTCGTCGGAATACCGCTGGTTTGTGGACCCGCTCGACGGCACCACCAATTTCGCGCATTCGCTGCCCATCTTCAATGTGACGATGGCGCTGGAGCAGGCGGGCGAGATGGTAGCCGGGGTGGTGTTCGATCCCATCCGGCAGGAGATGTTCGCGGCAGAGCGCGGGTCGGGCGCGTGGCTGAACAACCGGCGCATTTCCGTTTCCGCGGTCCGGCAGCTCGATAGTAGCCTGCTGTGCACGGGCTTTCCCAGCCGCAAGCGGCACCTGAGTATCAACGTGCATTTCTACCATCAGGTAGCCATGGCTACGCATGGCGTGCGGCGCACGGGGTCGGCGGCGATCGACTTGGCGTGGGTAGCGTGCGGGCGGCTGGACGGATTCTGGGAATTCGGCCTGAATCCGTGGGATATGGCGGCCGGGCGTTTGCTGGTCACGGAGGCGGGCGGTCAGGTGTCGGACATGCGCGGGCAGCCGCACACGTTCGCGTCGCCGCATCTGCTGGCGGATAACGGCCATCTGCACGGGCAGATTCTGGAGATTTTCGGCGAAGTGTTCGAGGGGCGTTTCCGGGTGCCGCTGCCGGTTATTTCCCGTTCTTCGGATTACGTTTAAGGAAATCGTCGAGGCGTTTCAGCGTCAGTTCGAACTTCTCCAGCGTTCGCATGCGCCGCTATCCGCAGGCCCATCGCATCCATTGCGACGATCCGCTCCTCCGTATCACGGCGCAGTGCCGCCATCATTTTCATGCGTCTTTCATGGTCGTGCAGGACGGGATCGAATGGTGCCATGACCTGCTCCTATTCTATGCTGGAAGTCAGATGTTGCGACTCTGTCTGTTAATAGCGTTGGGCCTTGCGGCCTTTGCGCAACAAGCCCCCGAACAGATCCTGCGGCAGGCGATTGCCATGCACCAGGCGGGCGACACCGAAGGCGCCATCCGCGAATATCGGGCCTACTTGAAGCTGCGGCCGGATTCGCCGGATGCGCGCTCCAACCTGGGCGCGGCGCTGGCCAGCACGGGGCGCTACGGCGAAGCGATCGTCGAGTATCAGGCGGCGCTGAAGCAGCGCCCCAAGGATCCGCACATCCAGTTGAACCTGGCGCTGGCGTTTTACAAACAGGGGCAGATTGCGGATGCGGCGCGGGAGATAGCGGCCCTGCACACCGCCGATCCCGGCAATCAGCAGGCGGTGCTGGTGCTGGCGGATTGTTGGCTGCGCATGGGCGAGAATGCCAAGGTTATTGCGCTGCTCACACCGCTCGACAGCGACCGCGGTGATCTGGCCATCGCGTACATGCTGGGCACGGCGCTGCTGCGCGATAAGCAGGTCGAACGCGGGCAGCGCATCATCGACCGCATCCTGCGCAATGGCGATTCGGCGGAAGCGCGGCTGCTTCTGGGGATGGCCAAGTTGGAGGCGCTGGAATATCCGGAAGCCATCGTGGATCTGAAGAAAGCGGTGGATCTGAATCCGCACCTTCCGGACCTGTATTCGTATCTGGGGCAGGCGCAGATGGCCAGCGGCGATATGACGGCGGCGCGGGTGGCGTTTGAACAAGAACTGGAACAGAATTCCAACGATTTCGAATCGAACCTGCGGCTGGCCGTGCTGCTGAAGGAGGATGGCAGTTACGACCGCGCGCGGGAACTGCTGGCGCGGGCTTTGCGCGTGCGTCCCGGCGATCCGGGCGCGCTCTACCAGGAGGGTGTCACGGATCTGGCCGCCGGCAACATGGACCGGGCCTGCGCCACGCTGGAAAAAGTGGTGAAAGACTCGCCGCAGTTTCTGGAAGCGCACGTCTCGCTGGCGCAGGTTTATTATCGACTGAAGCGCAAGGCGGACGGCGATCGCGAGCGCGCCATCGTACAGAAGCTCAAGGCCGAGCAGGATGCCAAGCAGTCGCGCGGGGAAGCGCATTAGTTTACGGACGCGGCAGCAGAGTTGATTTGGCGGATATGGGTCAGCGGCCGAGTGCGACCTATCATAACCCCTAAACTTTCGGGAACCATACTATTGAAGTGGACGACGTAAACGTCCTTTTGGGTGATGTAATCGTGCTGCTCGCCAGGTGCGGCAGTTAGCGGACCTTTACCACGTCCCCAGCCCTGATGGAATCAACTGCGGAAATCGCCGCCGGTACGAGGATCTCGAGGTCCCTCAACCGGTTTGTCCGCCCACAGAGGATCACCAGGGCAATACTTCGTTGGGTCAGATTCTGTTGGTCTGGAATGTTCTGGTCGACAGTAATCAGGACATCAAAGCCCGCTGCCTCGGCCGCTTCCAGCAGGCGTCCGTTTTTCAAACCCGCTAAATTGGCGAAACGAGCGGTGTGGCATTCGTGCCCGGGAAAAAGAAGACGGAGCCGCTCATCAACGCATTCGTCGATCAGAAGCTTCATGAAGCGCGTGCGAGTAAGAGTCTTCGGGCTTCATCCAGCGCCTCCAAGGCTAGACCGCGGGGAACGGTTGGAAATCCTATGAGGAAGTCTTCCAGGGTCTCCCCACCCTCCAGGTACTCGAACAGCGTCTGGACGGGCACTCGTGTTCCACGGAACACCGGCACACCGTGCATCACTTCGGGGTCTTTAGCGATCGCGTCTGTCACGACTTCATTGTCGCTCAGTTGGAGATCCGCCGGCTACGTCCTGTCCCGCCCAAGCCACATGGCCGTAAAACGCCAATGCTACGGCATTGAGAGGAACAGCAGAATCTCGTGCATGACATGAGCACTCTGGTCCGTTTGGAAAAGAAACTGGCGGGCGCGGAACCATCCAGAACGATTAGTTCTTTCGGTGCTGGAGTTTCTTCGTACGGAGCGCGGATGCCTGGAAGCCGCAGACCGGCATCATTGGCGTCATCGCGCGCAACAATGAACAATGCCCGTGATTGCAGCTCTTCTAAAGAGAGGTTCGGCGCGGTGCCGGGAAAAACGATGCGAACGATCACGCCCGCGGGCGACTTGATCGACGAATCACCAGCGGCTGCTGGAACTGGCATAGCCCACGGCCGTGGTCATTTCGTTGTATTGCTTCATGCTGTCCGCGGTGGTGATGCGGATCTGCGCGCCCAGGGCCATACGGTTGCTCTTGTGCCCCACCAGCTTCAGCAAGATCCAGTGATTACTGTTCTTAGTGATGTTGTGGAAGTATTTCACCTGCCCGTTCCACACCGTGACCACCGCGTCGATGCGGCCGTCGTTGTCGTTGTCACCGAAAAGCTGCGCCGCGATGCGCGGCAGCCTGCTGGAAATCGGCGCCGGCGCTCTTTACCAGAAGGGCGTCACCTATCTGGCCGCCGGCAACATGGAACGGGCCTGCGCCACGCTGGAAAAAGTAGTGAAGGATTCGCCGCAGTTTCTGGGGGCGCACGTTTCACTGGCACAGGTTACTATCGCCTGAAGCGCAAGACGGACGGCGAATCGCGAGCGGGGCATTGTGCAGAAGCTCAAAGCCGAGCAGGATGCCAAGCAGTCCCGCGGGGAAGCGCATTAGTTTACCGACACCGCAGAAGATTTGAATCTGGCGGAGGTCACAGTCCCCAACTTCCGGATTGCCGACGACACTCTGGAGGGTGCGAGGGCCACGTTCGCGATAGGGCGTTTTCCTCAACCGGATGGGGCTCAGCGCTCAAATCCGACCGCCGACGCATCGATGTAGCTCGCTCCATAGCTCGGGGTCGAGGTGGAACGAGGGCTGCGGCTCTGCCGCTAGCGTTGCGTTCGGCGATCCTAGGCATTGCCGGTCCCACTCCGCCGCCTATTGAACGGCGACCGCCACCGGAGTGCCACCCAGACCGAAGTACGTGGCGCCGGACACGCCATCCGGAATCAATACGTCGATTTGATCGACTCCCAGAACCTCTCCCGGCGCGGCGCCGGCGAATAAAACCGCGGCCGGAATTCCCGCTTGTGTGGGGCCTGGGCAAGGCGGCGGTCCCGCCGACGAGCAGGGGGGAGCCGGCAGCCACGGTCCACCAGGGAATGTGGCGGTTACTGCCGTCGCCAGATACGCCAGCGGTCCACTCACAATACTTCCGTCCGGCAAAGCACTGTTGATCGGTCCGAAGCCGGTTCCGAAGATCATGATTACCGATCCGGGCGCGGCCGGATTCGACGGAGTGTTTAGACTGTAGTCCTGGTTTAACACCGCCAGGCAATTGCCATTGCAGGCGCTCACATTGGTCTGAAACACTTGCGGCCAGGACGGCGTAACGTAAGCTATAAGGCAGGACTGCCGGCCGGAATTCGTGACGCAAACATTCGTGCTTTCGCCAGTGACTTGTTGCGGCACCACGAAATTGACCTGATTGTTCTGGACGTAGAGCAGAGGCGCCGGCAGCCCGCCGACCGTGACGCTCACGCCGGCAATTTCCGTCGGGACCCGGCCGTTCGCGTCCAATTGGAACTGCACGCCCGAGGCAGGACCAATTCCGTCGCCGAACAGGGTGGCCAGCATGCCCGGCGCCGCCGGCGCATAGTTCAGATCCGCGGAACCGGCCAGACACGAGGGTGCGGGTCCGGCGGCTGCTTGCGGCACGGCGGTAAAGTCGAACTGAAACACGAAGTCATTTAGCCGGTACCAATCGCCGGCGGAGGCGTCCAGAACCGGCCCGGAAAACTGTTCCGAAGTGCTGGAGTAGCCGGTGATGTACAGATTTCCATCGGGGTCAAGCGCCATCGCGTTGAAGTACGTGCTGCCGGAGCCGCCGAGCAGCGTGGAGAACGTGATGTTACCCGCCGCATCCAGCATCATCAGTGTGGCGTTTTCGAAATACGGGCCGTCAGCTTGCCATATCGCCGGCCCGGCAGGCAGGTTAGGGCTGCAAGCTTGCAGACTGTTGCGTGTCGGAAATCCGGGCAGATTCGTACTGCCGGCGAGAATCGCGCTGCCATCGTCGCGGACAGTGATGCTGTTGCCGGAGGCATTCGGGACCGAATAGGCGATGCCGCCCGCGGAGTCGATCTTCACCATTCCGGAACTGGCCACAATAGAGGAGCCGGCCACATAAGAAGCACCGGCGGCATCCACTGCAATGGCGCTGGGAATAAAAGGTAACGGTGTGGAATAGAGGAGCTGCGATACCGACGAGTTCAGCCGGGCCAGATAGCCCACAATGGCGCCCGAAGACAAGAGACTGGCGGGGTAGGCTGCGTTCTGTGTGAGCGGGAAATTGGGCGCCGAAACCAGGTGTCCGGCGAGGTGAACCACTCCGCCGCTATCTACCGCCATGGCGTCCACGGTGCTGTGTTCATTTACCGGCGAGCCGAACAGGGTAGCGGCCAGCCGCTGGCCGTTCGGATCGAACTTGCTGACGAAGCCGGTGGCATAGTTGGAGCTGGAGAACTGATACGCGCCGGGAGTTCCATCAAACAGATAGCCGCTCGTATTTCCTCCGACGTACGCATTTCCGGCGGAATCGAGCACGAGCGCGGTGGGCCAAGCCGGCGGCGCCCCGACGGGGCTGGCGTAGAGCAGCTTTTGCCCGGAAGGATCCAATTTAAGCAGGAACGCGCCTTGTGGCGTCACCGTGGGCGCACTTTGGCCGCTGGGATAATTCGTCGAGGCAATCGCACCCGCCAGGAAGACATTTCCATCTGTGTCCACGGCCATGGCACCCAACCCAGCCGGACCATTGAATTGGCCGCATCCGATGACCGTCACGTAATCAACTTGTTGATGCGAGGCGGAGATCTTGATGACGATCACATCATATCCCCAAACCGGTCCGAAGACAGTGGCGCCCGACAGGTCGTTCGCTTGGATTAATGATGTCCCCGCCAGATAGAGATTACCCGCAGCGTCGAAACCCATCTTGGATACCCCGCCCTGACCGGGCGGACTCACCTGGAAGGAGTTTTGAATGACCGAAGGGATGGACGATCCGGCCGCGCCGGCGTCCGCCGTGGAACCGGCGACACTCAGCAGGATCAGCGCGAAGCCCGTTTTTCCGAACATAAACTCCTTCCCGGCACGCATGGTGCCGTGAAGTCACTCTGGAATAACTGTACTTACCGTTCCCGGTTGTGTCAATCGGACACAGGCTCAGCCCCTCGCCATCTTCATTAAGGTTCTTCAATCGTCAGGATCTGGTCTCCGGGCACGTCGTGCAGCACCTGGTGGATGCGGCTGGGCCACTTGATGTCGATCTCGCGGATGGTCTTCGCAGCGCCCAGTCCGAAGTGCACGCGCGAGTCGCTGGAACTGGCGTAGCCCACGGCCGTGGTCACTTCGTTATATTGCTTCATGCCGTCCGCGGTGGTGATGCGGATCTGCGCGCCCAGCGCCATGCGGTTGCTCTTGTGGCCCACCAGCTTCAGCAGAATCCAGTGATTACTGTTTTTGGTAACGTTGTGGAAGTATTTCACCTGCCCGTTCAACACCGTGACCACCGCGTCGATGCGGCCGTCGTTGTCGATGTCGCCGAAGGCCGCGCCGCGATGCGCCGCCGCTTTTTGAAAATCCGGACCGGCGCCCGCGCTCACATCCTCGAACTTACCGTTGCCCAGATTGCGGAAGACCGCGTTGGGTTCTTCGTACTGTCGGTTGGAGAACTGCGATACGTTGTCGAGCACATTGCCGCGGGCCACGAACAGATCCTTCCAGCCGTCGTTATCGAAATCGAAGATGCCGTTGGACCAGCCGGACATCTCGCGCGTGGCGGTCAGGTGCATCTGGAAGGTGCGCTCCCAGAACTGGCCGTCGCCGCGATTCTGGAATAGCGGAAACGACTCGTGCTCCACGGCGGTGTGCCAGATGGAGGGGCGGCCGTTGTTGTCGACATCTTTAAAATCCGCGCCCATGCCCGAGATGGCGCTGCCGCTCTGCGTGTAAGCCACACCCGATTCCAGCGCAACCTCTTCGAACTTCTTGCCGCCCAGGTTGTGAAACAGGAAGTTGGGGCGGTTATCGTTGGCCACGAAGATATCCATGAAGCCGTCGCCATCGTAATCGGCGATGGCCGCGCCCATGCCTTTACCCGAATACTTGGCGATGCCGGTTTCAACGGACACGTCAGTGAAAGTGCCATCGCCATTATTGCGGTAAAGCGTGTTGGGCAGGTTGGCGTAATTGTTGGGATGGCAATAAGCGCGCTGGCCGGGCTTGGGTCCGCAGAAGGGGTCCTTGTTCACTTCCCACTTGCAATAGTTGGAGACGAACAGATCCGGCAGGCCGTCGTTGTTGTAGTCCACCCAGGCGGCGGAGACGGACCACATCTTCTTGCCGTCGAGCACGCCTCCCGCCACGCCCGCTTGATCGGTCACGTCGGTGAAGGTGCCGTCCTTATTATTGCGGAAGAGTTGATTCTTGCCCGTGTTGACCACGTAGATATCAGCCCAGCCGTCGTTATTGTAATCGCCGATAGCCACGCCCATGCCGTAGCCTTCGCCCGCCACGCCGGCTTTTTCGGTGACGTCGGTGAAGGTGCCATCGTGATTGTTGTGGTACAGGCGATTCCAGAACTTGGGACTTTCCTTCTTCAGCGACGGAATGGCCGCGCCGTTCACCAGATAGATATCGAGATAGCCGTCGTTGTCGTAGTCGAACAGGGCCACGCCCGCGACCATGGTTTCGGGCTGGTTCTTGTTGGGCGTGGGCGAACTGTCGCTGACGAAGCCGAGGCCGGAGCGTTCCGCGATGTCTTCGAAGACGATGGGACCCACGGCCGAGCCGGCCAGGAGCGCGCCCGCTGCGATTACAATGGGGATTAAGACTTTCACGCCCGCGCCCGTTTACTGGAGGAATACCTGAAGCGCACGATCGCTCTTATTATATCCGGTCTCTGCTGTTGTGCGTTCTTCATGCTGCTGTCGGGAAGGGCGGCGCCGCCCGCCAAACGGCCGAATTTCACGGACGTGGCGGGGCGATCGAAGATTCCTTACATCAGCAATAACAGCCCCGGCGGTCACAAGTATTTTCCGCAGCCCATGTGCGGCGGGGTGGCGCTGTTCGACTTCAACAACGACGGACTGCTGGACATCTTCTTCACCAACGGCGCGCAGCTTCCGGAGATGAAGAAGACGAATCCGTCGTTTTACAACTGCCTGTTGCGGCAGCGCAAGGACGGCACCTTTGAGGATGTGACGGAAAAGGCGGGTCTCACTGGGAAGGACCTGGATTTCAACTTCGGCGTGGCGGTGGGCGATTACGACAACGACGGCTACGAGGACTTGTTTATCTGCAGCGCCGGCCACAACGCGCTGTACCACAACAACGGCGACGGGACCTTCACGGATGTGACGGCGGCATCGGGCGTTGGCGGCAAGCCGCCCAACGCGCTGAGCGTGGTGGCGGCGTGGTTCGATTACGATAACGACGGGCTGCTGGACCTGCTGGTGGACAACTACACGTACTGGACGCCGCAACTGGACATACGCTGCAGCATGGGCAGCAAGGAATTCTACTGCGATCCGCGGCGCTACCAGAGCGTTCCGCCGCGGCTCTATCACAACCTGGGGCACGGCAAGTTTGAGGACGTCACGGAGAAGTCGCACCTGGGCGCGTCGCCGGGCAAGGGCATGGGTATCGCGATCGCGGATTTCAATAACGATGGCTGGCCGGATGTTTTCATCGCCAACGATACGGAACCGAATTCGCTGTTCATCAACATGAAGGACGGCACCTTCGAGGAGCGCGGCTTGGAACTGGGCGTGGCGTATAACGAGAGCGCGCACACGGGATCGTCGATGGGAGCGGATGCCAAGGACTACGATAACGACGGCAACGTGGATATCTTCTATAACAACCTGATGGGGCAGGTTTGGCAGCTCTTGCGCAACCGCGGGAATCTGTTTCAGTTTCCATACACGTCGAAGATCCAGGCGCTGAGCCTGCCGTTTTCCGGATGGAGCAACGGATTCATCGACTACAACAACGACGGCTGGAAGGACATCTACTCATCCAATGGCGACGTCGACCAGGTGAACGAGAAATCGCCGCAGCACGACACTATGTTCGAAAGCCTGGGCGGCAAGACGTTCGTGGATGTTTCCGAAGAGATGGGGAAGGATTTTCTGCACAAGGGTTTCCAGCGCGGATCGGCGTTTGGGGATTTGAATAACGATGGCGCCATGGATATCGTGGTGACTTCGCTCAACGAGCCGCCGCGCATCCTCATGAACAGCGCCGACAGCGGGAACCACTGGCTGATGTTGAGCCTTACGGGCCACAAGAGCGCGCGGGATGCCATAGGCGCCAAGGTGAAGGTGACCACGGCATCCGGGCGCGTGCTCTATAACCATGTCTCCATCAGCGTGGGATTCATGTCTTCGAGCGATAAGCGCGTGCACTTCGGGCTGGGCGAGGAGACCAGGATCAGTTCGATCGAGATCCACTGGCCCAGCGGGATCGAGCAGGTACTGAAAAATGTGGCGGCCGACCAGTTCCTAAAGATCGACGAGCCGCCGAAGTAGGCACACACCGAATCAGTTTGCCGGCGTGGTGACGGATACGATCTGAGACATGGGCGAGACGTTGCCGCCGGTGTCGGTTTCTTCCACGCCGTAGTAATAGGTTGTGCCGGGAGTCACGGGGTAGTCACTGGCCGATGTTGTGCCGGCGTAAGTCTGCTTCAACGGCGCCAGATTGGAGGGCGTACTGCCGCGGAAGATCTGGTAAGAAGCCAGCGGCATGCCGCTCGCGCCAGCCGCCCAAGTCAAGTTGATCTGGGCCTTGGACGCCGCGACGGCCGTCACATTGGCGGGCGCCGAAGGCAGCGCCAAGGTGGCGGCCGATACCGTAACCGATAGTGGCGAGAGGTCTCCGCCCGTATCGACCGCCTGTACCGCGTAATAATACTTCGACGCAGGCGATAGCGACACGTCGGTATAAGAGGACTGCGCGGTGCTGGCGGTTTGAACCAGAGTAGCTGGCGATGTGCCGCGGAATATGTAGTAACAAAGTATGGGAAGGCTGGCTTTCACCGGGGACCAGGTCAGGCTGATCTTGCTGGTGGAACCAGGCGTGGCCACCAGATTGGACGGAGCCGGCGGCTGTCCCGGTGTAGTAACGTGTGCGGTTGCCGACATCGGCGATGCATCTCCGCCCGAGTCGACGGCGATGACGGCGTAATAGTAGGTCGTGGCCGGCGATACGGACAGGTCCGTGTAAGTGTTCTGCGTCGGAGTTGCGATCTGGCTCAGGTTGCCGGCGGAGCTGCCTCGAAATACCTGGAAGTATTGCAGCGGCAGGCCGCCATTGGGCGGGTCCGACCAGCTCAAGACTACTTTGCCGCCGGACGGCGCGGTAGCGGATACACCGGTGGGCGCCGACGGAGGCTTGGGCGTGGTAACCGAAACTACCTGCGACATCGCGGAAACGTTGCCGGATTTATCGGTAGCTTCCACGCCGTAATAGTAAGTCGTTCCCGCGGCCAGCGGATAGTTCGTGAAGCTGGTAACCGTGCCCGCGGTGCGCCCTATCTGCACCAGCGCCAAGGGAGACGCGCCAGAGAATACCAGATAGCTGTTGACGCCCACATTATCAGTCGAGGGCGACCAGGAAAGAACAGCCTTCTGGCAGGAGGAGGCCGAGACGCCGATATTGGCCGGCGCGGAAGGCGGTGTGACATCGGCGGTCTGGACCTTCACCGACGGCGAAAGCGGCGACAGGTTGCCCGCCAGATCGAAGGCCTGGACGTTGTAAGTGTAAGTGGTGGCCTGCGTCAATCCGGAATCCTGATAGTAGACCAGCTCCGGCAGGCTTCCCGGCTCCAATTGGGACGTGGTGGCCACCACCGCGCCGTCTCGCAGGAGATTATAGCCGGCAACTCCCACGTTGTCGCCGCTCTGGTTCCAGGTCAGCAAGACGGTGGCCGGATTGGCGGACGCACCGGAGAGACCCGTAGGCACGGCGGGCGCTGCCGTATCGGGAGACGAGAGGTTGGAGGAATAAAAGCTCAGGCCCGTGCCGGTGTACTGGGCGTTCCGGTTGGCCTGCGCCACCAGGGAGCTTTCGGCGTTCAGAAGCTGCACCGGCGACAGGGTGTCCGTGTTGCCATCGTAGGTCTGATAGGCGAAATAGTAATTGGAACCGAACGGATTCATGAAAAGAACGCTATTGCCGTATTGGGCGCGGATGTAGCCGGCCATGGTGCGCATGGTCTGGAGGAAAGACTGATCGAGCGGCGCCCAGAAACTGAACACGTCGCGCGAGCTGACTTGATCGGGCGTCAGCACGCTGACTTCGCTATCCAGTTCCTTATGCAGCCAGCACTCCGTAACGCTGACCGGCATCTTGGCGGCGGCGGCCATGCTCGCGATGGTCAATGCGTTGGGCAGAAAGCTGTCGTTGACGGGGTAAATGTGGAAGTCGATGTAGTCCATCGGTTGCGTTACGAAACCCTGGATAAACGGCTGAAAGCCGGGCAGCCAGGTGCCCACGCCGGCGCCGATCTTCATACCCGCCTGGCGCTCGGCCTGCAGGCCGGCCAGAATCTGCGACAACATCGCGTTGGCCCCGGCGGGCGTATTCACGTTGGTCTGGCCGGTGTTGGCGGCTTCGGTATCCGGCTCCTCCAGCACCACCAGATAATCGGGTTGCAGGGTCTGTGCGATGGTCAGGACCGTCTGTGCGCGGGCCTGCTGGTATTGGGTCCAGTTGAGCGTGGCGTAAAAGGACGCCGTGTTCCAGCCGGCCTGCGAGGTCATCGCGCTCGTGAACAGGGCCGTGCTCTCCACCATCACCTGCAGGCCCATGCCGCGGATCTGGGCGGCCAGATTGGCGTAGAAAGCCTGGAAGGCGGCCATCGACTGCCCCTGGCTGGTCATGAATGGCTGGTAGAGCAGCGGAAAGCTGACATGCACTTCGACACAGGGCACGCCCTGCGCCCGTAGCGCATTCAGTTGCTCGGTGGGGTCGGAATTCAGCAGGGATGGGCCGGCATTCGAGTCAGCCACTTTGAGCGATCCGCATTGCATTCCCGCATAGGGCGCGGGCGTTCCACTGGCCGTCAATGTGGCATTGAAGGAATCCAGATAGTTCTGGTCGAGAGTATATATCGACTGGAACGCCGGCGGCACGGCAGGAGCTTGCGCGTTAACCGTGCAGGGGAACAGGATCGGCACAACGAGCGCCGCAATCAGAAAGAACAGCTTCACGAAAGATACCTCCGTTGTCTTTATCGGCGAGAAACGGAGAATTCTTAGTAGAAGGCCTATTTATCTTCAATTATGGGGAGGGGGGAACAACAAGGCGCCAAAGAATTGGAGGGATGGGCGGCCGCCGACTCCTGCTGGAACCTCTTTTCCCGGCCGGTGGAATCTGCCTGACTGCGGTGCAAAGTACCGCGGCGCCTGTTACAAGTTAAAACTGGCGCGTCACCATCCAACGGCCGGTCAGCCGGGGAAGCCGGAAGCCGCCCTTCTTGTGGACTGGTTCTATGTAACTTCCTCCTTTTGCACAAAAGGCTGCCGCAAAGGGCATCAGCTACTCCCCTTGTCAGGGGTCTTGCCAGGCAGGGACCAGATTTCATCCCTGTTCACCTCTAATATGCACCCGTCCACTTATCCTGTCAAGTCTTCTTTCGGATTGCTCGATCCGATTCGCGATTTGCCGCCAGCAGTCCCAGCAAGGCGAAGAACCAGGCGCCGATGCCCGGCCGCTGTTGCAGAGGATACTCCACCAGGCAGTGCACCCAGAGCGAAAGCATGCCGATGCCCCACACGGAGCGTAGCGCCGCCGGCGCGGCCATCGCGGCGAGGCCCAGCAACGCGAGCAGGAACGGCAGACCACCCTCGACGGCCCACTGCATCCAGTCGTCATGCGCCTGGTTCACGTAGGTTCCGTCATCGAACAAGGCGTATTGCGGATAGGCGCGCGCCCAATTTCCCAGTCCGAAGCCCATGCTTGGGCGATCGCGCAGCATGGCGGCCGAGGAGGCCAGCAATTCACGCCGTGCGGCCAGCGGATCCGGATCTTGCATGCGGCGGCTCAATGCCTGCCAGCCGGTAGTCGCGGCGAATGCCACCGCCAGTGCGCCGAAAATAGCTACTCCGCGCGCGAGCGCGCCGGCAGAAAAACCCTGCCGCCAGGCAAGTAACACTACCGCGGCGGCCTCCGCACACATTAAGATCGTGCCCGCACGCGATGCGGAGGCGGCCACGGACGCGAACATGGCCGCGGCCATGGCATAGTTGGCCAGGGCATAATTGGCCAGATCATGGCGCCCGCGCAACGCCCGCCACAAGGCGATGGGCAGGATCGTCTCCAGAAAAGCCGCGTATTGATTGCGATTGACGAACGGCCCCAGCACAAAATCCGCATAGCCGCTCGAGAACAACCAGAAGACTTGGCCGTGCGAAGTCAGCATCTGGACGGTCGAGAGAATGCTCAAACCGCCGCCGAAATACACCGCGAACTGCAGGAACCAGGAGCGGGCGCGATGTTCGCGGAAAACTTGCAGCGCGAGGAAAAAAAATGCCAGCCATGTGGTCCAAGTGAGCACGGCTTCCCACGTGCCCCAGCGATAGACCGTGCGGTGTAGCGCAAGCTGCAGCAGTCCCCACACGGGCGCGGCAGCCAGCGGCACGAGCCAGATACTCCACCGGACTGCGGACGCCCCGCGCCATTGCCGCAGTGCCCATACAGCCAAACCGGCAAAGACGGCGATCTGCGCCAAGCTCCACGCCCAACGCGATCCGATCCATAAGGTGAGTACCGTGTAGCTCAACAGCGCCGCCAGAAGTCCGGCACCCGTCATGGCCGGCGCTCCAGGGACATGCGGCGGGTTTCGACCGATCCGATGATGCGCGCGGTCCCCAGCAATCGCCGGTAGGTCAGCGCGACCCGCACCAGGCCCGAGGCCGGTGCGTGGAAGCAGACTTCGCCGCGCTTCCAGTCCTCGCTCGAAAGCCATGGCGACGACGCAAACGCATCCGCGCCGGCCCGTGCCGGCAACACGTCCCAGGCCAACCCGCTGGCAGGGGCGATATCCGTGGTGCGGTATTCGAAGCCCAGCCAATATTCGTTACCGGCCGTCACCGGCACATATTGCAGCACCGGCGCGCAGGACTCCGGCTGATTCCCGCCGAATTCCACGCGCAGGCAGGCTGCCCGCCGGTCCAATTCCGCGGCGGCTCCATCGACCCGCGGCAAGCGCCACGTGAAACCACCGGTGACGGGCGATGCGCCACGAAAATCACCATCCGTAAGCGGCGCAAGATCCGGATCGAGTGGCTGGTAGGGAAGCAGATGCCGGTGGCATAGAGTGTTCCAGACGGTCACCGCGGCGGCGGGCGATCCCTGGTCGAGTTGCAGGTTATCCCAGACAGACAGGGCGGAAAGATCGTCGCGCGTGGCTACCGCCGCCAGACGGGCTGCTACCGGCTCGCTGGCGGCCAGCCGTCCAGTGCGCAGGAGAAACTGCACGTAAGCGTTCAGGACCGGCGCGCGGTCGGGAATAGCACGCCGGCGGATCTCAGCGGCGTCCGTGGTCAGACTCCAGCAAAGCGCGAAGACGGGATCGAGATCGCCGTAACCGATGCGCAGCGCCGCATTCGCCCATGACCAAAAACGATCGCGGTCGCCGCGGCGGAAATAGAAGTTGGCCAGCGCCCAGCGAGGGGCATATTGCCGGCTTACGCGCGCGGCTTCCAGCAGCCGGCGCTCCGCCGCGGGAAAATCGCCGAGCATTTCGTCTGCCAGGCCCAGCCGGAGCCTGGTATCGGCGTTACCGGGGTCGAGCGCGGCGGCTGCCGCCAGCGCTTCGGCTGAGCGGCCCGCCAATTGCAAACGGATGTCCGCGTCGCCGGGCGCCAGGGCGATGGCTGCCGGATTTCCCGCCCGCGCCAGCACGTCCGCCCACGCCAGACGGCCGCACCAGTAGATAAGGAACGCCAGAGTAGCGATCAGACCGGCGAGACAGGTTTTCCGCAGCACCCAAGAGAGTGGCCCTGGCACGCCTGACTTCTCATGAGCCGCACGGCGTGCCTACCAGTCCGCACGGTGCGGGGATGGATCGGCGACCTCCAGCGTCCAATTGCGGGCCGGTTCGCGGCCCAGCGTCACCGGGATGGATTGCAGCGTGCCGCGCCGGGAGATGCGCAACGACACGCGATCGCCTGGATGTCGCCGCGCCAATTCGCGGTCCCAATCCGCAGGGCGCACGCGGGAATCTTCGATGGCCACGATCTCGTCGCCGGTGTCGAGACCGGCTTCGTATGCGGGCGTGCCGCGGCGGATTTCGGTTATGGTCAGGCGCCCGTCTTCGACCTTGGTATCGGCGCCCAGCCAGGCCCGCGCGGCGGGCGACTGGTTGGCGAAGCGCAAGCCGAACCAGTGGAGAGCTTCATGGTAGTCTAGCTCGGCGGTGGAATCGAATACGCGCGCGAACCAATCGTCCAGATTGGTTCCAGCTACCGCGGAAGCCGCCGCGCGGAAATCCGCCGGCGTGTACCCGTGCGGATTGCGCGCCAGCGCCAGCCGCATGACGTCGTCGAGCGACTTTTCGCCATGAGTCAATGTGCGTACGTGCGCGTCCAACAGAAAGCTCGCCACTTCGCCCTTGGTGTAGTAACTGATGGTGGTGTTGATGGAGTTTTCATCGGGACGATAGAACTTGATCCAGGTATCGAAGGACGACATGGAGAGCGACTGCACCAGGCGGCCGGGAGTAGTCTGCAACTCATCGATGGCGCGGGATAAGCCGGCGAGTAACTCGTCTTCCGTCGACAGGCCCGCGCGGCGCACCATCAGCGGGCCATAGTAACTGGTGAATCCTTCGGCGATACCCAAGCTGGTGGTATACGGCTCGGTCTCGTATTCGCCCGGCGTCAGTTCGGCGGGCCGCAGCCGTTTCACGTTCCAAGCGTGGAAATATTCGTGACTGACCAGATCCAGCCAGCGCAGATAGCTTTGCGGCGTACGCGTGGACCAGCGATCGGCCATGAACGCGGTGGAATTGCTATGCTCCATGCCGCCACCGCGGCCGGTGAGAATATTCAGGAAAAAGTAGTTCTCATAGGGCAAGCCGCCCCACATTTTGGCGTCCTGCGCCACGATCCGCGCCAGGTCGCGCGCGGCGCGTTCGCCATCGAACACGCCGTCTTCCTCGACATCCACCAGGTAGTGCGGCTTGCCCGCGGCGGTGAATTCGTGCACGGCGGGATTGCCGGCAATGATGGGCGAATCGACCAGAGTTTCGTAATCCGGCGCGCGGTAATGATGCGGGCTGCCCGCCACCGGCGGCATGCCCGTCTCGCTCAATTTCCACTCCGGCGGCAAGATGAGCTGTACGTCGTGCGGGCGCGGGATGTGATCCGTGAGCGTGAGAAAAGTGGCCTGGCCGTTCAGCAGGGCGAAATCGCGGTCGACCCAGTTATCCTGTACGTGCATGACGTGGCAGTAGACGCGATAAGAAACGATCACCGGATCGGCGCCGCCGGTTTCCACACGCCAGCGGTTCTTGCGGGTCTTGGCAATGTCCAGAGGGCGGCCATCGGCCGTGTGCGCAGCTACGTCTTCCAGGCTCTTGGCGTACTCGCGGATGACGTAGGGGGTCCACACCGCCATCATCAGTTCCACGCTGGCCTGCGCGGATGTGGGCACACGCGCTTCGACTTCGATGTAATGGGTCTGGGGCGCGGGGATGCTTACGGTATAGGAAATGGGCGCGGGAGCCTGAGCCAGCGCGAGACTGGCCCACGCAATGAAGATGGCTACGGTACGCAGAGCCATTCGCTACGGCACGACCTCGAATTCGATCCACGAGCTGGCGCTGTGGGGCGTCTTGCCGGTATGATCGGTAGCCATGGCCTGCAGATAATACTGTCCCGGCGGCAGGGCATTTTTCAGGCGCAATTCTCCGCTGACGGCGTGCGCATCTTTGCCGGGCGCGGGCGCCACGGCGACCGGATTCTCCAGCACCGGCGTGCGGTCATGATAAAGCTGGATCTCGGTATCGTACTTGCCCGGCTTGTCGGTCTCCACGCGGAAGGCGAAGGCCAGTCGGCTGCCGGCGTGGAATTCGCGCAAGGCGGAGGGCACATCATTGAACCTGGTTTCGGCCGGGTTGGATACGTCATCGATCAGCGGCGTAGTCAGAGCCACGTGCTGCTTCTTCAGATCCGGCACGTCGATATATTGTCCGGCGGATCCAGCCGTGCGCGCAATACTGTCCAGGACGCACGCGCGTACCTGGTAAGGGCCGGGATGCTTCACGGGCACGTCCAGGGTGAGCAGCAAGCCGCCGGTCTGCAACTTCTTCAGCCGCTCGTCGTTGGCATCGATCGAAATGTGGCGGCTGACACTGGCCAGAGGATCGACGCCATAACCCGACGCCAGGATGTAGAGATCGAGCGCGGCGTAATGCGTCCCGAACAGGTCGGTCTGGAACGTGATCTCGCGCGGGTCGATATAGAGAAGGTTATGCACGTAGGAGTGGCCGTCCGTAGTACGGCGGTAAAGGGCAGTCATGCGCACGTGGATGTCCGACTTATTAAATAAAGACTGCACCGTGGCGAGCATCTGAGCCTGGCGCGTGTCGTATTTCGGGCGAGACACGTCGTCGGTCTCGCCAAAAAACCCGGAACGGGAGTGGGCGCTGAGGCCATGGCCGTGCACCTTGACTTTTAGCGTATGGTAATCGGCCTTGGCGCCGGCGCTGGTGGTGCTGATGTTTTCGGGGGCCTTGAAGCCGATCAGATAATACCCGGTCTGGTCGTTTTCCACGCGCTGGATGGCTTCGCTCAGGCCGTTGCCGTTCACGGTGGCGAAGCCGCCGGTATTCTCGGCCAGCTCGACCAGCCCTTCCTGAGAGAGCCAGAGGCTGCCGAGCTTCTCGGGCGCTAAATACACCAGGCCGCGGGAGTCCACGGTGTAGACCACCGCTCCGGCACGATTGGCTTTATCGATCATGCGGCGGAAGCGGGTGCGTAATTCGTCGGCCCCGGCCATGGAAACGTGCTGGCCGGGCAGGTCGATGCCCGGAAGATAGATGCCGTCGGAGAATAGGACCACGGCTTTGCGGCCGCCGACCGGACGAAGCTCATCCATAAGCTGGCCTAACGTGTCGAGCGCACCGGAAGTACTGTTCAAGCGGACGTATTCCAGTTCGTCCGATTCATCGGAGCGCTGTTCGCGCGATGTCTGGGAAGCGGCGTTTCTGATGCCGCGGCTGGAGCGTCCGGCTACATCTGGCTCGAAGGGGGAAACCAGGCCCAGCCCGCGCGGGTTCCAGCGTACTGTTTCGACGGCGGCGGCCAGCACGCGCTTGTCGGAGGTGAACTGCTGGAAGACGCTGTTGGTGCGGCCGGTTTCCCAGAGCGCCACCAGATCGCCGGGCTGCATCTGCTCGTCAATGAACTTGTGCAGGGCGCGGCGCACGTAGACCATGCTTTCAAACGAGAGGCTGAGATCGTCCACCACCAGCACCATGCTGCGGCGGACGTCGGCGGGCTTGAGCACGTCGGCCGTGTTGGCGGGCGCGAGCGGCTTGCCCAAGGCTTGCGGCGAAAGGCTGGGCCGGTTCACATCGGGCGCATCCAGGCGGACGTAGGAGAAGTTGGTGATGGTTTGCGGCTTGCCATCCACGACGACTTCGAAGTCTTGCGGCTGCAGGCTGGTGACCTGGCGGCCGGCGGAATCGGTAACTACGCAATCGATTTCGACCAGCGTGGTGCTCACGCTGAATACCGTGGGCGGCGGCGCGGAATCCTGCGCCAGCAGGGGACACAGGCATAGGAGGGTAACTGCAATCCAGCGGCACATACTGTTGTCACGATAGCACGCGCGGAACTAATGGGCTTCGCGGGTCAACTGCGGGTCGGACGGATTCTGGCCCCTTACTTTGCGTTCCATCTCGTCGCGCACGGCTTGTTTCAGGCGGGCGGCCTCGTCGAATGCGGTCTTGGCTTCCGGGCGGCGGCCCAAGGCGAACAGGATCTGGCCGCGCAAGTAGTAGACGCTGGAGCTTTGCGGATCGATGGCTCCGGCGGCGTGCAGGGCTTCCAGAGCCGCCGGGTATTTGCCCTGCTGCTTATAGATCTTGGCCAGGCCGTAGTCGGCCGTGCCCAATCCGGGATCGAGACGCAGCGCCTCCTTGAAGTAGCGCTCCGCTTCGGGCAACTGATCGAGGGCGTAACTCACGGCGCCGAGTTCGTCGTAATCGTAAGCTACGTCGGGCGCGATGGCGATGTCTTTCAGGAACTCCTGCTTGGCGTGTTCGAAATCGTTTTGGCGACGGTATTCCGTACCGAGGAAGTAATGCACCAGCGGCAGCTTCGGATCGAGGCGGGCGGCGGTTTGGAACTCTTCCATGGCCTGGGCATAAAGACCGGCGCCGGCGTGCGCCTTGCCGATGATCAGGTGAAACTCGGCCGAGTCGTGACCCACCTCGATCAGGCGCGCGGTGGCCTTCTGGTCCAGATCGGCCATGCCGGATTTGTTAGCCGCTATGGACAGCACATACAGGTAATTCAGATCGGCGGAGTCCCGCGGCCACAAGGGTGCGAGCGTTTTGGCGGCATCCGCGTAGCGCTCCTTAAAGAAGTAGCAGAGGCCCAGCAGGTAGCGCGCCTGGTGCGAATCCGGTTGATCGCGCAATACGGATTCGAAGGGCGCGATGGCATCCTGGTAGCCGGCCTGGCGGTAGTAGACCAGGCCGATATTCAGGCGGATGCCGGGCATCTTGGGCGCGAGGCGCTCGGCGGCGCGCAGTTCGTCGAGCGCCGGTTTCCACTGCTTACGGCGCATGTAGACCACGGCCAGGTTGCCGTGCGCGCCGACGTTATCCGGCTCGGCCGCCAGCACGGCGCGGAAGTCCTTCTCGGCGGTGACCAAGTCACCGGAATCCATGGCGTGCTGCCCGTGCTCGAAGACCTGCCGGGTTTCCGCCGCTCCGAGCGGCAGAATCAGCACAGCCAGGCAGACGGCCGGCGCGCGCACGAGTTTCAAGCCGCGTGGGACGGCGATTTGGGCGCCATGCTCCACAGCCGATCGTAGGAGCGCTCCTTGTCCCATTGCGGCGTGGGCTCGAAGAAGCCGCTATCGGGAACGAGATGCTGCCGCACCACATCGTCGTTGAGCGTGATGCCCAGGCCGGGTTTGTCGGGGACGGTGATGAAGCCTTTGTTGATGATGGGCTTTTCGATGCCTTCCACCAGATCCTGCCACCAGGGAACGTCGAGCGAATGATTCTCGCAGGCCAGGAAATTTTCGGTCGCCGCGGCGCAGTGCACGCTGGCCAGGGCGCCGATCGGCAGGCCGGCATAATGCATGGCCATGGGAACGGCGTATTCCATCGCCGCGTCGCCGATCTTGTGTGTCTCGAGGATTCCGCCGGAGGTGGAGATATCCGGATGTATCTTACTTACGGCGTGTTTCTCACACAGGTTGATGAAACCTTCTTTGAGATAGATATCTTCGCCGGTAAGTATCGGCGTGGGACTTTCCATAGTTATATGCTGGAGTAAGTCAGTATACTGCCAGGGAATAACATCTTCCATCCAAGATAGGTTGTACTTCTCATAGGCTTTCCCGAGCCGGATGATGGAGTGGACGCCCAGGTGACCCAAGTGATCCATGGAGAGCGGGATCTCCATGCCCACAGCCTCGCGCGCCGCAGCAACATATTCGCAAAGCTTCTCGATGCCCTTGTCGGTGACTTCGTTGGCGATGAAAGGATGCGGCAACTGGGTGTTCTCCCAGCGGTTGAGTCCGGCGGGTCCGGTCACGGCGCCGGGAATGTTGGCGACCATGATGATGCCCAGATCCATCTTGAGCCACGTGAGCCCCATTTCGTCCTTGCGAGCCTTCAGACGCTTGGCGTACTCCATCACATCGTTGCTTTCCTCGGTATCGGCGTAGATGCGGACTTTATCGCGGAATTTGCCGCCGAGCATCTGGTAGATGGGGACACCGTAGACTTTGCCGGCGATATCCCAGAGGGCCTCTTCGACCGCCACCACGCCGCCGGCCTGTCGCGAGTGTCCGCCAAACTGCTTGATCTTTTCCCACAGATAAGTGATGCGCAGCGGATTCTCGCCCACCAGGCGGCTCTTCAAGAACAGCGCGTAAGTGGCGCTGGCGCCGTCACGGACTTCGCCGAGTCCGTATACGCCCTGATTGGTATCGAGGCGAATGATGGTGCAGGGGCTGGGGCCGGGCTTGCGCACGGTGGCGATGCGCAGGTCGGTGATCTTCAGCGTGGACGGGCTGGAATTGGTATTGACGTTTTGAAAGGGCGTCGGCTCCGGGACGGCTTTAGCGCGGGATGCGAGTGCCGCGCCGCCCAGCACGGCGGCTGAGGTTTTAAAAAGACCGCGGCGGGTGATGGCGCGGCGTGATTCAGGCATGATTCTGGGCCTCCTCAAAAAGAAACTCTATTATAGGCGCGAGCGCGCGGCGGCGGGTTTGGGGTAAGAAGTGGCGGCACCGCAGAATGCGTGTTTCTACGAACGAAGCCAATAAGTGGTGTATTTGCCGTTGGTTGGAAAATGGGCAAAACCAATTAGCCGGGTGGGTTACAGCGGGCTTTGGTGCGTGCGATTTGGACATTTCCCGATCACACGGTAACACGGGGATGGCGGTGGCAAGGCGGCTGGGGCTTTGAAAGGATTGATGGATCGGGCGGTTGTGGATTGGGCGTCAGGCGTGACTGGCAGCGGCCTTGAACACCACGCCGCCGGAGTGGTGCTCTTCATCACAGTGGTTTTCGGAAAATTTCACTCGGATGTGAAACGATCCGCGTGAGGCATTTCACAACCAATTTGGCGGCGCTCCACGGCCCCGAATCAGACGACCAGGAGAGAAACAAATGAGACGTTCGGTCATGCTTTTGCTTCTATCGGCTACCACTTTCGCTGCATTTTCAGTTGCCGCCCCCCCCGCGGGATCGGGCGTTCCGAATGAAGTGCTCAACCTCGACTGGCGCGGCATCAGCACTAGGGCTGGCCAGTGTCTCCCTGGGGCCGAACGGGCTGCCGCAGCAATATTGCCAGAACAACCGATTGCAGCTCACCGCGGTGCGCTTCGCCGCGTCGGGGGGGCACCACCTCCGGCTGCGGCAACAGCGGCGGCCTGCTGAACCTGGCTTACAGTTATGGGTCGGGCGGGAGCAACAAGTCGGAGGCGCTGCTGCCGCTGAGCGTAACGCAGAGTTTCACTTATGACGCGTATGATCGCCTATGGACGGCCGGCGAGGGGAGCGGCTGGTCGCAGACTTATAACTACGATGCGTATGGCGACCGATGGGTGAACCCGTCCAGCGGTTTCACGCTGTATGCGTTCACGCCGCAGTCAAGCGTTTATAATTCCAGCAACCAATTTGCCAGCACCTTCCAAGGCAGCGGCTACGACAGCTCGGGTAACCTAAGAACCATCGGCGGTTATAATTATACCTACGATGCCGAGAACCGGCAAACTACGGTGACCATCAACGGCGTGGAGGACGCGTACCTGTACGATGGCGAGGGCCGCCGCGTGGAGAAGGTCGCAGGCAGCACGACGACGGTGTACGTGTACGACGCGACAGGCCAAGTGGCTTCAGAGTACGCGACGAGTTCGCCGACGACGGCGCAGACGGAGTATCTGACGCAAGATCCGCTAGGCAGCACGAGACTTGTAGCCAGCGCCACGGGAACGGTGTTGGGCTATCACGACTACCTGCCGTTCGGCGAAGAGATCACGGGGCTGGATGGGCGGAGCAGCCTGTGGGGAGCGTCGGACAGTGTCACCCACAAGTTCACTGGTCAGGAGCGGGACGCTGAAACCGCCAGTTCCGCGACGCAAGCGGACGATTATTTCGAGGCACGGTACCTCTCGGGGGCAATGGGGCGCTTCACGGGCCCCGATGAGCCCTTACTCGACCAGACGTCGGCGGACACCAAGAGCTGGAACCTCTATGGCTACGTGCGAAACAATCCCATGAAATTCAGCGACCCCACGGGCCAGGATTGCATCTACACTGGCACCTTCAACGCGGGTGCCATGACCGTAGCCGTCGAAAGCGGCACGTGCAGTTCGGGGGGTGGCACTTATGTTGCCGGCACCATCGGCTCCATCACCTACGACGCGAACAGCAATTCTTTGGACTACGGATACAACGCGTACGAGGGAAATACGGCTAGTGTAGGCTCGACGAATCTCTCCGGGCAGGAACCCGGCCTTACCGCCCTCAAGAGCGCTGGAACGACGATAGGTCCTTTCGCTGACTACCTGCTCGAGGCGACGATGTCGTTTGTGATGGGGCCAGGCATGGCCGCACTCGACGCTGGGCCAGTCGCCACACTTGGAATGCTCGGTGGGAAACCTACGCCACCAGGCCCCGACTTTGAGCCGTCGACGCCGACGGGCCGCAAGGGACAAACCGAGTGGAATACCGCTGGAAGTAACTACGGCACGGTGGTGAACGGGCGGTTCTACACCGGCCACGCTTTGGACGAGATGCAAGCGCAGGGCGTGACACCCTCCGTAGTTGAGGATACGATTGCCAGGGGCATAATCTCCCCAGGCAACAAACCCGGGACCTGGAAGTACAGCACCGAACAATCCTCTGTTGTCGTCAATCGCCTGGGAAACGTTGTGACCGTTCACCTTGGAGGTAACTAAATGTCGAGCACCTTCCAATTTTCCGGCGAGAACGGACACATTGCAATCACAGCCCTCGGGTACGAACGCGAAGACGTGGATAACGAGGACGATGCAAATTGGCTGGCCGCGGTGGTGTCAGTCGACGTGCCCCCCTTTGCGGGAGAGTTTAAAGCAGCGCTTCAGACTGACGAACTCGCGCTCTTGCGCGACATGCTACAAGCCCCCTTGCAGTCCCTCTCCGGGAGGGTTGACTTCGAGAACACGGAGGAGGACCTTCGCATCGAGCTGACCTTTGCTAGCCGCGGTTCTGTGCTGATCACGGGGACCGCCAAGCCCCATAGCCACCCCGGGACGCAGTTGCACTTCCGGATCCAGAGCGACCAGTCAGCAATCAATCTTGCCAGTCAGGATCTGTCATCGCTTTTGAGACTCTTTCCCGCACGAGGCCGGAGATGACGCAAACCAGTCCTGCGAACGGCTCTTGTCGCCGAGCCCCGGCTGGGGTGGGCTTTCCTGGCCCCGGCGGGGCCTCCGGCCGTAAGCAGGTGATCACTTACGACTCGGCCGCCCGTCCGTTGAACGTATCCGCAGCTTACGACGCGCAGTCCACCACTTACGCCAACTCGTTCGGCTGGTTTCCCAACGGCGCGCTGGCGAATGTCTCGCTGGGGCCGAACGGGCCGCCGCAGCAGTATTGCCAGAACACCCGGTTGCAGCTCACGCCGTGCGGTTCGCGGCATCGGGGGGCACGACCTCCAACTGCGCCAACAGCGGCGACTTGCTGAATCTGGCTTACAGTTACGGGTCAAGCGGCAGCAACAACGGCAACGTAATGTCGGAGGCGCTGCTGCCGCTGAGCGTGACGCAGAGTTTCACTTATGACGCGTATGATCGCCTATGGACGGCTGGCGAGGGGAGCGGCTGGTCACAGACCTATAACTACGATGCGTATGGAAACCGCTGGGTGAATCCGTCGAGTGGCTTCGCCCTGTATGCATTCACGCCGCAGTCAAACGTTTACAATTCCAATAACCAATTTGCCAGCACCTTCCAAGGCAGCGGCTACGACAGCTCAGGCAACCTCGGTGGTCGCATCATCGCCACCGAGAACTACCTCAGCGCCGCCGAATCCAACGCCGTCGACATCTCCCCCGGTTCCAGCGGCGTCACCCTGACCTGCTGCGTGGTCGCCTCCGCCGACTTCAACGGCGACGGCCTCCCCGATCTGGTTTCAAACGAGCAGCGGCACGGCCCAGATTTGGTACATGGGGGGAACCAACGGCGCAGTCATCCAAAGCGCAACCACCGTTTCCATCAACAACCCATGGCATCTGGTAGCTGTGGCCGATTTCAACGGCGACGGGCACCCAGATCTGGTCTGGCAGAATCCTTCCACCGGGGCCGCACAGGTCTGGTACATGACCGGCGGCAGCGGGTCCACCCTGCTGACCGCGGCCAACTTTACCACCAGCAACTCCTGGCGCATCGTGGCCGCGTCCAACTTCACTGGCTATGTGAGTGGCGGCTACACCAGCCACGCGTATTTGGTCTGGGAGGACCCGGTGGCCGGCGGAGCGCAGTTCTGGTATGAAGGCTGCACCAACTGCACCTCCAGCAGTGCGGCGCCGGTGTATCTCGGAGCAATAGCGGTATCGGGGAACAATTCGTGGCGCATCGTGGCGACGGCGGACTATAACCAGGACGGCATCCCGGATCTGGTGTGGCAGAATCCGTCCACGGGCAGCGTGCAGATCTGGTTCATGGGGGGATCCACGAGCGGGGCAACCCTGATGAGCACGACGCAGGTGACGGCCAGCAATTCGTGGCACGTAGTGGCGGGAGCGAATTACAGCGGCGATGGCGCGCCGATCATGATCTGGGAGCCGCCGGGGAGCGCGACCGTGCAGATCTGGTTCATGAACGTGCAGTGAGCGCGAGCCGGGAGCTGCGGGCGGCGCCGCCGGAACAAAGCCCCCCGGCGCTGTTTTATCCACAACAAATGCAATCCGGATACGTCCTAAACCGAACAAAAGCAAGCTTCGAAAATTCTGAGGAAAACCACCTTCCAGACACGGAATTCATTTGACTGTAACCGAGTTATGAGTCAACATAGCGCTTGGTTCCAAGAGGTTCGAGGAACAGCAAGCCAAGCGGAAGCGAGGCGGGCCTGGAACGTTGATCCGCGGTTGAAACTAGCAATAGAAGCAGCAGCGGGGAGCGAAGGGTATCGGACGCATCCGTGAGGTGGGCCTCTCGATCAGTGGCCGGGTTGAACGCTTCGATCCAGAGGGGTTGAGAAACCCTGAAGGGGAGTGGAGATCCGGGGGTTGATCGAGATTGCCGGGCGGGAGTCGGGAAACGGGCTTGCGGCGGCGAATTCGCCCAATCCGGGGCTAACCGGAAAGAGCGAAGGAGCCGCAAGCCGAACGGGCCTGACAAGAGTCCTGCAAAGCATCGAAGCGGCAGGCCGGGAACGTCGATCCTGGAATGGCAGCCTGGAAACGGGCGGTCGTTATGGGGGAGCGAAAGGCCGTCGCGAGATGCAGGTTCCGACCGGAGAGGCGCTGGACGAACTCCGAGGCGTTAATCCGTCGTTCTCAAAAAGGGCGGCGGGGAGCTAAGGAGCTATCGGCGGGCAATCCGGTTGCAAAGCTCTGAGCCGTGCATGCCGGCGTCGGGTTTGGCTGACCTTCGGATCACTTGGAACCAATTTTGTTTTTGGCCTGTTCCGCCTGCGCCCGTTCCCGCCAGCGTGTAAAGCTGAAGCGTTCCAGCCGCGGCCTGAAATCCACAAAATTATGCCGGCAATATTCGCAGCGCCAGGGGTGCGCGCCCATCTTGATAAGGAGCTTCATGAAGCTGCTGGGCCAATACTGCTGTTCGGTCCAGATGTTGAGATCGCGGCGCAGGCACTTGGGGCAGCGGCTGTAGACGAAGAGTGAGAGATTCCAGGTGCGGGCGACGAAGCGGGCGCCGCAATCCGCGCAACGCAAGGGCGAGGTGCCGGTAAGATCGCGGAATTTTTCGCGGAGGGTGCGGCAGCGGCTGACGCGCAGGTAGCGGCTGCCGCAGTTGGGGCAACTGGCCGTCATGGGCGCGCGACAGGCGCCTCCTTGCGGGCGGCCACGTAGGCATCCAGATAGCCGTTAAATGCCGTTTGCAATGCGAGGCAGGCCGGGCCCGAATGCGGAATGGCGCGGTCTTCGATGGCGACGACCGGCAGCAGATTCCGGGTAGTAGAGGTGATGAAGACCTCGTCCGCGCTTTCCAGATCGGCGGGCGTGAGGACTTTTTCGCAAACGCGGTAGCCGGGCACCTGGATCTGGTGCAGCAGCAGCTCGCGGGTGACGCCGGGCAGGCAGCCGGAGGTGAGCGGCGGCGTGAACACCGCTCCGGCCTTGGCGGCGAAGATATTGGCGGAGGTGCATTCGGCAACTTCGCCGTTCTCGTTCAACAGAATGGTTTCGTCGAATCCGCGGGCTTGGGCGCGTTCCAGCCAAGTCAGATTGGCGCCCCAGGCGAGGATTTTGGCGCCGGCGAATTCGCCCGCGGCGTAACGCGCGCGGGGCGTGTAGCAAAGGCGCACGCCGCTGCCCCACCGTTTGACCGCGGCAGTCAGCGCGATCAGGTCGCTGGCGCGGCCGATCGGCGGGCCTTCCCAGATGCCGCCGGTATTGCGCACGATCACCACGCGCAGGGTGGCGTTGAATGCCTGGTTGGCTTCCACCAGGGACAACAGGCCGCGGCGGAGGGCTTCGGCATCGGACGGCATGGCGACTCCCAGCCGGAGCGCATCTTTAGACATGCGGGTCCAGTGGTGTTCGAAGGCGAACAGGACGCCGTCGATGACGCGGATGGTGCTGAACACGCCCCAGCCGGCGAGCAGGCCGACCTGCCCGGGCGCGAGAAGCGGACTGGCAGCGTCGCGGATGTCTTGATTGTGGAGGACGAAGCGGTGCACTGTTGTTTATTTTAGCTCTGCACGATGCGCACGCAGGCGGGGCTGAAGTCCCGCGCGGGCTAAAGCCCACCCCCCAGGCGCGCGCTATAATGCGGGCGGAGGCTGTTGTCATGCGCGTCAGGATAATCGGGATCGCCATGGCGCTGGCATGCGCCGTAGCGGCCCGGAACAAAGATAACGGCACGCCGGCGGAGACGCGCGGCGAAAATGAATCCGTGGTGATCACGGCCACGGTGTATGCCAAGCCGGAAGCGGTGAAGGAAGTGCTTGGATCGGATCTGGACGGGCACTACATCGTTGTGTCGGTGGAGGTCGCGCCGCGCTTCGGCAAGCAGGTGGCGGTGAGTCCCGACGATTTCATATTGAAGACCGATAAAGACGGCGAGAAGACCACGCCATTTGCGCCCAGCCAGATCGCGGGGCGCGGCGCCATGGTGGTGCGCACCACGGGCGGAGACGGTTCCACACCGCTGCACGACAATTCCGGGCCGATCTGGGGAGGCTATCCGGGCAGCGCCGGTCCGCCGACGCGGATCGGGGGCAATGGCGTGGGCAGCGCGGGTGCGCCGGATGCTGCGGAAGCGAAAACCAAGACCGGGGCGCACGATAAGGAAAACCCGATCATGGGCACGTTGCGGCAGAAGGAACTGCCCACCACAAACACCGATAAACCTGTTTCGGGCCTGTTGTACTTTCCCATGGAAAAGCAAAAGGTGAAAGACCTGGAACTGCGCTACGACATGACCGGGGACAAGATCGTGATGCGGTTCAAGCAGGAGAAATGAAGCGAGTCGCGGATCTGGACACGCCGGCGCTGCTGGTAGACCTGGACAGGATGGAAGCCAACCTGCGCCGCGTGGCGGACTACACGCGGGCGCACGGGCTGCGGTTGCGTCCGCACACCAAGACGCACAAATCGCCGCGCATCGGGCGGCGGCAACTGGATCTGGGAGCGGCCGGGCTGACGGTGGCGAAGGTGGGCGAGGCGGAAGTCATGCTGGATGCCGCGCCGCCGGACCTGCTGGTGGCGTTTCCGGTGATCGGGCGGCCGAAGCTCGACCGGCTGATGGCTGTGGCGCGGCGCACGCGCGTCACCGTATCGCTCGATAGCCTGGTGGCCGCGCAGCAGCTTTCCGAAGCCGCGCAGGCGGCCGGCGTACGCGTGGGGGTGCTGGCGGAAGCGGATGTGGGGCTGGGCCGCGTGGGCGTCTCGCCGGGAGCGGAACTGCTCGACCTGGCGCGCGGCATCGCGCGGCTGCCGGGGCTGACGCTCGAAGGGATCGCATTTTATCCGGGCCACATCAAAGACGGCAGCGAGACCGGCAGACAGGCTTTGGCGGCGTTGGGCACGTTGATCGGATCCATCCTGGATGAATTACGGCGCGCGGGTCTGGAGGCGCGCATCGTGAGCGGCGGATCGACGCCCTCGCTGTATCACTCGCACGAATTGCCGGGCCTGAACGAGATCCGGCCGGGAACGTATGTGTTCAACGACTGGAATACGGTGGTGAGCGGCGCGGCGACGCTGGAGGAATGCGCGGCCACACTGCTGGTGACGGTGGTCTCCACGGCGCGTCCGGGACAGATCATCGTGGATGGCGGATCGAAGACTTTTTCCTCGGACCGGCCCTCGGGCTCCGGCGACGTGACGTTCGGGCACGTGCTGGACGCGCCCGGAGCGGCGTTCCACAAGATGAACGAGGAGCACGGTTACATTGATGTGCGGAATTGCGATCGCCGGTTTAGCATCGGGGAGCGCTTACACATTATTCCGAACCACATCTGCGTGGCGGTGAATCTGCACGAGCGGGTGTACGGAATTCGCGGGGAAGAAGTGGAAGAAGTTTGGGAAGTGGCGGGGAGAGGCAAGCTGCAATAGCCGCCTCTCCCGGCCGGATTAGGATTTTACTTCGCTGACCGTGATGCTGTCGCCATGGACATCGCCTACGACCGTGACTTTCTCGCCGGCGTGCTCGGTGACTTTGTCCTGATTAGTAATGTTATAGACTTTGCCATCGCTGGTGACCAGCACGGCTTTGTCGCCGCGCTTGATGCAGCTTTTCGCGCAGCCGGCATGGCCGTCGGCGGCGACCTTGGTGGCGCCCTGCTTTTTGGTGCAGCCGGCGTCGGAGATGTAGCCGCTAACCTCCGCGCCCATGGCGGTCATGGCCATCGCTAAGACAAACGTGAAGCCCAGTACCAATTTCTTCATTCAACCCTCCTTTGGGTGCTTTACTGACTATACTCCCGCGGGGACGGCGCGGCAAGCGGGGATGCGAAACTTTAGACCCTGGATCATCTGATGTTGAAATCAGGATATAATGATACCGATGCTGGAACCGCGACAAGTGGGAGAGATTCTGGGCGGCCGCCGTGTTTTGGGGCGGTCCGTCGATTCGCTGATGGAACTCGACGATGCGGTCGAGAGAGGGCTGCCCAAGTCCACTCTGCGCAATGTGGTGCGGCATGTGTTTTCGGATGCGGCCGAACAGCGGCTGATGATGCACCGGGTAGTTCCGGAGGGCACCTACAAACGGCGGCGGACGCGGCTCAGTCGCGCGGAGAGCGAACGCACGGAGCGGCTGGCGCGGGTAGTGGCGATGGCCGAAGACGTGTGGCAGGACCGCGAACAGGCGCGGCGATTTCTGACCACGCGTCATCCGGAGATGGCGGGTAAGACTCCCCTGGATGCCGCGCTCACAGAATTGGGCGCGCGGCAAGCCGAGGAAGTCATGGCGCGCATCGTCTATGGTCTCCCGGCTTAGGTCGGCGCTCGCCGCATTCCGCATCGCCGACATGCGTCACGCCGTTTTCGACGGCACAGGGGCCATGCTGCACGGCGCGCGTTGGAATTCCCCAGGACGGCGGATCATTTACGCAGCCGAAACCTATGCGGGCGCCTTGCTGGAGATCCTGGTGCATGCATCGGGCAGCGTTCCGCGGAGGCAAGGCTACATCCGGATCGATATTCCCGCCGGGTTGCAGATCGAGGAGATGGGGCCTGCGGACCTGCCCCAGTGGGACGCACCGTCCTATGCGGCCAGCCGCGCCTTTGGTGATCGCTGGTATGACGAACGGCGCACGGCGGTGCTTATCGTTCCGTCGGTGGTCACGCGGGTGGAGCGTAATATTCTGATCAACCAGGAACACGCCGATTTTGCGCGCGTCAGGGCCAGCGAGCCGTCGCCGGTGCGTTGGGATGCGCGGCTGTGGGGCGGGACGTGACCGCCAGCTAAGAACTTCGCTTGAGGAGGCGCTCGGTCAGCGTGACGCGCCGGGGCGAAAACTGCGCGGCGGCGGCTTTCAGGTACGGACGAAATTCGCGCATCCAGTAGGCCGCGAAACCGGTGTCGCGAATCTCTTTCGTGGCCGCGCTGTAATGATCCAGCAGCACTCCGGCGAAGATCTGGCCGGTGCGGCGGGCCGCGCCTTTGGCGCAGCGCGAGAGCCACAACAGATTGGACGGAATCTGGCTGATGGCCGATAACGCCATCAGCGTGGACACCTGAAACACGGGCCGGCCTTCGGTCGCGGCGGTGATTTTCAAATCCTCCCAGCTGCGCCGCAAGGCATCCGGCGAAGGCAGCGACGGCGGCGGGATACGGGCCGCTTCGCGGCGCAGATCGAGCCATTCCTGGCGCAGGTCGGCGACGTCGATCGGCGGGGTATTGGCCGTCTGCGCCAGCCGCCCGGCGGCGGCCTCCAGACCATCGAGCAGTTGCGGGATGGTTTCGTAGTTCGCGCCGGCCGCCAGCAGGCCTTCTTCTTTAAGGCTCTGCGCGATCTCGCGAATTAATTGTCCGCCGGCGCCGGAGATGTCGGCGAGGGCCGCCAGCACCCAGACCGGCGATGCGCCAAACGTCAGCAGGCCGACCAATTCTACGCCGTTGCCGGCGAAGCGCCGCATGGCGAAATTATCCGCCAGGTGGCCTTGCGGCGGATAAGCGCCTTCCACCTGTCCCACGTTTTCGATGAGGAAGCGCAAGGTGTTTTCGACCAGTTCGGTGTAAAGCCGCGTGCGGCGCACGGCGCGCGGCAGGGCCACTTCGCTCAACTCGCGCAGCAGGCCGGCACTCAGCGCGCTCATGGATCGAAGGACGCGTTCGGGGAGCGAGAGCAGGTAGTCGCGCATCATTCGTCACGCAGGACTTCGAGCGGCTTTTGGCCCAGAATGCGATAGCTGGCCAGCCATCCGGCGGCGACGGCGACCAGGGCAGTGAGGGCGATGGAGAACAAGCCGGCCGCGGGATCGAAGTGGAAGTCGGCCTTCATCAGCCGCTTCACCACGATGGCGGCGAAGCCGGTGGCCAGCGAACTGCCCAGCAGTCCGGCGGATGCACCCAGGACCAGGAACTCCATCGAAAAAATGCCGGCCACACGCCGCCGGGTAGCGCCGAGCGTTTTCAAAATGACGACTTCGCGAACCCGCCGGAAGCGCGTGCCGGCAACACTGGAGGCCAGAATGATGGCGCCCGCGACGATGGTGAATGCCGACATGAACCGGACCACCAGAGCGATCTGATCCACCACCTGCTGCACGATTTCGAGCACGTCCGCCATATTGATGACGGTGATGGTGGGCATCTTCTGGTACACCGCGCGCTGCACGGCGGCCACATCGCGCGGCTTCACGCGGAGGCTGCCGTAGTAGATGGCCGGAAAGCCTTCGAGGCTGCCCGGGCTGAAGATGAATTCGAAGCGCGCGAACATGCGGACGGAATCGGTGCGTTGGATGCAGGCCAGGCGCGATGGGAAGTTTGGTCCCCAGGCGCTACTCCACACCAGCGTCATGCCGGCTTTCAAATGCAGGATGCGCGCGGCTTCTTCCGATGCGCAGACTTGCGGTGTGGCGGGCCGGCCGTCCCACCATGCGCCGCTGAGGATCTCGGTTTCGTGCGGACGGGCGGACGCGGTGGTGACGGAGCGAGTGCGCAGGAAGCGGCGGCCGAATTCGTGCAGCTTCAATTTTTCGACTGGCACGCCGTCGATGGAGGCGAGGCGCAGCGCCACCGAGGAGAGAACGTCCGGCGCGGCCTCGATACCTTTCTGCTGCTTCAGGAGGTCCATTAGCGCCTGGCGCTGCGGGCCGGGGATATCCAGCAGAAAGACATTGGGCATGCCGGGCGGAGCGTTCTGCATCATCTCGTTGAGCACGGCGTGCTGCACCAGGTAAACCGTAAGCGTGAACATGACGCCGGTGCCCAGCGTGACCAGCACGGTCTGGGCATGGTTGCCGGGCCGGTACAGGTTGGCGACGCCCTGGCGCACCATTGCCGGCAGGACGCGGCCCGATCCGCGCACGATGGCCCGCAGGCCGCGCAGCAAGAACCAGGCTACGGCGGCGATGACGATGAGGCTGACCAGCAGCCCGCCGGCGAAATACGCGCCGATGCGCAACGAGTCGTGCAGCGTGTTGCCGCCCAGCCAGGCGGCGATCAACCCGATGCCCACAAGGATAGCCGAGGCAGTGGCGATGGCCTGGCGCGAACGACTCCAGCGCTTCAGCCAGTCGCCGCGCGACTCCGTCATTTCGCGGCGGAAGATCACGGCAGGGCGAATTTCGCGTATGCCCAGCAACGCGGGCAGAGTGAATAGGAGCGTTGTCAGGATGCCGATGGCCAGCCCCTGCGCGGCGGGCACCAGATCCAAGCCCATCCGCGGTTGCACGGGGAAAAAGCGGCCGATCAGCACCGGAAAGGCGCGCTGCACCAGCGTACCGAATGCGATACCGAGCAGTCCGCCCGCCAGGCCCAGGGCCAGCGTCTGCACTAAATAAATCCGGGTCACCTGGCCGGAGCGCGCACCCAGGCATTTCAGGATGGCGATGGTGTCCATCTTCTGTTGCAAATGCGCGTGCATGGCCGTGGCCACGCCCAGCGCGCCGACGATCAGGGCGATCAGGCTGATGAGGCTGAGAAACGTGGTGGAGCGGTCCAGGCCGCGGGTGATGATGGGATGCGTCTCGCGGTAGTCCGCGATCTGGCCTTCGGGAAAGGCTTGTTTCAGGATGTTGCGCACCTGTTCCACGCCGGGGCCCTCGGGCGGCAGGAGGAACAGATAACGCTGCGCGGCACGGCTGCCCAGACTGATGAGGCCGGTGCGGTCAAGGCCGGAGCGGCTGACCATCACGCGTGGGCCGATGTTGAGGCTGCCGGTCATGCGGTCGGGTTCGGAGACTAGCAAAGCCGCGATACGGAAATCCTGGCCGCCCAGACGCAGGTTGTCGCCCACGCGCGCCTTGAGGCGGATGAGCAGGTCATCGGAAACCGCGGCGGACTGGTTATCGAGGGTGGCGCGCAGGCTGCCGGGCGGGTCCAGCTTGACGGCGCCATAAAAAGGATAGACCGCCGGATCGACGGCTTTGACGGAAACCAGTACGGGGTCCGGCGTGGCTGCCGTGTTCGCCATGGTGAGCGTTTCGGTGATGACGGTTTGGCGGATGCCGCGTTTTGCCAGATCGTCGAGCGTAGCGATCTGGGACTGCGCCGGCTGCGCGAAGACGCGCAGGGAAACGTCGCCGGCCATCAGGGTGCGTGCCTGCGTGAGCAGCAAATTATGGAAGGCGCGGCTGAAGGAGCGCACGCCGGTGAGCGCGCCGACGCCGACGGCGACGGCCAGGATCACGAAGAGGAATTTGGCGGGGGAAGAGCGGAGGTCGCGGGCGGCCATCAAAACAGTGGCTGATGGTTTTGTTTTCATGCGATCCGGCCATCGCGCAACTGAATGCGGCGGTCGGCGTTGGCGGCCAGTTCCCGATCGTGGGTCACCAGCACCAGCGTAGTGCCTTCCTGGCGATTGAGGGCCAGGAGCAGATCGAGCACGATGCGGCCGTTTTCGGAATCGAGGTTGCCGGTGGGCTCGTCGGCCATCAGGATCGGCGGGCGCACCATGAAGGCGCGGGCCAGCGCCACGCGCTGCTGCTCGCCGCCGGAAAGTTGCACGGGGTAGTGATCGCGCCGGTCGGCGAGCCCGACACGATTCAGCAGCTCGCGCGCGCGTGCCGTGCCATCACCGCTGCCGTTGCCGTTGAGTTCCACGGGCAGCAGCACGTTCTCTTCGGCGGTCAGGGTGGAGATCAGGTGGTAAGACTGGAACACGAAGCCGATCTTGTGGCCGCGCACGACCGCCAGTGCATCTTCTTTGAGGCCGGTGATTTCCTGGCCATCCAGAAAGATTTTGCCGGAGGTGGGCGTGTCGAGCCCGGCCAGCAGTCCCAGTAGTGTGCTCTTGCCGCTGCCCGACGGTCCCATGATGGCGGCGAACTGGCCGCGCGGGATTTCCAGGTCGATGCCTTTCAGGATGTCCACGCGATGCGTTCCCGTGTCGATGGTTTTGGTGAGGGCGCGGACTTCAATCATGGCGGGGCGGCTATTTCTTATTATGGCATTGGGGGCGCGAGTCTTTGCGTGGCGCTCGCTTCGCGGGGACCCATGCAAGCTTAAGACGGCCGGGCTGGGTCGTCCCATGCCCGCTCAGCGATGTGACTCAGAGCAGGGCGGGCAAAAAAAGCAAAGGACGTTATGATGCGGTTGTGGCCAAGATACGAGAAGATGGGATTCGGGACTACGTCAAGTGATGAAGCTTTTGCTTTTCTCTCGTGAGCATGTTCGGCGGTCTGTGGTTGTTGTTTTGGCGCGCGCACAGGCAACACCCGAAGAGTCCGTTCTTCTTCGACCCGCAGGATTGTTTTCGCGCCGATCCAGGTAATCCGGCGTTGCCGAAATCGGCAGAAACCGCCACGTTCGAGTCCCTTTTGAAGCATTATATTGGAGTGACGCAGCTGTTGGTGACAGTCGCCGCCGCTTCGATAGCATTCGGCGGCGGCAACCACATAGCTGGTGTTCCGGTCGCGAGCGATGCGAAGCTCCTGTTGGCCTGGAGTATCTTCTTCGGCGTTTCGTTTTGCGCGCTTTTGCTTTGGCGGTACGATGAACACGCTCAGAACATGAGGAGCTACACGCTTAGTTGGTATTCAACGATCTTCGCACTCGGATTGTCAAGCTTGCTTTGCTTCATGTTCGGGTATCTGTTATGGGGCTGGGAAATCTTGTAAAAGGCGGAATGTGCCGGTTGAACCGAAGGAGGGCGTTCTCGTTGCTCCCGCTCGGACTTTTGCTTTCAACCCTGAGCTGTGCAGACAGACCGCCTTCTTATAGGTTACCGATAGCGATTGGCTCATCATCCGAAGATGTCCACAGAATTCTCGGGCGGCCTGATGAGAGCTTTGTTGAGCAAGCCCCGCCCCCGCTAGCTGGGCACCAGCCATCGAACGACGTTACGGTGGAATGGTACTACTCTTCTGGGATCGTTGGCAGATTCGACCATGGCAAACTATTCGGCGTTGCGCTTCCCACATTCTGCGATTATGAGGGCTTCCTGGTTTATTCGGGTCAGATCGTTGAGGGGGTCAAGTTGACCGACAATAAGGAGAGTATCTTGAAAAGGCTGGGGAAGCCGGCCAAGATCGAAAGCGACCCCTTGGAGAAAGGAACGGAGCCCAACGTGCCCGTCGTCTGGCCGAAAGAAAGCCGGTACTATTGGCGCTTCAAGGACTACACTCTGGAGGCGACCTTCCTAGAACAAGCCCAGAGCGTCAGCGCGGTCCGTCATCTTACGTGGCCGAAGGACGGGCTGACCTCAATCTACGTTAAGAAGTGAAGGGGTACGGGGATTCTGACGCTCACCGAAGCGCTGGAAACCGTTAAGGAACGATACGGGCTATTGCCCTCCTATGTACAGGCAGACGGGAAAATGATGTACGTTGTTGCTGCGGAACGCCAAACTGCGGGCGATACCGGAGGTCGGCAACGTGGCGGGCGGCCTTGCAATTTTGGCGAGCGAGGTCATAGATCTCGCCAGCGGCGCGACCACGATAGAGGCGCTGGTCAGACGGAAGAACCCGGAGCTATTTTCGGCTCGACGAGATTAGGCCGCTCCTGTGCGCCGTGATAGACGCGCAGGACTTCGATGGTCTGTTCCTTGATGCGATAGACGGCGACATAGGGCAGGGGCGGGAACAGAATTTCTCGGGTGCCTTCCTCGCGTCCCGGCCGGCCACGCCGAGGCTGTTGCTTTAATGACCGGACAATCTCGAAGAGCTTTCGCATAGTGGGCTGGCGATATTGGGGATGGTGCTCTTTGAGATAATCGCTGATCTGCTGCAGGTCCGCGGCGGCGGCGGGCGTCCACCGGATACGCATGGTCAGGATCGCAACATCTGCTCGAGACGGGTGTCCATTTCTTCTTCTTCGATGAACTCGCCACGGTCGGCCTGGGCGATGCCTTCGCGAACGGCTGCTCGGAAGCCGGCGTCTTCCTCAAGCAAGCGTAAAGCGGCATCCTTCACCAACTGTTCAGGCTCGGTGCCTGATTTGATGGCGATCCGCGCCAACTGCGCTTGTTGTTCCGGCGTGAATTGGACTTCCATACAGTTCAGAATACGGGAGGACGGGTCCCGAAGCAAGGTGTCGGCCCACAGCGTTATGCGCGGCACTGAACGAGTGCCCAATGCCGGCCGCGATTTGCGCAACCCGGCTGGCTTTGCCGATTCATCCTACGGCCAGTCCTGCGCGCCATGGAAGATGCGCGAAATCTCAACGGCATGTTCCGTCACCTGATAAACGACTATGTAAGGTGAAGGTGGAAAAACCAGTTCTCGCCGTCCCGGCATGCGGCGGCTAGCCCTTCCCATTCGTGGAAAATTCTGCAAACGGGCGCAAACCGTCATAAATGCTTCGTGCTACGCCGCGCCGCAGGCATCGACCAGCGCACTTCCCTCAGGTTTGCATCAACCGCTTGAGACCCTGGCCAACTTGCACATATTAAGATATTCGCCGCGCCCAAGGGCATCCTCACCGCGCTTTACTGCTTCAACGAAGCGGTCTTCTTCCTCGAAATAGTGCGCTAAAACGTCCCCCACCAATTCATCGGGATTGCACCCCTGCCTGGCGGCCGAGTGGGTCAGCCTGGCTTCCAGTTCTCCACGGACGTGCACTTCCATTGTCTGTTCCTTATCTTGAGAATAGCGTTTTTCGGCACCCATCCCGGTCTTCCTATGAATGCAGCGCCGCCACCTCGTAGTCGAGCACTCGTGGAATCGTGAACTCCACCGCGCCGGCACCCACCGTGAACGGAACATCCTTTTCCGCGCGCAGCAACTCCACGCG
>JBEKYC010000090.1:0-36749 GCA_049511415.1 Bryobacteraceae bacterium | reverse complement strand
CTGGCTAGCGCGGCGGCGTTCCCCCCGGAACAACTGGATGACATCCGCGCCATGATCCGCACTTCGTTTGCCGCTGTCGCAGTCCCGCTACCCCTGTTTTGTCTTTCGGGAACGCTCGATGGCGAGCGCCCGCATGTCGCTCCGGCGCAACGTTGCGGCGGCCAGACCCCCGTGCCGGCCGGCAACGCGGCGGACATCGCCAAGCTCCTGACTAACGACACTATCACGGTAGCCACGGAGACCACTGCCCCAAACCAGTTGTCGATAAAATGCCAGACTGTCTGTCGCCAGGTCGACCTCGACTGGATCCGGGAGTCCATCCTTGAATTGGCTTGGCCGTCCCCGGCCTACGTCCAGGACGTAGAGGTTCCGTCGGGGGACGCCGCAGCCGTGGCGAAGGCGATAAGCGATGGCAACAAAACCCTGAAATTAACCGCGGAGGCCATCGGTCCGGCCAAGATCCGCCTGAATTCTGATTCGCCGGTCTCGCAAACGGACGTGAACGCGATTGTAGACACCTACGTCTTTGGCATCTCCGCGCCGCCGTCGTTTCGCATGTTTTATCAGGAGGCAAGTAAGGTCCTGCAGGCGATGGCGCCCCCTCCCGATCCGACGGCCGCTGCAAAACCCGCCGCTACAGCCGCAAGTTCCCCTACCCCTGCCACCAAACCGGCCGCATCCACCGACGACACATCCAAGGATCCCGCCTCGGATCCCAATGCGGTACAGTTCAAGACCCAATTCGATACCACCACCAGCATCAAGGACGCCGCCGCGCAGAAAAAGCCCGGCGGCGGAACCCCGCCACCTGCGCCCGCCAAGCCAGCCCCCGGCGGCGATGGCGGCAACTCGACGGATGCGAAGACTAGTCCGGACACCACCACTAAGACGACCAGTACAGTCACCTACACGCCCCCCCCCGCCAAGAAAGCCGATCCTCCGTCCCCGCCCGCCGTCAACGCCAGCATGAAGGCCGTGAACGACAACGTAGTCTTTACCGATACCACCAACGAGGCCTTAACGTGGCAGCGCATCCGTTTGTTGACCATCCTGGATTTGCCGCGGCCCGAAGTGCTCATGAACATGTGGAGCTATCAGGCTAGTTCGCCGGACGGAAACGACACCCTAAAGAGTTCCGAAAAGCTGCTCGACCTTGTGACCGCTTATAACAATGCACTGGAGAATTCCGTCGCTTATGGCTGGGCCTATCTAAGCCGGCAAATGAAGCTCGATGCCTTGAACATGTCTGCGGCGTTGGCTCCTCCACCAACCTGTCCGGAGCTGGGATGCAAGACTGCAAAGCCTCCCACGCCGTCTAGCCGGACGCGGCTTGAGTTAAATTCCAAAGGGGAGTTCGGGCTCGTCGAATCGAGAGAGACCTCGGCCGTCCTTTACCCAGCACACACTTTCTTTGATCCCGACTTTTACGATTACATCACTCAGAAATTCGTGGCCGATCCCGCCCACTGCGCCGACCCGCAATGCGACCCCGGCAGTCCCTTTCCGAATAGTGAGCGCACCAGGTGGGGTTTTTGCCCACAAGGAAAATACTGCCTCGGATACACGCAGGCGTTCGAGCCTGTGCGGCCGAACCTGACCAGCATCCTGATGGCGGCCATCGCCGCCAAGGATCCCTTGAACACCATCCTGACAACGATCGGCTGCATGTCCGGCAAATACCAGGTTTACGGCAGCGAATGCTTCCCCGATAGACCGTTGATAGGCGAGTCCATCGGAGATGTGGTGGATAACCAGATGCACCCGGAGATGAAAAATCGGCCGGGTCTGACACCTCCGGGCGAGATGGTGACGGCGAGGGAGCGCCAAAACCAGATCGCGGATTTAGACTACAAAATTCACGAAATTGAGGCCGCCATAATCAACACTCTTCAGGCGGGCGGGGTCAACTGCCCAGACTGCGGCGAGGCGCTTGAACAAATCAAGCAGAAGCTTCAAAAGGCCCTCCTCGATCTTCGAAACACTAAAGATAAAGAACTGGGGATACAGCTCGGCCATGTCACAGTCGAGGGGCACGTCAACGATGGTCCTTTCAAAGAATATCTGGATCGGGTCAATCGTGAAAAGGACTGCCTCACCCGGGAGCGCAACAAACGCATTAATGAAAAAAGCTATCGCGAACAATTGAGCTGCGAGAAGTTGGATATCATCGCCCTGCAGGCTGAGGAGGCTTGCCACCTGGCTCAAACCGTGCCCTTGAGTTGCTTCACCATTCAGGCCGCGCAGAGCTTCTCCGCGCCAGCCGAATTCTCAACTTTCAGCCTCCAGGATTTGAATAGCTTAGCAGAGGCCCGGCTCACGGACATTCCGGTCCCCAAGGGAGCACTCCCGGGGTCCGCGTACAGCGCCCCGCGCATCGGCCTGCTTCGCGCGGCGGTGGCCGACTTTCTTTTCAATTATAAAATGTCCCAGGAGTTTCCAAAGGATTTTGTCCCCTACGATTTACAGCATTCCGCGCAGGAACTGAACGCCGAATTGAATCCCCTGGTGGTGGCATTCAACCAAGATGTGGCGGCTTTTTCCCGCAACTTGCAGAGCAAGATGGAAGGCGTATCCCCAAATCAGACCAATTTCTTCCAGTTGTGGCGCAATCACAAGAGCTTCCTCAGCGATGGAATCATCACGGTGCGCGGAATCGGCGGCGATCCAAGTACGGTGGATACCGTGACTCAGAACTACTTCGACGCTACGCAGCCGGTGTCTTTGTCGGATCTCGCGAGCGCCTTGACCGGCCAGGGCGGATCAGGCCAGGCGGGTGCGTCCCCAATAGCAGGCTTGGAAAGCGGCGTGACCGCCGCTACGCTTCTACCGGCGCTGGCGGCGCTGGTGCCCAAACCTACCCAGGCCAAGATCGGTCGCGAACTGTATCTTCAAGTCACCCCGTATACTTTGCCTGGCGCGTCTTCGGCTGAGCTTCAGGTCACTCTCAGGGCGGACGAGTCCGGCGAGCCAGGCTTGTATCAAAGCGGGAACAGCGTCGGCACGGACAATCTGTCCCGTGTAGCGCGCCATGACGTCACCACACGCGTTCGCGTGGAATCCGTCAAACTGTTCGAATTGTCGTCTTTTTCCGCCATGCTCCAAAGGCCGCGGGCCAAACTGCCGCTGGTGCCACCCCTGGTGCAACTGCCTGGGATCGGCAGCCTCGCCAGCCTGCCCCTGCCCGGCGCCAAGGAGTACCATCGCAGCACTGCCGTCGTCAGCGCCGTGATTGTCCCCACGGCCGCGGACCTGGCCTACGGCATCGACTTCGCCCACGACCGGTACATCGCGCGCGAAGAACCGGAAAGCTATGGCCACGGCTTCCAGATGCGCAGCATCAAGTCCTTTTCCGAACTCGGACGCGCGCCGATACGAGCCTTTCATAAGGCCATGACGATGTGCTTCGCCACTAACGGACTGTTGGCGAGCCCATCGGGTGTGCCTTTCAACGCCGATCCCGCCGCGCGGTCGTGCCACAACCTGACGTTTCGCAGTGTGCCGCCGGAGTTCTAATATCATGGCGACTTCCCAGGTGAGTAACTTGCACTTATCCCATATCTGCCGCTGCGCCGCCGTGCTGGCCCTCATGATTCTGGCGCACCGGGCGAAATGCCAGGACCACCAGGACGGCAATCGTCCGCCCGCACTGGCTGTCCCGCTAAAGTGCCGGTACGATCAGCACAGGAATTGCGTATGCCAATACGACGTTGACGGAAATTGCGTGAAACCAATATGCCAGTACGACAAGGCCGGCAATTGCGTATGCCGGTATGACAAGGATGGCAATTGCGTTCCTGTGCCGAAAAGCCAGTACGACCAAGCCTTCAAATGCCCGCCCGTGCATGCACCCGATCCCGCCAACTTCTCCGGTCTCACCTTCACCGCCGTGGGCGACCTGATAACAGCCAATGGCGCACCCTCCTCGGGCGTGAAGCCAACAAAAGGCGGCAGCGTCGGTATTGGTAAAGCCCTGCTCCCGCAACCCCGAAACGGCGAGGACAAGGATTCCTGCGAAACCCCCGGCCGCCGCTGGACCCTGCTGGTGGAAACCAACTTCCTCTACAACCAGTCGAATCTGCAACCCGCCGCGATCACCCAGGCAATTGAAATGAACCCGCAGACCACCGGGTTGATCGGCGCCGTCTCCGGCAAAGCCAAGTACTTCAGTTGGACGGTCGGCCCGACCTTCCAGGTCCTGCTTTCGAACCAAGTCAGAGCTTACTTCTTCGGCGGCAGCGGCTGGTTCCGCCGCACCCTCGATTTCACCGGCGCATCCACCGAGGGTCCCCTCCTCCAGGCCGGCGCCCCGCTGGTTTTCGGTCAGGGCGGCAACTCGCTCGCGGTGGATGGCGGCGCTGGCGTCGATTTCGGCAGGTCGCGTGCCTCGCGGACCGATAACCAGCCGCGCTTATCCGACATCCGGTTCTATGTTGAGTTTCGCGCGATACGCGGACTGGCCATTAACCACGGCAGCTTTCTCCTGCCGGTATCCGCGGGAATCCGATGGTGAGCGGCCAAGGAGCTTCATTGTGAGCCAACTCAGACTGTCGTCGATATACCGCTCCGCCGGCCTGCTGCTATGCCTGCAGGCCGCGGCCAGCGCCCAGTTTACAGCCGCGCCCGGCAGCCCCATGACCGTCAACCAGGATCCCTGCTGCGTGGCCGTCGGCGACTTCAATGGCGACGGGATCCCGGACCTGGCGGTGCTCAGCCCCTCCACCAGTACCGTGACCATTCTGCTGGGCATCGGAGACGGCACGTTCCGCATGCTGCCTTCCGGCACGGGTAACATCTCGGTCGGCGATGTTCCCGTCTCGATTGCGGTGGCCGACTTCAATGGCGACGGCATGCTGGATCTGGCCATCGCCAGTCAGAACCAGGTATCCGGCAATAATATCTTTATCCTGACCGGTAATGGAGACGGCACTTTCGCGCCAGCCACGCAGGCTAACGAGTTTCCTGTGGGAACCAGCCCCAGTTTCATCCTGGCCGCCGACCTCGCCGACGATGGTTATCCGGACCTGGCCGTCACTGACCTGACCGGTGGCACTATTACTGTGCTTCGCAACAATTCCCTAGGCCCAGGCACCTTCGACATACTGCCCGCCGTGCCGGTCGGCAACAGCCCGTTCTCCATCGCCGTGAACAAGTTCAATGGCAGTATCTATATGGCTGTCGCCAACCGGTTCGATGGCACGGTTTCCCTGTTGAAGAACACGGGAGAGGGTTATTTCACGGTCACTAATACAATCCCCGTAATCTCGCCGAACCCTGATAACCTGACCCCTTATCCGACCGCCGTCGTCCTGGCTGACTTCAACGGCGATGGCCTTCCCGACATCGCCACCGCCAACCAGGGAACCAACAACATCACGGTGCTGCTCAGCAACAGATTCGGAACCTATACGTCCGCGACAGGCAGCCCGTTTTCCGCGGGACCTGGAAACGTGGGCGCCATCGGATTAGTCGCCGCCGATTTCAATAACGACGGCACCCTTGACCTTGCCGCCGTCAGCGGAACCGACAGCACTCTAACCATCCTGCTGGGCAATGGCCAGGGCGTATTCACCGCGGCTGCCGGTACGCCCCCATCTCCGGGACCTGCGCCTTTTGGCATGGCCGTCGGCGATTTTAATCTGGATGGCAAACTGGATCTGGTCATCGCGGACAATGCCGCCAACACGATTACCGTCCTGCTCAATGGCTTTCCGTCGACCTTTGCCATGGTATCTTCTGCCAGTGGAACCCCGTCAGTAGCTCCCGGATCCATCGTCAGTATTTACGGATCGGCCATGGCCGCATCGACGGCTGTGGCGCCGCCCACCGAGCCGGCCCTGCCCATGAGCCTGGGCGGCGCGAACGTCACTATCATCGACAGCAATCAGGCGCAAACGCCACTTCCGTTGTTTTATGTGAGTCCCACCCAGATCAACGCTCTGATTCCGACGACGGTGGCCATCGGGGAGGCGGCGATTTCCATTTTTACCGGCACGGCCACCCAGACCGGCCACGTGGCGGTGACGCCCATCGCACCCGAGCTATACGCCGCCAATCAGAACGGCGTGGGCGTGGCATGGGCGCAGTTCGTCAATAACATCTACCAGATCACCGACGTCTTTCAGTGCAGCAGTGGTTCGGCTGGAACCTGCACTCCCGTGCCCCTTGACTTGACTAATAACTGTCCCGCGACCGGTTGCGTGCTAGTGCTTTACGGAACAGGCTTGCCTGACATCGACACCAATAATGTGAATGTCATGGTAGGCGGCGAGTCCATACCCGCGGCATACGCCGGGCCTTCCAGCTATGCCGGTGAAGATCAGATCAACGTGCCACTGCCCACCAGCTTAGCCGGCAGCGGCCTGGTGTCGGTCATGCTCTCAGTCAAAGAGGGAGCCGGCGCCATAAACTCGAATATTCTGACCGTCTACATTCAGTAGTTACTGAGCTACAAGCACATAACCGGCGGCGGAGCCTTTCGTCACGCTCGTCACCACGAGCTGCCGTTCGCTGCCGTCCTTCTGCCGGTCGAACGCCAGCGGATGGTTGACGGTCTGGTTCCACAACCAGATCCGGCGCCGCTGCGGAGCAAACCAGATATAGCCGCTGGCGCGATGCCGCGGCACATCCGCCCAATAGAGTCCGATCGTAATTCCTGGAGCCACTTCGCTGGTGTGCCGCTCGCTAACCACGAATTGCAGCCGCCGCGCGGCCGCTTTACGCGAAGCCGGTGGCGTGGTTTTACCGCCGTCCTCCAGCCGGGCTTTCACAATAAAACGGTTCGGCGCCGGACCCACGTAGTAAAACGGGTAACAGGTCACCAGCGTCAATTCCGGTTGCGCGGACGCCCGCAGCACGGCCACATCATCCGGCTTCACGATATCCGTGCTCTCCACCCGGTAATGAAACGTGCCTTCCGGAGTCTGCAGTTCAATCAGGTCGTGATCCGCAATGCCGCGCAATCCCCGAAACAGCGTATCCCGGTGGCCTGCAATACCCACATTCCCCGTCTGGCCCGGAAACGCGGTACCCGTAATGTGGCCCAGCGCCACGTCCAGCGTGCGCTCACCCGCTCCTTCGCGCACCACCGCGCGCAGATTCAAACGCGGGATCGCCAATCTTCCCAACAGCGCGCCGTCCTCCAGCGCCGGCGGCTTGGGCGCCGCCCGAGGGGTGGCCAGTTCCCGTTCGTCGAGCGCGCGGTTTGCCTGCTTCTGATACAACGATATCCGCACGTTCGACCAGATCCAGATCCCCACCCCGGTCAGCCCCGCAACCAGTAAAAAAATTTCGAGCCAACGACGCATCTACACGACTTTCTTGCATGCCACGTGCCACGCCGGCTTCAGCCCTGCTCTGGCCGCGCCAGCCAAAGTAAGAAATCGCGCACTGCCGCCGGATCCGGCAGCCGGTACCGCGCGCCAGTCTCCGTCGCCGGCCCCACTTTGATCGTAATGGCGTCCGGCAGCACGCGAAATGCATCTTCGTCGCTCACGTCGTCGCCCAGATACACCGTCACATCCGGGCGCAAGCGCTGGTTGATCCACACCACGGCCGCTCCCTTGTGCCAGGCGGTCCGCGGTACGATATCGAACACTTTGCGGCCCGCATTGGCGCGGAACAGGGGGTCGTATCGCGCCACCGCCGCATACACAATCCGCTCGATCGCCGCGCGATCCTCCGCGGCAGCCAAACGGTGATGCACGCTGGCCGTGAGCCCCTTCCGCTCCACCGCCGCGCCCGCGATGCCGCGAAGTTCCAGCTCCAGTTCGGCGCACAGGCGTTCCAGCTCGGTCCGCCGTTCGCAGGCCGCGGGCTCTACGAAACGTAGTTGGCGGCCCAGAATCTCCAGTCCGTGATTCCCGGCGTAGATCAGCGGAGGCAGAGGGATGCGGGCATGCAAGTCTGCGATAGCCCGCCCGCTAATGATGGTGGTAACCAGGCCTTCCCGCGATGCCAGCAGTCTTAATATGTCGATGGTTGCCGGGTCTACCTGAGGCACATCCGGTGAAGGCTCGATGGGGACCAGAGTGCCGTCGAAATCCAGAAAAAGCGAAATGCGTGGCGCGGAGCGAATGCGGTCTCCGACCGCGGAGACTAGCTCAGCCGAAGGTGTGCGCATGCCCGCTGAACGCTATGCAACAGACATGCCGTGGTGCGCGAACACACGGAACAGCTTCCGCCCCGCGTCTCGCTTACCGGATCTCCATGATCTCTTTTTCCTTGGTCTTGGCCGCCAAGTCGATCTTATCCATATAACCGTTGGTCAGCTTCTGAATCTCATCATGGGCGCGTTTGTCCTCGTCCTCGGTGATCTTCTTGTCCTTGAGCAGCGCCTTTACGGATTCGTTGCCGTCGCGGCGAATATTGCGCACCGACACCCGATGGTGCTCCGCCACGCCGTGCAGCCGCTTCACCAGTTCCTTGCGGCGCTCCTCCGTCAACGGCGGAATCGGCAGCCGGATCAGTTTGCCGTCGTTGGATGGATTCAGCCCCAGATCGGAAACGCGGATGGCCTTCTCGATCGGCCCGATCTGCGAAACGTCCCACGGCTGAATGGTGATCAGGCTGGGCTCGGGGACGTGCAGGTTCGCCACCTGGTTCAGCGGCGAAGGCGTCCCGTAATAATCCACCCGAATGTGATCCAGCAGGCTCAACGTGGCGCGGCCCGTCCGTATGGTCGCTGCTTCATGTTGCAGGTCGCTGATCGCCTTTTCCATGCGCGTCTTGATGTGGTTCTCGACATCCTTGATGGAGTTGAAGGCCGGCCCGGCGGGGGCGGCGGTATGTTCTGTTTTCATAGTGGCCCTAGTGGATGAGCGTGCCGATAGGCTCGCCCATCGCCATACGCATTATATTGCCGCTGGTGGTTAAATTGAAAACAATGATCGGAAGTTTGTTATCCCGGCACATGGCGATGGAAGTCGCATCCATGACGCCCAGCGCCTTGGATAAAACCTCCAGGTACGTGACTTCACGGTACATCACCGCGTCGGAAAACTTCAAGGGGTCCTTGTCGTACACACCGTCCACCCGCGTGGCCTTGGCGATCACTTCGGCGCGGATTTCGAGCGCGCGCAGAGTCGCGGCCGTGTCGGTCGAAAAGTAAGGATTGGAGGTGCCCGCCGCGAAGATGCACACGCGGCCCTTTTCCAGATGGCGCAGAGCCCGCCGGCGGATGTACGGCTCCGCCACTTCGTGCATTTCGATGGCGCTCATCACCCGTGTGTAAACGCCGATCTGCTCCAGGGCATCCTGCAGCGCCAGCGAATTGATCACCGTCGCCAGCATGCCCATGTGGTCCGCCGTCACCCGGTCCATCTTCTGCGCCGCCGCCGCCACGCCGCGAAAAATATTCCCGCCCCCCACCACCAGGCCGATCTGCACACCGGTGGCCGCCACGCCGGCGACTTCGGTCGCCAGTTCTTTGACACGTTCGGCGTGGATGCCGAAAGCCGCGCCTCCGGCCATCACTTCGCCGCTCAGCTTCAGCAGGATCCGTTTATACTGCGCCACTGGTCTCTTCAGCGTCGCCTTCAATGGCGGCTATGTCGCCGACTTTGTAGCGAGTGAAACGGGAAACCGTGATGTTTTCGCCCAGCTTCGCGATCTTGGTCTTGATCAACTGGCCGACGGTCAGGCTGGCTTCCTTTACGAAAGGCTGTTCCAGCAGGCAGACTTCTTCGTAGAACTTGGCCATACGCCCTTCCACGATGCGGTCGATGACCTGGGCGGGCTTGCCTTCAAAGGCCGCACGGCCGCGCTGCACGTCCTTCTCTTTCTCCAGCGCTTCGTCCGGCACATCCTCTTTGCGGATAAAACGCGGATCGGCCGCCGCAATGTGCATCGCGATATCGTGCACCAGTTCCTGGAAGTCATCGGTGCGCGCTACGAAATCCGACTCGCAGTTCACCTCCACCAGGACGCCCAGTTGGCCGCCCGAGTGGATGTAGCTCCCGATCAGGCCCTGCTTGGTCACGCGCGCCGACTTCTTGTGCGCCGACGCAATCCCGCGCTTGCGCAGAATCACTTCCGCCCCGCCGATGTCGCCATTCGCCTCCACCAGGGCGCTCTTGCATTCCATCATCCCCGCGCCGGTGCGCTCGCGGAGCTGCTTAACGAGTTGAGCGGTAATGTCCGCCATAGCTTCCTTAACCTAAAAAAGACAAATTAATTGGCCACCGATAAACACCGATGAACACGGATAAGCGAGCAGGTTTTATCTGTGTTTATCGGTGTTCATCTGTGGCTAAAATTTAGTGGCCGCCTTCGGTAACCGCCGCTTCCACAGGCTCGGCAGTCTCCGAAGCCGGACCCTTCCGCGGCGAGACCTGCGGAGGCTCTTCTTCCATCAGCGACTCCGCCATGATCTTTTCCGCGTACTTGGGATCCACGTATTCGGTATACTCGGGCACTTCTTCCACGGGCGTTTCGTCGCTCACGATCTTCTCGGCCGTGAACTCCTGTTCGCTCGCCAGCGCGCGTCCTTCCACCACCGAGTCCGCAATCTTGCTGGCGAACAGGCGGATGGCGCGTAGCGCGTCATCGTTGCCCGGAATCACGTAATCGACTTCGTCCGGATCGCAGTTGGTGTCCACGATCGCCACCACCGGGATGCCCAGCCGCCGCGCTTCCTTCACCGCGATGGCTTCTTTGTTCGAATCGATCACAAACAGCACATCGGGCAGGCCGGGCATATCCTTTATGCCCGCCAGATTCGAATCCAGGTGCTTGCGCTCGCGCTCCAGGCGGATGATTTCCTTCTTCGGACGGCCGCCGTATCCACCTTCCTGGCTGGCCATGCCTTCCAGCTCTTTCAGGCGTTTAATGGACTTCTGCACCGTGAGCATATTGGTCAGCAGTCCACCCAGCCAGCGCTGGTTCACGTAGAACATCTGGCAGCGGTTGGCTTCTTCCGCGATGGCTTCCTGGGCCTGGCGCTTGGTCCCCACGAATAACACGTTCTTGCCTTGCGCGGCCATTTCGCCCACGAACCGGGCGGCGTCCTTGAACATCTTCAAGGTTTTTTGCAGATCGATTATGTAGATACCGTTACGTTCGCCGAAGATGTATTCCTTCATCTTCGGATTCCAGCGCTTGGTCTGGTGCCCGAAGTGAACGCCGGCTTCGAGCAATTCCTTCATTGATATTGCAGGCGTAAACTAACCTCCCTAGTCTTTCCGTGACGAGCCGCGCGCGGTCCAAAGCGAAATTTGCGCGCGGAACTCCGCCACACCCTTTAACCTAACCACAACCAACTACCGCTTGGAGAATTGGAACCGCTTGCGCGCGCCCTTCTGGCCGTACTTCTTGCGTTCGTGGGCGCGGGGATCGCGAGTCAGGAAGCCCAGCTTCTTGAGCCGCGGCCGCAGTTCCAGGTTGAACTCACACAGCGCACGGGCGATTCCATGACGGACGGCCCCGGCTTGGCCGGAAATACCGCCGCCGTCGATCAGAATCAGTGCATCGAATTTATCGGCCGTTTCGGTCGCCAGCAAAGGCTGGCGCACCGCCGCGCGGGCGGCTTCCGTGGGAAAGTAGGACTCGAACGTCCTGCCATTCACGCTGAAATCGCCTTTGCCGGGCCGCAGAATCACACGCGCCACCGCTTCTTTGCGGCGGCCGGTGCCAAGGTATTGAACGATCGTTGCTGCCACTAAAAATCCTCTCGCTATTTGAGGGCCAGGGCGGCCGGTTTCTGTGCCGCGTGCGGATGCTTGTCCCCCGCATAGACCTTCAGCTTGCGATACATCTGCTTGCCCAGCTTGGTCTTCGGAAGCATGCCCTGAACGGCTTCTTCAATCATGCGCACGGGCCGTGTCGCCCGTACGCGCCGCGCGCTGGTTTCCACCAGCCCGCCGGGATAACCCGTAAAATGCCGGTAGACTTTATTATCGTCTTTCCGGCCCGTAAGCCGCACTTTCTCGGCGTTGACGACCACTACGTGATCGCCTGTGTCCAGAAACGGGGTAAAAATCGCTTTGTGCTTGCCCATCAGGAGCATCGCTGCCTTGCTGGCCAGTTTGCCGAGAACGACATCCTCGGCGTCCAGCACATGCCATTGGCGCTCAATCCCGTTCTTGGAGGGGAACTCGGTACTCATCGACACACGTCTCCACTTCTCGCATTCAAAACATTTAGAGTACCGGGACTAGGGGGTCAATGTCAAATCGGTAAACCATTGGAGGGTGGGCTTCAGCCCACGCGGGGCTTGATCCCCGCTATCGCATTACGCCGTGCTCTGGAGCACCACCAAGTCGGTGTCCATCGCTGTGCATCGACCCATAACACCCGCTTCCCCCCGATTCCCTGCTATCGTAGAAATTCATAATGACGAAACCAACATCTCTTTTCGCACTTCTTCTTTTGGCGAGTTTCCTCGCTCCCCACGCTTTCGGTGTAACCGCGACTTACACCAGCAGCAATCAAAATGTCACCCTTACCGGGCTCGGCGGCAGCGACGGCGTCGGACAAAGCCAGGTCCAGTGGGGTACCTGCGCATTCGACGGAACCAGCACCGCTTGCACCGTAACCGCGCCCTATACCGGCGTTGGGGGCGGTGGAACGATTTCCATCGTGTTCAGTTATTCCGGAAACGGCCCATCCCCGTTCACCGCCAACTCCATCGCCGCCGGCAGCAGCCTGATTACCTTTGGCCTCCTGCCTGGCAATTCCGGATCGATTGTCGTCAGCCTGCAGGAGAGCACGGGCGCCAACGTTACGTTCCTATCCGACGATTTCGTTTTCTACTATGCCACCGCCACTTGTACCGGCGTCTCCGCTGCCAATTGCTCCGTGGGGCAAGTTGGCCTCACGCCTAACGCCACCATCACCGGACCGGTTTACGGCACCTTCGACGACACGCCGGTGATCAACGCCGCCATCAACGCCAGCAGCTACGGCGGCGCGCCCGCCATCGCGCCCAGCACCTGGATGGAGATTTACGGCGTCAATCTCGCCAACGTCAAATCGCAGATCTGGGCGGGCACCGACTTCGTTAACGACATCGCACCCACATCCTTGGCCTCCACCACCGTCACCATCGCCGGACTGTCCGCTTTTATAGACTATGTCAGCCCGGGTCAGGTGAACGTGCAAGTGCCGTCCGGCGTCCCCACCGGATCGCAGCCGATCGTCGTGAATACCCCCGGCGGCACTAGCGCCGCATATAACGTCACCGTCAACGCCACGCAGCCCGGCTTCCTGGCGCCTGCCGTATTCAACCTGGCGGCCGGCCAATATATCGGCGCGCTGTTCCCTGACAACGTGACCTATGTGCTGCCCCCCGGCGCCGTCAGCGGCGTCCCTGTGGCCCGCGCCAAACCCGGCGACACCATCATCTTCTATGGCATCGGCTTCGGACTGGTCACTCCCAACAGCCCTGCCGGACAGATCGTCACCGTGCTGAATTACCTGAACGACTACCAGAACGGCACCTTTCAGATTTCCTTCGCCGGCACCCCGGCCCAGATAGCCTACGCCGGATTGGCAGGCGGTTATTTGGGACTCTATCAGTTCAACGTGGTAGTTCCGAACGTCCAGGCCAGCGATTCGGTGCCCGTGACTTTCTCGCTTAACGGGAACATCGGCACCCAGACCCTGATCACCTCGATCACGAATTAGCGGCAACGAGGGGCATTCGCGACGCAGCGGCTATGATGTTTGTAGCTGACGTCGATGAGGCCACTAGCTACCGTTATAACCGTGCTTCTATCCGCGGGCGATGGTCTGGCGCAAAGCAAGATCGATCCCGCGACTATTGACGCGTATCTGCAGCCGTACGTGCGCAGTGGAAACCTGGCGGGAGACGTTCTCGTCGCGCGGGATGGCAAGGTCGTCTTCGAGAAGGCGTACGGCTTCGCCGATCGAGGGCATCCCACGAAGAACACCGCGGCCACCGGTTTCCACATCGCATCCGTATCCATGCAGTTCACGGCCGCCGCTGTGTTGCGGCTTGCGGACACGGGCGCAATCAGCCTGGACGAACCGGTGGCGGACTTCGTCCCGGAAATCGCCGGAGCCGACAAAATCTCGATCCGCCATCTCCTTACCGAGCGCTCCGGATTGCCGGACATCAACGCTCTCCCCGGCTATGCGGAGATTCTGCAGCATCATCAAACTCCCGCCAGCCTCGTCGCCCGGATCGACGGTCGGCCGCTCCCGTTCGAACCGGGAAAAAAATTCCTGCATGAGGAGCACTCCGCCTACAACCTTCTCGCGCTTATCGTCGAGAAAAAGACGGGTCTGCCATTCGCCGCCGCGGTTGAACGCCTGGTCTTCCGTCCCTTGCGTCTATCGGCGTCCGGGATCGACGACGATTTCTTGACGCACGCTCCGGAAATGGCCACCGGTTATGAGCCGGATGGAACCTATGGATTAAAGCCGGCCGCCACGATTCATTGGTCCGCCAAGACGGGAAATACCTCGGCGTATACCACGGCGCGCGATGAGGCCCGCTGGGTGCGTGCGCTGTTTCAAGGTCATCAAATAGCCGCGGCATCCCGCGTGGCCGTCATGGATACTTCCCTCACGGCCGGTTATGGCTGGTTCACGGGTCCCGGCAAACGGCTCGGCGCGACTACTTACTACATGAATGGCAGATCTCCGGGATTTACTTCGTTCGTTCTCTATTTACCGGATTCGCACACGACCGTGGTGGTGCTGAGCAATATCTATTCGTCGGCCACCACGGCGATCGGATATGACATAGCCGCGCTGTCCCTCGGCCTGCCTTGCCGGCCATTTCGCATGCTGCAACCGCCGCCGGCTGCTGCCGAACTGAAAACCTGCGCGGGCGTGTTCCAGTTCGGTCCGGACTTTTATCAACCAAACGCCGCCTTGACGGTGGCCATGAATGGCCTGGAGTTGCGCATAAGCTGGCCGTCCGGGGACGCCACGGCCCTGATCCCCCTGAGCCGCGATCACTTCATCGACCGCTCCTACTGGGTGGATGTAACCATCCAGCGCGATGCGTCCGGACATCCCACGTCTCTCACCTACGGCCGCTTTCAGGGCAAAGCCCAGAACTCTGCGGGTGGCTCGCCCGCCGGTCCGTAACAATCCATACGGCGCCGGTAGCCTTCTTCAACGCTGTTGGCTCTCTTGCTAAAGACCTCGATAACATCCACGACGACAAGGACCTCGAAGATGCGATATCGGGTCAGGAGACTTCAATTTCTCGTTCGTTGCAGGCGCTCTCCGCTAAAATCGCAAGTCATCGACTCGTTCTCAAAACAGGTCTCATGAGCGTGACCGTGCCCGTGCCCGCCATAGTTAGGTCGATTGGCATCAGCAGTCCCATCGCCCTGGTTGGAGGAGCGACGATTGCAGCCGGCGCGATCGTTTGGAAGCACTTTCAGGATGTTCGGTCGGCGCGTCTTGAAAGTTCATGGTCGTATCTACTCACATTAGGCGACGAGTTCCGCGGCCTCAGCAACGGCGAGCACTTCTTGGGCCTTGGTTTTGGACGATAGTGTGTCACGTCCGGTCGAGCAGTCGAAATTAAGGGAGTTCAAGCGTAAGATGCGCCGGATCGGGCGGGCCGATTTCTAGTCTAGCCTAAAAATCTAGGCCAGCTTTTCCGAGAGTGCCACAAATCCGGGCGTGGCATCCGCAAGCGCGCTCCCTCCACGAGGTCAGGGACGAATACGCGAAGCCCATGAGCCGTGTCTGGCAGTCCTGGGGGCGCCGGAGCAGGATTTGGAGCTCATCGGCATTCAGCGCGCGCCAATCGCGGCATGATCCGGCCTCCGCGCGTCACCTGTCGACCTTATCGCCGCCCCTCGCAAACGGCGGCCACCTTCCCCGTCAAAAGCAACGCGCTACGGCCCCCCGCAAGGCTCCGGCGGCCACATGAAGATGTTGCCGGTATTGCCGTTGATCGTGATGGTCGCGCTCACCGCGCAGATCACCGGCGTCACACCGGACGGGTATATGAAATTCACCTGATCGATGATTTCGCCGGGCGCGGCTCCACAATAAGTCACCTGGGCGGCCACGCCGCCGATTGTCAGCACGCAGGCATTTACGGTCGATGGCGGCGGCGATCCGGACGCCGGCGTGCCATCCGTTTGTGGAGGATTCGTGAGACCGAAACCGTTTCCCCACAAGGTGCAGTATTGCCCGGGCAATGGGTATGGTCCCCCGTTTATGCACTCTATGAACGGCATGTAGAGGCTGTAATACGGGCCAGGAGTCCAGTACGATTGTCCGAAGGCCGACGGCGCCGTGCTCGTCAGCGTGATGGGAATGGGATTGCCCAGCAGGCCGTTGAGCATCACCTCGACATTCAGCGGTGTGCCCACCAGGCTATCCCAGGGAATCGCGAAATTGATCTGCGTCGGTGAGAGGTACAACAGCGGCGATGCCGCGCCGTTGACATATACGCTCACGCCCGAGGCGCTCTCCGAGAACGCATTGGCGGCCGCGTCGAACGTGTCGCCGTTCGTGGCGGTCGACAGACCTTGCCCGTAAATGCTCGCCAGGCTGCCCGGCGCCAGCGCCGCCGCGCCGGTTGCCGCATCCACGACCCCGCCCGTATTGATTGCCGGGCCCGAAGTATCCGCCGCCTGGTACACGCGCACGTAATCCACCAGCATGTCCTGCGGGAATTGCGTCGTGGCGTTCGGAGGCCCCGGCCAATCTCCCCCTACCGCGACATTTAGGATGATAAAGAAGGGATTATTGGCGGCGTTGAATACCCATCCGGCTGCGTTGTTCGTCTGCGTCTCATAGAGCTGGCCATCCACATAGAAAGTGATCTGATCCGCCGACCACTCCACCGCATAGACGTGAAAATCATCCGCCAGCGCGCCGCTCGCTAGCTGGTACTGCGCCGTCTCGTTGTAACTGTCCGGACCGTGCAGGCTGCCGTATGCCGTGGCGGGAGTGAATCCGACGTTCTCCATGATGTCGATTTCACCGCACCCAGGCCAGCCGACGCTGGTAATGTTATTGCCCAACATCCAAAACGCCGGCCACATGCCTTGGCCCGCCGGGATCTTGATGCGCGCCTCGATGCGGCCGTATTGCACCGAAAAAAGGCCCTCGGTTTTGACGCGCGCGGAGGTATAGACGCCCGCCGTGGGATTCTCCACATGAATATCCAGGTGGCCGAGGCCGTCCATGTGCACGTTTTCAGCGGAGTTGGTATAGGTCTCCAACTCGTCGTTGCCGCAGCAGTCGGTGCCTAAATCGTAGGTCCAATAAGTGGGGTTCGGCAGGGAGCCGGCCGGCCCGTTGAACTCGTCGCTCCAAACGAGCTGCCAAGCTGTATTTGCGGGCGCTGTCTGCGCCAGTAACGCCGCGGCCGGCAAAATCGCGCAAGCCATCAGGATTACAGTGCGCATACCTGTATATTACTCCCAGGCTCGACCGTCCGGGCGGCGCCTCCTGCAACGCGCTCATGACCAAAACAGCCTGGGGATCACCCAGATCGCCATTCCTCTCCGCCCAACGCTTCCTTCAAACCGCATACAACCGGGTTGTCTTGCCTCCGGGGTCGTTTGGGCTTAACCCCAAATCACAGCCCCGCCGCTACCCATAACCCCTGCCCCCAGAACATCTGCTCCGCCGCCCACCACGAACTGCGATTTCCCCCGTGATAGCGTGGCCCTGGGTGTCCGGATACGCCTCGGCCGCCGGAGATCTTTGAAAATCGAATACCCTGCCTTTTCCAAACGAAGCCAAATTTTTGGGGGTATTGGCCGGCGCAAATAGGGGCAGCCGACGCCGCGCCCGGAGATGAAATCCACAGCCCAAAAACGCCCAATTCAGCCCAACGAAATCGGCCCACCAGCTTAATCAACCCACTAACAATAAACAACTTATTAAAAAATGGGTCTGCTTTTTCAACCCGCCCGGCGGCCCTACTTCGTGGTGGTCAAATTGTGCTCGATGGCAAACTTCACCAGCCCTACCAGGTCGTGGATATTCAGCTTGCGCATCAGGCTGGCTCGGTAGGTATCCACGGTCTTCGGACTGATGTCCAGCAGGTTGGCAATCTCCTTGGCGCGCAGTCCGTTCACCAGGTGGAAAAACACGTCCCGTTCCCGCCGGCTAAGCTGGATCAGCGGATCGTCCTGCTCGGCGTCGCGCGCCGGGAGCATCCCCGCCATCGGCAGCAGCGGCGATACGTACACGCCGCCGTCCCGGATGTAGTTGATGGCGTCGGTAATGTGCCGCGGCGTTCCGTCCTTTAGTATGTAACCGTCCACGCCGATCTTCAGCGCCTCCCGCAGCGCCCCATCGTCCCTGGTAATCGTCAGGATGATGCAACGCGTCGGAATCTCCGCCTCCCGGATCTTGCGCACCACCTGCAAGCCAGTCAGCTTCGGCATATTCAGATCCAATAACGCGAAATCCGGCTTGAGCGCGCGAATGGCATCGAGCGCCGCCAGGCCGTCCGAGCATTGCCCCACCACCTGCAGGTTTTGCGTCTGGCAAACCAGCACGAGTCCTTCGCGGATCAAAGCCTGATCGTCCGCGACCACGACCGTAGTTTGTTTAATGTTATTCATGGCTCACCGGAATAGAAATCGTCAGTCGGGCGCCGTTCGCACCGCTGGCGGTCTGAAAATCGCCGCCCACTTCACGCGCCAGGTCGCTGAGCGACCGCAGCCCGATACCGGCGGGCGCAGCCGAACCGGGCGAGGGCGCAAAGCCCGATCCATCGTCCTCCAGCGTCAGGGTGATGCGGCCGTCGGTCTCCGCCAGCGCCATTCGTACGCGCGCGGCGTTGGCGTGCTGCATGATATTGGAAATTCCCTCTTGGGCCGCCAGATACAGCGCGCGGCTCACCTCCGGCTCCGGTTCCGCGGACAACCGGTCCAGTTCCAGCGTGGCGGCAAATCTTTCGGAGATTCCCGATGACTCCCACAAACTGCGTAGTGCTTCGGCCAGCCGCTGCGTGCGCCAGGCCGGAACGTACAAGCTCCGGGATACGTTGCGCACCTGCTCCAGTGCCGTGCCGGCCAGCCTCTCGATCCGCTCCAGGCTCCTGCGGAACGGCTCCGGCGGATTCGGCATTGCTTCCCGGATCAAGCCCACGTGCACCTGAATGCCGGCCAGCGACTGCCCCACTCCCGTATGCAACTCCATACCGATGCGCTGGTGGTCCGCTTCGATCGTATCCGCCAATATCGCGCCGGGGCTCCGCGTTGGGCCGCCCGCGCGCGCGCGCAGTTGCCGGTCCGCCTCCAGTAGGCGAAAGTAATTGCGCGATGTCCGCGCCTGCAGCGCGCTCAGATATTGCAACTCGCGGCAATCCCCGGGCTGCGCCATTTGCTGAAGCCGGCGTATGTGTTCACCCGGGTTGTGGTCCAGAAACTCAGAGGACAACAGAGATCGATCCTCCAGATTTTCGCTGTGCTTCAAGGAATAGTCTGACACATGCCTGGCGGCTTTGGGGAAAATTATGGGTTCTCATCTGTACTCGGTACCTCCGTGAGATTCTTAGTACTTGCCCCGCCAATTTCCGGCCACTTAAGGTAGGAGTGACGCGAGATTCCTTGATGTGGGAAAGATTGGCGGTGTTGATGGGCGGCTTCGCTGCCGGTGCGCTCATGCGTCGCTGGCAGGGCGCCGCGCTGTCGCCGCCCGGGTCGCTCGAACGCAACGCCCGCGAAATGCGCGCCCAGGTGCGCGGTCATGAGCACCGGTTGCGGCGTCTGGAAAGCCGCTCCGAAGCGCACGATGCCAAGCTGAAGGAAATACCTTCCGCCGCGCAATTGACGGCCGCCATGGACGATCTGCTCGGCAAGGCCATGTCCGGATTGGACGCGCGCCTCACCGCGCAGGCTCACTCCATCGATGCCCTGCAGGCCACCGTTGTGCAGACGGATGAACTGTTGGAACGCGTCCTCGAATCGCTCGATCTGCTCAGTGAGAAGTAAGCAGGCGTTCCAGGTTGCCCCCCAGAATCAGGCGCGCTTGTTCCGTTGTGACGGACAAATCGCGCAGCGCCCGCATCTGCGCCTCGAGGATCTCCGCGTGCCAGCCTCTGGGAAAGAACGACGAGTCCGAACCGAATAACAGCCGCTCCGGCCCGGCCACCGCCAGCGCCTTGCGGAAAACATTTTCCAGGGTCAATGTTTCGGGCTGATAGCGGACCCAACTGTTGCTGCTGGACGTATCCAGGTAGACGTTCGGGCACAGGTCGCAGAGCATCAAAGCTTCGCGGAAATAACCCGCGCCGAAATGCGGAATGACGAAGCGCACGCGTGGAAACTCCAGCGCCACCGCGTGCAGGTCGATGGGATTGGAGTAGCGCATGTCGAAGCGCGAAGCCAGGCCCAGCTTGCGCCGCACGCCTACCGTCAGCACGCCGCAATGCACGAAGACGATCGCGCCGGGATGCGCCGCGGCCGCCTCGTAAACCGGTCGCGCGCGCGTATCGGCAACCGAATAATGATGCATCGCCGGAAACAGGCAGACTCCCTGCATGCGCCCGCCCGCCAGCGCGTTCTGAATTCTCTCCATGCCGTCGGGGGCCAGCGGATTGGCCATGAAATACCCGTGGAAGCGGTCCGGAAACAGAGTTACGGCCGCCGCCACCGAATCTTCGTCGCCCGGAATGCTGGCGATGAGCGCGGCCTTCGCGACGCCGCGGGCATCCAACTCGCCAAGCCACGCCGCGGCGAGTTGTTCGCATGAGGTGGGAATACGCCAGCCCAGCATCCGTTCCACCTCATCCATGGGCTTGCCGGCCTGCGCCGCCAGCGATTGGAAGAATCCGGGGGAGAAGAAATGGATGTGCGCGTCGCCAACCGGCAGCTCACCCCAGGGCGTTTGCATCTCGGTTGTTCCAGTGCGTCAGGCCGGCGCCTAAAGCGACTTGCGTGAGACCCGCGACATTGTTGACACCCAGCTTCTTCATCAACGCCTTGCGGTAACTGCGCACCGTCTGCAGACCTAAGTCGAGCAGCACGGCGATATCCTTGCTCGTCTTGCCCTCCGCCACCAGCCGCAACACCTGCAGCTCGCGCGGCGAAAGCAGGTCCACCGGCGATTGCGGAGTCTTCGCCTCTAAGTCGCCGCTCTGGATGCGCAGCAAGAGACGATCGGACACCTGCGAGCTCCAGTATGAGCCGCCCCGCGCCACGATGCGCAGCGCGTCGATCAGGTCCGCCGAGGAAGCGCGTTTCAGCACGAAGGCCCGCGCGCCGGAGCGCAGCGCCGTCACCACCGAATTCTCATCGTCGTAGATCGACAGAATCAGCACCCGCGTCTGCGGGGAGCAGCGCAGGATCTCCGCCGTGGCTTCGATGCCATTCATGCCCGGCAGCCGGATATCCATGATCACCAGGTCCGGCCGCGACTTCTTGCAGAACTGCACCGCCTCGGTACCCGTGTCGGCTTCGCCCGTCACCCGAAATTCCGTGGTGCGCTCCAGTATCGCCCGCAAGCCGTCGCGCATCATCTTGTGGTCGTCGACCAGCAAAATGTCGAATGGCATCAGCTCCCCCCCAGTCTTCCGTCCGCTTGCCGCCAGATCGCCTGGATGGCGGTGCCTTTTCCCGGTGCGCTGTCGATCCGCAGCTCGATGCCCGCCTGGTCCGCGTGATAGCGCATCAACACCAGTCCCATGCCGCGCTCCTGCAGCGCGGACGCCACCCGGAAACCGCGCCCGTTATCTCGAATCTCCAGCGCCGGCCCCGTTCGCAAGGACTTTAGCAGGATCTCGATCACCGTGCAACCCGCGTGGCGCACGGCGTTGCCGGCGGCCTCCTGCGCGATCCGGTAGAGCGCCGCGGCGGCGTGCGGCGGCGGCTTGACCGTGGCATCCGCCCACACCCGGATATTGCCCTGAAAATTCGCGCGCAGTGACCCGGCCAGCATGTCCAGCGCCGCGCGCAGCCCCAGATCCTCGGCGGCCGCCGGATTCCATTCCGCATGGAACCCGCGCACCGCGGAGATGATGCTCTCCAGGGTGGTTTGCACCGCCGCCGCGCTCGCGGCGGCGGTCGCAGACCCGCCTTCGGCCAGGTTCATGCGCAGCAGATCGAGTTGCAGGCCGGCCGCGCAAAGTTCCTGGCCGACATGATCATGCAGAAACCGGTAAAGGCGCGTGCGTTCCGCGTCCAACAGCCGCACGGCGCTTAATGCCACCCCGCGCTCCGGCGCCTCGTGCGCCATGCCGGCGGCAAACCCGATGCCACCTTCGGGCCACACAACCGGGAACAGCGTAATCGCATATTCAGGCGCCGATCCCGCGAAGCGCGCCGCGGCCGTAATCGTGTCGCCGGCGAAAACCCGTTCCACGCGCGCCGCCCAAGCCGGACGTAGGAGCGGGGCAAACAGATCGCCGAAATTCCGACCCTCCAGATCCACGATGGAGCGGCCCAGCATGCGCGCGGAGTCTCCGTATACGGCCTCCATCGTCAGATCGCACCGTAGCAGCCAAGCGCATCCGGGACTTTGCCGCAGCAGCATCTCGCACCGCGAGCCGGCCAGCAGCGATTTTGCCTGGACAGGTGTCATCGCGGATGCTTCGGTATGTCGGTATTATTTCGCAGACGCACAATTCTATCACCTCAACGGAACGCGATTTCCATCACAGCCGCCAGTTCGAATAAGATCTGACCCGCCTTTACCGCACCGCGCGGCGCGACGTGGATGGCCTTCGCCATCCCGTCCAGGTTGGCGCTGACCTCATTCTGCATCTTCATGGCTTCACCATGCCGGGCAATGGGGCTGCGGCATACCGCATCATCCGGCAATCTCTGCGGCGGACGTGCGTGCAGCACGGATTAGGGAATCTGGAACTCCGGTGCTTCCTCGATCGCGGGGGCCGGTCAAGGAGTCCTTCTTTGGTGACGGCCTCCATCGCAGTGTCCAATATTGTAGCGGGTTTTCAGACCTGCGTATCCCGTATAGGCGCGCACCGGTTCGGGCGGCTTGCGATGCGCCATAATCAACCCATGCGACGATTGCGATGGCTCGGCGGATGTCTCCTGATCGTGTGCGCCTGGGGGCAGGACTTGCGCGTGGGCGCCGGCCGCCGCGACATTACACCGCGGGATCCCGTGCCTATGTGGGGTTACGGCGACCGCCATGATGCGCTTTCCATCGGGATGCTGGATCCGCTCTATGCGGATGCCTTGGTGATTGAAGCCGGAGGCCGCAAAATTGCCATCGTGGGATTGGATTTGGGCCGCGCACCCGCCGAAGCCTCGCTCCAGCGCATCCGGCAGCAGATCAAAGAGCGGGCCGGGATCGACAACTCCATCATCGCGGGTTCCCACACGCATCACGGCCCGGTTTTGGAATTGACCGATCGGCAAGGAAAGGGTAAAGGACGCTTCGATGCCGCCTTACGCTACTACGGCCAGATGGAAGACGGCATCGTGGCGGCCATTGTGGAAGCCAACTCGCGACTGGCGCCGGCGCGACTGGCGGTGGGATCGGTGCAATTGGAGGGCTTCAATCGCAACCGGCAATCCAAGATCGAGCCCAAACCTAGCGATCGGGAGTTGGCCGTAATGCGCTTCGACGATGCGACCGGAAAGCCATTGGCGATTCTGGTGAACTTCGCCGCGCATCCCACTATGCTGCCCGCGGAAACGCTCAAATTCTCGGCGGACTATGTGGGCGCGTTGAAGGCCGAAATCACGCGGCGCACAGGCGCGGCGGCTATCTTCATGCAGGGCGCGGCTGGCGACCAGTCGGCAAACGATGGCGCCAAGCAAGGCTACCAGGCGTATGGCCAGGCGCTGGCGCGCGAGGCGGTGTCGTTGGCACAATCGCTCCAGCCGTCGGAACCGCCGCGCGCTTCGCTCGACTGCCGCGAGGAGAGGCTGGAGTTCGCATCGCGCACGGATTTCTCCAATCCCATGGTTAAGGCGGCCTACCAGAGAGCCTTCTTTCCCGAATTGATTCCCAATTACATCGACGAATACGCCACCGGCGTCAGGCCGCGCCTGACCGTCGCGTTGCTGAACGGCGAAGTCGCGCTGGTGGGCGTCTCCGGTGAGTTCTTCAGCAATCACGCCATCCGGCTGAAGCAGCGCGCGCGTGTGAAGCAATTGTTCTTCTTCGGCTACGCCAACGGCTACCACCAATACTTTCCCACCATCGAAGCAGTCGCGGAAGGCGGCTACGGGGCGGATCCGGCGGTCTCTCCGGTAGCGGTGGGCGCCGGCGAGCGGATCATGGACACAGCCTTGATCCGCATTTATCAAATGCTCGGCCGCATTAAGGACCGATGAACCGCGCGCCGACCGGCGGAACCTCGGCATCGCGGGCATGTGTCTGACCAGCTTTTTGGCGGACGCCTGCCATGAGATGATGCTGGCGGTGCCGCCCGGCTTCACGGCCGCGAATCGGCTCCGCCACGGGGTGCGGCGACCGGGTTGCCATGGCGGGGTTATTCGCCGCCAACCAGGTTCCGGGCGAATCGTGCGCGGCATCGCGTCTACGGTTTGCTGGGGCCGTGAACGGAGTGGGCGATATGGCGCCAGCGCCGAGATTTGTAAGATCCTGGACGCACGTTTCGCCGCAGGCCGCTTTCAGCGCGGCGGGCATTCTGATGCTCGCCGGGTCGGCCGTGGTGACCGCGGCGTGCGGGCCAGGAGAATTGCGCTAGAATAAGGAGATCGGGCCGTGGCGCAGCCTGGCTAGCGCGCTTGCTTGGGGTGCAAGAGGTCCCGAGTTCAAATCTCGGCGGCCCGACCAAATTCCTCACTTACACACAGCCATCTCGGCAGCGCTTCGGATTGCAGCCCAAAAGCGGACACCGGTCAGACCGCGATTCACAAAACTGAAGTCGGGTTCTTAAAAAACCGGCATCGGCCGGGTATTCCGCTGTCAACCGACTTAGCGACGCTGGGGTTCAGCCCGCCATTCAAGACGGATCCCGATGAGCCAGGTCGGGTGCGAATGCCGGGACGCATACTGCGATGTACTCCGCGCCACCGGGTTCCGGCGAACTGTAACGCACCCACTCGCCGCGATGTGTAGTGACCGCCTGGCCAGCCTTCACATCCATGGTCCCGGACCTGGTTTCCACCCGGAGCAGCCCTCGTAATACCACGGTGTGCTCCTCGAACTCAGGGGTTTGGCCCGGCTCGATCCAACCCGCCGGACTCTCCATGCGCGCAATGCTCACAGCCGCTGTCGAGGAGTTGATGCGGCCGATATATTCCGCAATTCGTTTTGGAAGGTTGCCGGCGGCCGCAATGATGGTTGGTTTTTCGATTAAGTCGGCCATGGATCTCCTCATCATCGTAACGTGTCCGGACAACAAGAAACGAACGCCAGTCCGCACGCGCACGGTTTACCAGGGCCGGATGCCGACTTTATACCAGTAAGGAGTACGGCGGGCGGCTTCGGTCTTCGCATAGTGCGTGTGCAGGAGATCGAAAGCGCGCCTGGACCAACGATCCGTCTGCCCGTCTCCGGCGCAAGCGAAGCGCGCGGCGCGGACGGCCAGGCGCAGGGATTCCGGCACGCGTGGATCGTCAGGGTGCAGCCCGGCCCATGCCACGGCCTCCCGCGCCATGAAGGTGGGCGCCGCGGGAAATGCGTCCATGCGTTCCCTTTCCCCGCGGACCGCGGCGCTTTCGGCGGGTGTTACAAATGCGGTCTTTGGTTCCGCGCCCTGATACAGCAATTGGAGCGGCGCATTTCCGGCCCACGGACGATTCGTCGCCTGGGCCCACCAGTTATCCCGGAAATCATCGATGCGCGAGGCGGCGGTGGCGCGGCCCAAACCGTAATCGATGGATGGCCGCATTCCCGGATTGTTCAGCAGCAGCCACGCGGTTGCAAACGAGCGGGTGGTCTCGTCGGCCGCCGCGACATAGCCGTCCAGATACGGTTTCAGGCCGGGCGCCAGCGAACCAAGCAGCGGCGCGATCGCGCGCGCGGTCTCCGGATCGTTTAACAGAATCGACCGCACCCAAACGGCCCGCGCCACTTCCAGTTGCAGGTTGGGCAGGAGCGCGGGACTCCGGGCCGCCGCCAGCAACACCGCAAGCGGTGCTTGCCGGTCCAAAATACGCGCGGCATCGGCATCGAAGTATTGCGCGGGCGAGTGGTCCGCCAATTTCAGCACCACCTGGAAACCGCCTTCCACGGTGGCCGCTTCGGTGCGCGGGGCATAGCGCAGCAAGTCGTCCCAGCTGCTCGCCACGCGCATGCGCTCCGCCAGAAACTGGTTACGCGCCGGCGCCGGCAGTTGACGCGCGAGCACCTGTTCGATCCGCGGACGGGCTTCATCGGCGGGCAGCAGCCGCAGCCGGTGGAATTGAACTGTCAGATAGGCCGGTGAACTCTGCGCCACGCCAGCGGCGGCCGCCATGATTTCCGGATTGGGCTTGTCCGCATTGGTGAGCGCGGCCACCAGCCACGTCAGTGCGTGCGTGGCGCGCCAGCGTTCCAGGGCGTGATCCTTGGGATCGTACTGCAAGGTCTGAAGCCAATCGGTGATGGCGTCATCGCGCGGGGGATTTTGCGCCTGGTTCCCGTAATGGTCGAGTAGCAGGCGGTAATCGTGCATGCTTTGCGCAACACCGGTGCGTTGCGTCTCCACCTCGTGGGCGGCTTCGCGCAGCGCGGCCTGCGGATCGGTCTGCACTTGCAGGTAGCGCAACAAATCGCGGGCGCTGGCATGCCACTGGGCGGCATCGGGATCGGCCAGCACGTTTTGCAATTGATCGCGCGCCGCCGGCGCTACCGCAGGATCCACCAGGGTGGTCTTGCGGATCAGCGCGCGCCCCGCGAGATACGGCGCGATGCCGTGCCAGGGCGAAACGCGGTCGGCGGCGATGCGCCGGAACTCCGCCGCGGCGGTATCGAACTCTCCCGCGTAAAACTCCGCCGCGGCTATCTGATAGGCGCGGTCGGCCTGCATCCACGGCGGCGCGCCGGCGGCGGCCGGTGGGGGAATCTCGGCTGCTCCCCCCGGGGTTGCCGCACAGTTCTCGAATACCTGATCCTGCGCCGCCACCCAGGCGCGCAATTCGTCGTGATCGAATCCGGCCTGGAAATGCCGGCCGAGAGTTTCCGCCGCGTGCCGGAAAGCGTCGTCGCCGCAGTTGAGAATGTAGGCGCGGGCTTCATAGAGCTTAAACCGGTCGACGCGGTCGAGCGCCGGCGCGCCCACCAGCACGCGCGCGCGCAGCCAAGCGTCGAGCGCGTGATCCGGATAGCCCCAGGGGTCCGGTTGCGCGGCCTTTTCGAGCAGCGCCGCCTGATCGGCCGCGCTCAGCCCCAGACCCGCCAGGTAGCGGTAGGCGGTCAACAAATAGATCTTCTCGTAATGCGGCTGGATAATATCCAGGCGGCCGCCGTAATAACGCGCGGCGTCAAACGGCTTGCTCTTGGGAGCGAACAGCGCTTCCGGAAAGAATGGCCCGCAACTGGAGAGATCGTCCGGCGCCATCAGGATGCCCGCCAGAATCATCACAATTAGAATCGTCTTTGCCATCGGCTGACCTTTCGCAGCATGGCTTGCACGTCGTCTTCCGACCAGGCCCGCGGATGAAACACGTACACGCGGCGGCCCCTGGGAATGCGGGCCGGCAGTTCGTCGGTCGCGATTCCCATGCTGGATTGGCACAGGGGTTCGGCGAACTCACCGTCGTAGGAGGCGCGATCCGGCCCCATACGGAACATCATGGGCACCGCTTCGGCTACCGGCAGTCCGGCGATCCAATCGTCGGATTCGCACCAGGATGCCAGCGCCGTAATTGATAGCGGCATTCGAGCCGGCAAGCGCTGCCGCAGATCCGAGAGCAGGCGGCGATAGAAATCCCGCTCGGACGCCACGGCGTCAAAATCCACCTGCAGGGCGCGCACGCCGGGCGTGGCGGCCTCCGCAAGGGCGCGGGCTGTTTCCGCGGCATTGGCGCCCGCCGCGCGGCCGCTGCTTTCCACCCGGACCACGGCCATCAGCGCAGCGCCGGGAGGCACACGCAACGGCTGCAGGCGTGGGCGAACGGCCACGCCGTCCTCCCGTGGACACACGCTGCGGGCCAGGAAGGCCACTCCCACCTGACCCGCGTCCAGCCAGCGCAGATCTTCGGGACGCTCCCAGGCCCACACAAACACGCGCGGCAATCCCGGCAGCGGATCTGGTGAACGCGCGCAGCCGGCACCCAATAACACCAGTGCGATTACGAGGGCGGATGGGCGTCCCACACGGTTCATACTGGCACGCGTAGGGCCACGCGATTACGATTGCAGCTTGGGTGACGTGCGCAGGAAGGCAATCAGAAAGAGCGCGCCCAACAGCAGATCGGGTGCGCCCGTGGCGGCTGTGGCTGCCGAAACGCGCTCCCGTAGGTACAGCACCAACAGTGTAACGACGTAGCTGGCCTTGGCCAGCAGCGCCAGGATCATGAACGGCCGGAATCGGACCGGGTCGGTAGCGATCGTCATGTAAACGAGCTGCCACACCAGAACCACACTCACGAAGCCGTAATAAAACTGCGGGTGCGTGATGGGCGGCGGGTCCATGCGCCCGGCCAGGTCGAACAGGAAGTATAGCGGCGTGACCAGCAGCACGCCGAATACGCCGGCGATCCAAAATACGATCCTGGCAAATCGCATGGACCGAGTATATCAGGCCCGACTGCTTACATCCGCTCCACGTTGACGCCGCCGTTGGTGGTGGTGGCGCGCACCAGCCGTCCGCCTGCGCCCAAATCCACGGCGATCTGGCGGTTGATGTCGCCCTGCATCGTCACCGGAAAATCGATCTTGATGCCGCCGTTGACGGTGCCGGTTTCGAGGTGCGCCGAATAGTTGGACGGCACCCGGATCGTCACGCCGCCGTTGGTGGTGGAAACGTCGCACTGGTCGCCATCCCAATGATCGTTGGCCAGTTCCAGGTGCAGTCCGCCGTTGGTGGTGTGGCCCTCGACCGATCCCGCCAAGCGCCGCAGGCTGACGCCGCCATTCTGCGCCTGGAATTGGATGTGCCCTTCAACGCCGGAAATACCGATGCCGCCGTTGTTGGTGCGCAGCACCAGATCGGTGTGGGCCGGCACGAAAACCTCATAGCTCACGCTCCAGCCATGATGGTGATTTTCCGTGGATGGGCCGCTCGCGTACACCCGCGCTCCCGAGGTCTCCACGCGCACTTCGGAAACCATCTGCCGCGCCTCGGATTCCTGGTCGCCCTCCGCCTCGACCCTGCTGCGCACCAGGATATCGGAACGGTTGGCGGCCTTGACGGTGATTCCCCCGTTGGTTCCACCGTCCACTTCCAGCGCTCCGGCGGCCGGGACCACCGCTTCGCGCATCTCGCAATAGTGGCTCTTTTCGTGCGACCGGCCTTCGTCGCAATTCAATCTCTTTTCTTGCGGCAGGGCGGCGGGCGCCAGGCAAAGTGTCAGGATCAGGATCTTGTTCATGTTTGCTCCTCAAGCCTTAGACGCAGCAGGGCGGCGGAGGTTGGGTACGGGAAGCGGGCCGATCAGCCTTGCGATGATAGTCCGCTTAGCGGACTACCCTTGCGATGGATACGGCCTTGCGTTATGCTCGGTTTGTAGGCGGTGGAGTTCGCCAAAACCGCCGCTCTCCAGCGGCCAATGACTCCTGCGGCAACAGTTGCTGTAGGGTCTTGCGCCATTCCCTTCAGCAACCGAGCACGTATCGTGCGTGTGGAGCGACATCATGCTGAAGACTCAGTCAGACCGCGCCGAAATCGATCTGGTGGCCGAACTGGCCGCGCGGTATGACATCGCCGCACTCTCCAGCCTGTTGGGTACGACTCGGGCCGCCGCGGAACAGGAGGAGCTTCCGGTGGCGGTCCTCGGCAGGTTCAAGGCCGGCAAGAGCAGCTTCCTGAATGACTTCATCGGACAGAACGTTCTGCCGGCCGGAGTGATTCCGGTGACCGCGGCCGTCACCGAGATCGTTTACGGCGCCAGCGAACGGGCCATCGTGCATCACACCGATGGGTCGCGGCGGGAGGTTCCGTTGGATCACATTGGCGCGTACATCTCCGAAAAGGAAAACCCGGAAAACGTCCGGCAGGTGGCGGCGATTACCGTCGCATTACCCGCCTTACGCCGGTTTCGGGGCCTGAAGTTTGTCGATACGCCCGGCCTGGAGAGCGCCCTTTCGCACAATAGCCAGACCTCGCTTGACTGGCTGCCAAATGCGGGACTCGCGTTGGTGGCGGTCAGTGTCGATCCACCCCTTTCGCAGCGCGACATCGACCTGCTGCAAAGCCTTTACCGGTACACGCCCAAAGTGGCCGTGCTGCTGACCAAGGTGGACCTGCTTAGCGAGATAGAACTGGCCGAAGTGATGGACTTTGTGCGATCGCAGCTTGCCAGGAACTTCCCGGTGAGTCCTCAGGTGTTCCCGTATTCCATCAAGCCCGGTTTTGAACGATTCCGGCAGGCATTCGAAACGGCGCTGTTCCAGGAGACGCTGGAACATTTTGCCGAAGAGCGCGAGTCGATCCTCACCCGGAAGATGGATACGCTCCTCCAGGAGTGCGGGGACTATCTGGCGCTGAGCCTTAAGTCGGCGGAAATGATTCAGTCGGAACGCAACGCACTCCAGCAGCTAGTGATCGGAGAACGCGAGGCGATTGACGACGTGAAGTCGCAAGTCCGGCTGGTCATCCGGCACACCGCGGCGGGAACGCGTTCTGTTGTCATCGCGCGCCTTGAGACGCACCGTTACGAAATGCAGCAGGCGCTGTTGCGGGAATTTGAAACCGAATTCCCACAGTGGACCAAAAGCCTTGCCGTGATGCTGACTTCGTTTGAGGATTGGCTCGCCAGCGGATTACGGGATCAACTGACAATGGCCTCGATCCGGGAACGCCAGGAATTTCTGCCGCCGCTACGGAAGGCGCAGAAGCAGGTCTTCCGTGCGCTGCAACAATTCCGGGACCGGTTGTCGGAGCGCACGCTGAACGCTTTCGGAGTGCCGTTGCGAACGACCGAAACCGAAATCCGGATCGTGGAGCCGAGCACACCCGATATCCGGATTGGGCGCGTGTTCGATCGAAGTTGGGAACTGCTCTCGCCGGTCTTGCCCGTGCGGCTGATCCAGGCGGCGGTGCGCGGCCATTTTGCGCACAAGATCCCGTACTTGATTGAACAGAATATCAGCCGCGTCAGCGCGCAGTGGGAGGAGAGTATGCATGCCGCCCTGCACCGTGTCGAAACGGAAGCCGGCCGGCGGCTGGATGAACTGATGGGAACGGTGGAACGGCTTGTCGCCAACAGCGGCAATGACGATGTGCCGAGGCTGCGGACGGACCTGGAGCGGATTCACGCGGCACGCCAGGTGCTGGCACGGGAATGCGGATGAGAGAAGGCCAGTATGATGTTCAGATGGTGAATTTCGGGAGATCAAGAATTTGATCCGGTACTTGCTGGTATTAATCGGAGGGGGCACGGGGGCGCTGGCGCGGTATATCGCGGCGTCCGCGATTATGACGCGGTTCGGTGGAAGATTTCCGCTGGGAACCCTGGTGATTAACGTGACCGGTTCGTTCCTGATCGGCTTCCTGATGACGATGCTGTCCGAACGGCTCAAGGTCGATCCGGCCTGGCGGTTGCTGCTGGTGGTCGGATTTCTGGGCGGCTACACGACGTTTTCCAGCTTCGAATGGGAGACCTTCACGGCGGTTCGCGCGGGCGGGATCTGGACCGCGATGCTAAACGTGGGATCGAGTGTAGTGCTGGGTTACATTGCCGTCTGGCTTGGCGTGGCCTTGGCGCAGCGCTAAATTGGGGGATCCGGGCGGGAGTTGGCATACTGAGGAGGGGCAGGCGCCAGGAGGTTCTCATCCGATCCTGTAGCGGCCAGATGCCGGGAACACGACAGTGACGCGATATTTTGTTTGTCTTTGTATGCTGGTCGTCCCAGCCTGTGCGAAGGGACTCACCGCGCAGCAGGTGCTGGACAGGCTGGTTTCGACTTACAGCAGCCTGAAAGCCGTGCACGTGATCGCGGTAAGGGAAGAGACCCGGTCATCGGCGGGCCAGACTCAAGTGACGTCCCTCGAATGCGAACTCGCCAACGCCCCTGGCGGACGCTATTTCGCGCGTTTGAAACAACCTCAACAGCAAGCGCTGGCTATCAACGACGGCAGCCACGTCTGGCTGGCGCTGGATTCCAAGAAACAGTGGTCCAGAGTTTCCGCCACCTCGCTGGCGGATGATACGGATGAAGAGCACGACGCGCAGGTGGCCAGCCGGGACCTGCACGATTCCCTGGAGAATCTCTTGCTTTCCCGGATTTTGGCGCTTGCCAAAACCTCGCAGGATCCGGTGATGGCGAAACCACAGGATTTCGAGTTGGGCCGCGAGCAGGCGCGCTGCTACACGATTCGCGAGCATACGCCCGGCAGCGAAGTCGAACTATTGGTGGACCAGCAGAAATTCATCGTGCTGCAATACAAGGAGAAAAGCCGGACGCCGGATGGCCAGACGGAAGTCGCCATGCATGTGAAGCTCGTGGAGTTGAACCAGGAGGTCGGCGACTCTCTGTTTCACTTCGAGCCGGACCCGGAATGGACCGAGGTTGAGACGGTATTTCCAGCAACGGACCCGATTCGGACCGGCGAGCGCGCCGCTAACTTTGTTCTTAAGACATTAGATGGCGAGGCCGTGACCCTGCAAAGTCTGCACGGGAACGTAATCGTGCTCGATTTCTGGGCCACCTGGTGCCTCCCTTGCCGTGAGGAACTGCCGGCGCTTGAGAAGATCCGCTCGGAGTTTGGGGGCGCCGTAAGATTTTATGGGATTAGCGACGAGGCGGCTGCCACAGTGAAGAAATTCGTCGAGGAGAATCGGTATGAGATGCCGGTCCTGCTCGATAGTAATCGCGAGATGCACCGCCATTACGGCGTTCATAAGATACCCGCCCTGTTTGTGATCGACCGCGACAACGTGGTGCGCGGCCAGTTCATCGGCGCCCGGAACGAATCCGAATTGCGTGAAGCGGTCCGATCCGTGGTGGATCAGAAACCGCCGAACAGATAGCGGGGCGAACCTTAAGTGTCGAGGACCAGCACCCAATCCTGAAATATGGGAGCCACCGGCGGCTGCCATACTCCCGCCGCATCCGCCACTGCCGCACCGGCCGGGTGCTCCGCTCCCGTAGCGGGGTTGAAGTAGAACGCGCGATACGAAAGACCAGGCTCAAGCTGCACGATCCTGGGGCTATCCCACATCGCCGGCATGAAGACGATTCGCAATTCGCGCGGTATGCCGGCGCAATATGGCTGCATGTAGTTGGCCGCGGTCCAGTGCGGCTCGACCCACTCCGGATGCGGCTCCAGGCGCCACCACGGATAGCGCATCAGGAGGGCTTTGGCCCATCCAAGCTGGCGCGATCCGGGCAGTTCGCTGGCTACGTCCCACGGCGTGTCCCCCCAGGAACGGCCGTGCGGCGATGGTCCGAACGGTTGCGCGGCCGTGTTCACCTGCCAGATTCCATTGGCGCCGTACGTGTGTCCGGCGGCGCCGCTCAGCATGCAGGCCCAGAACATGAATCGCTGCACCTCCTGCCGGCTCTGCTCCAGGATGCCTTCGTAGCAGACCTCGCCGTCGATTACCGGCATGGGCGGACTGGCCGCGCGCGAAGCCGTCACCAGTCTGACCGTGTTCGGAATGCTGGCGCGATCGCTATGGCCGGTCTGCAGCATATCGAAATCCAGCACGGATGCGTCTTCCACCGTGTGGCGCGCGCTGTCGGACGGATGAATCGTAACGGGGTGATGGAAGGGGTCCGTGGCGCGCACGTAACGGGCAAGCTCAGTCCAGCCCTGCTTCTGCAAGGCGCGGTCGCGATCGGGTTCCTTCGACAGGTAATAGGGCATAGTGCCTTCGCCCGCCAGACACCAGATCGACGGGTGCGCCCCCCAGCGCGCGATCAGGTATCGCCAATGCCGCTGCATGCGGGCCAATCCGAGGATCGGCAAGTAGTATCCCCAGCAGCCCACGATACACGGCGCGATTCCGCGATCCACCAGATGCTGGATGCGCAGATCGGCCATATCAAAATACGCCGGATTGATGCGGGCGTAGTCCTGCGCCCAGGGGAAACCCGCTTCGTTGGCGCCCCGCGGATCGAATTGCGGCATGTCCGGATAGAGTCCCGCCACGATCTGCACGACGGTGAAGCCTTTCGCCGCGCGGTCCGCCGTGAGGCGCACGAAATCGGCGGGCCAGCGCAGGCGCTTCGACAGAGCCATCCACCAGGTGTCGGCCAGCCAGAAGAACGGCGTGCCGTCGGCATGCTCCAGGTGGCGGTGTCCGGACGCAACCCGCAGCGGCCCGTGGCTCAACAGCGGGTTCGTGCCGTCGTAAGGCGCGACCTCCAGCACTCCACGCCGGCCATGCAAATCCTGGTTTGAGGTGTCGCTGCAAGCGGTTTCGTATGAGTAACTGCCAGGACCATCGGCGGCGTAGCGCACGCGCCACTCCTGGCCGCCGGCCCAAAACGCAGGCACGCGTTGTTCCCTGCCTTGCGGATCGCGGAAGATCGCGTCCAATTCGATTTCATTGAACGGATCCTGGTAGGGCTTCGCGGAGACGAAGATCCATTCGCTGATGTCGCGTGCCCTGGTACGCCAGGCCTGTGCCCGCGCCGGCGCTGCCAGCCACGGCGCCAGCGTGGCGCCACGCAGCAAAGCACGCCGCGTGAGCCTCATGGAAACGCCCGATTCACGATCATGTTCTTATCCGCTGATGTTCATCGTACTACTCGCGGAAGGGGTCACGGTTCAAGTCCCTAGCGGCGCCTCGATTCTCAGTAGTGTCTGAAAATTTGTGTTGCGGATTTTCGCCGGACTGGATCGCTTACCTCGAATCGCCAAGCAGTAAGAATCACGCACGCATCGCTAAAGATTGAGTTCTAACGCACCTTTCAGGCACTAACAGGTCCTCCCGATCGCTTCGGGAAGAGTAGAATTGGAGCATAGTATCGCGTACGCGCCCGAACTTCGGGACGGCTATCCTTCACGATTCGGACAGATGGGCCCGGGCGATTCGAGGACATGCGGCAACCAGATAGCTCGTTCCCGACACCAGTCTTGAGACGGAGCGTATCCATGAAACGAAACGTGAACGTGATTGGCAAACGGAACTACCGAACGAGGGTTTCCGTTGTTTTTGCGCTGTTTGCAGCGACGTCGATTGCCCTACCGGCGCAGACTTTCAACACAATCCACAGCTTTGATGGCACGGACGGCGCGTTGCCCCACGCGGGACTGATCCAGGCCGGCGATGGAAACCTGTACGGGGCTACGGAAGGCGGCGGCGCTCACCAGCAGGGCGGCACGATCTTCCAGATCACCCCAAGCGGCGCGCTGACCACGCTTTACAGCTTTTGCTCCCAAAGCGGTTGCACGGACGGGGAAAACCCATACGAGGGGCTGGTCCAGGCCTCGAGCGGGGAACTCTACGGGACAACCTACGGAGGCGGGGCCAATCATTTGGGCACAGTTTTCAAAATCACCCTCAGTGGAACGCTGACGACTCTCTACAGCTTCTGCTCCCAAAGCGGTTGCACGGACGGGGAATATCCCAAAGGGGCGCTGGTCGAGGCTCCGAATGGTGAGTTCTACGGGACAACGTCGCAGGGCGGGGCCAACGACGGCAGCGGGACGGTGTTCAAAATCACCCCGAATGGCACGCTGAAGACGCTCTACAGCTTCTGCGCCGAAAGCGGATGCGCGGACGGCAAGGCGCCCGGGGGGCTGGTGCAAGCCGCCGATGGTAACTTCTACGGGACCACAGCGACGGGCGGCGCAAGCGAACGCGGCTGCTGTGGGACAGTCTTCACGATCACCCCCAGCGGGACGCTGACGACCCTGCACAGCTTCTGCGCCGCAAGCAGTTGCGCGGACGGCGCCGCCCCAGTTGGCGGTCTCATCCAGGCGTCCACTGGCGACTTCTACGGGACGACGCAAGATGCAGGGGGCGACGCGCTTGGCACCGTCTTCAAAATCACCCCCGGCGGCGAGCTGACGACATTACACCGGTTCTGTTTTCAAAAGACCGGCTGCACCGACGGCTCCTACCCGAACGCGGGATTGGTCCAGGGCGCGGATGGGAACTTTTACGGAACAACCAGCTTTGGCGGGGCCTGTGCGTACCCCTCGGGCTGCGGCACAATTTTCCAGATCGCCCCGAGTGGCGCGCTGACGACGCTACACAGCTTCTGCTCCGAAAGCAACTGCGCGGACGGCGAAATCCCCGCTGCGGCGCTGGTGCAGGCCGCCAATGGGGATCTCTACGGGACCACGAACTTTGGCGGTGCCGGCATCGACCGTTGCTCGTCCGGCAACGGTTGTGGCACGGTCTTCAGCTTGTCGGGGTTCTGAAGAATCTTCGTAGCCGCGGCTATGCCGCGTAGCGGCTGACGGCCGGCTCATGCCATTCGACGCCCGTCCCGACGACGCCCTCGATACAGGCCCTACCCTTCTCCACGCGCAGCGGCTCCTGGAGCACGACGTTCCACCAATCGGCATACTCCAGCCAATGCGCGGTAGGAGTGGCCCACAGCAGTTGCGCGCTGATCTCCGGCCAGAGGTGGTTCGACAGGCGAATGGAGTGGACCTCTCCGAGCGCGGCGGCCCGCATCCACCCGGTCACGCCGCCGATCTTCATCACGTCGGGCATCATGTAATCGCTGGCGCGCGCATCCACCGCATGTTGCATGTCGCGCACGCCCCACCAGTTCTCGCCGCACTGTATCGGCGTGCGAATCTCGCGCGCGATATGCGCGTGGCCCTGGTAATCGTGCGCCAGGGTGGGCTCCTCGATCCAGGT
>JBEKYC010000089.1:0-25075 GCA_049511415.1 Bryobacteraceae bacterium | reverse complement strand
CACTCTGCAGCCGCGGTCGGTAGGGGCGCCAGTTCCATAAAGGTGGCCGGCGCTGGAGAACGTCGACGCCGAACCGGCTTACCGCTCGCTTCCCCATCCGTCAACTGCTTGAGCTTTTTATACTCCAATCGCAGAACCTGGGCCGTCTGGCACACGCCGTGCGATCGCGCTAGTTCCGCGGCCGCCGTCCACAACGGCTCCGGAATCGGCAATTTCCCCCGCCGCGTCCGACGGCAATCTTCAAAACGTCCACTCAGTTCTTGCAGATCCGCTGGTACGGCAGGGGTTGGTCGCGGCATCATCAGTCCTCCGGCGCAAGACTGACCTTATCAGTTCTCCCCGGTGACGTCATGCAAGCTTGCCGGAAGCTCACGGTTTTTTGCGCGAGCCGGTTTTTTGCGCGAGCCGTAGCGCAGCGGAGGCGGCGGTGCCCCCGGCTTGCCCCCGGAGGGGGAAACGAGAAAGGGGGCGATTCAAATTCCTTGCTGCCGCAGGCTGATGGCTGCCCTCCGCCGTCATGCCGCGTACTCCTGCCCGCGGGCCGCTCGGATGCGATCCCCCCACAGAATCTCGAACCGGTTCAGCGCTTGCTTCCAATATTGGATCGTCTCCCATTTCGCGCTAACAATGCGCAAGGCTAAGTACAGCAGCCTCAAAGCCGCTTCTTCACTCGGAAACGAGCCCCGCGTCTCGATGATTTTGCGCATGCTCATGTGCAGCGATTCCACTGCGTTGGTCGTATAAATCACCTGGCGCACCTCGGCCGGAAACTCAAAAAAGAGCGTGATGCGCTCCCACTGATCCCGCCATGCTTTCCGATGGCTTGATACTTCTGGCCCCATTCTGCGATGAACGCCGTCAACTCACGCTCCGCCTCCCGTTCGGTGGCTGCTCGGTAGATGGCTTTTATCTCCAGCCACCCGCTTGCCTCCTTCCAGCTCACATAGTTGAGGCTGGCCCATGAGATATGCCGTTTTGTTCGAAAGAACCGACACCGGTTACAGCGCCCACGTGCCGGATCTGCCGGGGTGCGTTGCGGCTGGGGCTTCACTCGAGGAGACCACGGATCTGATCCGCGACGCCATTCGTATGCATCTGGCCGGCATGGCCGAGGATGGCGAGGCGATTCCGGAGCCGCGCACCATCGCAGAGTACATCGTGGCAGCATGATCCGCTCAGTCCGGCGGTCCCGCTATGCCCAATACACTGGGCATTAGGATTGCAATTTTACTAATTGCCTAATATAATAGGCATGTGGCTGACCTCCCTTCCATCGGCAGCCAGATCGCTGCGCGGCGCAAAGGCTTCAATCTGAGCCAGGCGAAACTCGCACGCCGGGCTGGGATCAGTCGCGCCACGCTCGACGCGCTGGAAAATGGACGCGCAGGGGAGATGGGCTTTTCAAAGATCGCAAAACTGCTCGCCGCGCTGGGGCTTGAACTGACGCTGCAGCCGGCGAGGTCGCGCCGCCCCACTCTGGACGAATTGATGCAGGAGGACCGCGATGATCAAGGTCTGGACCGACGGGGCTGAGGCCGGGCTATTCGACCGCCACGGGGCGCGCGGCAGTACGTTCGCCTACCTGCCGGACACAGCGGCCGGCCGTGCGGTTTCCGTCACAATGCCCGTACGGCTGGCTTCCTGGAACGCGACCTTTGGGCTGCTGCCGATTTTTGAGATGAACCTGCCTGAGGGCTTCCTACGCGAGCGCCTTCGCCTGGCTTTCGCGAAAGCTACGGGGACATTTGACGAGTTCGATCTGCTGTCGGTGGTTGGGCGTTCGCAGGTTGGGCGGATTCGCTATACGGGCGACAAGGAGCAGTTGCACGAGGACGTGCCGTTTCAGTCCGTGGATGAGATTCTCGCACGCAGGCGCGGCAGGGACCTGTTTTTGTATCTGATCGAGAAGTTCGCAACCTTCTCGGGTATCAGCGGTGTGCAGCCGAAGGTTTTGGTGCGCGACGAAGAAGCTTTTGCCCAAATAGAGCACGGCGACCGCCGGCTTTCGCAGAGCTTTAAGGGCGCAACCCATATCGTGAAACTGTGGGAAGGGAACGAATACCCGCAATTGGCCGCCAATGAGTTTTTCTGCCTTACGGCCGCGCGCCGGTGTGGGCTCGACGTGCCTTCTTTTCGGCTGGCGGAAGACGGCATGGCGCTGGTGATCGACCGCTTCGATCTGCGCGCGGACGGGACGTATCGGGGATTTGAGGATTTTTGCGCGTTGAATGCGCGGCGGACCGACGAAAAATACCGCGGCAGCTACGAGACCTCGGTGATGAAGCGGTTTGCGCAGTTTGCGAATTCCACGCATGTCCACGAAGATCTGGAGAAGCTTTTTACGCTGATTGCGCTTAACTGCGCGCTACGCAATGGCGACGCGCACCTGAAGAACTTCGGGATCGTCTATGATGATGTGCTGGGAGAGGCACGGCTGGCGCCGGTGTACGATCTGGTGACTACGTCCGTGTACATGGCCAAGGACAGCCTGGCGCTGACGCTCAACGGATCGACCCAATGGCCGACGGCAAAGGAACTGAGAAGACTCGGTGAAACGCGGGCGGGCGGTTCGCCTGCGCGGATTCGGCAGATTTTGGAGCGCATCGCGGAAGCGATTCAGGAGACGGCAAAAGAGGTCCGCTCCCATATGAAAGATCATCCGGAGTTTGCCGGGGTTGGTGAACGTATGCTGCGGGAATGGGCCGGCTGATGTCTGGCGGGCTGCGGCGGAGGGGTTGGGGTCAATGAGAACATTCCGCAAGCGGCTGCTTCCGATGGGGCTGCTTTTGATCGCGGTAGGGGCTGGCGCGTGGTATTGGGCCGAGGGTCAGCTTAACGGCACGGAGGCGCACTATACGAAGCGCGAGTTTCGCATCCCGATGCGAGACGGCGTGAAGCTCTTCACCCAGGTGTACATGCCGAAAGATACCAGCCGCGCGTATCCGTTCCTGATCATGCGGACGCCGTTCGGCGTTGCGCCGTACGGAGAGAGTCATTTTCGCCGGCAGCTTGGTCCGGCCCAGTCGTTCGACCGTTCGGGGTACATTTTCGTTTTTCAGGATGTGCGCGGGCGATACCAGTCCGAGGGCAGTTTCGTGGACATGCGGTCGCATATCGAAAATCCCGCGCCGGGCCAGACGGACGAGAGCACCGATGCGCACGATTCGATCGACTGGTTGCTGCGAAACAGCAACGGGAATAACGGAAAGGCCGGTATCTGGGGCGTCTCATATCCGGGCTTTTACGCGGCCTCGTCCATTATCAACTCGCACCCGGCGATCCAGGCGGCGTCACCCGAAGCGCCCATGACCGATCTTTTCCATGGCGATGACGCGTACCAAAACGGCGCGTTTATGCTCGCCGAGCAATTTCTGCTGTACTCCAATTACTTCTGGATTCGTTCGGACGGTCCGGATATGCCGCCCTCGCATCCGGGTCACGCGTTCGATTACGGGACCGCGGATGGCTACGACTTCTTTCTACGGAACGGACCCGCTTTAAGCCGCTTTAAGGCGCTCATCCACAATCCTCTGTTCGACCAAAACGTGAACCACAACACGTACGACGACTATTGGCGCGCGCGGAACAACGCCCCGTACTTGAAAAACGTTCACTGCCCGGTGCTGCTGGTTGGAGGGTGGTTCGATGCGGAAGACCTGGCGGGAACTCTTGGGACCTACGACGCGATCAGCCGGCAAAACCCCACCATTCAGACCACACTGGTGATGGGGCCGTGGGCGCATGGCGGATGGATACGCACGCAAGGAAAATCGCTTGGAGCGATGGACTTTCAAGCGCCGACGGCTGAGTACTTCCGGGAGCAGATCGCATTTCCTTTCTTCGAGCACTATCTTAAGGACGGGCCCGCGGCAGAACTCACAAAGGCGGTGGTTTTCCAAACCGGCTCGAACCGCTGGATCAGGGAGAATGCCTGGCCAGCGGCAAACGCCGTCAAGCGATCGCTTTACCTTCACGCGAACGGGAAGCTGAGCTTCGACGCTCCGGCGGCGGCGGAGCAGCCTTATGACGAGTATGTGAGCGATCCGAAATCGCCCGTGCCGTACTTGGAACACTCTCCGACAGACCTTGGCAGCGAATTCATGTATGCCGATCAGCGCTTTGCCGGCGCGCGGCGCGACGTTCTCTCGTATACCAGCGAACCCTTGCAGGAGGATCTCACGCTCCTGGGCCCAGTGTCGCCGCATCTGCAAGTGTCGACCAGCGGCACGGATTCCGATTTCGATGTGAAGATAATCGATGTGTACCCCGCGGGATACCAGCAGCTCGTGCGCGGGGAGCCGATGCGCGCGAAGTTCCGAAATTCCTGGTCGCAACCGGAGGCGATGATTCCGGGCCAGATCACCGCCGTGGGTTTTCAGATGCCGGACATCGACCACACGTTCCGGCGGGGACACCGCGTGATGGTGCAGATACAGAGCTCGTGGTTTCCGCTCACCGATCTCAATCCACAGACGTTTGTCGACGCGGCGGCAGCGACGACCGCGGATTTTGTCAAGGCTACGGAGCGTGTTTATCACACGCCGGAGGCAGCATCGGAAGTCCGGATTCTGGCACAGCCGTGACTTTGTTACTTCTTCTTACCCTGCGCAGCTACCGCCTCCATAGCAGCTTTGATTTTTTCTTGATCGCCGAGATAGTAACTACGCAGCGGCTTCAGTTGATCGTCTAACTCGTAGACCAACGGAATGCCGGTGGGGATGTTGAGTGCGACGATGGCTTCCTCAGAGACGTTGTCGAGATACTTGACCAGGGCACGGAGGCTATTGCCGTGGGCGGCGATCAGGACGCGTTGACCATCGCGCACGGCCGGCGCGATGGTGGATTGCCAGTAGGGCAGAAAGCGGGCGACGGTGTCCTTGAGACACTCAGTAAGCGGAAGTTCCTCGGCCGTGAGAGACTTATAGCGCGGGTCGTGGCCGGGGTAGCGCTCGTCGTCGGCTGTCAGGGGCGGCGGCGGCACGTCGTAGCTGCGGCGCCAGATTTTCACCTGGTCCTCGCCGAACTTGGCGGCGGTCTCGGACTTATTCAGACCTTGCAGCGCGCCGTAGTGGCGCTCGTTCAAGCGCCAGGAGCGGTGGACCGGAATCCACATCTGGTCGAGCTCGTCGAGGGTCATCCACAGGGTGCGGATTGCGCGCTTGAGCACGGAGGTGTGGGCGACGTCGAACGCATAGCCTTCGGCGCGGAGGGTGACTCCAGCTTCGCGGGCTTCGTGCCGGCCTTTTTCGGAGAGATCTACATCGGTCCAGCCAGTGAAGCGGTTTTCGCGGTTCCAGTCGCTTTCGCCGTGGCGGAGCAAGACGATTTTGTGCATGGGCGGCTCCTAGCGGCTGTACGCCTTGCGTCCGGCGAACTGCGCGGCGGCGCCCAGGTCCTCTTCGATGCGCAGCAACTGGTTGTACTTGGCAATGCGGTCGGTGCGGCTGGCGGAGCCGGTTTTGATCTGGCCGGCGTTGGTGGCGACCACGAAATCGGCGATGAAAGGATCTTCGGTCTCGCCGGAGCGGTGCGAAACGACGGCGGTGTAGTTGGCGCGGGAGGCCATGTACATGCACTCCAGCGTTTCGGTGACCGTGCCGATCTGGTTCAACTTGATGAGGATGGAATTGGCAATGCCGCGTTCAATGCCGCGTTTGAAGATGGCGGGGTTGGTGACGAAGATGTCGTCGCCGACTAGCTGGATTTTGCCGCCGAGGGTATCGGTCAGCGTTTTCCAACCGTCCCAATCTTCTTCCGACATGCCGTCTTCGAGGGAGATGATGGCGGGATACTGGCGCACCCAGTCGGCCCAGAATTCGACCATCTGGTCGGAAGAGCGCTGACTCTTGTCGGATTTCTTGAAAACGTACTGGCCATCGATGTAGAACTCGCTGGCGGCTGGATCGAGGCAGATGCCGATCTGCTCGCCGGGCTTGTAACCGGCCTTCTCGATGGCTTCGAGGAGCACTTCGAGGGCTTCGATGTTGGATTTCAGATTGGGGGCGAAACCGCCTTCGTCGCCGACGGCGGTGGAATAGCCGCGCTTTTTCAGCACGCCCTTGAGGGTGTGAAATACTTCGACGCCCATGCGTAGCGATTCGGAGAATTTTGCCGCGCCGAACGGCGCGATCATGAACTCCTGGACGTCCACGGAATTGTCGGCGTGCGCGCCGCCGTTAAGCACGTTCATCATGGGCACGGGCAGCACGCGCGCGCCGGCTCCGCCCAGATAGCGGTAGAGCGGGGTGTGTTGGGAAGCGGCCGCGGCGCGGGCGGCGGCCATGGAGACGGCCAGGATGGCATTGGCGCCCAGACGTCCCTTGTTCTCGGTGCCGTCGAGTTCGATCATGTGGGCGTCCAACTCGGCCTGGCGGGCGGCGGACTTGCCGCGCAGGCTTTCGGCGATTTCGCCGTTGATGTGTCCTACGGCCTTCCGGGTGCCTTTGCCGAGGTAACGCGACTTGTCGCCATCACGGAGTTCGACGGCTTCGTATTCGCCGGTGGATGCGCCGGAGGGCACAGCCGCCCTGCCCATGCTGCCGTCGGCCAGATGAACATCCGCTTCAACGGTGGGGTTGCCGCGGGAATCCAAGACTTCGCGGCCAGTGATGCGTATGATAGTGGTCATAAGAGTGTGAAACTATAAAATAGCAGACAGCGCGGGAACGCGCCGTTACATCGCGTTACAGTCGAGTCAAGGTTTCAGACCTGCATCAACAGGGATCGCGCTGCGCGCGACGTTCTTGTAAACTACCCCACCCTTCATCACAAATACGACGCGACGGACGGCCGTAATGTCTTTCTGGGGATCGCCATCGACGGCGATGATGTCCGCCTGCATGCCGGGCGCAATCGATCCGATCCGATCGGCCATGCCAAGCGCTTCCGCGCCGAGTGAGTTCGCAGAGACCATTGCCGCCATGGGGTCTACTCCACCGCCGCGCACGCGGTTAATGAAGTCCTCCGCATTCCGGCCGTGCACGCCCGCCACGGCGTCGGTGCCGTAGACAATCTTCAGGCCCGGAATCCGTACGGCACGTTGAATGAATTCCTGGTGCGCCGGGATGAGACCTTTCATCGCCGCAAAACCTTCTTCCGTATAATAGGGTGCGGCGAGATAGCGGTCCTTGTACCGGAGATAGGTGTCAAGCAGCAGCCCGGCTTGTGGATCAAGATATGTCCCGCGTTCGGCCATCAATCGCAGATCGTCGTCCGAGGCCCCCAAGCCGTGTTCCACTTGCGTGCATCCGGCAAGCGTTGCGGCACGCACTGCATCTCTAAAAGCATGGACGAGCGTGCGCAGCCCCTGTTTCCCGGCTTCATCGCAGGCCGCTTTCAATTGCTCCTGTGACATTGTCATTGCGCCGCGGGTCATGCCGCCCGACGCGTAGATTTTGATCAAATCCGCCCCGGCTTCCTTTTGCTTCCGCACGAAGGCGCGGATTTCATCCGGCGTTCCGGTCTGCGCGCCTCGCCCCATGAGCGGTTCGACGGCCGTCAGGATGCGCGGGCCGGGGAGCAAGCCTTTGGCAATGGCATCGCGCAAGGGAACGTCGGTGGGCGAACCGACGCTTTGGATGGTGGTAAAGCCCGCCATCAAGGTCAGCCATGCATTGGAGGCCGCGGCATACGCGGCTTCCTGGGTGGTCCCTCCCTGGCCTGCATTTTTTCCGTCCGGACCGAAGCTCCAGGTGATGTGCACATGCGCGTCAATCCAGCCGGGCAAGACCGTCAAACCGCGCAAGTCGTAATCCACAGGCGCGGCTTTCGGATCAATGGCGCGAATCCGCGAAACTTCGATCACGACGCGGGTATTGTGCTGCACGCGGCCTTTGCCATCCAGCAGCGTGCTGGCTCGAATCACGATCCGTTTGCTCTGCGCAGGCAACTGTGAAGGGCCTGGCTGAGCGGCAGCACAAAGGCTAAGCATGCTGAAAGCTCCTAGAGTGAGCTGCAAGGATGGCATAGGATCTTCCTCCCGCGGTTCGATCAGGTGGCGGCGGCGCGGGCAATGATTTCCCTGGCGCGGAATTTTGCGATGCGCGCAATCAGTTTCACGGGGACGGGTGCGGCGAGCGGGAAGCGGATGGTGCCTTTTTCGATCGGGTACGGCGCCAGTTCGGCGCGGAATGCGGCGACCAGCGGAGCCGTGGCACCGTAGAGCGCGTAGTGCTGCTTCCAGGCCGCAAAATAGAGCAGGCGGCCACCAGCGAGCTTGTAGGTGGGCATGCCGTAGGAGATGACCTCCGCAGCTTCCGGCACGGCCTTGCGGATGGCGCCGCGCACGCGTTCGAGTGTTTCGCGAACGGCGACGGGCTGCGCGCCGATGTACTCGTCAACGGAATTGAAGTTGCTCGTGGCCATTTACGGATTATCCTACGAGGTGTCCGCATGCGGACGTAGTTGGCGCGGAAACGAACGCGGCAACGTGGTTCCGGGGCCAAATGCGGGCAAAACGGATGTATCCGCGCGGCTTTCCAGTTGCATAGGAAAACGGATTGTCTCGCATTCTGAACGACCTTCGATACGCGGCGAGAAGTTTTGCGCGGTCGCCCGGACTGGCGCTGGCGCTGTGGTTTACGATTGCGCTGGGCGTGGGTAGCGACCTTACCATTTACGGCTTCGTGCAGGGCTTGATCCGCCCAAATGCCGCGCTGCGGTTGGGCGACCGGGTGGTTTCGATCTTCGGGCGCGCAGGGCATCGTGAAGCGGGGCCCCTGTCGTACACGGAGTATCGGGCGATCGAGAATCATGGCGATGTTTTCGAATGGCTGGGCGCGGCGCGCGTGATGCCGGGCACTCTGACTGTGTCCGGCCAGGCGGAGACGGTTTCTGTAGCCGCTCTGACACCTGATCTGGCGGGCCTTTTCCACCTGTGGCTGAAAGGCGGCGGCGTCATCAGCCAGCGCCTGCGGGAGCGCGGGTTCGGCGGCCGCGTTGCGCCGGCGGGCCTGGACGGGTTGTATGGCGACCGCGCCGTGGATCTGTGGAGGGAATTGCCGGAAGACGGTTTGCGCGAGGTTGCGGGGAGCGGCCGGGATTTGTGGGTATTGGGGCGTTTGCGGCGCGGCGTTTCGATCCGTCAGGCGCAGAACGCCTTGGCGCCGGCCGAGATGCAGGTGCTGCCTTACAGCGGCGTGCTTCCTGCTATGGCGGACGGCTTGGCGCGCGTGGGGACGCTGCTGGGCTTGGCGGCCGGGGCCGTATTCCTGATTGCCTGCGCCAATGTCGCCGCTTTTCTGTTGGGACGGGCTTTCGCGCGATCGCAGGACCTCTCGGTGCGGGTGGCGTTGGGCGCCGGCAGGAGCCAACTCTTCCGGGAATTACTGGCGGACAGCGTGGTGATTTCTTTGGCGGGCGGTGTTTCCGGCATGCTGCTGGCCGGATGGACCGCCAACATTATTCCGGCGCTGCTGTTCGATCAGGATGCGGCGCATCTGGTATTCGCGCTGGATCCGTGGCGCATCGCGGGCCTCTCGGCGGCGTGTGTGGGAATCACCATCGGGTGCGGTCTTCTGCCGCTGATGGCGATTCCATACGACCGTCCAGTGACCGTGCTGCGGCGCGGAAATATCGGGCCGTCGCGGGCGATCCGGCGGCTGCGCGCGGGACTGGTGGCGGCGCAGATGATGAGTTGCTGCGTGCTGGTGATCGGGACGGCGATTCTACGGGAGGGTTTTCGCACGGCAGTTCAGGCAGGCGCGGGATATCGACTGGGCCACCCGATCCTGGCGACCGTGCGGGCGCGTCCAGGCGTGGAGGTCGATATCGGCTACTTCGAAGATGTGGAGCGCGCGGCGCGGGCGATGCCGGGTATTACAGGGATGGTATGGGTGGGAAGGCCACAGGGCAGCCAGCCGGAGTGGCAGTCTTTCCGCATCGATCGACAACAATTGCCGCTGCGCGAGTTGGCCCTGGACATTGGTTGGTTCACGGCAGATTCCCTGCGGCTCTTTGAGCCGCGGCCCAAGGCGGGGCGAATGTTCGGCGTGGCGGATCGCGCCTGCCGGGTGGCGATGGTGAACGAGGAGGCAGCCGGGGAGATGTTCGGCGAGGAAACGGTGGGTCGGAGCGTACAGGATTTCTCGGGCCAGACCGCGGAGATTATCGGTATCGTCGCCGGGCGCAAAGGGCAGCAGTCCGGCAGGGTGAAGCGGCCGACGATCTACTACAACCCGGCGAATCAGACAGGCCCGGCGGGAGGGATCGCCCTGGCGCATTTTCGCGTGCCGATGGCAACGGCGTTGGCACGGGCCGAACTGGAGGTGAACGTGGTGTCGCCGGGCTACTTCGACGCGACGGGAACGGCGGTGATCGCGGGCGAACGCCTCTACGATCCGCTGTCCGGCGGGTGCCGCATCGGCGTAATCAATCGGGAAGCGGCAGATGTTTATTTCGGCGGGAAGGGAGTGGGGGCCGCGGTCATCGACGACCTGGGGCGGCGGACTACGATCGTGGGCGTAGTGCGTTCGGCGCCACCGGCAGCGTTCCAGCGGAACGTGGACCCGGCCATCTATTTTCCGATGTCACAGGACGCGTCTCCCACGATGACGTTGATTGCCGGCGTGCGCGAGGTCACCGGCCCCGTGCTGACGGATCTGCGGCGGAGGATTGAATCGGTGCCGGGCGGGGCGGCTGGGCCGGTGTCCGTGAAAACGCTGGCGGCGCAGCTTATGCAGACAGGGTTGGCGCCTTTGCGGATTGCCACGGCGATCCTCACGGCGTGCGCCGCTATAGCGCTGATGCTCGGCGTTCTGGGACTGTTTGGAGCGCTCAACGACATCGCCAGGCAGCGGCGGCGTGAACTGGCGCTGCGCATCGCGCTGGGAGCGCAGCGTTGGCGGGTGATTCGGGAGGTGCTGAAAGAAGGCGGCCGGCTGGCTTGCGCGGGCACCGTGGCGGGGATGCTGGGATCGCTGCTGCTGGCGCGATTTCTGGCCGGAATCACACTGGACAACCGTTTGCCACCGCTACGGGTCTGGCTGGCCGCGCCGGTGGCGCTGGCCGTGGCGGTTGTGATCGCGAGCGTGCTGCCGGCGCGGCGAGCGTCGCTCGTGAATCCGCTGGCGATCATGCGCGACGAATAGCGTCGGCCCGCGCGGAATATGGCATCATGGGCATTAAAGAAAACTCATGGCTTATTTCGAACGACATCTGGTTCTATTGATTGCGGCGGGCGGCGCTTACGGGGCGACTTTTTCGAAGGACGTCGCGCCGCTGCTGGAGAAGCATTGCCAGGCGTGCCATCGTCCGGGGGAGGCGGCGCCGTTTTCTCTGCTCACGTATCAGCAGGCGCGTCCGTGGGCCAAGGCGATGAAGGAAGCGGTGCTGCTGAAGAAGATGCCGCCGTGGTATGCGGACCCGCATTTCGGAAAGTTCGCCAACGACCGGTCGCTCTCCCAGGACGAAGTGGCGACGCTGGTGGCGTGGGCGGATAGCGGCGCGCCGGAGGGCGATCCGAAAGACCTGCCGGCGGCGCCCCGGTACATCGACGGTTGGTCGATTCCGAAGCCGGACGTGGTGTATCAGTTTCCGCGGGCTTTTTCGATTCCGGCGACGGGCACGCTGGAGTATCAGAAAGTGATTGTGCCTTCGGGATTCACGGAAGACAAATGGGTGCAATTCGCCGAAGCGCGCCCGGACGATCGGGCGCACGTGCATCACATGATTCTGTACGTACGCGAGCCGGGGTCGCGCTGGCTGCGCGGGGAGCCGGCGGGTGTTTTTTTCGTGGCGCCCAAAGTAACGGATGACAGCACGGACACCAGCGCTTTGCCGAGCGATTTTCTGGTCGGTTATGCGCCGGGGCAGCCGCCGGAGATGCTGCTGCCGGGGCAGGGAAAGCTGGTGAAGGCGGGGTCGGATTTCGTGATGGAGATCCATTACACGGCGAACGGGAAGCCGGGAACGGATCGCAGCAAATTCGGGCTGGTGTTCGCGAAGGAGCCGCCGAAGACGCGGGTGCTGACGCTTTCGGCGACGAACGGAAAATTCAAGATTCCGCCGGGCGATCCGGATTACCGGGTGGATTCGGAATTCGAAATGGGCGCGGGAGTGACGCTGGCGAGCCTGCATCCGCACATGCACGGACGCGGTAAGGATTTCGAGTATCGCATCGTGTATCCGGACGGGAAGTCGCAGACGATTCTGCGTGTGCCGCGTTACGATTGGCATTGGCAGCTTTGGTATACGCTGGCGCAGCCCATCGTGCTGCCGAAGGGCGCGCGCATCGAGTGCACGGCGCACTTCGATAATTCACCGAACAATCCGGACAACGCGGATCCTACGAAGGAAGTTACCTGGGGGGATCAAAGCTGGGACGAGATGATGGTGGGATTTTTTAATTTGGAATTTCCAGCGGGCATGAACGTACGGGATATTTTCGTGCAGAAGGTGGCGCGGAATTGAGCCGGCTCAGGCCTGGTTTTCTGGCACTGATACTGGCCGTTGGTTGTTTCGGCCAGACGGCGCCGGCGCGGAAGAAGCTCTTGGCTCTGGGCGAGGAGAAGGGGTACCGGCACGAGGCGGTTTCGCATGCGCTGGCCACCATCGAACGGCTGGGCCGCGAGAACGGTCTGTGGGATACGACCATCCGCACGGACACCGAAGTGCTCACCAAGCAGAAGCTGGAATACAACGCGCCCAATCTGAACAGTTTCGATGCGGTGCTGTTTTATACGGGCGGCAATCTGGAGATGACGGCGCAGCAGAAGGCGGATTTCCTGTCGTTCGTGCATGACGACGGCAAGGGCTTCGTCGGGGTGCACAGCGCTACGATCACATTCATCGATTGGCCGGAGTACGGGGAAATGATCGGCGGATATTTCGACGAGCACCCCTGGGGCACTTTCGACGCGCCCATCATCGTGGAAGATCCGGCGTTTCCGGGCATGGGCGCATGGCCGCGCGCGTTCGTGCTACGCGACGAGATTTACCAGATGCGGAATTACTCGCGGGAGAAACTGCGCGTGTTGATGCGCCTGGATGCGAGCAAGCTGGATGTGAGCGGGAAGCGGGTGCATCGCACGGATCGGGATTTCGCGGTGGCGTGGGCCAAGATGTACGGCAAAGGGCGGGTGTTTTATTCCACGCTGGGGCATCCGGTGGAGAATTGGGACCGGCCGGACATGCAGAAGATGTACGTGGAAGCGATCAAATGGGCCTTGAAGCTGGAGGACGCGGACGTGACATCGCGTCCGCTGCCATGACGCGGCGGGGTTTCGCTTTGACCGCGGCCGCGGCGGTGGCCACGAATCTGCGGGGCGCAGCGCGATTGCGGATCGGCATCGGCACATACAGCTATCACAACCTGACGATGGAAGCGATGGTGGCGCAGTTGCGCGCGCTGGACGTGCGCGAGATCGAAATGTCGCGCGGCGAATTCATGCTGCTGTCGCATCCGGGCGAGGATCGCTTCCGCGCGGCGCGGGGCTTGTTCGACAAGGCGGGAATTCGCTGCGTGTCGTATTACGCGGCGACGATTCACGACGAAGGCGAACTGCGGCTGGCGATCGGGTTCGCGAAGCTGCTGGGTTCGACGAACATCACGGGCGATGCCACCGGCGCCGCGCTGCTGCAGCGCATCGACGAAGGCTGTACGGCCGCCGGGCTGACCTTCGGCATCCACAATCACTATTTCAAAACCAAGTTCGCGTATGAGAGTCCCGACGATGTTTTGGCGGCGCTGGCGGGGCGTTCGAAGACCATGGGCGCCACGCTGGACATGGGGCATATTGCGTCGTGCGGATACGACACGGTGGACGCCGTGCGCAAGCTGGGCCCGTATCTGAAGCTGGTGCACCTGAAGGATGTGGCCGCGGCGCACGGCGAGGACAACGTGCTGCTGGGGCAGGGAATCGCGAAGATCCCGGAGGTCATGCGCGAGCTGCGGCGGCGCAATTTCGGTGGGCTGGTGGCAATCGAATATGAAAAGGAAGCTCCGGTGGAAGAGGACATGCGGAAGGATATCGCGTATGCGCGCCGGCTGGCTTAGCGCGCTACTGATGGCTCTGCCGTTGTGTGCGGCGGAGACGCATCCGATTCTGCCGGTGGGGTCGGCGGCCCCGGATTTCGCGCTGCCGGGCGTGGATGGACAAATGCACCGGCTGGCGGACTATGCGTCCAGTCCGGTGTTGGCGATCGTTTTCACCTGCAATCACTGTCCGATCGCGCAGCAGTATGAGCAGCGGATCGAGCGGCTGTACCGGGACTATCGCGATAAAGGCATGGCCGTGGTGGCGATCCAGCCGAATGCACCGGAAGCTTTGCGCGTGGACGAACTGGACTCGTCGGATCTTTCCGACACGCTGGCGGAGATGAAGATCCGGGTGGCGTACAAGCACCTGACCTATCCGTATCTGTCCGATGGCGAGACGCAGTCGGTGGCGCGGGCTTATGGTCCACAAGCGACGCCGCATGTTTTCGTGTTCGACCGCGAGCGGCGGCTGCGGTACGAAGGGCGTTTCGACAGCAGTTATCGCGAGGAGTTGGTGAAGACGCAGGATGCGCGCAACGCCATCGACGCGCTGCTGGCCGGCCAGCCGGTGGCGGTCACGCATACCGGCGTGTTCGGATGCTCGACGAAATGGAAAGAGAAAGAAGCCGAACGGATCGAGGCGCTGCGAAAGATGGAAGAAAAGCCCGTGACGCTGAATGCGGTTTCGGCGGACGATCTGAAAGCGGTGCGGGCGAACACGGGGCATAAGCTGACGCTGGTGAGTTACTGGGGGACGCAGTGCGCCGCGTGTCTGGCGGAATTCGCGGAAATCGAGACGACTTATCGCATGTACAGCGTGCGGGGATTCGATCTGGTGACGGTAGCGGCGGGCGCGCGCGCGGCGGTGCAGGCGACGGTGGAGAAGGAGCATGCCACCAGCCGCAACCTATACCTGGCTTCCGGCGCGCCGGATTGGGATGCGTCGCAGCCTTATACGGTGCTGATGGCGACCGACGGACGGGTGGTGTATCAGAAGGCGGGGGCGTTGGATATGTTGGAGCTGCGGCGGACTATATTGGCGCATTTTGATTGGGAGTACGAGGGGTTCAGCCGGTATTGGACGCCGCAGTGAGTGGCGCGCGTTATTGTTTCCAGTCCACGTAGCTGATGTAGTCAAGCGCCCGGGATACTCTTCACGCAAAACGGCAGCTTCGGCGTGGGCGGTACAATCAGATGTGCCCTACCCTGAACTACTCATCGCAGCCATGCGCCAGGATCTCACCCGATACGGTGTAGAAGAGGCGAGAACTCCGCAAGATGTGGACCGCCTGCTGGGACCGGAAAGCGGGTCCGTGTTGATGATCGTGAATTCGGTTTGCGGCTGCGCAGCCGGAAGGGCCCGGCCGGCAGTGGGGCTGGCGCTGCAACATGCCGTGCGTCCTACGAAGGTGGCTACCGTTTTTGCGGGTGGCGACGAAGCTGCGGTGGCCTATCTGCGCGCCCGGTTGTCCGATTATCCGCCTTCCTCCCCCTCGATGGCGCTGTTCCAGGATGGAAAGCCGGTGTACATGCTGCACCGCACGGAAATCGAGCGCCGCGAGCCCGCCGAAATCGCCGGCATCCTCACGGCCGTTTTTGACCAGTACTGCGTGGAGAGCAAGACGGTCTAGCAACCGGCCGGCGCCGGCATCCGGTTACATTCCGCCCAGCGCCGTCAATTTGAAGTACCGGGCGGTGTTCGGTTGGGGAGCGCCTATCGTGACATCGCGCACGCGCGGGCGATCCTGCATGAACAGCGCCGCCAGCCACTCCTCCGCCAAGGCATCGTTCCAGGAATGATCCACGGCGGCGAACAGGATCCCGGCATGCCAATCGCCGGCCCTGTCGCGTCTGAAGGTGACCGTGACGCCAGTGGGCAGGTGGCGGGCCGTCGTCCTGCGTAGGTAATTCTCGCTGATCTCCCGCAGACCGCCGATATGGGGGCCGGCGCGCAGGAAGTCCTGGCCGGCATGGAAACGCAGCAACTTCGCGATATTGGCAATCGTCCAATCGCTGCCGAAAGTCCGTCCCAAGGTGGGCTGCGGTTCAAGCGAAGCGTCCATCACACCTCCATGATCCCACGGCGATGGCCCCGGCTGTGCCGCCGCGGCGATCTCCGGTTGATTTGGGTTCGCATGGCTTGGCCGTCCTTATTGCCCATCCATCTCCCGCGCGGCGAGTAACACTCCGGCCGTGGGAGCTTGGCGGGCAATCGAGGGCTCCACCAGATACCGCATGGCTTGCTCTCCCATTTGCTGGTATCGTTCGTTCTTCGTGACTCGGAACAGGGCGCTGGCGAATCGAGCCATGTTGATGTTTTCGTCGCGCTCCGGCGCCGGCGGGTAGCGCAGACCCTCGGCCGGCTTGGCTGTGACGAAACCGGCTGCTTCGCCGGGGAAGTTGGCGCGGCAGTATTCCGCCGCAGCCTCGGCAGCTTGCAACCACGCGATCTCGCCTGTCCCATCGTACAGGGTAAGGAAGGCGCGGCCCATCGCCAGGGTATCGTCGAGATACGGACCAGCCTCATCCTTCACGTCATGCCGGAACCCGCCGCCAGGTATGGCTCGATTCGCTACCACCCAATTGGCCGCGCGCACCGCTGCATCAAGATCGGCTTGGTCCTTCGTGACTTGGTAGAGCGTGGCGAGTGCGGCGATGGCCCATCCGTTTTCGCGCGCGTAGCGATGCCGGTCAATACGCGGTATGCCCTTGCTGCGCCGCGCTGCGTCGTCTAACTTGAAGTAATCCGCGCTATGTTTACCATCGATCAAATCGGCGTCCTGGCTGGTGTAAAAAGAGCCTTCGGGGCTGGTTAAGAAATCCCGCAGATATCTGGCTATTTCTCGCGCGGACTGAAGATCCGCAGGGTCCTTCCATTGCTGGTAGGCGAGCGCATAAATCCGCAGATCGTTGGCTTGAAACGCCATAATCTTTTCGAAATGCGGCTGGTCCCAATCGCCCCCGACGGAGTACTGATACACTCCGCCCCACACCGGGTCGATCAATTTCCGCTGCTGCGCCAGCGTCTCGCGCGCCATCAATTCCGCCTTATGGTCGCCCGACTGCGATCGCAACATGGCATATTCCACGCAATTCCAGTCGAGAAACTTCTGGCCGGTTCCCCATCCTCCGTGTTTAGAGTCATAGGAATCCTCGAACCTCCGCTGCAAATCGTCGCGCAGTGCCGGCGCCAGCCGCGATGCGGCGCCGAATTTCAGCTCCTTTTCCGGCTCGACGGAAGGCCCCGGTGACGGATCTTTTACGATGGCTCGCAGAATCGACGCCATTTCGGCCGGTTTGAAATATCCCTGGCGTTTGACGATCTCCCCTCCATCCGGCCCGAATACGACCGTGGCCGGCCAACCATAATCTTCGTAACGATTCGAAATATCGGGGCGCGAATCCTGATCCACCTTCACCGCGATGTAATGCGATTCGACCAGAGCCACAACGCTTGGATCCCGGTACGTGGTTTCGTCCATCACATGACACCAGTGACACCACACCGCTTCAAGGTCCAGCAGAACGAATTTGTGTTCGCGGTGGGCCTGCTGGAAAACCGTATCGGACCAGGGATGCCAAACGATACCGCCGGCCCGCGCGGCGTTGGAGGAAGCCAGAAAGGCAAAGAAGAGAAGGAGCAACGCTCTCATATTTGGGATACGAGGAGGGGCTCGTGTCCGGATTGGGGTAGCAGGCATGATGCACTACACTGAGAAGCTACGGAGTGACCTCGATGAAACTTACGATCATCACGGCTATGCTTCTCGCCGTGCCTGCCTGGGCTCAGAATACAAGCGCCGACGGCGCCACGATGCAGGCGCTGCTCGACGAAGTACACCAGTTGCGGCTGACGATGGAGAAAACCGCGTTGTTAGGACCGCGGATCCAGTTGGCTCTGGAGCGCGCGCGGATCCAGGAGCAACGCGTCGCGCGGGTCTCGCAACAACTGGATGACGTGCGCAAGCAGGTTGCGGCGGAATCCCAACAGCGCGCCCACGCCGTAAACGTGCTGGCAACGACCGAGCAGGAACTCGCCGCCAATCCGGAAGGAGAGCATCGCAAGGAACTGGAATCCATGCGGGATAACTTCAAGAGAATTGCGGAGGCCGCCCCCGATCCGCAACTTAGCGCACGCGATGGCGAGCTTTCGAGCGCGCTGCAGAACGAGCAGGCGGCCCTCAACGAACTGAACGGCAAGCTGGACGCCATCGAACGCCAGCTTGAGGCGCCGCCGCCGGCCGGCCATTGAAACTGCGGTTCGCGGAACTATCCGGCGCCCTGGAACGTAATAACCGGCATGGAGAACCTGTGGTCCGACCTGCGGCATGCGTTCCGCGTATTTCTGAAGAGCCCCGGTTTCACGGCGATCGCGGTGGCGGCGCTGGCGCTGGGTATTGGTGCCAATACCGCAATATTCTCGGTGATTAATGTCGTCTTATTGAAGCCGCTGCCTTTTTCCGAGCCCGACCGGATCATGCGCATCGCGCGCAAATTTCCGCAGGGAACCGGCGGTTCCATCTCCGTCCCGAAGTTCAATGCCTGGAAGAATAACGATGCGTTCGAGGCCATGGCGGCTTACGACTTCTCGGGCGTGGGCATGAGCGTGGGTCTGGGGGATCATGCCGACCAGATGAAGGGCATTCACGTCTCGTCGGAGTTTTTCAAAGTCTTTGGCGTATCGCCTACGCTCGGCCGCACCTTTACGGCGGACGAGGACATGCCCAACGGACCCAAGGTCGCGGTAGTCAGCTATCAGCTTTTCAGTCGGCGAATGGGCGGTGATCTACGCGCGGTAGGCCAGCCGCTGCAGATCGCGGGAGCGCCGACCGTTGTGATCGGCGTGTTGCCGGCGACGTTCGAATCCGACCCGCCGGCCGATGTTTTCATACCGCTGCAAGCCGATCCGAACAGCACCAACCAGGGACATTATTTGTTGTGTGCGGGACGGCTGAAGCCCGGTGTCGCCGTTCGGTCCGCGGAAGCCGCCATGAAGATCGCGGGGGAGCGCTTCCGGCAAGCCAATCCCAAGTGGATGGATAAGACGGAGAGCGTGGCCGTGGTGCCGTTGCGGGACGATTTGGTGGGCGATGTGCGGAAGTCGTTGCTGATTTTGCTGGGCGCGGTCGGATTCGTGCTTTTGATTGCCTGCGCCAACGTGGCGAATCTGCAACTGGCGCGCGCGTCCAGCCGGCTGCGCGAAATGGCCATCCGCACGGCCATCGGCGCCAGCCGCGGGCGCATTGTGCGGCAACTTCTGACGGAGAGCATGATGTTGGGGCTGGCGGGCGGCATGCTCGGCTACGTGGTTGGCGCATGGGGTGTGCGCGCACTGCTCTCCATTGTGCCCGGCGATCTGCCGCGGGTCGATTCGACCAATGTCGTGTCGGCGCTCGACTGGCATGTGCTGGCATTTACGCTGGCGGTTTCCATCGGCACCGGCATTCTATTCGGACTCTTTCCGGCGGTGCATATTTCGCGCCTGGATGTGAACTCGTCGCTCAAAGACACGAGCGGCCGGGCGGGGACGGGGCGGCGCCAGAATCGCGCGCGGGGATTTCTGGTGGTGAGCGAAATCGCCCTGGCGGTGATTCTATTGGTGGGCGCGGCGCTCATGATCCGCACGTTCGCCAATATGCGCGCGGTGAATCCGGGCTTCGATCCACACAATCTGCTGACTCTGCAAACTTCGCTTTCGAGCGGACGTTACGGGACCACCGCGGAAGTCGATAGTCTGAGCCGCCAGATGCTGCCGCGGCTGGAGGGTTTGCCGGGAGTGCAGTCCGCGGCGACAGCCATCGTGCTGCCCATCGAAGGCGGCATCGACCTGCCGTTCAACATCGCAGGCAAAACGCCCGCCAAGGGCAATCTGTATAACGGCGACGAGCAATGGCGCTCGGTATCGGGCCACTACTTTGAGGCATTTCGGATTCCGCTGCTGCGCGGACGAAACTTCAACAATCACGATATGGGGACGTCTGCGCACGTGGTGATCATCAACGAGGCAATGGCCAAGAAATATTGGGGCAAGGAAGATCCGGTGGGTCATAGCATGACGATCGGCAAAGGCCTGGGTGCGGAGTTCGAGGAGCCCGCCCGCGAGATCGTAGGCATTGTCGGTACGGTGCGGGAAAACGGCTTAGCCGATGCGAATCAGGGAGTGATGTATGTGCCGGCCAGTCAGATGACGGATGGGCTCACGAAACTGGCCAACGGCGTGATCCCGCTGAGCTGGATCGTGCGCACGACCATGGAGCCCACCGCGCTCTCGAGCGCCGTACAGCACGAATTTCAGGCCTTCGATCCGCTGTTGCCGGTGGCCAAGATCCGCACCATGGAGACTGTAATCGTGAAATCCACGGCGCGGCAGAGCTTCAGCATGCTGCTGCTGACGATTTTCGCTTCCGTGGCCCTGCTGTTGGCGGCTATCGGAATCTACGGCCTGATGTCCTACGCGGTGGAACAGCGCACGCAAGAGATTGGTATCCGGGTAGCGCTGGGCGCGAGCGCAGGCAACATGCTGCGCCTGGTGATCGGGCAGGGACTGTTGCTGGCGGGCATCGGCCTGGCGGTGGGTCTGGCGGCGGCGTTCGGCTTGGCGCGATTGCTGGGCAGCATGCTGTTCGGAGTGAAGGCGAACGATCCCATGGCCTTTGGCGCGGTGGCTTTGACGCTGGCGGTGGTGGCCTGGATGGCAGCTTACATACCGGCGCGGCGGGCGATGAAGGTAGATCCGATTATTGCGCTGCGATATGAATGAACTGCTGGTCAGCCGGCTGCCAAAGTGACCGGCGTGCTCTGGCCCACGGGGTGCTCGTAGCCGGGCACGGCCACGATGCCGGAGTCCGTGACGGTGTAACCGCGGGCGCGGTCCTCCTCCGCGTCGTAGCCAATGACACTCGATTCCGGAACCTGCACACCAGCGCCGATGATGGCGCGGCGGATGCGGCTGTTCCGGCCGATCTTCACGTTGGGCATCAGGATGGAATACTCGATTTCGCAGTAACTGTTGACGCGCACGCCGGTGGAGAGCACGCTGCGTACGACGCGGCCTCCGGAGACGATGCATCCGGCGCTGACGATGGAATCCACCGCGACGCCCATCCGGCGGCCCTCCTGGGCGAATACGAATTTGGCCGGCGGGGCTTGCAGCACGCGCGTGCGAATGGGCCAATTGACGTCGTACAGATTGAATTCGGGCGTGACCGCCACCAGATCCATGTTGGCTTCGTAGAAAGCGTCGATGGTGCCCACGTCGCGCCAATAGCGGGCTTGTTTGTCGTTGATGTCGCGGAAGTCGTAAGCCACCACGCGGTAGCGGGATAATGCGGCGGGAAGCAGATCCCGGCCGAAATCATGCGATGAGGAGGGATTTTGCGCGTCTTCCTGCAACAGGCTGAGCAGCACTTCGGTGTCGAAGAGGTAAATCCCCATGGAGGCGCTCACCATGTCCGGGTTGAAGGCGGAGCGCACGGGGTGTCCATGCCGCGGCTTCTCCTCGAAACCTACAATGCGGTAATTGCCGCCGATTTCCGCGATTCCGAAGTGTTGGGCTTCATGCGGCCCCACCTGGATGGTGGCGATGGTGATATCGGCTCCCTGGCGGCTGTGCCAATCCACCATTTCCCGGTAGTTCATCTTGTAAATATGATCCGCCGAGAGGATCATGGTGAGGGCGGGCTGTTCGAGGGAGATGCTCTGGCTGTTCTGAAAGACGGCGTCGGCGGTGCCCAGATACCAGTCATCGCGCAGCCGCTTCATGGGAGGGATAGTCTCGATGAATTCGCCTAATTCCGGTGATAGGATGTTCCAGCCGTCGCGGATGTGGCGGATCAGGTCCAGGGATTTGTACTGTGTTAGGATAAAAATGCGTCGCAGGTCGGAATTAATACAATTGGATAGAGTGAAGTCGATGATACGGTAGTGTCCGCCGAAGCATACTGCGGGCTTCGCGGTTTCCCGCGTCAGGGGGTCAAGGCGTTCGCCGGCGCCTCCCGCCATTAAAATCGCCAAAACGCTTTCCATAATAGCTAAGGCGCTGAAAAAACAGCGGTTTTACTGCAAATTGGCGGCGCGGCGGCAAATCGAGTGGAGATTAGTACTTGACTTTATCCGCCAACCACTTAATGATATCAGTACCTTCCCTGCGTAAGGCGGGAAATCTTTGGTTCAGTTGGGAGGTGTAGTTTCCATTGGCTGAAGTAAAGCTACAGGAGGGTGAAACACTTGAAAACGCCCTCCGCCGGTTCAAGCGCAAAGTCCAGCAAGAGGACATTATCAAGGAGGTCAAAAGGCACTCCTTCTACTTGAAACCGGGCGAGAAGAAACGGGTCAAGCAGGCGCTGGCCCGCAAGCGAAACCGGAAGAAGTCACGCCGGGAAGTCGAGTAAACATTCAGCGGACAGGCCTCCGCCTGTCCGCTACAACCCTTCGAGGTAACCACATTGGGTTATGGCGGAGTTCCAGGATCGGATTCTCAAGTGCGCGGAGTGCGGGACTGAATTTGTTTTCACAGCGGGAGAACAACACTTCTTCCACGACAAAAACTTCAAGAACGAGCCCAAACGCTGCAAGGCGTGCAAGAATACACGGCAGGGATCGCCACCAGGGGCCGGAAGAACGGAAACCATGACCGTGTGTTCGCAATGCGGGCGAGAGACCACCGTGCCCTTCAAGCCCACGCAGGGACGGCCGGTTTACTGCCGCGAATGCTTCCTGGGCCGCAAGGCCGCCGCGGCCGCGGGTGACCGATAAGCGGAATGCGGGCCTGATCCCGCGCGGGATGCCCAGCCCCTCCGACGCGCTGCATCTGGCGCTCAAACTCCTCGTTTACATCTCCTTTTATTTTGCTGCCGCTTTCGTTTTGGGTCCGCTATTGGCCTGGACCGGCGGATACATGGTAGGCATCACAGCCACGGGGCTGCTGGCCGCCACGCTGACGAACGTGCTATGCCTGAGAATCTATGCGGCGCGCGGCATCGCCGCCATCGGACTGGGTTCCGACCGGGCCTCGCTGATCAACCTGGGATGGGGATGTCTGGGCGGCATGGGCGCGGCGGTGCTGGTGCTCGGCGGACCGCTGCTGGCGGGCGCGGCGCACCTGCGGCCGGATGCCGGCAGCCGGGCGAGCCTGGCGTCTTTCGGTTTCGTTTCCGTGCTGCTGCTGTTCGGATCGGCGGGTGAAGAGCTGTTGTTCCGGGGTTTCGGATTCCAGATCCTGCTGCGCAGCCTGGGCCCCTGGACCACCATCGTGCCGGTAGGCGTGATCTTCGCGGTCTTGCACGCCGGCAATCCGAATTCGACATGGCTCGGATTGCTGAATACAGCCGGATTCGGCGTGCTGTTCGGTTACGCCTTCCTGCGCAGCCACGATATCTGGCTGCCCATCGGCTTGCATTTCGGCTGGAACTTTACGCTGCCGCTCTTCGGTGTCAACGTCAGCGGGTTGAATGTGCGCTTGACGGGACTCACCGTACAGTGGTCCGCCGGCGCGATCTGGAGCGGCGGCGACTACGGCCCGGAAGCCAGTGTGCTTACGTCGGCGGTGCTGCTGCTGCTGTTTGTGTTTCTGTGGAAGATGCCGGTGCGGCGGCAGCGGTCGGCGCTCTTGGATGATTGACGGCCTACGGCTGGGTGTCGAACTTGATGGCGGCATCGGCGCCGAATTTACGGAACGGGGCGTAGCGGAAGTGATCTTCGACGGTTAATTGATCGCCGGCGTAGCTGCGGTGCGTGACGGCGGCCGGCGCCAGGTAGCCTTGCGCGTTCAGGGTGTAGTCGACGGTAGCTTCGTCGCGGATCGGGGTTTTGCCATTCTGGCGGCTTTCGACCATGGTGATGCGCAAAGGGAGCCCGTCGGGAATGCGCGCGTAGATGCGCCCCTGGACGGGCTGGTGGATGGCGCGGCGGCCCTGAAAAATAAGCATGCGGGCGGGTCCGGCGGTCTGCGTGTATACGACGGTTTTGACGGCGTCGGCGCCGATGCGGTCCTCGCCGGCCAGCTCGAAGCGATAGTCAGGCGCCTGGCGTTTGGTGAAGAGCAGGATCAAGGGGCCGAAATCGACGGCGGCTTCGGCAAGGCCGTATTTTTGAAAATCCTCCAGCATACGCTTTTTGACGTGGTCATCGGCCGAGGCGAGGCCCAGGGCGAGAGAGTGGCGGGCCACGGCGCGAGTGGCGACGGCGTGGCCGTCGACGGAGGTGACCTGGCGGAATTCGTGGATGGACTCGGGAGCACCGGCCAGGGCGCCGAAACTATATTCGGAGATGATTTCGCGCGTCTGGAAGACCGGGGCGGAGGGCTGTACCGCCGCAGCTCCGGCACGAGGATGGAATCGCGGGGGAACCTTTAAAGCACGCTGGGAGAGCGTTTCCTCGGAAACGATCTGGGGGGCGGTCTTGGAAAAGACCTCGGCTTCTTCGCCCACGCGGTGCAGGATTTCGGACAAGGTTTGGGCGGGCGAGGCGGTTGCCAGGAGCACGGCGAGCGTGAGGAAACGCATGAGTTTAGTTTAAGTTAGAAGCGGGCGGAAGTCCTGGTGAGGAACTGTTTCCGGGCACCGGCGAAAAAAGTTGAAAATAGGGGTTGCGTGACTGTAATGGTTCTGATATTCTGAGGAAGTCGCCGATTTCGAGGATCCAGCCGGAGTATGCGGGCTTGCCCGCCGGGCCGGTTGTGTGATATAAGGATGTAAGATCCTCGTTTAAGGAATGGTAACAAAACTCCGGGCGGGCCACCGCCGGAGCGGAATACGGCCTTCCTGGTAGGTTCTTTTCAAAAGTTCAATTTTTCCCGGCTGGACGTGCGCGTAAGTGGCGCGCGAGGCTGGGCAAGTTTCGAGGCCTGCCGTAGCGGGCGTTTCCGCAAGGATGCGTGCGTGCCGCGGCAAAGATCTTTGACAATCTGGTTGGATGCACAAGAAACATTCGTCAGAGACTCTGAGTTTATAGTCGGGGCGATCAACTCACAAGTATAAATGAGAGTTTGATCCCGGCTCAGAATCAACGCTGGCGGCGCGCTTAACACATGCAAGTCGAACGAGAAAGCGGGGGCAACCTCGTGAGTAAAGTGGCGTACGGGTGAGTAACACGTGGGTAATC
>JBEKYC010000088.1:0-25015 GCA_049511415.1 Bryobacteraceae bacterium | reverse complement strand
TTATGGCGGCACGGCGCGGACTGAAGCGGTAAACTGTTTGTTCACGGAAAGGCGGAGCTTTGACCCCGCCAAGTCCACGACCATGCCAGCGAACACAACCGAGCTTGAAAAACGCCTGTGGGGAGCCGCCGACGAGTTCCGGGCAAACTCGAAGCTGAAATCGTCGGAGTATTCTGTCCCGGTCCTTGGCCTTATGTTCCTGCGCTAATGCCGATCACAAGTTCACGCAAGCCAAGGCGAAACTTACCGGCCAAGGTAGCGGGCGCCGCAGCATTGGCAAGGCCGACTATCAGGCGCGGGGCGTGCTCTATCTGCCGGAATCAGCCCGCTTCTCGACGTTACTCAATCTGCCGGAGGGAGCCGACATCGGCAAGGCCATCAACGATGCGATGAAGTCTATCGAAGCCGACAACGAAGATCTGAAGGATGTATGCCCCGGACGTACAACCGCCTGGACAAAGAACTGCTCGTATCGCTGCTGAAAAATTTCGCGGCCGTGCCGATGGAGATCGAAGGCGATGCATTCGGGAAGATTTACGAATACTTCCTGGGCAAGTTTGCGATGTCGGAAGGGCAGAAGGGCGGCGAGTTCTTCACGCCGACCAGCATCGTCAAGCTGATCGTGGAAATCATCGCACCTTACCACGGACGCATCTAGGATCCGGCCTGTGGTTCCGGCGGCATGTTCGTCCAGTCCGCGGTATTCGTGGAGCACCACAAGAAGGCCGTCACGGACATTGCGATTTACGGCCAGGAGAAGGTTGCGGAGACCATCCGGCTCTGCAAGATGAACCTTGCCGTTCACGGTTTGGCCGGCGATATCCGGCAGGGCGTCACGTACTACGAGGACATCCACAAGAGCGTCGGCAAGTTCGATTTCGTGATGGCAAATCCGCCATTCAACGTGGACAAGGTGGACAAGGAACGGCTGAAAGACGATCCGCGATACCCGTTCGGGCTGCCGAAGGCGGACAACGCCAAACGAGTTTGGCCCGGTGTGCAAGGTGTTCCGGGTGATCGCCGACAAGATCCGTTCGGAGATTCCGCGGTGGACATCGCGGAAGTGATGGCCGAGATCGAAGCGCTGCTGGACCAATCCATTGGCGCGGAGGGCTACGCGATGCCACCCGTGGCCGATCGAAACCGGTACGTGGATTTGAGCCAGATTGATTTTGAGGCGCTCCGGGACAAGTTCGAGGGGAGCCGGAAGACCGTCGAGGTCCAGAAGCTGCGAGCGAAGCTGACATTCAAGCTGGCGCGAATGATCCAGGTGAACCGGACGAGGATCGACTTCCTGGAAGAGTTTCAGAGGATGATCGATGAGTACAACAGCGGAGCGATCAACGTTCAGGTCTTTTTCGACAGGCTTCTGTTATTCGCGGGGCGCCTGGATACCGAGGAGAAGCGTGGCATCGCGGAACAATTGACCGAGGAAGAGCTGGTCGTCTTCGATCTGCTGACCAAAACGGATATCGTGCTTACGGACGAGGAGGTGGCGGAGGTCAAAAAGGTGGCCAAGTCACTTCTGGCGAAATTGAAACAGGAAAAGCTGGTGCTGGACTGGCGGAAGCAGCAGACCACCAGGGCGATGGTGTTCACGACAATCAAGGACATCCTCGATGAGTTGCCGAGAGCGTATTCGAAGGAGGTCTACGAGCGGAAGTGCGATGCAGTTTATCAGCATTTCTACGAATCTTACATGGGCCAGGGGAAGAGTTTGTACGCAGTGAATTAAGATGGCGGCCTGATAGGCCGCCCCGGCTGAGAGCCTGCCCCACAAATCGCCGAGAAGCTCAGCGGTCTTCCGGCCACATCACGCGGGCGCTCTTGATGCGCGTGACGTTGTCGGCCTGCAGCACTCCTTTTTTGTCCACCGTTCCTTCGGCCGAAACCGCCAGCCCCTCGTAGACGGTCGCGCCCTTTTCCGCCTTGATGGCGCTGGTGGCGTCCACCTGGACGGTTCTTCCCGTTCGCGTCTCCAGCGCGAACTTGGCTCCGTTCACCTTATGAACGATGCCGCAAAGAATGTGCCGCTCAGCCGCGGCCTGGCCCCGCGCGATCCCGTTCGTGCCCGGTCCGCCCGCGAACACCGCCGTCAAAATCAGTGCTGGAATCCAAAGTCGCTGCATGTTGCGCCTCCTTATTAGTGAAGTCCAAAGATACGAAGCTGTTTGTAGCTGGCTACGAAAACCGTGCCGTTGGCTACCACCGGCACGATATTGGCGTTGGCGTTGTTTCCCGGCGTGAACCAACCGCCCGCCGTGGCGTGAAAGATCTGCGGCAATGCGCTACCCGTAGGTTGGCCTTTGAAGGCCCACAGTCCAATGGGCCCTGGGCTGCTGGCGCTGCCGGGGGTGTCGGGCCGTGAAACCGCCCAGATAATCGGGTCGGACGATGCGCCAGTCCCGTTGGATGAGACGCTGGTGAAGAATCCCGGATCCTGCGAGCCTCCAATCGCCCCCGACGTAGCCTTCTGGACCAGCGATAACGAGGGCGACGTTTGCACGTTCCAGAGGATGGCGTTCGAACCGCCGCTGCTGACGATATGCACCGTGCCGTCCGAGAAATAGGATTGCGCGCACCAGCAGCCGCCGACGCTCACCGGCGTGCCACCGATTCCCGTAGCGGACTTGCCTCCCAGACTTCCGAGGTCCATCATGTACAGATTCCCTTTCTTTCCCGCGGCGGCGGCCGCGCTGGCGGCAGCGGATGGCGTCTTCGGCAACAGCAGCACGCCCCCCGATCCATAATCCAGGTCCCCGGCATCCAAGGCCGGTTGGTCCGACGGAGTGAACAGGCTCAAAACCGTAGCGAGGTTGGGCGATTCCTTGACCACGCTTTCCTGAATATCGTCGGCGCCGTAAGTCTGATCTGAGTTTCCCGTGACGAAGTACAGGTTCCCGGAGTTATCCGCGGCAATGCCCGATCCGGACATCCAAACGGACGAAAGGAACTCGCCGCTTCCGGAGGCCTGCGTGACGTTCATCTGGTTGGCCGCGAGCGGCGCCAGCGTGGCCGCATTCCATCCTAGAACCCATCCGCGGGAATGGCTGCCGCCATTGTCGCAGAAGCTGCCGAAGCCGGCGTAGACATTGCCGTTCGCCTGCAGCAACCCTGGCCTTTGCCTCTGGTACGCGGCTTGAAAGTTGAACACGGTGTGGCCGTCGCTCAGCAGGTGGCTGGCCGAGACCACCACGCTGGGCATCTTATCTGCGAGGCTGCCCAGATCGAGGGCGTGCAGCCTGTAAACCGCCTGTCCGGTCTCCAGAGTGTAGGTGATCACGTACATCGTCAGGGCCTTCTCGTCAATGACGGGCGTCCCGTCGATGCCTACGTTGGGCCCGTTGTTTGTGCAGCCCTGCGGCGTTGGAACGGGAGTTCCAAAGTTCTTGTGGAACAGTGTCGTGCCCTTAACGGCGTCGATCATGTAGATCGTGTTGTTTTCGGTCGCCACATAGGCGACATTGTGAACGCCCTGGTTCGGTCCCACGGTGACGCTCACCACGGGCACGATGAGTGGCTGCGTGTCCACCTGATCGTCCAGCGGAATATTGAACAACTGCCCGAAGGAGGCACTGGCCACGTTGGCCGAGGTCAGGGTCGTTTCGTTCTGATTCCAGCCGCTGCGATAGTTGTCATAGTGATAGGTGACAACCGATGCGAGGGGACCGCATCCCGTCAGCAGCGCCAGGGCCACAAAGGTCACGGCCGCGGCGGCTTTGGGCACAGTGAGAGTCTCTACGGACATGGAAACCTCCTTTTATCGAGCGAGCCGGGCTTGGTCGGGCCTGCAGCCTCGCTCGATGTGTAGTGACTCTCGCGGCGAGTTCGTTACAAGAATTATGAAGCCGCAGCGGTTTGTAGTTCCCGCGGCATCGCTATCCCACCGGCTTTCCCCAGTCTACGCCCTGCCGCAAGCGCGCCTTCAGCACCTTGCCGCCGGGATTCCGCGCCAGCGGCTCCTGCCGCAGCACCACGTATTGCGGCACCTTGAAATCGGCCAGGCGCTCGCGGGCGAAGGCCAGGATATCCCCGACGTCGGGCTTCGCGCCGGGACGCGGCACGATCACCGCGCCCACCTTCTCGCCCATCATCTCGTCGGGCACGCCCACCACGGCCACTTCGTAAACCACCGGATGCGCGGCCAGGGCGCTCTCCACTTCCACGCAATAGACGTTCTCGCCGCCGCGGTTGATCATGTCCTTCTTGCGGTCCACAATCTGCACGAAGCCGTCCGCGTCGATGCGCGCCAGGTCGCCGGTGTGCAGCCAGCCATCCACGAACGTGTCGGCGGTGGGCTGGGGCTTGTTCCAATATCCTTTCACCACGTTGGCGCCGCGCACCAGCAACTCGCCCACACCGTTCGACGCGTCCAATTCGAAAAGCTTCAGGTCCACCACGGGCGCGGCGAAGCCTACCGAATCGGGGCGCGTGCGCGCGTATTGGTGCGGCAGAAACGTGGCGACGGACGTGCACTCGGTGAGACCGAAGCCGTTGCCCACGCGCGCCTCGGGGAACGCCTCCATGATGCGGCCGACGAGCGCGGGCGCGATGGGCGCGCCGCCGTACATAACCCACTTGATGGGGCGCGCGTCGAGGCTGGCGAAATTCGGCTGGGTCAGCGCGAGCCAATAAATCGCTGGCACCGACACCAGCAGGTTGATGCGCTCGGCGGCGATGGCGGCCAGAAACGCCTGCACGTCGAACGCCGGCATGATCACCGTGGTGCTGCCGGATTCGCAGGTGGGCAGAAGCTGGCTGTTGCATCCCGTGACGTGGAACAGCGGCACCGAAATCAGGTTGCGGATGCTGCCGTCGGTGGGCAGCGTGTTCACGCGTCGGCAGGTTTCAGTATTGGCCAGAAAGCTTTCGTGCGTGGTCATGGCGCCTTTGGGGAAGCCGGTGGTGCCGCTGGTGTAGAAGATGGCAGCGACGTCCTGCGCTTTCCAATGGTCGGTGACGAAGGGCGGTCCGTCGGGCAGCGGCTGCTTCGGTAGAAACGTGAACGCGGAGCCCGAATCGGAGATCACGTAGGCGACCTCCGGCTCGCTGAAGCGCGTGTTGACGGGCACTACGATGGCGCCAGCCATCTGCGCGCCGAAGAATGCCAGGCACCAGTCGAGGCCGTTGCCCAGGCGTATGGCGGCGCGGTCGCCGGGACGGATGCCCTGCGCGCGCAGTCCGCCGGCCACGCGCGCGGCACGGTCCCATAGCTCGCGGTAAGTGACGCGATCGCCGCCCACTTCCACGATCGCTTCGGCTTCGGGCGTCTTGTCCACGGTGGCGCGGAGCATTTCGATCAGCGATGCGGGCCGGTTGTCGTAGTGCGCGATGCCGAGGGCGTCGCGGGTGATGCCGCTTTTGTCGAAAGGTTCAATCATCAGTAGGCCCCCCGGGTTTCGAAGATGCGCCGCGGATTCTCCACCAGCATGGTATGGATCTGCTCCTCGGTGACGCCGCGAGCGCGCAGCGCGGGCAGCACGTCCTTGTGGATGTGCCGGTAGTGCCAGTTGGGCGCCAGCGGCGCGGCGCGGCCGGGAATCCAGTCGTTGAAGCAGGCGGCGTCGTGCGAGAGCACCATTTTGTCGGCGTGGCCGCGGCGGCACATTTCGGCGACGGTATTGACGCGGTCTTCGAAGGGTAGCAGCAGGTCGATGCCGAAACGGTCCATTCCCAGCCAGGAGCCGCGCGCGATCAGCTCTTCGAGATACGCGATGTCGGTGGTGTCGCCGGAGTGGCCGATGACCACACGCGAGAGATCCACGCCCTCTTCGTCGAAGATGCGCTGCTGCTCCAGGCCGCGGCGGGTGGCGGCGTGCGTGTGTGTGGAGATGGGCACGCCGGTGCGGCGATGCGCCCGCGCAACGGCGCGCAGCACGCGCTCGACGCCTGGAGTGACGCCCGGATGGTCGGTGGCGCACTTGAGCATGGCGGCGCGCACGCCCGTGCCGGCGATGCCTTCCTCGATATCGCGGACGAACATTTCGTCCATCGGCTCGGGGCCGTCGAGGATGGTGCCGGGACCCTGGAAGTGGAAATGGAACGGCAGATCGTTGTAGGTGTAGACGCCGGTGGCGACGATGATTTGGAGCGGCGTCAGCGCGGCCACGCGCTGGATACGCGGGATGTAGCGGCCCAGGCCGATCACGGTCAGGTCCACGATGGAGCGCACGCCGACTGCGTAAAGCTCGTCGAGGCGGGCGCCGGCGTCGGCGATGCGCTGTACCTCGTCGCCCCAGATTTCGGGGTAGTTTTGCAGAATTTCGGTGGAGAGCACGAAGACGTGCTCGTGCATCAGGGTGACGCCGAGCTGTGAGGTGTCGAGCGGTCCACGGACGGAGTGGATTTGGGCCATGTCGGATTAGTATATATCGTTAGCGGATGAAGAACCCATCATGAGGGGAACGCGAAAAACGGCCGACGATCGGGCATGCAGCAGAAACGGTGCACTGCGGAAGGCCTGCGGATCGTAGAAGAACTCGCGCGCAGCGGCCTCCAGCGGCGCCAATTCTGCGAACAAAATAACCTCCCGATGACGACGCTGGATTACTGGCGTTGGAGGAAGACGAAAGCGGCGAAGCCCCAACTGATGGCGGTTTCCGTCAAAAATGGGGAATCGTCACCGGGATTCAGCGTAGTGCTGCCGAATGGGCGGCGCATCGAAAGCCCTTGGAACTTTCGCGACTCCGATTTAGCGCGTCTGATCCGGGCCGTCGCAAGCGCATGATGTTCGGCCTGGGTCCTGCCACCAAGATCTATATTGCGGTGCACGCCATCGACATGCGGAAGGGATTCGAACGCTTACACGGTCTGGTGCGGGACCATTTTGGGGCAGGATTCGCTGAGTGGCCATCTGTTTTTGTTCACCAATCGGACCCAGACGCGATGGAAGGTGCTGGCGTGGGATGGAAGCGGGTTGTGGGGTTGCGCGCAGCGCCCGGAGAAAGGCAGCTTCCGCTGGCCACGGGCGGAAGGCGCGGCGAGTGTCACGATGCGCGCCGAGCAGTTATCGATGTTGGTAAGTGGATTGGACATCGAGCAAGCCAGACAACGTGACTGGTGTCGTGGTCTAGCATAACAGCTCAAAATAAGCCGGAAGGATCTGGAACACTTCTTGCATTTCATGTATCATTGAGTTTCTCCCGCATGACCCCGAACCCACAAGCCCGTATCGCCGTGTTGGAGCGTGAGCTGCAGTGCGCGCCGTTGAAGATTCAGGTGTTGGACGAACGTCGCGGCAACAGCGCATCAAAATGCGGGCCCGGCGTGGCGAAACGCTGAGCGACCTCCAACTGGAGCGGCTGGCGGAGGAAGATCCCGGGGTAACACGCGAGGAAGGTGCCCTGACCTCCATGGTCTACCCGACGCAGGAGGCTTGGCAATCATGGAACGACTGCATCCCGTAATCCTGCTGGTTGCCCACGGCTATCTCCTCTGGGCCGCCCGTCGCATGCGCTGAGGGCGTATGCTCGCTGCGTGTCCGCGTGATCTCTCAGTCCGGGCAAAGGCCCGAGGCCGCGATCGAGGTAACGAGGCGAGCGGCCGCACCCAGGCTAAGAATCAAGAGGCAAGCGGCGAGGACGTGGAGTTTTTACGATCTTGGAATCCAACCCGTGACGGTAGCGGTTGGTCCCCATATCAATGTTACCAGACGTGCCTTCTTACCGTGACGTACGACCCATCCTTTTGCGCAATCTGGCATCGCCCCCCTCACTCGTACCAGCCTGCGGCTTCCTGCTTCGCTTGATAGATTCGGATGGCCGGTGGGTCCCGCACGCCCTGATCACCCTTGTGAGAGGGACCCGAATAAGATGGAAACCGACCAATGCGGCAGGGCTTTGTCCACCATACCAGCCGGAAAGGAAGCTCTAGCCTCGGCCTCGGCGGCTGGCTTAAGGAGTGCGCGATTCGTCTGTAAATGCGCATACTCCGAGCGGCGGCGCGAGCTGCTGGTCAAGCTTGACCAACGCTGAGAGCCACGCGTCCAAGCTCTACCGCCCGATCCGGCCAGGATTGCAACCGGCCATAAGTTGCCACCCCCGGCTGTTACGGCGGGATGAAGTCCCCGCCTGTATCCGCGGGCAGTACGACGTTTCGAGCGTTCCACCGCAGGCGCGAACCCCGGAGCCGACGACCGAACGTTAGGTATAATGAACGCCGTACGCCCGCGGTTCTACCGCGCAATCATCGACGAGGAGGGGAGCATGTGTGATCAGGATCATTTCGAAGAGGACCGGCAGAAATACGTAGCGCGCGGCTTGGTGACGCGCAAACAGTTCGGCGCCATGTTGGGAGCAGGCGTCGCAATGATGTTGCCGCGGGCAGCCAATGCCGTCACAGTCACCGAAACGGACGTAACCGTGACTACGCCCGACGGCAGCGCCGACTGTTACTTCGTGCATCCGGCGAACGGCGCCGCTCCCGGAGTTCTTGTTTGGCCCGACATCTTCGGATTGCGCCCGGCGTTCCGCAACATGGGCAAACGGCTCGCCGAATCCGGATATTCGGTGCTCGTGGTGAATCCTTTCTACCGTGTCAAGAAAGCCCCGACCGCGGAAGCCGGCGCCGCCACTCCCGTCCAGGACCTGATGCCGCTCGCGCGAGCCCTCAATGAGACCACCCAAATGACCGATGCGCGCGCGTTCGTCGCCTGGCTGGACGGGCAGAAATCGGTGGCGAAGAACCGGAAGATCGGCACGCAGGGCTATTGCATGGGTGGCCCGATCGCGTTTCGTACCGCGGCCGCCGTGCCCGATCGTGTCGGAGCAGTCGCCTCATTCCATGGCGGCGGACTCGTGTCCGACGCGCCCAACAGTCCCCATCTGCTGGCCGCCAAGTCCAAGGCGCAGTTCCTCATCGCCATCGCCGAAAATGACGACGCGCGCTCGCCCAACGACAAAACCGTCCTCAAGGAGACCTTCGCCAAGGCCAACCTGCCCGCGGAAATTGAAGTGTACGCCGGCGCCGCGCACGGCTGGTGCCCCCCGGATTCAAAGGTCTACAACGAGCTCCAAGCCGAAAAGGCCTGGAGCCGGCTGCTCGTGCTCTACGGAAAAGCTCTGGCCTGAATATCGGCATCTGCCCAGGCTAGACAAAGCGGCGCGAAGCGGACCACAATTGGCTGTGGTTCCAACAAGCAGCTTTTCAAGAAAGTGGCGGATATACTTGCGACTGGTTCTCCGCCGCCGTCGCCGCGAGTTTGCCGCTATACCCACTGCATGGCGGATCGAGGCTGCAATTGGGTGGGCTACTGTGATCTGTCTTTTTGGATGGACCCTGAATCTGAGCGGAAAACAGAGTCCCTCTGCTGTGGTTGTTCTGCTGACTCTATGCGCGGTAATTCTAATTGCGCTCGCCGTGACGTACCCCGCCACAAAGAGACTTAAGCCGCGTGGAAGGCAAGTATTCAACGTTGTCTCGGTCGCTATTGTTGGTGCTTTATATACTGGAGGATTGCTCTTCTTTCGACCACCATCAATGATCGTCGAAGCAAATCCTAAGAAGATATTACCTGCGATTGAAAATACCGATCAGCGAGCAACTGCGGAACTATCGCAAGAGAAAACCACGAAGACAGGAATACCGTTCAGATCAACAAAAGGTGAGACGGGCGCAAATTCTGGGCACAAACAAGGGTTAATCGCAACCCAATCCGGTATTCCGAAGCAACACCCACCACAAGCATATCGAGCCCAGCCAGTTGCGGGTGGGGTTGAATATCGCGCTAATGGCTCTGCCAGCCGGCCGAAAGACTCCAGCGCACTAAACCAAGTCCCGGGTGATATTACATCGCCTGGAGCCAACACCACAACCAAGAATCCAACAAGTCCAGCAGATCCATGCCCTTCCATGTTTGTCTTGGATTGGCGACGCCAAATGATCTACTATTGCGGGTAACATTGCGCCACCGTGCGTTACTATGGTCAAGACGACCGGAAAGAACGAGAACTTTACCTTCGCCAATAATCTCATCGCGAACGTAAACGGCCCGTTGGCCTTAGTGTCAATAGAAGCATCTGAGAATAATACGTTTAGTTCTAATGAGTTCGTATCGAGCGTTGCCATCAACACGGTGGTAGACACAATCCAATCCATGACCGTTATAGTCTATTCGGAATCATTGACTGATCTGGAGTTCACATCCGCCTGGCGTTCAGGTAAAGCCATAATTGACCGGAACGATCGTTACATGTCCGCCACGCTGTTAAACGTGAACGGGTCCTATCTGGTAAGGATTCACAAGTCACAACCCTCCCCGTTTTATATTTGGGTAAAGTGTGCTGGACCGGTCGCCTGTCGATTGTATCCAGGGAAGGGACTACTGAAGCCGGCGGAGAGCGGCGGACTCGAACCGCATCCATGAGAGGATCAGCCGTTTATAAGACCGCCCCCAGCACCGGCCAGTCGCTCCCCGGTGTTACATTCAAGAGCGATGTGCGTAGCATGGGAAACTCGTTTGCTAAAGGACCAGATGATATGAAAGTGGAGAAGACTCAATTCGACGCTGTGCTGAAGTAGCTTTTTAAGGCCCCTCCAGGGCAACAAAAAGCAGATACACGGCTAGCCTAGGAAGGCTCGCCGTCCTGCTGATTCAGTTATGAGAGCGGTCAATACCAGTGTGAAAATGCTCTGGGCTTCCCGATTGTTCCAGCGGAATTGAAATTCAGTCAGGTATCGATGCAGATGCTTGATCGAGGCTTGGTGGAAGCTGCCTATGATGCCACGCTTCAACAGGCCCCAGTAACGTCAATAGTCCCGGTATGAACCTCGCCCCGTGCCCACTCTTTAGCCGAGTGGTTGACTATCTCGTGCTTCTGAATGTTCTCTGGCGTGCGGATGTAAAGCGGACTTTCATCAGTGCAAAGCAGATCGGCTTCTATCGAGATACTGTCCCTCAGTTTGTCGATTCCATTGAACCGATTCACGGCGGGACACGGTACGTCCTTGCTTTGCTCCACGCTCGACGATTCCGAAGACTGGCACCTGCTGATACTGGGCACGCTTGCGGCGCCTGTCATACTTCTTAGTGCCGACGTAAGTTTCATCGGCGTCCACTGTGCCGGCAAGTGGTTCTTCGTAGGCGGCTTCGATCAGGCCCATGGCCTTACGGATGCGGTGATTCAGATACCAAGCGGTCTTGCGGGCGACTTTGAGGTCCCGTTTCATCTGGAGAGCGGACGACAGCCCTTCCTTGGCATTAACCATCAAGGCGTCTGCGAGGAACCACCGAGAATGGCGCGCGCCCAGGGCGACGCGCAAAATACTGCGCGTCGTCACTTAAGGTCCCCAGACGCTAACCTGGTCCCAAAGAGTCGACCCCGCGAACGGCATAGACGCCGTGCATTTTTCCTCGTGCTCCCCTGCTGCATGCAGGAGGACTGGTCCCACCGGACTTGGGCCGGCGTTAACCTGACTGCACACCTGAACAGTTATGCATCCAGGAGGAAAGAAGAGCACAGCAGGCATCGACCTCCCCAGAGCAAGGTTCCTGGGCCAGCGTGACTGCCTCGGTGAACCCCGAAAACCCGCCATTTCCGGTGTCCCCGTGCGCCGGCCCGCTATCCGTCTAGTTCGCAGCCAATCGCGGCCGGCCCTACCCGTCGAAATTCCGTCTCCGCCCGCCTGACCTACGACAGCGCGGCTAAAAAAGAGTGAAAGAAAGGTTGCCGTTGAGCCGGTTGGATGTACAATATATGAAAATTGCTGGATGTGGCCGGGAAATTGCTCCCCAGTCGGGAGCCGTCACGAGGAGAGTGAGCCATGAGCGCAAGCGCGAATGCAAGCCGTAGGGACTTTTTAAAGGTCGCGGCATTGGGCGGCGCCGCCGCCTCTTGGCTCGGATTCGACCTGCGACCCGCCTATGCGCAACTCAGCCAGCTCAAGATCGCGCGCGCCACGGAAACGCGCTCTACCTGCCCCTACTGTTCCGTGAGCTGCGGCGTCATTATTTACACCATTGGCGATAAGGCCAAGAACGTCACACCGCAAGTCATCCACGTCGAGGGCGACCCGGACCACCCCATCAATCGCGGCACGCTGTGTCCCAAGGGCGCGTCCCTTCACCAGGACATCCTGAACCCGCGGCGTCTGTTGAGACCGCAGGTGCGGCGGCCCGGCTCGGACCATTGGGACGACATCGCCTGGGACCAGGCCATCGACGAAATCGGCCACTGGGTGAAGAAAACCCGCGACGCCACTTTCATCGAGCAGGACACGCAGGGCCGCACCGTGAACCGCTGCGAAAGCATCGGCTGGATCGGCGGCTGCACGGATACCAACGAATTCAACTACCTGGCCGGGAAAGCCATGCGCAGCCTGGGGGTCTGCTACCTGGAAACCCAGGCCCGTGTTTGACACGGACCCACGGTCTCCAGTTTGGGGCCCACGTTCGGACGCGGTGCGATGACCAACGGTTATGTCGATATTAAAAATACCGACATGATGTTGATCATGGGCGGCAATCCCGCCGAGAATCATCCTTGCGGTTTCAAATGGGCCATTGAGGCCAAGCGGAACCGCAACGCGAAGATGATTGTAGTAGACCCGCGCTTCACGCGCACCGCCGCGACCTCGGATCTGTTCCTGCAGATTCGCGCCGGCGCGGATATCGCGTTTCTGGGCGGCGTGATCCGCTACGCCGTCGAGAACAATCGCATCGCCAAAGAATATCTGGTCAACTACACCAACGCCGCATTCATCGTGAAGGACGGCTTCAAGCTGCCCGACGACGGATTGTACTCGGGCTTCGATGCGGCCACCCAAACCTACGATAAATCGACGTGGAACTACGAAGCCGCGGGCGGCGGCGGCGAGGCCAAGCCGGGATTGCCCGCGAACGTGAATTCAGACTTCACGCTGCAGCATCCCCGTTGCGTTTTCCAATTGCTCAAAACGCAGTATTCGCGCTACACGCCCGAGATGGTCGAGCGCATCACCGGCATCCCAAAAGACCAGTTCCTGAAGGCCGCGGATCTGTTTACCTCCGTCCGCAAGGACGGCGACATGCAGAAGGTCGCCACCATTATGTATGCTGTCGGCTGGACGCAGCACACGTTCGGCACGCAGATTATCCGCACCGCGGCCATGCTGCAATTGCTGCTGGGCAACGTGGGACGCGCCGGCGGCGGCGTGAACGCGCTGCGCGGCCACTCCAACATTCAGGGCGCCACGGATATGGGCGGCGTCTACGATATCTGGCCGGGCTATCTGAAGGTGCCCACGCCGGCCGATACCAACCTGAAAGCGTACAATGATCGGACCACCCCCACGGCGTCGAAGCCGGCGGGGTGGGATTCGTTCAACTACTGGTCGAACACGCCGCGTTTCGCGGTTTCCTACCTGAAAGCCATGTACGGCGACGCGGCCACCAAGGAAAACGATTTCGCCTTTCAATACATGCCGAAGGTGGATCGCAACTACTCGTGGACGCAGCTTTGGGACCAGATGTATCGCGGTTCCGTGAAGGGGCTGTTCGCGTTCGGCATGAACGGCGTGGCCATCGGGCCGGATTCGCAGAAGAATATCGAAGCGCTCAAAAAGGCAGACTTCCTGGTGGTGGGCGAGATCTATCCGGACGAGACCAGCGAGTTCTGGAATTCGCCAGGAATTACCAAGGAGGAGATGAAGTCGATCAACACTACCGTCTACCGCCTGGCCTGCGCCGGATTCGCCGAGAAAGACGGCTCGATGACCAACTCGGCGCGCTGGCTGCAATGGAAGAACATCGCTCTGCCGCCGCCCGGGCAGGCGCGCCTGGACCAGGACATCGTCGCTCAGATCTTCCTGAAGGTCCGCGAGCTTTACGCCAAAGAAGGCGGCAAGTTTCCGGATCCCATCACGCACGTGACGTGGGCTTACAGCGACCCGGCGCATCCTTCGCTGGGCGAAGTGGCTAAGGAGATCAACGGCAAAGCGCTCGGCGATGTGACCGATCCGAAGACGCAGCAGGTGATCAAGGCCGGCCAGCAGCTTCCGGGGTTCGCCTGGTTGCGCGACGATGGCACCACGTCGTGCGGCAACTGGATCTACTGCGGATCGTGGACCGAGGCCGGTAACCTGCTGGCCCGCCGCGGCACGGAAGATCCTTCCGGCTTGGGCGTGTATCCGAACTGGGCGTGGTCGTGGCCGGCGAACCGGCGCGTGCTGTACAACCGCGCATCGTGCGATCCGGAGGGCAAACCCTGGGATCCCACGCGCAAGCAGATCTGGTGGAACGAGAAAGCGCAGCTTTGGACAGGCGTGGATGTGCCCGACTTTAAGCCCGATTCACCACCCAAAGACCACATGGGGCCGTTCATTATGACGGCGGAAGGCGTGGGCCGCATCTTTGCGCCGCTGGCGGCCTTCGCCGACGGGCCCTTCCCGGAGCACTACGAGCCGTTTGAGAGTCCCGTCGGAAACGCCCTGCACCCCGCGCAAGCCAATAACCCCGTGGTCAAGAAGCTGACTACGCCGGCGGATAAGTATGGCACCCCTGGCGAAGGCTTCAACGTCATTTGCACCACCTACCGGCTGACCGAGCATTATCACTATTGGACAAAGAACAATCCGGTCAACGTGCAACTCATTCCCGAGCCGTTCATCGAGATGCCTGTCGAACTGGCGGACGAGTTAGGCATCCACGGCGGTGAACTGGTGAAGATCACCAGCGCGCGCAGTTACTATGTCGCGAAGGCCTTCGTCACCAAACGCATCAAGCCCATGAACATCGACGGCAAGAAGGTGTATCAGATCGGGCTGCCGATCCACCAGGGCTTCCGCGGCATCCAGGAGGACGAGGGCAAGAACGCGCGCACGCTGGCCAACCGGCTCTCGCCGACCGTGGTGGACCCCAACGCATACACGCCGGAATTCAAGGGCTTTCTAGTGAAGGTGGAGAAGGTATGAGCCAGGCAACCTTGACCATCCGCCGGATTTCCGGGCAGGCCGGGACCGCCCCGGGGGCCGGCGTCGAGCGCGACGAGCAGGTCTGCAAACTGGTCGATACCACCACCTGCATTGGCTGCAAAGCCTGCGAGGTGGCGTGTCTCGAATGGAACGGCTACAGCTTCCGGGAAACGGTTTTTCAGAACAGTTATCAGACCATGCCGGAAACGGCTTGGAATTATTGGAACCTGATTAAGTTCAACGAGCACGAGCGCGACGACGGCAGCATGATGCTGCTGATGCGCAAGGACCAGTGCATGCATTGCGCGGAGCCGGGCTGCCTGGCCGCCTGTCCCGCCGATGCCGCCATCGTGCAATACAGCAACGGCATCGTCGATTTCCAGCAGGACCACTGCATCGGCTGCGGCTATTGTGTGAGCGGATGCCCGTTCAACATTCCCAAATTCAACCAGCACACCAAGAAGATGTTCAAGTGCACGCTTTGCAGCGATCGTGTGAGCGAGGGGCTGGAGCCGGCTTGCATCAAATCCTGCCCCACCGGCTGCCTGCACTTCGGCACCAAAGAGGACATGAAGGAGCTGGCCGAAACGCGCGCGCGTCAACTTCGCGAGCACAGCAACTTCGAGCACGCCGGCGTTTATGATCCGGCAGGCGTGGGTGGCACCGGCGTCATTTATGTGCTGCACGACGTGACCAATCCGGAAGCCTACGGTGGGCTGCCGAGTAATCCGCGTATTCCGTGGGTGGTGAAATTCTGGAAGGGTCCACTGAAGTGGATCGGCAATCTGGCCATGATCGGCGGCGTGATCGGAGTGACGCTGCACTATCTGCGGTTTGGCCCCAAGCAGGTGGGAACGGGAAAAAACGGAACGGGACAGCCATGAGTACCACCGCCATTCCGCCAGCGCCTGTGGCGCAACGCCGGCGTGCGATTCTGCGCTACACGCTCAATGAACGCGTGAACCACTGGATCGCCGGGCTCACTTACCTATATTGCCTGACGACCGGCCTCGCGTTCTGGTCGCCGTACCTGTTTTGGATAGCGGTAGTGTTGGGCGGCGGAGCGACCTCGCGCTTCTGGCATCCGTGGTTCGGCCTGGTCTTCGCGGCATCCGTTTTCTGGATGTTCAGGATCTGGCTGGGCGATATGCGGTTCACCGATGCGGACCGCAAGTGGTCGCAAGCCGTCCAATATTACATCCGCAACGAAGACGAAAATCTGCCGCCCATCGGCCGCTTCAACTACGGCCAGAAACTTTTCTTCTGGGTGATGTTCTTTGGCGTGATCCTTCTGCTCGCTTCGGGAATCGGGCTGTGGTTCGTGGAGTCCATTCCGTGGAGCCTGCGGTGGCTGCGGTACCTTTCAGTGGCCGTACACGTGGGGGCCGCGCTGATCACCATCGGCGCGTTCATTATCCACGTTTATATGGGGACTGCCATGGTGCGCGGCGGATTTACTTCCATCATCCGCGGTGAAGTCTCGCCCGAATGGGCGAAGACTCATCACCGGCTGTGGTACCAGCGTGTCACGGGAGACAGTTCCAGCCCGAAATGATGCGGTCCAAGTGGGACCAACGCATCCGGCGCGCGGATGAATTGGCGGCTGAGCATCCCTTTGCCGCCGACGTCATGCGGTTTTACGGTCATGTGACGCGCCTGCAGAAGAATCTCTACGCCGGGATGGCGGGTGTGGGCTCCGATCTGAGTTTGCTTGTGCCGCGGTTCCCCGATTTCCTGGAACATATCGCCGCATTTGCGCCTGAGCCGGTCGCGCAATGCGCCCGCGATCTGAAGAAAGGCGAGCCGGCACACTGGCTGGATGCTCTCAACTCGTTCTGGCGGGTTGCGCCGCAGTTCCAGCCGGAGCCCGGCCGTGCGGCGGAACTGCTGGCATATGTTTTCTTGCAGCCGTACGCGGAGTATCTTGCCGACCACAGCGCGCCGATTCCGGCCGGCGAAGCCTCGGGCACCTGTCCTTTTTGTTCCGCGCAACCGCTCGCCGGAGTCCTGCGGCCTGAAGGGGACGGCGGCAAGCGGTCGCTGGTATGTTCCCTCTGCGCGATGGAATGGAATATCGGGCGCATGTGGTGTCCGGCGTGCGGCGAACAAAACGTGGAGAAGCTCGCCGTCTACACGGCCGATCAGTTCGCGCATGTCCGCGTCGAAGCTTGCGACACTTGCCGGTATTACATCAAGACCGTCGACCTTACCAAGGATGGGCATGCGATGCCCACCGTGGATGAGCTCGCCACGATCCCGCTTAACTTCTGGGCGCAGCAGAACGGGTATGTGAAGTTGCGGGCTAATCTACTAGGGATTTGAGAATATCTCGATTTTGGACCGATGAAATGGGTCTCGTCGTGAGCTTCCTCGTGCATGCAGCAGGCGAGCAGTCCTTTGTGATAACGGGCCGGACCAAGCCGTTTTTCTGGGATCTGTGACACGACATCGAACAACACGCGGGATGGACTATTGCAGCTTGGCCGAGCCCATCAAGTACTGGTCGATGCCGCAACCTGTGTTCACCCTCAACTCCGTGGGTACCGCTATCAGCACCACCGTTCCAACCGGCACGGCCATCGGCGCGATCCTGGTGGTGACACCCGCGGCACTCTTTCGAGCAAGGTGTCCCTTAGGGTGCTGCCATAGCTTGTAAGCGCCGCCAGCTCCGGCGGCCGCGACCCTTCCGCGATGTGCCTCCGGCCGACCCCGCGCTCGACGCGGCCCATCGACCGACGCAGCCCGCAGCCCTTCGACCGTCGCCGAGACCGAGGGCGGGCGGATGGGCGACGCGATGGGCGGCGAAGCGCTGCCCGACACCAGGGCATTCATTCCCGGCGAGTCCCCGCGTTTTGCCTCCCGCATGCTGAAAAGAACTGGGGAGCAGGGGGACTCACCCAGGGACTCACGCTAGGGTGCTATTCTGACGGGTGAAAAGTGTACGTTAATGTGCTTCCGTACCGCGCTGGCGGTGGGATCTTTCGGATTCATGGGTTTCCTGGCTGTGCTGCAAGCGCCGAGACCCTTTAAGGAATACCCGGCAATCGAGTACGAGGACTTCCCGCTTCCCTCCGATTGGCAGGATCAGCACGACTGGGTCCGGGCGCGTCTGCGGTATCCCGATATCTTTGGTTATCCGGACCATTCGCGCCTTCGCCTGAGACCCAACCGCCCGTGGCCCGGTCAGTGGACCATGGATTACCCGCGATCCGACCGGCACCTGCTGGCAGGTGTCCGCCGACTGACGCGCATCGATACCCGTTCGGTAGAGCAGATTGTGGAGCTGGACGGCAGCAACGACGTTTACAACTGGCCGCTCATGTACGCGGTGGAGGTCGGCCATTGGCAGCTTCCCCAGGAGCAAGCCAACCAATTGAGGGAATATCTGCTCCGCGGCGGATTCCTGATGGTCGATGATTTCCACGGATCAGAGTTGTGGCCCGATTACGCGACCCGGGAGCCACTGAACGAGTGGGAAACTTTCGTCCGGAGCGTTAGGCGGGTCTTTCCCGACCGCCCCATCGAGGACATCCCCGACGACGATCCGATTTTTCACACGATCTATGACTTGCAGGACCGCTTTCAGGTTCCCGGCGCGCAAATCTTTGAGACAGGCATCACCTACGAAAAAGGCCCCACCGGGAAAGTACCGCATTGGCGTTGCATTCGCGACGACCAGGGCCGGATCATGGTGGCCATCTGCCACAACATGGATTTGGGCGATGCCTGGGAGTGGTCGGATGATGCGAGATATGCGGAGAAGTGGGCGTCTCTGGCTTACCGCATCGCGATGAACTATTTCATTTACGATCTGACACATTGAGGAACTTGTTGAAATAGAGGTCCGCAGCAAAGCCGAGCCGGCCCGCACGTCGCCCAGCCGCCGCCGGATCTCGCCGCCGAAACTCCGCCGCTCGCATCCCAGCACGCGCCGCCTGGCGCACTCCGGCAAACCCCGAACCGCCCGCCGCGCCCTGATCGCCGCACGCACGAGCCTGTGCGGGCGCGGTCAGTCAGATGGGCTTGGTCCTCGTGACGCCGGCTATCGGTCCGTTGGCCCCTCACTGCCACGCCTCGGTGAGCACGCGAACGGGTGTCGTAACACCACGGCGTCATAGGCTACCATCGAAATGATGAGAGACTTGTTGGACCTGGCGGCCGAGACCAATGCGCGCTACCTGGAGAACCTGGGGGATCGGAGTGTGTCGCCTTCGCCGGAGGCGCTGGTTGGACTTAACGGAGTTAGACGAGCCTATGCCCGAACTGCTGACGGCTGCCGGATGCGTCCTGGAGATGCTGGATCGGATTGGTAAGCTTCTTCTTACCAGGCGAGGTCCTCTACGCTGCGTCCGCCGAGATATCGCAGTTCCACCGTCCGAGATTTGAGCACTTCTCCCCTGACTTCGAGCGTCTTCGAGTCAAAAGCGTGGCCATCAGCGCGTCGTCCCGCAGGAACAGAAGATACCCGCTTCCGCCCAAATCGGCTGGTGCGAAAACAGCGATGGAATCGTCTGGCAGGAGCCGCCTGCCGACGGCGGGATCATCCGGAGAGGCCACATAGACGCCGGTTTTGCCGGCAGCAGGACGGTTCGTTCGTCCGAGAATACCGGCATCAGCGCAGGCGAAGCCTCTGGGGGGTTGTAGTTTTCGGGTTCTATGCGGCGGCGAGTGCCCTGCCGGCACAGACCTTCATGACCCAGCACAATTTTGATGGCGTGGACGGCATAGGATTGGGAGGCGGGTAGTCCAGGGCACCGATGGCGCTCTCGGATTCTGGAGAGCGACAAGAAGCCTCCTCGGAAGCAGCGCTACATGGCGCATCGGGTTCCCAACATGGCTGAGTCTGTTAGCAGGCTCATATCTCTGAGAAAACCAGGACGCCGGAGGGCTTCGCCCTGCGCTTCGGCGGCCGGCGCTTCGCGCCGTAACTCGATGAGGCATCCCGATCGACCGCCCCATCCGAGGTGCTAGCTACTCTACAAATGCGGGCGGTCCGCTTAACCCCTACGATTCTCGGGCTACCTGGATCGACGACGCCGCCAATCACTGAGCTTGCCACACTCCGGCCGCAAAACTTGGCCGTTTGGAAAACACCGTGTTTGTTACAGATCGGAGCTTTTGTTGGCGGGATATCCCACAACTACTCCGCTCCTCCCTGTCGTCTGGCTTTCGAGGGTAAATGACCGGCGAACGATTCTTACTGGCGCCATCGCGCTGTTACGGCCCTGTTATTGCTGGTATTTTCTCTCGTGTTCTGTCTCTGTTTTACAGGTGCGCCGCCTAGTGTCCTGTCTCAGATAAGTATTTACATATAACGGTGATCGCTTTATACTTGGGTATGCTCATCCCAGCGGGTAACGGCGGGGCCAACGACCTAGGCACGGTGACGGACTAAAGTATAATTGGAGCGAAGAATGGAGTATAGATGGGGAAAAAGATAGCCATTGGTTGTGGCGGCGCGATACTCGTCTTCGTGCTGATCGTGGGCGTTTCAATCAGCGGAACGTACAACTCACTGGTCCAACTCGATCAGGCCACGCAAGCGCAGTGGGCCCAGGTCCAAAATGCATATCAGCGGCGGGCGGATCTAGTGCCCAACCTGGTGGCGACCGTCAAAGGCGCTGCAAACTTTGAGCAGAGCACCATGACAGCGGTTACGGAGGCGCGCGCTAAGGTTGGCCAAGTCACACCCGCCGCGATGACAGACATCACCAAGGATCCGGTAGCCTTCCAACGGTATCAGCAGGCGCAGCAGGGGTTGTCTTCGGCGCTGTCTCACTTGCTGGTCGTCACCGAAAACTATCCACAGCTCAAAGCGACCGCCAACTTCCGCGACCTTCAAGCGCAACTCGAGGGCACCGAGAATCGCATTACCGTTGAGCGACAGAGGTTCAATGAGGCAGCACAGGCCTTCAATACCCGCAGGAGCAGCTTTCCAACAGTAATGATCGCCGGCTTCTTCGGCGATAAATTCGCAACCAAACCTTACTTCCAGGCACAATCCGGAAGCGAAAAGGCGCCCGAAGTGAAGTTCTAGGTTGCTTGTGCGCCGTATTCTGCTTGTCCCGATCTGCCTGGTTTCGATCGCTCTCCTGCACGCGTCAGAAACGCCTATCCCTCCGTCGCCCACGCAATGGGTCACGGACACCGCAAACTTTCTGTCGCCGGAAACGGTGCGATCGCTGGACGTCCGCCTGGCAGCCTATGAGCAGGCCACAGGCCACCAGTTGATTGTCTACATCGCCCCTACGACGGGCGATGCGCCGATCGAGGATTGGGCCGTCCGGGCCTTCGCAAAGTGGAAGGTGGGCCGGAAGGGGCTCGACGACGGACTGGCCCTTTTCATTATGACCAAAGATCATAAGATGAGGATCGAGGTCGGTTACGGACTCGAAGCCGTGGTGCCCGATGCGATCGCGTCCCGTGTGATCGACGAAGTGATGGCACCGCGGGTTCAGGCCGGCCATCCCGATGACGCGGTAACGGCGGCTATCGATTCGTTGACCGGAACGATCACCGGGCAGCCGGGTGCGCCTCCACCCCCGCCGGCGCCGGAGACATCCAAGCCAATCAGCCTGTTTCAATGGATTGTCTATGGCATCGCCGCGATACTTTTCCTGGCCTTGCTGATTACGCATCCGGCACTAGCCTTTTATTTGCTAGCCAGTATCGCGTCCGGTGGCCGTGGGGGCGGCGGCGGAGGCGGAGGTGGTGGCGGATTTGGTGGCGGCGGCGGACGGTCCGGCGGCGGAGGAGCGAGCGGATCATGGTAACCATCGACAAGGATCGGATCAAGCAAGCCATTCAGCAAGCCGAGAGGCGAACATCCGGCGAGATCCGCGTTTCCGTGTCGCCGCTGTTTTGGGGCGACGTCCGAAAAGCCGCCGAGAAGGCATTCGCACGGCTGGGCATGAGCGTGACGAAGGATCGCAATGCCGTGTTATTCTTCGTCGTGCCCGCGCGCCGTAAATTCGTCGTGTTAGGCGACAGCGGCATCCACGAGAAGGTTGGCCAGGAGTTTTGGCATCACATTGTCCGCATAGTTTCGGCGAAGTTTAAGCAAGGTGATTTAACGGGAGGCCTTGTAGCCGGAATCGCAGCAGTAGGCGAGGATCTGGCGAAGCATTTTCCCTACAACGCTGCCAGCGATACGAACGAGCTGCCGGATGATGTCGACTGCGACCCCGAAAGGCCTGGCGGTTGAAGCTCCCCGACCGTCAAGGGCACAAAACGGCACTGTTACGGGGTACCGGGCAATTGCTGTTTTCGCGTTAGAAAACGGCGCCCCGAACGCCACTTGTCCCACACGCATGCCGCGGCGGTTTCGCAGTTGCCGGCAGGGGGGACGGGGTAGTGCAGAGGGCGCGCGGAAGGAGGCGCGGTACCACCCCGAGCGACATCAGCTGTGCCACCCCAAGACGTAGTTCCGTAGAGGTTGCCCGCAGAGTCGCGGATGACTCCGGCATAGGGGGTGCTGCCGTCGGCCACAGTGAAGCTATGCACCACCGTCTCATGCCCGGTACTATCCAGTTTATACACTACACCGGCGTTCGCCGGACCGCCCTGATAGGTAGTTCCGTAAAGGTTGCCGGCAGAGTCACGGATCACGCCGGCGAACGGGTTCCCACCGTCCGCCCCGCCCGTGAAGGTATACAGCACCGTTTCATGACCGGTGACATCCAACTCGTATACGACGCCCGCGTTCGCCGTGCCACCCTGATAAGTAGTTCCGTAAAGGTTACCGGCAGAGTCGCGGATCACGCCGGCGAACGGCCTCCCACCATCCGCCCCGCCAGTGAAGCTATACACCACCGTCTCATGCCCGCTGGTATCTAGCATGTAAACGACACCGGCGCCACTGCCGCCTTGGATGGTAGTGCCGTATAGGTTTCCAGCCGAGTCCCGGATTACTCCTGCATTAGGGTAGCCACCATCCGTCCCGCCGGTGAACGTGTATAGCACGGTCTCATGGCCGGCCGCGTCGAGTTTGTAGACTACACCCGAGTTGGCCGTGCCACCAAGGGAAGCGGTTCCGTAGAAGTTGCCGGTCGAGTCGCGGATCACTCCTCCTGAGGCGATCTGCCCGTCAGCCCCTTCCGGGAAGCTGTACGAGGTCTCACGGCCAGCGGTGTCCAGTTTGTACACGACGCCTGCTCCCACTTTGCCCCCAGAGCCAGTGGTTCCGTAGAGATTGCCGGCCGAGTCCCGAATTACGCCGGCGACCGGGTTCCCGCCGTCCGACCCGCCCGTGAAAGTGTACAGTATGGTCTCAACGCCGGTCGCATCCAGCTTGTACACGACGCCTGCGCCCGCCGTGCCACCCAAGTCCGTGGTTCCGTAGAGATTGCCGGCTGAATCGCGGGTCACGTCCGCCATGGGCTGGTCCCCATCCGTTCCGCCAGTAAAAAGCGTGGAGCACAGTCTCAATGCCGGTAGTATCCAGCTTGAACAGAACCCCACCTTTGGAACCCCTGTACAATCAATGCGTTGCGGACTATTTTTCTGAAGCCGGTAAAAACTTTACCGAAACGCTTGACAGGTTTTGCCGGGTCCGTCGTATTGGCGAATTTTGGCACCACGGCGAAAAAAACGACCAGACCGGACACCAGGACGCCAGACCCGCCCGTTTGTCTAATTTTGTCTACCGACCAGGAACGGCACCAGGACACCAGACGCCAGCAAATCGGCCTAGACGCCCCGGAGCGAAACCCCATTCTGTCCGACATCGGCAACAATAGATGTGTGGGCCGGAAACGTACGTTCTTGCTACGAAATTCGAGAGGCCGTCTGCTGCTCATCATCATCTTCGGCCTTCTGCTCATACTCGCCTTCATCATGGAATGTGTCTTCTCGACGACCTGCTCGCTGTAATGGGAGCCGCTTCGACAACTTCTTTCAATTCGACCGGAAAGTGAGAAGAGCGATGGCTTGGGTCTTCAGCAAGCGCCTCCGTTACCGTGAACAATGCGGGACGATAGCGACAATCAAGGTTCCTGCCAAACGATGAAGCCCAACCTTGCGGCGATCTGAAGCGGTTGCGTTGCGTGCCGTTCCAAAAATCCACGGCAAACGGCTTCACCTTCGGCCTGTCCATACGTCGTTGAATGACACGGGATGCACCATTCATTTTTTAGTCGCTTCCCGTACCATGTTTTCGACCCGCCCGTCTTCAAGGTGCATCAGGTTGCCGGGTCGAAAAATGCACGTCTCGCACATCGTGGAGCAAACGTGAACCTTGCAGTCTCGAAAAACCTTGCGGCTCTTGCCCATGTTCTCAAGATTCTACCAGGAACCCGCCCGGACAGCCACGCCGCCAGAGCACCCGGCAACCGGACGGACCCGACAGCACCAGACGACGCCAGCCGCTTGTCGTTATTTTGACAGATCGCCGGGTTGCCAACCGCACGCAACCACCAGCCACCAGAGCGCACCAGAATCGAAGGGCATTGCGTTTCAGATGCATAAGTCCGATAATTAGAACCGCATGAACAGGTTTTGTGTCGCAAAATCAAAAGCCGCCATCGCCTTGTTGATTGGCTTGCTTTTCGCCGTTGGCCTGTCATCTCAAACTGAACAACAACCGACGAAGGCCGAACTAAAGAAACAAAAGAAGGCTGCTAAGCAAGCGGCCAAAGACGCCGCCAGAGAAGCACAAAGACGGGCGGACACTCTATCGTTTCCAATAGAGACAATTACAGCCGGATGCCTTGTACTGGACAATATTAGCTTTCATAGAGAGAGGTTCAGCGAGGTTGGGGTGGCTTGCTTAATGGCGGAAACAAGGCTGTCGTAGGAGTTAACGCATACGTTGCCGGTACGGTCCATAATAACTGGTGTCCGCGCGGTGTCGTGCGGCTAAAATCCCGTGATCGTCGTTTTGCTTTTTATCCGGTTACGACAAATGTCCCCGGCAAGACCGGGCCCTTGGGAACGTGCCCGGAATCCGATCCGCGCCCGATTCGTGGCTGCCGCGAGCTGCGGCGCGGAGTTGGCCCGGCGTCAACCCATCCCGGGCAAGCCGTGCTTGCGTCGCACCCAAGATGCCCGTGATGACTTCCCGTGAAACTCGAAACGCGCGCGCGATTTCCGTCGCCGAGTGTGCGCGCGCGCAGCCCAGCCTATAGCGCAG
>JBEKYC010000087.1:0-42795 GCA_049511415.1 Bryobacteraceae bacterium | reverse complement strand
TCTCCTAAGTTTTTGTTTTGGTGATCGTACGATCACTGGGTTGGTTGCTCGTGATCTTCCGATCACGATCTTTCCCGCCGTTGTTAACAGCGGAAACTTGGGAGCCTTCCAGCCGGTTGCCCGTCCGGAAAATGATGGCTTTACCGTCGTCATAAACGACCCGCCATCGGCTCGATTCCTTGAGTGCGCCCGTCAGGGGCACATCGATCGGCAGCATCACCGTGTCGACGCTGTATTCATCGAGATATCGCTGCCACTTGTAACTTACGTTGATAATGTCCAGGTACTTCTGCACAAAGGGCGATCCGTAGAAATCGCTGCGCCCGTCGATGAAGACCCGGCGGTTCGGATTCTGGTAGATCAGGTAGTCGCCCCACTGATCCAAGGTAAACATCCGCCCGTCCGCGGCCACGGCATTCAAGCTGGCGAAGGCTTTCACCGGGAAAGTCTCGCCGTCGAAGCGCGCCCGGAAGTTCGGCGGAGGCGCCGGGGCATATAGAATTGCCGTCAGCAGCACCAGCGCCAGGGCGCTCACCAGGTGCGTGCGCCCGATCCCTTCCATGCTGCTCAGCGATTCCGCGGCGGCGCGCAGAGCCCGCGCCATACTTTCCAGCCACTTCGCCACCGGCCCTTCTTCCAGCTTCTGCAGCCATTCCGTTACGGCCAGCGCCACTACCGGGGCCGCCGCTATTCCGAAGATCGGAATGTTGCGGCAAGCGACCAGGGCCAGGTGCGCGAACAACAGCACCAGCAAACATTCCGTATAGCGCTTGCGGCGAAGGTGCCAGATACAAGCCGCGGAGCCGGCCAACCACATGACTTCGAAATAACGCGCCGCCGGATTCAGGAAATTAATCGGCAACATCTCCTGGATATGCTCTCGCTGGAAAGAATCGGTCAGGTATTGCCAGATGTGAACGTGTAGATGGTAGGTATAGGGTCCGGCTAGACTGGCTGCCAGACAGCCCATCGCACAAGCCAGGTACGGCAGCATCCGGCGGAATCCCATCCGGAATGCGCCGGGTCGCGCCGCAAACAAGCCTTCCGCCAGTTCCCCAGCGCCGTACACTCCAATCAACACGATGCCCACAAACCAGCCGCCATGCAGATTCGTCCACAACACCGTCAATACCGGAAGCCACCAGAGCAGCCGCGTAGCGCCACTTTCGCGTACCCGCTCCAGCATGGAATAAAACACGACGATGAACAGCAGGGTGAACAGGTGCGGCCGGGCCAGAAAGTGAATCGACGAACCGGCTATCGCCAGGAACGTCACCGCCATGGCCGCCAGCGGATTGCCCGACTTGTGATACGCCAGGCGGAACAACAATGCGGAAGTCAGTCCAATGATTAATGCGCCGCCGATCACCACCGCTGCCAATCCCCAGTGCTGGTGCAACCACGCGAAAATAACGTCCCACAGCCACTCCCACGCGAACCACGGCTGTCCCGGCCGGGTAAAGGAGTATAGATCCGTATCCGGCACCCGGTGGTGGCTCATGATCCATTCGCCAGTGCGAATGTGCCATCCCGTATCGCCGTCGCCCAGCAAGGTCTTGGCGCCGTGCATGCCCGCGAATATAAATAAAAGGGGCATCAGGAACGCAAAGTCCGTCATGGAGGGCAACAACCGAACTACCGGATTGGTCTTCGTGTTGGTCATTGGCGATTCTTAGAAAACGCGCGTACCCCGTCCGTTGTAAACGGCTGCTGTATGCTGTGTGGCCACGGTCTGCGCCACTCTGAAATCCATTGCATGCACCTGCAGGCCAACCCAGGTGAACGACGCGGCCGTTTCGGTCTGGACGCGCGCCACCGTGGTCTGGCAGCGAATGCATCGCCGCTCGAAGCCTTCCTGTTCGGGTAGCTCCACCTCGACGATCAACATGTCGCCCACACCTGGCACCCGGACCCCGGATGCCTCCCACCGCAGGAGCATGCCGTCCCGGCTCATGTTCTCGGTGTACATCACGTGGCTCTCTCCGCCCTGCGGCCAGACTACGTGGCATGCCAGCCGCACCGCAATCCGTGTGCTGCTGCGGCGGTTCATCCTCGAAATACTTTCCGGGTACACGATGAGAATCTACCTGTCCGGAGAGGTGCGGCGCAATACCGTAAATAGGAGATAACTATCTGCTTGCCGAAGTTAATTGCGTATGGTTACCCTAAGAAAGCAGAATCCGCCGGCGTTAGGACGGCAGCGGGGCAACGCTAACGAACGATAGGGTACAGATCCAATATTTGGTCCTATTTCTAATGCGCCGCTGGGCGGGTAGACGCGGCTCAACACGCTGCCCAGGCCTCTTCAAGGCCGTTTCAGAGCGATTCGCCGCGCAGTCCACCCGGTCCGGAAGAATCTCTAGTTTTTTTTACGATTTCAATTGACAACTGGCTAATACAAACGTAACAATTCATATTCAGACCGTTCGCGGAAGTGAACGGCGCGACACCGGAGCCGAACCGGTGGGAGTCCCATGTGATATGGCCGCAAGGCCGGAGAGGCTGAAATGACCCGCGTTTATTTATACAGCGACCAACCCATCCTGGCCAAAGGTTTGGAGGCTGTCCTGATCGCCACGGGACGGTTTCAATTAGAGAGCTCTTACTCCGGTATTCCGGAGTTGGTGGAGCGCCTGCAAGTCGCGCCCCCGGATATCCTGCTGCTGGATTTGACCCCCGAGGTTACGTTCGGCGTCCTGAGCGATATCAAGCGCGTGGTGCAGGAATCCAAGCTGGTTCTGTGGGTGAACGCCATCTCCACCGAGTTGGCCTTCCAGGCCATGGGCTTGGGTGTGCGCGGCATCCTGCGCAAGACGTTGCCGGCCGACTTGCAAGTCAAGTGCTTGCAGAAGGTCTATGAAGGCGAACTCTGGTTCGAAAAGGCGCTAACGGACAGCTTCCTGGCCGCCAAGCGCGTGGTGCTCAGCCAGCGCGAGGGACAGCTAATCACTCTGCTTTCCCACGGGCTCAAGAATAAGGAAATCGCCTCGACTTTGCAGATTTCGGAGGGCACCGTAAAGGTCTACCTCTCGCGTCTGTTCCAGAAAGTAGGGGTGAAAGACCGTTTCGAGCTGGCGCTCTTCGGTTTGAAGAACCTGACGGCCGGCCAAGCCCAGGTTTCCGAGAAACCCAGCCGGCAGAATAACGCCCCGATTCCCAATTTGCGGTCGCTGGTGCTGGAGAGGCCGGTGGACCGGCCAGCCCCTCCGCCGCCGGTGGCCGCATTTCCCGCGGTCCGGCGCACCTTCCGTCCCGGCGGGTTAGAGTAGCAGCTTGGGCTCGTCAGGGATGCGGACGCCGCCAGTTCGCATCCCCTCTTGAGCCGGCACTCGCAAGCGCACCAAATCCCCCGTTTGCCAGACCTGTAAATCGATTCAATACCAGATCAAAACGTCAAAAGTCCGCAGCGGCTCACTGCGGACTTTTGCACTCCGCCCCACCGCCTCTACGGTTTCGGTGTGGCCGGTTTAGCGACCGTCGGCGGCGCCGCTGTCTTCGCGGCCGGCGCCGCGGCGCTGGCCGCGGGAGCGTTCTTGTCGTACAGAGCAATGATGTCCTGAGTAATGTCGATACTGTTGGTGGCGTACAAAACTGGCGTTTGCTGGGAGCTCACATCTAAAATCAGCGCGTAGCCATTGTCCTTGGCGAACTTATCGATCACCGTCATGATGCGCTGCCCTAATTCTTGATAGACCTTGCCCTGCTCCTGATCGAGCTCGGCCTGATCGTCCTCCACCTCGCGGTTTAACGCTTTGGTGTTCTGGTCGATTTCCCGCATGAGCTTATCTTTAGCTTCCTCGCTCATGGTATTGCTGCCCTTGCGGAGCTGATCCTGCAACTGCGCAATGGAGCTCTGCTTCTTTTCCACCTCGGCTTTTTTTGGTTGGAACCTGGTGTTCAGTTCCGCTGCCGCTTTCTGGCCGTCCTTGGTGCTGATGATAGCGTTCTGAATGTGGATGATCCCCACTTTGGTTTGGGGCTGCGCACTTGCCGGGGCAGCCCCGCCCGTTTGGGCGTGGGCGAGCAGGGCCGCGCCCAGCGCTATTGCGGGAACGAAAATACAATTCTTAATCAAGCTGGAACTCCTTGGATTTGTTTCGATACTAACATATTGCTACCCCGCCGCGCCGCCTCAGAAGGTGCGGCCGATCGTGAACCGGAACATCGAGCGCTGCTCGTAAAACGGGTACGCATTGCCGAATGACGCCACCGCGTTGAGGAACGTCGCCTGATTGGGAAATACCGAGCGGTCCGCCACGATAGGCGGTTGCAAATACTCCCGCACCACCAGCGGGTTGTAAGCCCAGTAAACCCGGAATGGCGCCTGTACGACCGGCAGCAGCACCTGTAACTCCAAGCCGGTCGACATGCGCGGCGCCTGCGTGCCGGGATAGATCAGGGCCTTGCCCACGAATCCAGCCGTCGGATAAGTGTCGTTCAGGTAGCTGATGCGGCTGGGATCCATGGTCAGTTCACCCGGCTTCAGAATCCGGTTAATGCCCGCATCCACGAAAGGCGCCAGAATCACCGGGCCGAAGATCGGAATCCGGTACTCGAAGTTCGTCACCGCATGCGCATCGCCGCCCGGAAAGGCGAGCTGGTAAATCGGAATGTTCATGGTGACGTTGGTCGGCACCAGAACGCCGCTGCTGTTCTTGATGAGCTCGGTCCGCTGCGAGCCGTCGTTATTCAGCACATTGATGGTGGCTTCGCTGGGTATGAAAGCGATCGGGCTGATACCCCAGATCTGGAAGCCCCGGATGTCCTGCTCGCCGCCCATATAGGTGCGCGAAAATGGCGGAATCTCCTTTCCGCCGTAACCCGTGATCATGCTGCCCAGAGCATGGAACGCCAGAATATGTTTATGGTTCCATGGCGCCGGCTTGAAATATTTGCCCTCGATCACCGGCGTAATGGTGTTGACGTTGCCGCCCAGCACGCTCCCCGCGAACGCACAGGAGATGAACAAGCTTCTGCCGCCAGTGGGCGTAATGGGGTGATTCACCGTGTTGTAAGAATACGAAGGAACGACACGGCTCGTGCGGATGCCCGTCAGGGCGTTCGGTCCGGCCACGCCGCTGAAGTCGATGTAGTTGAAATACGACTGCGCGGCGGTCGTCTCTACCTTGATATCCGAGATGTCAAAGCCGTAAGTGATTCCGAGGCGGGAGAAGCTGCGCCGCAGCGGATAGCTGGCGGACACCGAAAATCCGTGCCCGCTCTGGATGTAGTTCAGCAGGTTCTGGCTGCCCAGGGCATTGAACAACGGTATGAGATTCTCGCCGGAGAGAATGGATTCCTGCCGGCCCTGGTTGAAATCGTAGCGCGTCAGGTGCGCTTCGAAGCCCAGCTGCAGCGGCCGATCCAGAAAGTACGGCTCGGTAAAGCCGGCCGATACGCTGCGCAGGGCCGTTCCTAACTGCGAGTTAAGCGAGAGCGTCTCGCCCAGCCCGAGAAAGTTGTTGGTGGCATAGTTCAGTCCCACGAAACTGCCGGCGATCTCCGAGACGCCGCCGTTCAGGCCGATGGTGTTCTTGCCGCGCTCTTGCACCTTCAGGGTGATATCCACGGTGTTGGTCTGCGTGTTCCGCTTGATATCGGCGGCTTCCTCGGCTTTCAACTGGTTGAAATAGCCGAGCTGATTCAGACGCAGGATGCTCAGTTCCCACAGCCGGTTGTTGAAAATGTCGCCCTCATCCAGCAGGATCTCGCGGCGGATCACTTTGTCGCGGGTGGTCACGTTGCCCGAGAAATCGATGCGCCGCACGAAGAACTGCTTGCCCTCATCGGCCGTCAACGTCAGGTCGATCTTGTCCGTGTTGGGGATGACATCGAAAGTGGGCTCGGGAACGAAGTCGATGTAGCCGAATTCGCCGTACAGCTTGCGCATGTTCTCCAGCCCCTTGCGCAGCTTGCCAGTGGAGAATACGTCTCCCTCGGTCATGCCAAACAGAGGACGCATCAACGTCTCCGGCGTGCGGAACAGTTTCACGCCCTGAAAATTGATTTTATTTAAGTGATACTGCCGCCCTTCCTCCACCGGGATCTGAATGTTTACCGCCTTGCCCGGATTGTGCATCAGAATGAGCGGAATGCGGAATCCGGAACCACCGGTGTCGACCAGTTGCGTGGTCTGATCCAGGACTTTGGCGGTAAAGTAGCCCCGCTGCTGATACTCGTCCCGGATATGCTCTTTATCTTCCTCGAGTTTGCTCGAGTCGTAAGTCCGCGCGAATATGTTCTCGAAAAGGATGGAGTGCGGAATGCCGTAAGCGTGCAGGTTCTTCATCGCGCGAACCACGTCGCGCTGCGACAGCGCCTGATTGCCCTCGATGGTAATCTTGCCGACGTTGACTTTGGGGCCCTCGTTGACGTTGAAAACCACTTCGAGCGAGGAAGGCGGGATCTGCCGCACCTCCGGCTCCACCGTCGCGAACTGCCGCCCGCGCTCCGCCAGATACTCTTTGATGACCACGGCGGCGTGTTGCACTTTGTTCGGGTCGTATTGCGACTCCACGGACAATCCGACTTTGCGCTCCTTGAAACGGTCGAGAATCTCCGATACCGTGAGCGACTTGACGCCCTCATATTTGATGGAGCGCACCACCCGCCGCTCGGTGATCACCCACGTGAGGACGACGCCGCCATTGGGTCCCGCCTCGGTCTGCAAGGTTATATCGTCGAAGCGTCCGCTGTTCCACAGCGACATGAAGTCCCGGTGCAGATCGTCTTCGTTGTAGATGTCGCCCTTCTTGGTGCTGATCAACGCCCGCAGCGTCTCTTGCGGCACGCGCCGCTGCCCGCGGAAATCGATGGCTTCGATCGCCTTGCCGGCAGCCTGCACCTTCGGCGTCTCTGCCGCCTTGGGCTGCTCCAGCGGCGTTTGCGGGGCCGGCTTGATCTCTTCTGGCTTGGGTGCCTCGGGCACCGTCTCAAACGGGTTCTGCGGCTTGTCGGGCTGCTTGGGAGCCGGCTGCTGAGGCGAAGGCTGCTGCGATGATGGCTGTTGGGCTGGCGGATTCTGCGCGCGTGTCACGCGGACACCGGCGCAGAGGCACAACACAGCGATAGACAGGCACGCGCGCCTGTAACACTTCATGAATGCATACCTTTCTAACTCTGCGCTGTTACGGAGACGTGGGCTTTCCGGAAACAGTTTCACTCAGGCCGAATACCAGATCGCAGATTGAACAAAAATTCATTCTAGCCAATGCGCAACGCCCGTACAACGAGGTCAGCTTGTCACAGGTGTGCATGCGCGGCAACAGATGCGGGGCCGGCCGCCCGGCATGCCCCCTTGACTCACTTCGCCTCGTAACCCACAAAATCGGGCAGCATCACATTGCCCTTGTACTCCATCTCCTGGTGAATACCGATCTTCGAACTGTAGTAGCCCCGAACGGTAGCATGTTTGACGGTGCCGAAGAAAGTCTCTTCCGGAGTCTTCGGGTCCATCTCATTTTTTGCTATCCGCCGCAGCAGAGCCACCCGTTCTTCCGGGCTCGATTCCAAAAATGTGTGACCGTTGGTCTTCTGCGAAAGATCGTCCACCAGTTTCAAGCCCAGGCGCCAGTCTTCGCGTTCCCGCGGCTCAAAAGCCTCGGCCACACGCGCATCGATGTGCGCAGCCACTTTGGCCGCGCGCGCGCCCGGCGAGTGATCGTCGCTGGGTATGATGATCTCGGTCAATTCATCCAGCAACGCGAACTCGGCTGGCGTGAAGAACTTCGGCGCATCTCCATTAGCCAATGCCGCCGCTCCTGCTACCAACGCGCCCGCCCCAAGCCGGATCAAATCCCGGCGATTGATTTCGCAACCCATTACACGTTCCCCTTTTTCAATTCGTCCGCCAGATGATCGCACGAGCGCCAGCACAGCGACATGATTGTCCAGGTGGGATTCTGGCACGATGCGCTCACATGCGTGCTGCCGTCCACCACCAGCAGATTCTTCACGTCGTGCGATTGCTGAAATTGGTTCACTACGGATTTCTTCGGGTCTGTGCCCATGCGCGAGGTTCCCAATTCGTGGATCGAGTATCCCTCCGTCAACAGATCGCTGTTCTTGCTGAGCACCTGGAAACCGGCTTGGTGCAGCATCTCGCCCGCCGTATCGGCCATGTCCTCCGCCATCTTCTTTTCGTTGTCGCCGAACTTGATGTGGAAACGGAGAACCGGCACGCCCCAGCGATCCTTCACCTCCGGATCCAGGTCCACATAGTTTTCGTAGCGCGCCAACATCTCGCCGAACCCGCCCATGCCGATGAATGCGCCCGCGCAATCGCGGACTGTCTTCTTAAATGCCGCGCCGAATCCGGGCGTGCTATAGGCATTGTCGGGAAACATGCCGCACCCGCTGCCGCCCTCGAATCCATAGCCGCGGATGAACTTTGGATGCCGCTCGCTCAGGTTGCGGAAGCGCGCCAGGTAGAATGACCCGGGCCGGCCGTCATCCAGTGTGCGTGGCTTACCAACCAGATCCTTGGCCAGGGCATACGCCCCCGGTCCCATGATGTGTTCGCAAAAATTGTGCCCGACGTGCCCGCTGGAGTTGCCGATCCCGTTCGGGTACAGGTTGGATTTCGATAACAGCATGAGCCGGGCCGATTCCAAGGTGGACGCCGCCAGCAGTACCGCGCGCCCTTTCACGGAATAACTCTTGCCGGTGTCCGTGTCGATAAATGACACGCCGCTGGCCTTGCCGGTTTCTTTGTCGACCGTCACTTCGTAGACTGTGGCGTTGGTCCGCAGAGTCAGTTTGCCCGTTTCCATGGCCGGAAAGATCAGCCCCGTCGGAGAATCGAACGCGGCGTGGATATCGCAGCCTCCCACACGCCGGTCGCACGCGCCCCGCCCATAGCACCGGCTCCGGTATTTGTTGTGTAGCAAACCGTCGGTGGTAACTCCCGCGCGGTACGGCGTCACCACCCGGCCCGATTTCTGCAGGCTCTCGCGCAGCGTCACCTCGGCAGCATTCAGCCGCACCGCGCGCTGAAAAATCCCATCGGGCAGATAAGGCAGATTCTCCTTGTGCCCCGAGATGCCCAGGTATCGATCCACCTTGTCGTAATACGGCTCGATATCCGCGTAGGAGATGGGCCAGTCCTCGCCGTAGCCGTCGCGCGAAGCGGCTTTGAAATCGTAGTCGGACAGCCGCAACGCCAGCCGTCCCCAGATATTGGTCTTGCCGCCCAGGCAGCGCGCCCGCACCCAAGCGTATGGCGTGCCGGTGTACGGATGGTCCTTTTCATCGACCACGATGTCTTTGGCGTAGTCCGATCCGTTGCCGTCCTCCACATACGAATAGACATGCTTGTACGGCGACCCCTTCGCATACGGCGGCTGCCGGATCGTGTATTCACGGCCCGAAAGCGCATGCGAGTCCGGCGGCATGTCGCCCCGCCGGGGGTGCTCGTACGGCCATTCCATCGACTTTAACTCTTTGTTGATGTCCAGCTTCTTGCCGGCTTCCAGCAGTAATACTTGCATGCCTTGCGATGTGAGTGCATGCGCGGCCATGCCGCCGGCCGCGCCCGAACCGACCACTACGGCGTCATAGGTCTTCTTGTAGTCCACTTCATTAGGCATTCTGATTTTCCGGAGTGCGTATGCCTCCATGGTAGAACAAACCTGAATGACTCGATTCCTGCTGATCCGCCACGCCCATCACGACTACATCGGCCGCGCCATCGCCGGATGGAGTTCCGGCATCTCCCTTAGCGATCGCGGCAAGGCCCAGGCCGCTGCCCTGCCCACCCGGCTCGCCGCTTTCCCGATCGCCGTCATCTGTAGCGGCCCCCTGGAGCGCGCCATGGAAACCGCTGCTCCGCTCGCCGCTACCCTGCATCAGCCCATCCAGTTTCGCGCAGGCCTGAAAGAGATCGATTTTGGCGAGTTCACCGGGCGCACTATGGCCGACCTGGATGCCGATCCGCTTTGGCATCATTTCACCCTGCGCCGCGGCGACTCCCGTGCGCCCAGCGGCGAAATGATGTTGGAAACCCAAGCCCGCATGGTCGCCGAATTGGAAAACATTGCCGCGGCTAGTCCCGACGCAACCGTAGCCGTATTCAGCCACGGCGATGTGATCCGCGCCGCCGTGCTGCATTATCTCGGCATGCCCCTCGACTTCTACGATCGCATTCAGATTGACCCGGCGGCCATTACCGTGCTCGAACGATCCGGCGCGGCTCCCCGCATCGTCACTCTAAATGACGTGTGAGACAATCCGGGAATGCAGTTCGCGCATTCCCCCAAGGTCCAGGAACTCCAGCGGCAACTTACCGCGTTCATGGACGAGCATATCTACCCCAACGAGCACCGTTATTACCGCCAGATCGCCGAGGGTGACCGCTGGCAGCCCGTGCCCGTCATCGAGGATTTGAAGCCGCACGCCCACGCCGCCGGGCTGTGGAACTTGTTCCTCCCCGAACATGATGGTGGCGCCGGCCTCACCAACCTGGAATACGCCCCCTTATGCGAAATCATGGGCCGCTCCGTGATGGCGCCCGAAGTATTCAACTGCTCCGCGCCCGACACCGGCAACATGGAGGTCCTGGCGCGTTACGGCTCGCCCGAGCAGAAACAGCAATGGCTCGTGCCGCTGCTGGAAGGCCGCATCCGCTCCTGTTACTTCATGACCGAGCCGGAGGTGGCTTCGTCGGACGCTACCAATATCCAGGCCAGCATCGTGCGCGATGGCGATGAGTACGTCCTCAATGGCCGCAAGTGGTGGTCTTCCGGCGCCGGCGATCCCCGCTGCAAAATCGGCATCTTCATGGGCAAGACCGATCCCCAAGCCCCGCGCCACAAACAGCAGTCCATGATCCTGGTCCCGCTGGGCGCGCCCGGCGTCACCATCGAGCGCATGCTGCCCGTCTTCGGCTACGACGACGCGCCGCACGGCCATGGCGAAGTGACTTTCGTCAATGTGCGCGTACCGGCTTCCAACATCCTGCTCGGCGAAGGGCGCGGTTTTGAAATCGCCCAAGGCCGACTCGGGCCGGGACGCATCCACCATTGCATGCGCCTGATCGGATTGGCCGAGCGCGCGATCGAAGCCATGTGCCGGCGAGCGCAATCTCGCTTGGCTTTCGGCCGCCGTTTGGCTGAGTTCGGCACCCTGCGCGCCGATATCGCAGACTCCCGCATGGAGATCGAGCAGGCCCGGCTGCTCACCCTGAAGGCCGCTTTCATGATGGACAGCGTCGGCAACAAGGTCGCGCGCGCCGAGATCGCCATGATTAAAGTGGTTGCGCCCAACATGGCGCTGCGCGTCATCGACCGCGCCATACAGGCTCACGGCGGGGCGGGCGTTTCCGACGATTTCTTCCTGGCCCGCGCCTGGTCCGGCGCCCGCACGCTGCGCCTGGCCGACGGCCCGGACGAGGTGCATCGCGAAGCCGTGGCCAAAATCGAGTTGCAAAAATATCCGCTGGATCAGCCCGGGCATGAAGCTCACCGCTAGGGTCGCCGTAGTCACCGGAGGCGCGCACGGTATTGGCCGAGCACTGTGCCGCCGGTTCGCTGCCGAGGGCGCGCGCGGCGTAGTGGTCGCTGATCTCGATGCGGCCGCCGCGGAGCAGGTCGCCGCCGAAATCACCGGCCTCGCGGTTGCGGCCGATGTCAGCCGCGAGCCCGATATCGTGCGTCTTGTCGAGCGCGCCACCGCCGCGTACGGCGTCATCGATCTGTTCTGCTCCAACGCCGGCATCATCCTGGAAGGTGGTGTCGAAACGCCCGACGACCAATGGCAGCGCATCTGGCAGATCAACTATATGGCCCACGTCTATGCTGCCCGCGCCGTCCTGCCCGGCATGCTGGCGCGCGGCGAAGGCTATCTGCTGCAGACCGCCTCCGCCGCCGGACTGCTCACCCAGATCGGTTCGGCGCCCTATGCCGTCACCAAACATGCCGCCGTATCGCTGGCCGAATGGCTGGCGGTCACCTACGGCGATCGCGGCATCCGCGTCTCCTGCCTCTGCCCGCAAGGCGTCCGCACCAGCATGCTGGAGCACGCCGAGCACGGCCCCGGCCGCTTTCTGCTGGAGGGCGCGCTGGAGCCCGAACAGGTCGCCGACGCCGTAATCGCGGGCCTCGCCGAAGAGCGTTTCCTCATCCTGCCGCATTCCGAAGTCGGTGAGTATTTCCGCCGCAAAGCCGACGATTACGACCGCTGGCTGCGTGGCATGCGCCGCTTGCAGGCGAAGCTCGACGCCGGGTGATACATTACGGGCGAATGCGGACCGTCATCATAATTCTGTCCCTCGCCCTCGCCGCCTCCGCCCAGACCCTCCGCCAGTCCGGCAGCCAGCGCGGCGTCCTCATGGGAGCCGCCGTCGATACCGGCTACATCGCCAGCGATCCAGTCTACGTCTCCACCCTGGCGCAGCAGTACAGCATGATCGAAGCCGAAAACGAAATGAAATGGGCCGCCATCGAGCCCAATCAGGGCGTTTTCGATTTCACCGCCGGCGACACCCTGGTGGCCTTCGCCCAGAGCAACGGCATGCAGCTTCGGGGGCACAATCTCTGTTGGTACGCCTATAACCCAAGCTGGCTGGCCAACGGCAACTTCACGCCCGCGCAACTCTACACCTTGCTCCAGACTTACATAACGACGGTGGTCACGCACTTCAAAGGCAACGTATTCGCATGGGACGTAGTCAATGAAGCTCTAGCCGACGACGGCAGCGGCCTGCGGGACTCCATCTGGTACGACCAGCCGGGCATCGGTGACGGGTCCAGTTACATCGACCAGGCCTTCATCTGGGCGCACGCCGCCGATCCCAACGCGCTGCTCTTCTACAACGACTACAACGTTGAGGATGCCGACAATAACCCCAAGTCCGACGCCATGTACAGCCTCGTACAGGGCATGTTGCTGCGCGGCGTCCCCATCAACGGAGTAGGCCTGCAACTCCATATCACCACCGATCCCAGCTATGTCTCGCCCGCCGGATTGGCGACCAACATTGCGCGCCTGACCGCCCTCGGTCTCCAGGTGCACTTCACCGAATTGGATGTGCGTCTGCCCGTCGATTCCAATGGCAACGCATCCGCCAGCGACCTCGCCGCGCAAGGTCAGCGCTATCAGGATATCGTCTCGGTCTGCATGCAATACCCGGGCTGCACCGCCGTGCAGACCTGGGGCTTCACCGATAAGTACTCCTGGATTCCAGGCGCATTTCCTGGCTATGGCGCCGCTTTGCCCTACGACGTGAATTACGCGCCAAAGGCCGCCTACGCCGGCATCCAGCAGGCGCTGATGACTTCCCCACCCTCTTTCGCCGCCGCCGGAATCGTCAACGCGGCCAGCTATCACGCGGGTGCCGTGGCACCCGGCGAGATCGTTACGATCTTCGGCGCCAATTTCGGACCGCCTGCGATTGTCCCCGCGAAGATCTCCAGCGGCAAGTTCGCCAACACCCTCGGCGGCGTGCAGGTCTTCTTCGATGGTGTCGCCGCGCCGCTGGTTTACGCCTTGGTGAATCAGACCAGCGCCATTGTGCCCTTCGGCGTGGCCGGTCACGCCAGTACAACCCTGCAATACAGTTACTACGGAAATCTGTCGAGCCCCGTGACTATCCCAGTGACTCAAGCAGCGCCGGCCGTCTTCGCGCTCAATTCTTCGGGAACCGGTCCGGGCGCGATTCTGAACCAGGATTACAGCGTCAACACAGCCGCGAATCCAGCGTCAGTAGGCAGCATCGTGCAAGTCTTTGCCACAGGTGGAGGAGTCACGAACCCTCCCGGCGCAGACGGAACTCTGGCCGCCGGCGCCCAAAATCAAGCTGTGACCGCGACCGCCACCGTGGGTGGCGTCACTGCGGTAGTTCAATACGCCGGCAGCGCGCCTGGACTGGTTAACGGCGTCATGCAGGTCAACGTCCAGATCCCGCAAGTCGCCTCGGGACCCCAGCCGTTAGTAGTTACGATGGGCGGAGCCACCAGCCAGTCGAACATTACCGTAGCGGTGAAGTAAGATGGGGTGCCTGCTCGCCGTCGTTTTGTGCGCCGCCACAGCATCCGCGGCAACAAAGCCCATCTCCGACGAAGCCTTCCGCCTCGCCGCCCTCCGAGCGATCTTCCCCGGCATGCGGATTTCCGTTGAGCAAGGCAAGAAGATCGATGACCGCAGGCCGAAAGAGCCACGGCCGGATGAGGTTGCCTGGCCCGATGCGCTAGCCGATGGGACTGTCTACAGCGTAATCGGGCGGCGATGAATCGGGCGGAGCAGTGCGCTTCGGAGGATATGTTCGCTCGAAAGTTCATGGATACACGCCGGGTGCGCCTAAGCCTTTTTCGCTGGCCGCAAGAGAACGGCGGGCTGCTGGCCATTGTCCAATACGATTTCCGCGACGCGAGCCCGGCGGGTTCGTGCTGGTCCGTGGGGTTACTGGCTCACCTCGTCGGCTGGCGTAAACAGGAGGAATTCCTGTTGGAAACCACGCACCATTCATCTCTGCAGAGAATTGATTTGCTGGACCTCACGGGGGACCGCGTCGATGACCTGGTCATCGAGTCGGATTCCGGTGGAGCGGGAACCGCAAGCAGCAGTCTGCAGGTCTTTGATCTGAGCCACGGCAGATTCGAAGAAATCCTGAGCACGGATTCGCGAATGGAGTACCAGACCGACGACAAGTTCACGCAGGTCCTAGATACAAACCAGACCCTCAAAGAGCATGGCCGGAAACTCTGCGTCACGAAGACGACCTTCTTTGAAAGCGGAGAGCCGTTCGACCCGCCCCGCGTTACCCACCCCTGTTATGACCGCGGCTTCGGCGTAAACACCGATATAACAAAAGACCGCAATCGACTGCTGAGCCCGTTGCAATGAATCCGAGCCGGGCGGCTCCCCCTACCGCCCAGCCCCCATCGCCACTTCCCGCGCCGGCGTCACAAACTCCACCAGCGCCCGCCGGATCTCCGGCGGAATACTGAACCGATCCATTTCGTTCAAATCCCCCGCCGCATACTTCACCCGCCCGCCCTCCATCGCCATCGCAATGAACAAATGCCGGGTCACCTCGTGAAACAATCCGCGGGGCTCCTGCTTCTCCGCCTGAAACGTAAGTGCACGTACTGGCCCATCGCCGTCCGCCAGGCTAGCTTCGTAAGCCATTGCCACCTCGGTCGAGAGCCGCTTCTCAAAATCCGACTCGATGCGCCGCGCTTTGTCACGCCAGGACACCTCCTGGTAGACCAGCGCGGCCATCGCCACCAATAACAGGATTTCCAGGGGCGTCATGTGCGCTCCTCACCCTCGCTTCGCTTTCATCTCGGCGAGCATCTTGTCGATCTGGTCCTGCTTCTCCAGCGCCGCCAGTTGATCGTCCACGTCGTCCTTCAACAACTCCGTCTTCGCCTGGCTCACCGCCTCGCTGTGCCGGACCTTGTCCTGCATGCGTTCGAACGTCGCCGCCGTCGTATGATTGCCCGAGGCGAACTGCGCGTCGGTGGCCTTGGTGGCCGCCCGCGCCCGCCGATGCTGCGCGATCAGCACGTCCTTCTTTGCCTGTGCCTCCGCCAGTTTCAGATCCAGCTTCTGCAACGCGCTCTTCAGATTCTCCACCTGCAGCTTCTGATCGGCCGCCTGCTGTTTGAAGTTCTCGCCCATCTGGCGGTAGCTCACCGAGCGCTCCAGCGCCACGCGCGCCAGCTCGTCTTGTTTCTTGTCCACCGCCATCTCTGCCTTGCGCGTCCATTCCGCCGTCTTCTCTTCGTTCTCCTGCTGCTTCTTCTCCAGCACGTGCTGGTCGGCGATGGCGATAGCCACCTGCGTCTTCACCTGCATCAGTTGGTTCTGCATGTCCAGAATCTGCCATGATCTTTCTCCTTTCTAAAGTGGGGCCGGCTGTGCCGGCCCCTGTAATTCTCCAGCTAAACTGACGCTCCCGTGGTCTTGTCCTCGAGCGGTTTCGGTTTGTCGCCGATCTGTCTCACCTTCGAGAACAGCTCGGACATCTGCATTCCCGACAGCGTTTCAAACAACGCCGGGATCTGCGCCGCCATCGCGGCCATGTCCCCCGTGATCTTGCTCATGCCGGCGGAACTGCCATTGCCTGTCGAGACAATCGTGATCTTGTCCACGTTCGCCAAAGGCGCGGCCAGCGCGCGCACGATCTCCGGCAAGCTCGTGATGAGCTTGTCCACAACCGCCGCCTGGTTGTATTCCTGGTAGGCCTCGGCTTTTACGTTCATGGCGCGCGCCTCGGCGTCGCCCTTCCTAAAGATGATCTCCGCTTCGGCCTCGCCTTGCGCCCGCGTGGCGGCGGCGTGGCCGTCGGCTTCCATCACCAGCTTCGATTTCTCCGCCTCGGCCAGCGTCTCGATGCGCTTGCGCTCCACCTCCGCCGGCTTCAGCACCGTGGCGATCAGTTCGCGCTCGCGGCGCTGGATTTCCGCGTCCTGCACGGCAATCTCATGCTCCTTTTGCACTTGCTGGATCTTCACCTGCTCGGCCATCAACTGCTGCTGCATGATGTTGGTCTGAATGTCGTAAGCCTTGTCGGCCGACGCCTGCTGCTTCTTGATGGTCTCGTTGTAATTGGCCTTCTTAATCTCCAGGTCGCGCGTGGCTTCCGCCTGCTTGGCCTGCGACAAGGTCTCGGCCAGCACCCGCTCCTGATCGGCCTGCGCCCTGGCTACGGCCGCGGCCCGCGTGGCTTCGGCGCGCTTGATCGCCGTATCCCGCTCCGCTTCGGCGGCCGCCACATCCGCATCGCGCTTGATCCGCGCCACGTCCGGCCGGCCCATGTTGGAGATGTAATCGTTCTTATCGCGCACTTCCTTGATGGTGAATGAAATCACTTCCAGCCCCATCTTGTTCATGTCGTCCGCGCACGTCGACCGCATGCGGTCACCCACCATCTCCGGCTGCTTCACGATCTCTTCCACCGTCAACTGCCCGATGATGCCGCGCAGGTGGCCTTCCATCACCAGCCGGATCAGGCCTTCGCGCTCCTGATCGGTCTTCGTCAGAAACTGCTCGGCGGCAGTCTGAATCGATTCCGGATCGGACTTCACCTTGATCTGCGCGACCGCCTCCACCGTCACGGCCACGCCTTGGCGCGTATAGAGGTCCTGTTGCGGCGCCACGTCGAATGACATGAGTTCCAGGGACAACGAACGATAGCTCTCCACCACCGGCCAGATCACCGTTCCTCGTCCTTTGACAATACGCGTCCCCTTGCGGCCGTAAACGATCAACGCTTCGTGCGGACCGGCCTTGCGATACAGACGCGCCAACATAGAGGCGATCAGCACGATCGCCAATACCATCAGCAAAACCACCACCACTACCATGTCCTTTTCCATAACGCTCCTTCGTTAACTCTCCTTCACTGCCAGATCTTCCGAACTCCCCGTCATATCTTCCCAGCGCCGCACATACGCGATGCCCTTCTCGTACCGCTGCACCACCACCTCGGCGCCCTTGGGAATCGCAATGCCGTCGTCGCTACGCGCGCCCGCCACGTGGCGCACGCCCTCTTGCGCGAACACGATCTCGCCCGTGCCGCCCTCGCGAATCGGGATGCTCAGTTTCCCCAGCACGCCGATCATGTCGTAGTCCGCCGGGTCCAGCGCCTCATCGCCCGCTGCCAGCTTTGCCAGGAACCAGAACACGATGGCCGCTCCGCCCAGACCGCTCAGAATCGCAATCGCCAGCGCGATCAGAAACCACACGGCATAGAACCGCTCCAGCAGATAGCCCGTGCCGCCGAACCACGCCAGAAACGCGGTCATGGTCCCGAAATTCAGCCACGGCACACCCTCGGCCTCCGCCGTCTCCGCATGCATGTGCGGCACGTGCACGTGCGGCACATGCACGTGCGGCACGTGGATGTGCGGCACATGCAGATGCGCGCTGCCCGTCAGCACCGACAGCAGGCTCAGCGCCAGGCCCAACAGAAAACAAATCAGATAAAAATCCGCCCACGTCATTGCGGTCTTCTCCTCGATCGGGGCGAAGCCTCCACGGCCGCAGCCGGAGAAGGCTTCAACACTTGTAACAACCGTTCCGCCAACCCGGGGTTATCCAGAATGGCGCCCAACAGCACGATACACATGCGCGTGTCATCGTGCCGTGCCAGACGCAAAAGCGCCTGGCTCAGCTCCGCATCCCGCCGGAAACGCTCCGCGCCGTTGATCAACCACAAATCCAACTTGTCCTCCAGCGCCCCCACATCCGACATCAGTTCTTCCTGGTAGCCCTCCGGATCGTCCACCAGATACCCCGGATGCACCTTGTAAAACTTAGCCAGCAGCATGCGGCTCGAATTCGTCAAATGCGGCCGCGCGCCGCTCTCGATCTGCGAAAGATACGCCTGGCTAATGCTCTGGCCCGACTCCTTCTTTAGCAGCCGCACCACTTCCGATTGCGTCAGTTCGCGGTCCTGCCCGCGCAGCGCCCCTTCGATTTCCCGCAAGTACCGTAGCTTCTCGCCTAGTTTCATATATTGCAGATCGTTATAATCATATAGCGATATGCAATATTATGTCAAGAAAAATATCTGTCCTGTTTTCAAGGTCTACAAGAGGCCGGCCACGAACGTCATCCGCTTGCAAAGGAACCCGCCCAGCGCGACGCATGAGTTCCCGGAAATCAGGACGACGTTGCCGGTAAAGCTGCCCATCGTCACGATCAACTCTACCGGCGCCGTCTCCCGCTGCCATTGCAGTATAATCGGACATGACGGTATCAAAATAAACCTGAGTCTTTTCGTCCGTGTGAGCGGCGTCCTGGCACGCTTGGGATGACGCGATCCACGCGTAGCCCCCGACTGCATCGGGGAGCGCCACGCGGTGGCATGCACAAATGACCGGCCGGCTGCTGGGTCCGCTCCGCGGGAGGTTAACGCATGGACAAGATCTGGCTGAAGAGTTACCCACCCGGCGTTCCCGCCGAGATCGACCTGAGTGAATTCGCATCCATCAACGACGTCCTCGCCCGTAGCTGCCGCAAGTTCCGCGATCTGCCCGCTTTTAAGAACTTCGGTGCCACCCTCACCTACGCTCAACTGGACCGGCTGAGCCGGAACTTTGGGGCTTGGCTGCAGAGCCTCGGACTACCGAAAGGCGCCCGTGTCGCCATCATGATGCCCAATCTGCTGCAATACCCCGTAGCGCTGTTTGGCTTCCTGCGTGGTGGCTTCATCGCCGTGAATATCAACCCTCTGTACACGGCGCGTGAGCTGCAACATCAGCTCAAAGATTCCGGCGCGGAAGCCATCGTGATCCTGGAAAACTTCGCCCACGTTCTGGAAAGAGCGCTCCCTGGCACGAACGTGCGCTTTGTCGTCACCACGCAGGTCGGCGACTTGCTCCCCGCCCCACGCCGCCTGATACTAAACTTCGCCGTCCGCCATATCAGGAAGATGGTGCCGGAATGGCGCATTGGCGGCGCCGTCGACTTCCGCGCGGCACTCGATCGCGGCGCCCGCGCGCCCTTCCGCGAGGCCGCGCCTACCCATGCCGACGTCGCCGTATTGCAATACACCGGCGGCACCACCGGCAAGGCCAAAGGCGCTATGCTGACCCATGGCGGCCTTGTCGCCAACATGCAACAGGCGCGCGCCTGGGCCTGCGGCCATCTCGAGGAGGGGCGCGAAACCGTAGTCACCGCGCTGCCCATGTATCATGTCTTTTCATTTACAGCCAACTGTCTGTTGTTCATCACGCTGGGCGGCATGAATCTCCTCATCACCAATCCCAAAGATATGCCCGCGTTCATGAAGGAATTGCGCCAAACGTCCTGGACCGTAATTTCAGGTGTCAACACCTTGTTCAACGCACTGGTGACTACACCCGGATTCGCGGCTCTCGATTTCACTCGCGTCAAGTTCGCTCTCGGCGGCGGTGCGGCGGTACATCAAACCGTCGGCGAACGCTGGGAAAAAGTTACGGGCCGCCCCTTACTGCAGGGCTACGGACTGACAGAAGCCTCGCCGTTCGTCTCCTGTAACCCCTTCACCACGGGATATGCGCCGACCATCGGTTTACCTCTGCCCTCCACCGAAGTCGCCGTCCTCGATGATGCCGGTCGCGCACTGCCCCCCGGCTCGGAAGGTGAACTCTGCGTCAAAGGACCTCAGGTGATGGCCGGCTATTGGCAGTTACCGGATGAGACCGCGGCCTCATTCACGCCCGACGGCTGGTTGCGTACCGGCGACATCGGCGTAATGGATGACACCGGCTGCCTGCGCATCACGGACCGCAAGAAGGACATGATCCTCGTCTCCGGCTTCAACGTCTACCCCAATGAAATCGAGAACGTGATCGCGGGCGTGCCCGGTGTGGTCGAATGTGGCGTCATCGGCGTGCCGGATATGATCGCCGGTGAAATCGTGAAAGCCTTCGTGGTGTCGGAGAATCCCGACCTTTCCGCGGAACAGATCGTCAAGTTCTGCCGCCAGAGTCTGACGAACTACAAGGTTCCCAAATTGATCGAATTCCGCGACAGCCTGCCGAAGACCCCCGTAGGCAAAATCCTGCGCCGCGAACTGCGCGCGGAGGCTATATCCACGGAATGGAGGCTCACGGCCCAGGTCGGCAGCCTTTAGAATCAATGAATTAGGCTTTGATCGTCGGAAAAAGAGTCGTCTGCGAACGCCGCCTATTTGCGCGGCATGTTGTAGCTGAACACCAGCTTCAATATAATCCGGTCGCCCGTGAACTCCGAAGGGAATTGCGGAAACGGATGCGACGCGTCGATGCCCGCCACCGCCGCCCGCTCCAGCGGCGGCGCCGAATGCAGCACAATCACCAGCTTCGGCACGCTGCCATCCCGCGCGATCACGAACTGCGTTTCCACCCGGCCGCGCATCCCCATGCGCGCGCTCTCCGGATACACCGCGAACCAGTTCCGCCGCACCGCCGTCAGCACCTGGATCAGGTACGGCCGGAAATCCACTCCCTTGGGATCGCTCAGCAATTCCAGCGAGCTGGCAGACCGTCCCGGCGAAGGCAGTTGGCTGATGCCGCTGCCGATCCCTCCGATCCCCACTTCGTTGGTGTCATCGCCCACCGCCAGCCCGCCTTGCGATCCGCTCCGCGCCAGCTCCTGTATGGCGCCCGCCACCGACGTATCCGGCCGCGCAATGCGTCCCACACCGCCGGAAGGCGGCGGCGCCGTCGGGTTCTCGAACGCCAGCTTGGGCTTTTCCTGCTCCTGGATCTGGGGCGGCGCGATCTGTGGCGTCGGCGGACCCACGGGCAGCCCTCGCGGCGGCTGCGCATCACTCTTGCCCGCCTCGATCTTAGGCGGCTCCGGCATGGGCGCCGCCGGAGGCTGCGGCGGCATGTTGATCTGCGCCTTCGGCCGCGTAGTCGACGGGGGCGAATTCGGAACCTGTATGCGCGGCCGCGGCTGCAGCGCTTCCGCCGTCACCTCTTTGGCGGCCGGCGCCTTCGCCGGCGCCTTCTGCGTCAACTCCGTGGGCGGCTCGATTAGCGGCGTGATCTGCGTTTCCATGCGCCGCGGCGGCATCGGCACGCCGCGCGGTATCAGCAGCAGCGCGACGATAGCGGCCAGATGCGCCAACAGCGATAAGACGCCGGCTTCGCGGACACGGCCGCGATCCTGCCCCCAAGAGGTCAGCAGACGTAGTTCCGCCGAGTTATCCGCTGAGGAACTAACTACCGTTTCCATGCACTTGCCAAAGTCTGCGAGACGATGTCCGAATGCTCTCTAATCTTATCAAGAATAGATACAGCTACTCGCATTGTTTGACGTGCCGCAAGGCCTGAAGTTTTCGCCGATTTTCGCGCTTCCAAACTATCTAAAAAGGCGTCGAATTGTAACCCCAGCGGCTCCCCTTTCGCCACCGGCAGCGCCTCGAAGGAAACCTGCCCGCTACGGACCGCGTACACTACGGCCTCCTGACGGGCATAATCCAGCGATACATATTGCTGCGGCTGAAACAGGCGCAGCTTACGCACCCTCTCGGTCGAAACCCGACTGGCTGTGAGATTCGCCACACAGCCGTTGGGGAATTGTAACCGCGCATTGGCAATATCAACTTTGGGCGACAGTATCGAAACGCCCGCCGCGCGGACTTCCTCCGGTTCGCACTGCGTCAGGCTGAGTACGATATCGATATCGTGGACCATCAGGTCCAGGATCACGTCCACATCCAGGCTGCGCGGGCTGAACACGCTCAACCTGTGGATCTCGAAAAACAGGGGTACCGTGATACGGGCTTCGAGCGCCATCACCGCCGGATTGAAGCGTTCCAGATGGCCCACCTGCAGCATGCGCCCGTGCCGGTCCGCGGCGTCGATCAACCGGTCGGCTGACTCCACGTCGGGCGCCATGGGCTTCTCCACCAGCACGTCGATGCCGTGCTCCAAAAGCCAACAGCCGATTTCCGCGTGCGACGAAGTGGGCGTGGCCACGATCGCCGCATCCACCTCGCCGGCCAGCTCACGGTAGTCGGCCATCGACCCGCGCGCCGGATCGACATCCACTACCGCCGTGAGTTCCGCTCGCGTGGATTGCCGAACCACCCGGCAATGATTCTGCCCGAATGCTCCCGCGCCAATGACCGCGACCCTATGCATCCGCTTCCATCCCCACCACGGCAATCCCAGCGGCGTCCGCCCGCGCCAGCATCACCTCCCGATCCAACAACAGAGTGCGGCCCGCATCCACGGCCATCGCCGTAGTTCCGGTCTCCCGCATCACGTCGATTGTGTCCAAACCCGCCACCGGCACATCAAAAAGCAGATGCCGTCGCCGATTGGAAGCTTTCACCAGCGTGAGCGGCCGCCCGTCCACCAAACCAGCCGCTCGCCGCAGCATGGCGTCGGTGCCCTCCATCGCTTCGAGCGCGACGCAGGCCCGTTCGCAAATCGCCACGCTCTGCCCCACATCGAAGCCCGCCAGAGCGGAAGCCACCCGGCGGCCGTATTGAATGTCGGCTTCCTCGCGCCCATCCGGCTTGCGCCGCGTCATCGCGCCCCGATCCGCCAGCAGCGGCTTCAGCAGCGCCGTCGAATCCCGCAGTTCGATCCCCTCGGAAGCCAGCACTTGCGCCACCCCGCCGATCAACCCGTCGGTATTCTTAGAGGGCAGCGACGCCAGCAGCTTGATCAGCCGCCAGTCCGGCCGGATCGACGAGAAGATCTTGGCGTGCTTCACCTGCCCCGCCATCACCACTTCGCTTATGCCCTCGGTCTTCAGCAGGTCAATCAACCGGCTAAGCTGGCCGAGCGACAGCCAGTGGCACTTCGACGCGCGCGCCGCAACCTCCGGCGAAGCTTCCTCCTCGATCGCGAACACTACCACCTCGTGCCCCAGCCGTGCCGCGTTTTCAAGAGCTAGAAGAGGAAACCGCCCATTGCCGGCGATCAGACCGTATTTCATTTGATAACGCCGCGCTTCGATTCCGCCAGGAATGCCAATAGCTCGTCCACCTCGGGGCAATCCGCAATCTCCGCGTGAATCCGCTCCACCGCTTGCGACGTGTTCAAGCCCGCGCGCGTCAGCAGCCGCATGGCCGTCTGCAGCTTCTCGATGTTGGCGGGCTCGAATCCGCGGCGTTCCAGCCCGATGCGGTTGGCGCCAAAAACCTTGATGCCGCGTTCGCTCACTGTATTCGAAAACGGCAGCACGTCCTGCGTGACTACACTATATCCGCCAATAATCGCGTTACGGCCGATCCGGCAGAACTGGTGTACCCCGGTGGAAGCGCCGATTACCGCCCAGTCACCCACCGTGACATGCCCGCCGAGTGTGACCGCGTTAGCCAGCACCGTGCGGTTCCCCAGGTGGACATCGTGTGCCACGTGTACGTAAGCCATCAGCAGATTATCATCGCCGATGCTGGTGACTAGTCCGCCGCCTTCGGTGCCGCGATGGATCGTTACAAACTCGCGAATCTTGTTCCGGTTCCCGATGCGCGTCTCCGCCCGCTCACCGTGATATTTCAAATCCTGTGAAATGACCCCGATTGTGCTGTATGGAAAGAAGACGTTGTCCTCGCCAATATCGAGCGGCCCTTCCATGTAGACGTGGGCCATCAGGCGCGTTCCGGCGCCGATCGACACCTCCGAACCGACTATCGCATACGGACCAATATCCGCACTCTCGGCGACCTTCGCGCGCGGATCGACAATAGCGGTGCGATGTACCGGCAGCTTAGGACTCCTGAATCCTGTCTTCTTCCTTGTCCGCCAGCTTGCACATCATCTCGGCCTCGGCTACGACTTGGCCGTCCACCAGGGCGCGGCCGGTCATCACCGCCACGCTGGCCTTGCGCTTCAGAACCGCCATCTCCAGGCGTAGGGTATCGCCGGGCACCACCGGCCGGCGGAACTTCGCGCTGGTGATGGAAGCCAGCAGCACCAGCTTCCGATGCCGGTCGGGCACGTGGCTCAGCACCAGCACGCCGGCCGTCTGCGCCAACGCTTCCACGATGAGCACTCCCGGCATCACCGGGAAGTCGGGGAAGTGACCCTGAAAGAAGGGCTCGTTCTGCGTGACGCTCTTAATACCCACAATTCGCTCGGCTTCTAACTCGATAATTCGATCGACCAGCAGCATGGGATAGCGGTGCGGGAGTATGTCGCGGATTTGGTTGATATCCAAAACGGGCATGGAAGTCGCTATTATATCAGCCGTGGATTCCTTACTCGTTGCAGCTCGCGCCCGGCAAAAAGAGATCGTGGCGCTGATCCGGGAACTCGTGGAATGCGAATCGCCCAGCGACGATCCGGCCGCCGTCAACCGCTTCGTGGATCTGCTGGGAGACGCCGCGCCCTCATTCGCACGCTTCAAAACCGTGCCCGGCGGCCGCTTCGGCCGGCACATTGTGTGCGAGTTCGATCTCTTCGGCAAGCGGAAGAAGGGGCAAATCATGGCTCTGGGCCACTCGGATACCGTCTGGCCGATGGGCACACTGGCGTCCATGCCGTTCCGGCAAGAAAGCGGCCGGCTGTGGGGACCCGGCGTGCTCGATATGAAATCGGGCATCGCTTTTTTCATTTATGCCCTGCGGATTTTGCGCGACCTCGAAATCCCGGTGGCGCGCAGAATCATCATGCAGATCAATTCCGATGAGGAAGTCGGCAGCGAATCGTCTCGCGCGCTTACCGAAAAGAACGCCAGGCGCAGCGCTGCCGTCCTGGTGCTGGAACCCGCCACCGGTCTGGAAGGCAAGCTCAAAACGGCGCGCAAAGGCATCGGCGATTATACGGTTACGGTGCGCGGCAAGGCAACGCATTCCGGCCTCGATTTCACCGGCGGCGCCAGCGCCGTGCTGGAGCTTGCCCGCCAGATCGAACGCATCGCCGGATTCACTGACTTGAAGCGCGGCATCACCGTCAATCCCGGCGTCATCTCGGGTGGCACCCGCGTCAACGTGGTGGCCGCCGAGGCCCGCGCCGAAGTCGACATGCGCGTGCTGCGATTGAAGGATGCGGCAGCCGTGGATCGCAAGTTCCGCGCGCTCCGGCCGGTGGATACGCGCTGCGCGATCGAAATCAGCGGCGGATTGAATCGCCCGCCCATGGAGCGCATACCAGGCACCGTGCAACTCCTCCACAAGGCCCAGGCGCTGGCGCGCGAGCTAGGCATCGAACTGGACGAATCCACAGTAGGCGGCGGCTCGGATGGCAACTTCACCGCGGCTCTGGGCGTGCCGACCCTCGATGGCCTCGGCGCCGTCGGCGAGGGCGCCCACGCCCTGAACGAGAGCATACTGGTAGATCGCATAGCGGACCGCACCGCCCTTCTGGCGAAGTTGGTGGCCGCCCTGTGAAGACTTGGGCGCTCCTGTTCGCGGCCATCGGCATCGGTTCCGCCGCAGACCTGGATGCCATTTTCGCGCCCCTAGCCGATGCCAGGTCTCCCGGCCTGGCTGTGTTGGTCCGACAGGATGGCCGCGCCATCTTCGTGCGCGGCTACGGTGTTCGCGACCTTCGCACCTTCGCCCGCATCGACGCCCAAACCGACTTTCGCCTGGCATCCTTCACCAAGCAATTCACCGCCATGTCAGTCATGCTGCTGGTGCACGACGGTAAGCTGCGTTATGACCAGCGCCTGACCGAAATCTTTCCGAATTTTCCCGCTTACGGCCGCTCCATCAGCATCCGCCACCTGCTGACGCACACTTCAGGCCTGCCGGATTACGAAGATCTGATGAATGGCGGCCCTTGGACCGCCGACCATCAAATCCAGGACGCGGAAGTGTTTCATTTGCTGGAGCAGCAAAATGCTGGTAAGTTCGCGCCCGGCGCCAGTTGGTCCTACAGTAACTCCGGATATGTGGTGCTTGGCTTGCTCGTGGCGCACGTCTCCGGCGAGACTTTCCCGCAATTTCTGCAACGTCGCATCTTCCGTCCACTGCGGATGAGCCACACGCTGGCCTACGTAAGAGGACGAAACACGGCGCCGAATCGAGCTTACGGGCATTCGAGGGAGAGCGACAGGTTCGTGGAAACGGATCAAAGCTCGACTTCGGCCACGCTCGGCGATGGCGGCGTTTACTCCAATCTCGAAGATCTCGCCAAATGGGATGCGGCGCTCGAAGCCCACACCTTGCTGAGTGAGCCTGAAATGCGCGCCGCGCTGACCCCCGTCACTCTCAACGATGGCTCACAGCCGCATTGGCCTGCCGAACCGAACGACGGCAATCTGCGCCCGGGAAAGCCGGCTTCCTACGGCTTTGGCTGGTTTCTCGATCCCTACCAGGGGCACCCGCGCATGTGGCACACCGGCAGTACCATGGGTTTCCGCACGGTGATCGAGCGCTTTACAAAGGATCGCCTGACGGTCGTGATACTCAGTAATCGCGTGGATCTGGGACTGGACAAGCTAGCCGAGAAAGTATTCGAGACCCTCAATCGGTGACTTCCCAGTAAGTCTGATAAGCTTCGTCCCGAATACTGCCAAACGGGCGCAGCCTGATCTCGCCGCTTTCCAGGCGCGCCACCCAATCGTCTCCGGGCCCTTTCTGGATCTTTGCAGAACTCAACTGCTGGCGCTTCAGCTTCGGCTGGTTCTCCGCCAGCGCAAACATCACCTGGGGACCGCGCAATACCGCCACCTGGCTCGGCGTTTGGGCGTCGACCGGTTCATACCGCAGCTTGGAGGCGATCTCAATCTCGATGCGATCACCGGCCTTCCATTGCCTGCGCAACGGAAAAAAGCAGGGCACTTCCCAAAAGACTTGGCGCCCGTTGACGGAAATCGTCAACCCCTTTCCTGCCCACTCCGGAATACGCACATAGACCGTGAATTCGCCCGGCGGCGCTGCCTCGAACGTCAATGTAACTTCACTCCCGGACGGATAGTTTGTCTCCTGGAGAATCGATCCTTGCTTCCATTTCAGACGCGACGGCACATATAAGTTGACATACACACCATCCGGCGCCTGCAGATAAGAGCTGATGCCGTAGTCCGCGGTTAATTGCGGAAAGGTTCCGGAGCAACACGGCCAATGATCGTCCAGATCCCAACGGTAAGCTGCATCCGGGATAATGCGCGTGTAGCTCTTACGCGCGCCCCGGTGATAGTCGGAGTAATAGAACGTCGAGCCGTCCTCCAGAATCGGCAGAATGCCCAGGGCGCAATTGTAGAGCACCCGTTCCATGCTATCGCCGTAGCGGGAATCGCGTGTAATGGCCAGCAGGTAGCGCATCAGCTTGAAATGCGCATAACTGCCGCAGCCGGACTCAAAATGCCGGTGCGACTCGCGCAGGCTCGCGCCCAATTCGCCCTTACCAGGCTGCACGAAGCTCTCGTTAGGTCCCCACCCGCCCGTGGCGTAGCTCTGGTCTTTCAGGATCATCTCCGTGGCGTTCGTGACCGCCCGGAGATACTTGGCATCCCGCAGCTTCAGATATCCCTGGATGCCGGAGCTGAGCGCATTCACGTGACTGTAAGCGTGCAGACCGGGCAATACATTTTGCCCCTCCGCCAAAGGATCGAAGAAACCGCGGTCGAGCAAATAGCGCATGCCTAAGTCGAAATACTGCCGCTCGCCCGTTCGTTCATACGCCAGGAAGAGATTCTCGGCGAAAGTATAAGTTTCGTCCCAGGTATAAGTCTCGTCCTTGTGTGGGCGCTGATGCATCTCCTCGGACGTCATCGCATGGTCGGCCATATGCGGCGCCGCCACGCGGGTCATTTGCGCCAGCACGTCCAGTGCGGTCGCGTCACCGGCGCAGAAACGCGCATCCAGCAGGCCCAGCACCAGTTTGTCGTACGTGTAGCCCGGGTAACGATGATCCGCAAAGAATTTACCGGACGGATCCAACGTCGCCGCGAATCCGCGCACCAGCCGCTTCACCTTGGCGCGTGTCTCTTCCGAATCACTGACCCTCGCGAAACGAGCCAGCGCCGACATGTATTGCCCAAAATGCGAACCGGGACAAAAGTCGTCATACCATCCGCCCATATCGCGACCGGGAGCGGGCAGGCCCGCGCGCTGGCGGTAGATCTTTAGCATTCGGTCTTCGCTGAGGTTCAGAAAGAAAGTGTGATTGGTGTCCAACTGGCGGCGCAACGGACTGTCCAGTAGCTCGACCTGGGAATAGTCGAATGCCGATAGCATTGCAGGCTCCGCGCCGGTGGCGGCGCTCGCGCATGCCGCGGTGGCCAACTGCAGAAATTGACGCCTGCTGCTCACCCTACATCTCCTTGACGACGGTCTCGGCCGCCAGCACGTCATGATTGGCATTCAGTAGCACATGTTTGGGTTTCTTTGGCAGACGGATCTTCATTTCATTGGAGGTCATATTCCCCAGCAATGCCACCGATCCCGCACGCACCACGTGGCCGTCAAAGTCGAAATAGATCGGCACCGCCATCACGAATCTCGGCGACACGCCGCTCTGCGTGATCTTGGCCGTAAACAGATATTTGCCGTCAGCCTCCGCCGCCAGCGAATAGTCCATATGGTAGCTCGGGATCTCCGTGCCGTAAACCCACTCCCGGAAAAACCATTCCATCTTGCCATTGCGCTCCAGGTCGATGGCTGGCTTCATGTGCTTCTCGACCACCGATCGGAACGACTCCGTGGACGCATTCTTGTTCAGGTAAGTGGCCACGTAGTCGTGCATCATATCGATAAAGTCTTTGTCACCGGTCTCCCGATCCAACATCAGGTAACGCAACATGTGCAGTACGTATCCGCCCTTGGGGTAGATCAGCCGCTGGTAGGCGCCCCCGGTCTTGAAGGTATTGAGGCGCAATCCCATCCACAGCGGACCGGCATCGTTGGGACGATTGCCGAAACTGTTCTTGGCCAGGATGGTCTCCCGCGCCCGGTCCCAATATTTCAGATACTTCGAGTTATCCCGCTCGGTCTGCTGCAGGAACAATCCCGCGGAGAAATCGGCAAAACCCTCCGATAGCCACTGGTCGTGATAAGACGCCCACCCGACCATGTGGCCCCACCATTGGTGCGACACTTCGTGCGGCGTGACTTCCTGGATGAAGTCCGCGAACCGGAATGCGTTGCCGCCCATCAGCATCCATCGTTGCGTGCTGTCGAGGAACGCGCTGATGGGCAAGTAGACCAACGTGGGCCAGGACTGGCCGTAATTGAAGGCCGGCTGCTGGGTGATGGCAATGCGTCCGTAGGGCGCGTTTCCGAACCAGGCGTCGAACAGCCGGATGGCGTTTTGGGCATCCACCATGGCGCTCTGGGCCATGGCGCTGGGGCTCAGGTTTTGCTCCTGCGCCGCGTGCATGCCCTGGTCATATGGGTTCCCTGGCGAGACATTCACATTGTGATGCTTGAGATAGTCCGGAACCTCACTGGTAGCGTAGGCTTCGATCAGATAGTGTGTCGTCTGGTCTTCTACGGATTTCTTCTTGAACAGGCCGTAATTGAATCCGGCCACGGCCAGCGGAATTTCCGAAACCCAATGGGAGGCGGCGTAATCGTCTTCCTTCCATTCTTTCTCCAGTTTGCCGACGCCGACCAGAGTGAATTGCTTCGGCACCTTAAAAGTCAGGTCGTAAGTGGCGCGGTCGGAGAAAGTGTTCAAACTCGGATACCAGCTCGTGCGGGCGCCCACCGAGAAATTGCCGTTGCCTTCCTTGCTGACGACCTTGTCGCCCTCGTACTCGATGCCGATCGTATAACTCTGGCCGGCGGCCAGACCTTCCGGCATAATTACATAGAAGGACCCGTCTTCTTTGCGGCTTTCCTGGATGAACGAAATGTCCTTATCCTTGTAAGTGACTCGCGTGACGCGCAGGCGGGGCAACAGCCCAAAACTGATGACGCGCACTCCGGCGACGAGTGCCTTGATCTGGACCGCACAGGTAGCCGACAGGTGATCGTTCCGGCCGATGGCCGTCTCGATTTTGTAGTGTTCCGCGGCTACCAGATGACGGTCCTCCGTGTTGCTGGCGCGCCCCGATTTCCACTCCTCGGCGTAGTGCGTCAGGTACCAGATGCCATCCTGGGTTCCGCCCGGATCCATATTCACCAGCCCGACCTCCTCCGGCGAAGGCATGAACGGCATGGCGCCTCGCGGATTGATGAACAGCCGCAGATCGGAATGCTTGTTGCCGTGTATGCAGGCGAGGAATTCGCCGGATTCATTGCGGTTATAGAGCCCGCCCAGTATCTCGGCTTCATAGTTCTTGATGTCTTCGTCCTGCAATAAATATTCGACGAAGCTGCGCGGAAGCTCCGTCCTATGGCGCGCGCGGCTTCTGAATTCATGCCACGCATTGCCGGCTTGCGAGGCCTCATCCGTGGCTTGCGCCTGCCGCTTGATCTCTTCGTAAGTATCGTCGGTGAACCAAAAGACTACCGAACGGAAAGACTCATCCACGGCATTTTCACCGGACATCAGGCGCAGGGACGCCCGCTCGATTGACATGGCCGGCTCCAGATGAAATGTGCCCTCGCCGGTAAAGACCCCCGCGGCCACCCTGCCCAGCACGGGCGGAAGAAAACTGAACTGCCCAGTGGTGAAAGTAAACGTCGCCGCGTCGCGTTTCAAAGTTAAATTCGCGACGCGAAACTGCGCCCCGGGCATGGCGCCGCGCAGTGCCACGTAATTCGGATCGGAATTCGCATACGGCGAGCGCTTGCCGCCGACTTCGACCACGGTCTGCTGCGTCGCGATCTTCAAAGCAATGGACAGATTCACCGGACGCTCGCCAACCTCCACAGGCTGCTCGGCATCCTCGAAGCCTTCGTGTTGAACAGTAATAGTGTATTTACCAGCGGCCGCGTCGGCGAATTGGAAGTGACCCTGCGAATCGGTGATCCCGTTCTCGGTCTGCAGCGTCTCGGAGTTCTTGAGAATGACGCCGGCCCCGGGGACGGCCGCCCCGCTGGGATCTTTTACCGTGCCTTCGATCGTGGCAGCAGCCAGCAGCGCTGGAATTAATAAACCAAATGTAACTGCTTTGACTTGCACCTTAGCATTGTACTCTGTGGGCCGGCCTCGCAGTCTGCGGACCCCTCCCGGCGGGTCAAAATATGTCAGACCTTGGACAAACGCCGTAGAGTAAACGCTTCCGGATTCATGTTCTCCCGCTCCAGCTTTTTCCAGTCGTCATTCACATGGATCAATTTGCCGCTGATGTGGTTGGAACGCTCGGAAGCCAGAAACAGCGCGAGGTGGATTTGCTTTTCGGGATGTGTGCCACCAGTCAGCCGTACATCCTCCGCCTCTTCGATTTCCTTGGTCCCGGCGCGCTCGCCGGAATGCAGGATCTCGTCCGTCATGTGCGTGTAAGTGCCGCCAGGCGCCATGCAGTTCACCTGGATGTTATAGTCGCGCACTTCTTCGGCCAACGTTTCGACGAAGCGCGCCACGGCCGCCTTGGAAGCCGCATAGGCCGAAAAACGCGGCCGTGCCGAGGCCGCGCCGCCGCCGCTGATGACTACGATCTTGCCCCGCCGCCGCTCGATCATCTGCGGCAAGGCCGCGCGGCACGCATGCATCACGCCAATCAGGTTGGTCTCGACCGTCTCGGCCCAGGCGCGCGGTTTGATATCCACCAGCGGGCCGATGGGCCCCTGCACTCCGGCAGCGGCGATCAGGACGTTCAAGCCGCCGAAGACCGCGCGCATGCGCTCCACGGCCGCGCTCATCTGTTCGTAATCGCGCACATCGCAGCGGATACGCAAGGCGGCGCCGCCGGCGTGCTCGATCTCCAGCTTCGCCAGATCCAGCTCCGCCTGGCTGCGCGCCAGCAATCCCACGCGCGCGCCCTCCGCCGCGAATCCAATGGCGAGGCGTTTGCCGATACCTCGGCCCGCCCCCGTAATCAGGACTACCTGATCCTTGAGCGGCCGCACGCTCTAGTTCTCCACGTGCGCGTCAAACACGCCGGTTTCCACGGTTCCGCCGCGTTTTACTTGCACGAAGATACGGTAGTCGCCGGCCTTGGGAAAGCCGTAGGGGAATGAAACTTCCGCCGGCAGCGCCTGCATCATGCTGTGATCCATCCCCGGCATGCTGGCCATGCTGGCCATTGCCGCGCCCCCATCGCCGGCATTCCGCGTCAGGCTCAGCGATGCCATGGGTACGGATCCCGATGGATGCACGTGCGCAAACACGCTCCGGTCTGTGCGCACGAAAGCGGCGTGGCCCGGCATGCCCATGTAGAGTTCCACGTCCGGCGCGGGCTTGCCTGATGCGTCTTCCAGTTTGAAACGGAAGAATGTGGCGCGCCGGGTGTGCAGCGGACCCGGCTCGCGCTCCCAAATCATACGCCAGCCGTCCGGTAATTGTGCGGTCGTGCGATTGGGGTCGGACTGCGCCAGCAGCGGACCGGCGCCCGCGGCATCGTCTCCCTGCAGCGGATGCCCGGCGACGGCCGGCAAATCCAATTCCGTCACCATCGTCTCCGGCAGGCCGTTGGCATGCACGATGTCGCCGTACAGCGCGTAATGCCCGGCAGGCATGTCGGGCAGATCCTTTTCAAACACGCCGCTATTCACGCGGTCGGGATGCAGGTGCCACACATGCTCCATCCCTGGCAGACTGATCACATAGAGATGCATCAGGTGATTGTGGTCCGGGACTAAATCGTCGATCTTGCGCCATAGTGCCCAACCGGGGTCGGATAGACGCAGCATCAGCCGGTTGCCGTTCTCCAGCGTGGCGGCCATTTGCAGCGGCTTGAAGATGTGCTTATCGTACTCGCCGGCTTCGCTGCTCCACCAGTTGCCGCCCAGCGCCACCAGCGCCAAAACGAAAACAGTGGTGCCGGCCATGATCCACCTCGAACGCACGATTCGCTTGCGATCGGGAACCAAGCCCGGCTCCAATTGCCCCTCGCGCACGCCTGCTCCCACGATGCTGACCACGCCTACTACCAGCAGGAGTCCCAGGCCGATCAGCACTGCGGCGATCGGTCCCGACATCTTCTTGGTAGTGGAAGAGAGCGCGGGAACCGGCACGGACAATTCGCCTTTGCCCTTGGCGCCTTCCGCGGTGACGCGCACCTGCCAGGAGCCGGAAGTCATCATCCACAGCGATCCCGTGAAAAACTGCGGATCGTCTTTGGAGCGCACCGCCAGATCCGGCACCGGCGCGAACTTAGCGCCCGGACCGGTCAGCGGCGTCGGCACGATGTGCATCTTATCCACATCGTTGGCCGCGCTGCGTACTTCGATTTCAGCCACTCCTGGAATCACCGTGGGCGTGCGAATGGTCACCAGCAGCCGGTACGGCCCCGCTTGGCCATCGTAGAAAACATCGGGACTGCCCACATGCGCCCACGCGCCCGCGGCTACCAGCAGGAAAACGGGGAGTAGTTTTCGCATCGAGTTACCGGCGGATCCGGCGCATCCAATCGCCCCAGGCGAATCCCAGGCGCGTGGAAACGAAGGCAAACACAGCCGCCAGCGATAGATTGGTCCAGAAGGTGCCAGCCGAATCTGGCGGCACGAAGATGTGCCGCACGTTGATGGACGTGGGACGCGCGTTGTAATCGTAAATATTGGTGTGGAAGAACCAGTTCTCCGATCCGCCCGAATTCAGGAACGAGGAGAAGGGCCACTGCACGGCCATCAGCACGCCCAGAAAGATCAGCCCGGAAACGGCCGCCAGGGTCCACTTATTCCAATCCCGCGTGCGGCTCCAAAACAGATCCAACGCCAGCGCGGGAATAAAGAGCAGCATGGGGAACTCTGGCGGCACAAATTGGGTCACCTGATGATAGACCGGCCCCAGCTTCGGCTCCGCCGGAAAGAGCGGCAGAATCCATCCCATGCCCGCCCAGAACAGCCAGTAGACGGCGGTCACGGTGGTGGCTGCCCAGCGCTTTTCCGACGCGCGTGCCACTCCCGCAACGATGAGCGGCACCACCATGCAAACCACCCGGTAGTAGATGCCGCTGTGCATGAGGGCGTGCCATGAGAATTCCATGATCATCAGCATCAATCCGACCAGCACTACGCCCCCGACGTAAAGGAACATCAAGTTGAGTTTCTCGCGAAATTCTGCCCGTGCGCGGTTCATCATTCCCAAAATGAGAATCAATGTGCCGGTGTTGACGGCCAGATTGCCCAGAATCAATAGCACGTGCGGTGGGCTCAGGATCTTGACGTCCAGACCGTAAGCGTCGTGCCACCAGTTGTCAAACGGCGCGGAGGTAATCATGGCCACGCCGCCCCAGGCCGCGATGAAAGCTCCCAGCGGACCTTGAAAACCCCACAGTTTGACCGACGTTTCCCGCAGTCGCGAGAAGTTGCCGAACGTGGTCGCCAGGATCAGATAGCCGCACGAAATGCCCGCCAGTATGCCACAGAGTTGAATGGCCAGGTGGGCCGGGGTCCAAAACGTGTCGCGGCCAATGGACCGGTGCCAGGAGATGTCCCATTGGCCCCCGATCATGGCCGAGGTGACGCCGAGGACGGAGCACCAGACGTACCAGGGCACCCGTTCGACAGCCGAGCGCACGCTGGCGGACGCAGTGGTAACGGAAGAAATTGAAGTGGTGGTGGATGCCATGCTTTCCCTCTGTTCGTCTTTGATTATAGCTTTGTTGGGGCGGATTCGGGATGCGGAAACGGTTAAGAAACGGTTATCGACCTTTGTCTTGGACCTGCTGGGCGCATTCAGGCCCGCAATGCCGCGTCGTCACCCGCGTTGTACAATCAATGCGGAGCAATGCGGAGGAAAATGCCGCGTACCGCTAAACTCTATGAGGACTCGCGCGGACCCCTGCCCGGCCTTCCGCAACGAGGCGCGGATCCCCGTGCCGTGGTTAAACTGCTGGACGAATCGATGCATGGGGACGAAGCCGAGCAGCGGGAGACCTTCGAGTCCTTGCGCCAGGCGCTTGATGAAAATCGACCGGCAGGCTACAAACTCTTCTCGTGAGCCTGATCGGAGTCAATCATGCAAAGGCTGTGTCGCCGCACTCGTCCTCAAGGGCACGCAGGTTATCATACCGGAGATTGCGGAGTGCGCCGCGAGTTGCTGCGGGCTGACAAAACCAGAGGGACTCACCCGGCGGCCGCTTAACTGCGCGCCGATCACCACTTCGGTATCTGGCGGGAAAATTGCCTGATCTCGGTTGGCCGCCCAGCTTCTCTCGTTGCGCTAGCCAGAGCGCCGATTCGGTGTCACTTGGCATATGATGGAGGCAGTGAACCTCAACGATCCAATCTATCTGGAGCTGGTGGACTTTGTCGCTGGCGGCAGTACGCCCGAAGGTGTGGCCGAATTCCATCCATCCCAAAAGGCTCAGAAGCGCGTTGCGGACTTGATCGAGCGCAACCGCCGGTCGGCACTCGCACCGGAAGAGCAGGCCGAGCTAGAACACTTCCTGGAATTGGAGCACATACTCCGCCTGGCTAAGGCCAAGGCGCGCTTGATTCTGGCAAGCCGACCTTGAGAATCAGCCCGCAGCTTCGTGCCCTCGTCGCGGGGCGCGCCATGCTGCGATGCGAGTATTGTCTGATTCACGAGGATGACGCTGCTTTTTCGCACGAGGTTGACCACGTTATCGGTCGGCAGCACGGAGGCCGCACGGTCGCGGATAATCTCGCCTACTCTTGCATGGTCTGCAATCGCTGAGATCAATCATCCCATCCGCCCCTCAAAGCAAAAGCCGCGCTCCCCCTTGTGGGAAGCGCGGCCTTCTATCTTCTATCTTTGAACTACCGCTTAGTAGTCCATGTCCCCGCCATGACCTCCGGGAGGTCCGGCAGGCGCCGACTTCTTCTCCGGAATCTCCGCCACCATCGCTTCCGTCGTCAACATCAGCGAAGCGATCGACGCCGCATTCTGCAGCGCCGTGCGCGTCACCTTCGTCGGATCGATCACGCCCGAAACCACCAAGTCTTCGTACTGGTCGGTCTGCGCGTTGAAGCCGAAGTTCGGGTTGGAGTTCTCTTTGATCTTCTCCACCACGATGGCTCCCTCGGTGCCCGAGTTCACCACGATCTGCCGCACCGGATCCTGGCACGAACGGCGCACGATGTCGATCCCGATCTGCTCGTCGCCATCCGCCTTCAAGGTTTCCAGCACCTTGGCAGCGCGCAGCAGAGCCACGCCGCCGCCGGGCACGATGCCTTCCTCAACCGCCGCGCGGGTAGCATGCAGAGCATCTTCCACGCGCGCCTTCTTCTCCTTCATTTCGGTCTCGGTGGCCGCGCCGACCTTGATCACCGCCACGCCGCCGGCCAGCTTCGCCAGCCGCTCCTGCAGCTTCTCGCGGTCGTAATCGGACGTCGTCTCGTCGATCTGGGTGCGCAACTGCTTGATGCGGCCCTCGATCGACTTCTGGCTGCCGTTGCCGTCCACGATGGTCGTGTTGTCCTTGTCCACCGTCACGCGCTTGGCGCGTCCCATGTCATCCAGCCGCACGCCTTCCAGCTTGATGCCGGTCTCTTCCATGATCGACTTGCCGCCGGTCAGGATCGCAATATCTTCCAGCATCGCCTTGCGGCGGTCGCCGAAGCCCGGAGCCTTAACGGCGCAGGCGTTCAGGGTGCCGCGCAGCTTGTTCACCACCAGGGTGGCCAGCGCTTCGCCTTCCACTTCCTCCGCGATGATCAGCAGCGGCTTGCCGGAGCGCGCGATCTGCTCGAGCAGCGGCAGCAGGTCTTTCATGTTGCTGATCTTCTTCTCGTGGATCAGGATATAAGGATCTTCCAGCACGCACTCCATGCGCTCGGCATCCGAGACGAAGTACGGAGAAAGATAGCCGCGGTCGAACTGCATGCCATCCACGGTGCTTAGCTCCGTGTGCATGGTCTTCGATTCCTCAACCGTGATCACGCCGTCCTTGCCGACCTTCTTCATGGCATCGGCAATGATGTTGCCGATGGTGGCATCGCTGTTGGCCGAAATCGTGCCGACCTGTGCGATCATCTCACCGGAGACGGGCTTGGAGAGCTTCTTCACTTCTTCGACGGCCGCAGCCACAGCCTTATCGATACCGCGCTTCAGAGCCATCGGATTCGCGCCCGATGCCACGGCCTTCACGCCTTCGCGGAAAATCGACTGCGCCAGAATCGTCGCGGTCGTGGTGCCGTCGCCGGCCACATCCGAGGTCTTGGAGGCCACTTCCCGCACCATCTGTGCGCCCATGTTCTCCAGCGGATCCTTCAACTCGATCTCTTTGGCCACCGTCACACCGTCTTTGGTGATGTTGGGTCCGCCGAATTTCTTCTCCAGCACGACGTTGCGCCCCTTGGGGCCTAGCGTGACTTTTACTGCATCGGCCAATTGATTGACGCCGCGCAGTATCGCTTGACGGGAATTCTCTGCGTATATAATCTGTTTCGCCATTGATTTCTCTCCTTACGAAGCTTTCTTGGCCACCTTGGGTTGACTTTCCAGAATGCCGAGGACTTCATCCTCGCGCATGATCAGGAACTCGTCACCATCCAACTTGATGTCGCTGCCGGAGTACTTGCCGAACAGGATCCGATCGCCAACTTGCACGTCGAGGGGCACCAGCTTGCCGTCTTCCAGGCGCTTGCCCTTTCCGACTGCCACCACTTCGCCTTCCTGCGGTTTTTCCTTGGCGGAATCGGGGATGTAAAGGCCACCTTGCATGGTTTCCTTATCCTCGATCCGTTTGACCACAACGCGGTCGTAGAGCGGACGAATTTTCATTAGTTTTCTCAAACCTCCAGATTTGATGTTTACGGGATATGCGGATTCCGGTTAACGGACTCCGAAGACCATTTTTAGCACACTAGCATCGCGAGTGACAAGATTCGCCTGTAACTAATTGATATAACAACAAATATAGTTGTTGACGAAATCGGCCCCGCGGCTATCGCAGCGCGAAAACCGTGCCCAGATTGGCCGTACCGCCGCTCGTCGTCGTGCCAAATAACGCCCCGTTGCCGATCGCTAACCCGGCGTAGGGGGCGGACCCTTCCTGCGGGTCGCCCGTAAAGCTGTGCAGCACAGTTTCGGTCCAGGCCGCCCCACCTGTCGTCGCAGGTGGCAACAGCGCGAACACTGTTCCCAGATTTGCAGCCCCGCCCGCGGTAGTCGTGCCAAAAAGCACACCGCCACTGCCGATCGCCAGCGGCGCCGCCGGAGAGTTTCCGTCACTGCCGGAGAACGTGTGCAGTACCGTGATGGTCCACGCGCCGCCGGATCCCGATACCGGCGGCGCCAGCGCATATGCCGTGCCATCGCCAAAGCTGCCGGCCAGACTGGTGGTGCCGTAAAGTATCCCGCCGCTGCCGATCGCTACGCCCGCCGACGGAAACGCTCCGTCGGCGCCCGTGAAGCTGTGCAACACCGTCTCCACCCAGGCTCCCCCGGCCGATGCCGGTGGCGCCAACCGAAACACCACGCCCACATCAGTGGCGCCGCCGCTCGATGTAGTTCCATAAAGCGCCCCGCCCCCCGCCTGCACCACGCCTCCCACGGGATCGCCACCGTCCGGCCCGCTGAAGGCGTGCAGTACGTTCTCGGTCCACGTGCCGCCCGGTTCGGCAGGTGGCGTCAATGAGAAAACCGTGCCCACGCCCGGACTCGCGATATTGTTCGTGGTGCCGTACAACACGCCATGACTGCCGAGCGCCAGGCCCGTCGGCGAACTGCCGTCGCTGCCACCCGTGAAACTGTACAGCACCGTCTCCGTCCATGCCGTTCCGGACGACCTGGCCAAAGAGAAGACTGCGCCGCAACCCCCGGAGCAGCTTCCCGTGCCTCCTTGTGCCGTCGCCCCGTACAGCACCTCACCGCTTCCTATCGCCAGAGTCGTCACCGGAACGGCGCCATCCGGTCCACTGAAACTGTAGATTTCGATCTCGCTCCAACTGCCGCCGGGTGAGGACGGCCGTGTCAACGAGAACACCGTTCCCAGGTTCGGCGGTCCGCCATTGCCTGTGGTGCCATACAGCACGCCACCGGCGCCGATCGCCACCCCCGAAATGGGAGCAGATCCGTCCCGGGTCGCGCCGTGGAAACTATGTAAGGTTGTAAGTACTGGAGCCGCGGTTTGCGCCGCCGCGTAATAAGTGCAAACTCCCAGTGCCACCGAAAGCATCGGGAGTAACATCAGACTCTGCCGCTTGATGGTCATATTATGTCCTGTAAGTTCTATTTAGGATAAATAGCCAGCCCCGAGTTTAGCAGGTCCTCTGCCGGTTGTAAGGAGCAAAACCGCACAGGGCCAGGCCCTTGCAGTCCTATGTGCCCCCATGCATACTAAAGAAGCTGCCGCGGCAGAGGAGGGACCGTGACCCATCAACGCTTCTGGACCGCTCTGGCTTTCTGTGTTTTGAGCACCTTGCCGCTGGTCTCCCCGGCGCGCGCCGAACATGCCTACGCCATGGTCTGCTGCTCCGTCCCATCCTCGGTTTCTGTCATCGCCACGGCTACCCACAAGACGGCCGCCACCCTAGTCGCCGGCCTGGGATCCTCCTCCGCGGCGCTCACCGCCGACGGCGGGACGGTCTACGTTGCCAACCAGAACGCGCAGAGCATTTCGGTGCTCGATACCGCCACCGGATCGGCCATCACCACCATTTCCCTCAGCGCTTACGGTGCCAGCCCCTACGGCGTCGTCCTCAGTCCCGATGGCACGCGCCTCTACGTGGCGGCTGTCCAGAACGGCGGCATTTCGGTCCTGGGCATCACCACCGCAAGCTACTCCGCGCTCTTCGACGTGGCCACGCCGGGCGCCGCCGAAGGCAATCTCACGCCTATCCCCGTTCCGCCACCGGTCATTTCGAGTGACGGCCAGACAGTCTATCTCTTAGCCGGATCGCTGATCGCCTTCAACACCAACACCTTCGCTTCCGCGACTCTGTCTTTCAATCCCGGATCGTCTCATCCGCAAGGCGTGGCGCTGACCCCCGACAATGCTTACGCCCTCGTCACATTCAACGAAGGCCGCGCCTTCTCAGATAACTCCGGACAATTCGCCCTTGTGGATCTCAGCACCTTCACCGTGGTCCAGCAGATCTCCTTTCCCGAAAGCGTAACCGTCGGCGCCGTAGTCGGCTCGCCGGACGGATCGCTGGCCTATTTTCCGGCCAACAGTTCCGGCAAAGTTGCCGTCGAAGTATTCGATATCGCCAGCGGCGCGGTCGTCGATACTTTTCCCGCCGGCGCCGGCGGCGGAGGTCCCATCGCCATCACGCCGGATGGCTCTGAAATCGAGCTGGGTGTTGCCAACGAAGTTCTCTCCATCAACGCGTCCACCGGCGCGTTAATCGCCCGCACCGGCACGCCCGGTGAAATGGTGTCCCTCACCGTATCCGCGGACGGAACCGCCATCTACGTTCCAAACTTCAATTCCTCGATGCTCGAGATCGTCGATCCCGCAACTTCGCAGATCACTGGGCAGATTCCGTCCGGGTGGACCGGCGCCGTTTATGACACGTCTTACACCATGCAGGTCAGTGCCGGCGGTCGCCGCGCCGCGGTGATGGGTGCCGGAAGTCTCTCCATCGTTAACACCGAAACGCCCGCGCTAATCCAATGGAAACCAGGCCTACGCTCTGATCGGAGCGCCCTCCGGAGGCGTCGCGCAGATCCAGATCATAGACACGGCCGCGGTGAAAATCATCGGCGCCATCAGCCTGACCTCTGCCGACCGGCCTTCGCAGGCCGTTGTCTCGTCGAACGGCGAGACCCTCTATGTGGACGAAAACTACTGTCCAACCGGAGAAAGCTGCGTCCCGCAATTATTGACCATAGACATCGCGGCCATGACGGTCATAAGTCACATTCCGCTCGGCGCCAGCGGGCCCGCGCCCGGCAATATCGTCCTCTCCGCCAACGGCGATTTCGCCTACGTCGTCAGCCTGGAGTATTCGCAGAGCTCGATTATCACCGTCGACCTCGCCCAAGGCCTGCTCATATCGACCATTCCGGTTGGCTGGGGCGGCTTTCCCATCGCCCTTGCACCCAACCAAAAGGAGTTGTATGAGCTCGCCACGAGTAACTACTTCTTCTACATTGTGGACCTGCCCTCGCAGCAGGTCACGGGCGTGCCCGACAGCGTCGGTGTCTATTGGGGATACGCCGCCGCGATGGCCCTCAGCCCGGACGGCAAGTACCTTTATCTGACCAGCGAAACCGACCCCTACATCGTCGCCTTCTCCATGTCCGGAGGCACTCCCACCTTCCTGACCACCATCGACCTGCCTTCCGCCACCAACGGAGTCGGTTTCTCGAAGTATTGACAAACCGCTATAATCGAGAGCGGAGGAATGGGTGAGTGGTTGAAACCGGCGGTCTTGAAAACCGATTCGCCCTTCCCTGCCGATCGCACAAATCAAAGCAAATCCCTTTGCCTGCCGGCGATTTGCGCCATTTCTGACTTCACGCTGGTTCCTTCGTTTTCACGGGTTTTGACCCCTCAACTGTGACACTTCTCTGACATCCCGCCGTTCTGCGAGGGCCGCCAGGATGGGGTGTCACACATAACCCGAAGAAGCGTAAGACTAGCAGCCCAAACGTTTGCCCACGCGGCTGAACCGCCGCTTGAGTAGGGGAAGCCGCGTGAAGCCCATGCCCTTCTCAAACCACCGACAGCCGCCGTTCACCATCGAATCCAAAAAGAAATCGGAAGGCAGTCCGAAGCCAGAAAGCCATCCGATACCAGACGGCAATCCGATACCGGAAAGTATTCATACTGGCGTCAGACGGCATTCCGAATCCCAAACGAATCCATTTGGAAGCCAGAAAGCATTCAGGATGCATCCAGAATCCTAAAGGAATCCAAACGGGATTCAGAAGGCTATCCGAAGTTTGGTGGAATCCTGACGACCGCCTGAGAGCTTTCCGAATTCTCTTGAGCTTCGACCAGCCATAGTGTATTCTCCGACCCACTCATACCAAACTTTGTGGTGGATGTCATGCCAACAATCGTATTTCTGACTCCCAAAGGCGGCGCGGGAAAATCCACGTCGGCCGTTCTGCTCGCCTCAGAACTTGCCAACCGAGGCGGCGCCGTAACCATCATCGACGCGGACCCGAACAAGCCGGTTTCGCATTGGGCAGAACGGTCCAAAAAACGCTCCGAACTCCCCAAGCGTATCTCGGTCGTGGGCGATGTGTCCGAGGACACTATCATCGACCAGATAGAGGAAGCTGCCCGCGCCAGCGCATTCGTCATTGTTGATCTCGAAGGAACCGCTTCGGTGATGGCAAGCTATGCTACCAGCCGGGCGGATCTGGTTCTGATACCGACACAGGGGTCGCATCTGGATGCTGCCGAATCTGTCAAAGCAATCAATCTGGTGCGAAGCCAGGAGAAGGCATTTCGCCGCACAATACCGTTTGCGATTCTGTTTACCCGAACCAGCGTGGCGATCCGCACCAAAACGTTTCAGGCCATCGAGGACCAGTTTGCCTCAAGGAAAACCCCCATGCT
>JBEKYC010000086.1:0-26127 GCA_049511415.1 Bryobacteraceae bacterium | reverse complement strand
TCGGCATGCGGCTGCTTGGGGTCGTAGCGCATCACCCAGACTTTCTCCTGGCCGATGACGTAGCAGCGGAAATAGTCGGTGAAGTTGACGGCTGTTTGCAGGGTCATGCATAGGTCGCCGGTTTGATCGTAGGCGGCAAACAGTTCGGCGGGATTATCCACCTTGTAGACATGCTTCCAGCCACCGCCGGCGTGCGGCTTCAGGAATGCGGGAAAGCCGATGTAGGAGAAAATCTCGTCCCAATCGAGCGGGTAGCGCAGGTTGCGCATGGACAGATCGGTGGTGTCGGGCGGATGCTTCTTGTGCGGCAGCAGCACGGTGCGGGGCACGGCTACGCCGATGCGTTCGGCCAGGGCATAGTTGAAAAATTTGTCGTCGGCGCTCCACCAGAAGGGATTGTTGATGACGATCGTGCCGCCGAGAACGGCATTCTTGAGAAAGGAACGGTAGAAAGGGACGTCCTGGGAGATGCGGTCCACAATCACGCGGTAGCCGCTCGGCTGGGCCATGCCGACGCCGCCCACCAGCAGGCTTTCGGCGGCGACACCCGGGACGCCGAGCGAATTGATGCGGTCCACCAGCGCGGGCGGAAAGGTGTTTTCCATGCCGTAGAGAATGCCTATTTTGTTCATGCGAATCTCCGAGTTTATCAGGTAGAGAGGCTGGGATACAGTGAGGTCACACCACGGTACGCCGCGCGATCGTTTCGCGATAAAACTCCGCGCTGAGCTTGGCGGTGCGTTCCAAGGTTTCGAAGTTCACGTAGTAAATGCCGAAGCGCTTGGTGTAACCGTCGGCCCACTCGAAATTGTCCATCAGGCTCCACAGGAAATATCCCCTCAACGGCCAGCCTTCGGCGATGGCGCGATGGCCCAGGGCCAGGTGGTTGCGCAGATACATGACGCGGTCGGTGTCGTAGATGTGGCCGTCGGCGGCTACTTGGTCGTCGGCCGAGCAGCCATTCTCGGTGATCAGCACGTTGTCCACGTTCCAGATCTCCTTCAAATGGCGCGGGCCCCAGTAGAGAATCTGGGGGCCGATGTAGAGCCAGGGCGAGGCCATGCGCGGATAGGATGGCGGATTGGGGACCATGGCGAAGCCGGCCTGGCCCTCCGCGGCGCGCACGTAAGCGGGCGCATAGCAGTTCACGCCCACGAAATCGAGCTTGCCGCCGATGAGGCGCATGTCTTCGGGAGTGAATTCCGGAGCGTTGGCGCCGGCATCCGCGAGGTACTCATCCATGTACTTGCCTTCCAGAACGGCGGTCAAGAACGGCGCATTCACCACCCGCATGGCGCGACGCGTGGCGGCGATATGCGGCTCGGTTTCGAGCACGGGGACGCACAGGGTGGGGTTTTCGGCGAGTCCGACTTGCACGGGGCGGCGGGCGGACGCGCGGATGGCAGCCAGCGCCATTCCATGCCCCAGCACGGCGTGGTGGCGGACCTGGTTGACCTGGCGGGGAGGCAGTTTCAGTCCAGGGGCGAAGACACCTACGGCGTAACCCAGATCCGTGAAGCAGGAAAATTCGTTGATGGTGAAGAAATGCGACACGCGATCGGAGAGGCGGCGGGCGACGAAGCCGGCGTACTCGCCGAAGTAGCGGGAGGTTTCACGGGATTGCCAGCCGCCGAAGCGATCCTGGCAGGCTTGCGGCAGGTCCCAGTGAAAGAGCGTGGCGTATGGCTCAATGCCAGCCGCGAGCAGGGTGTCGACCAGCCGCTCATAATAGGCTATGCCCTTTTCGTTGGGCTGTCCGGAGCCATCCGGGAAGACGCGCGGCCAGGCGATGGAAAAGCGGTAGGCCTTGACGCCCAGCCACTTCATCAACTCGACATCCTGTTTGTAGCGATGGTACTGATCGACGGCTATGTCACCGGTGTGGCCTTTGGCGATGTGACCCGGCTGGTGGGCGAACGTATCCCATATGGAGGGCTTGCGTCCGTCTTCTTGAAAGGCGCCTTCCACCTGATAGGAAGCTGTGGCGCATGCCCAAATGAATGCATCGGGAAAGCGGTATGAAGACGCGCCTTCAGCGAGGGGCATCGCGGCTGCCGGACGATTTCCGGCAGCGGTTGCAAGGGCGGCGGCGCCGCTAAGCGCGGCGAACTGGCGTCGAGTGGTGGGCATAGGTTAACCTCCAAGATAATAAAAAAATGTAAAAAAGTATTGGACAGAGCAACGGCAGGTGATATACTCGCTCAAACAAACCTTTCGGCGTCCTCGCCAGCGTGTAGCGGAGCCCTCCTGAACGCCGGATAGGAGAGGGCGGGGGTGGGCACAATTTGCGGGATGCGTGTCCCGCGCGTGGCCCCTCCCGCCCTAGAACGGCCAAGGCCGCCAACCGGATTTCTTGGCGCTCGGCTCGGGTCCAGGTCCGTCGGAGTAGTGTCCAGGCGGCAGCATACCAAAGGCGATTTCGGTTTTCTGAAACTGCAAGGGCCGGTCCGTGACCATTTCGATGGTGCTGCCCTTGGCGAGCACTGCGTCAGGCCCGCGAGTCAGCAAAACCACCATCAACCCGGCGGTGGCTCCGGCGGCAGCGCCAATTCCTCCGCCCAGGGCGTAATGCTTTTCGGCCGCCCCGGCGATCAGGCCAACGGTGGCGCCCTCGCCCGCCAGGGTGGCGACGGTTTCCGCATCGCCGGCTTTGCCGCTCTCACTCACCACTTTGCCTTCGGTTTTGTTGAACTCTTCTCCGCCGCGGCCATCGATGGCGCCGAGGCGCGCGCGAAAATCGCGCACCACGCCGTTTGGCAAGGTGAGGGAATCGAAGCGGAGGAACAATTCGCCGCGGCCTTTTACGCGCCCCGGGCGCTTGACTTCCGTCACGGTGCCGGTCACGTAACTGCCCGGTGGAATCACGATCCGGCCGTTGGCCATGATGGGAAAGACGGTTTCCAGATAGACGCGATCCCCTTCGGCGGCGTTCTTAGTGGTTACGGTGTTAATGAGGCCCAGCGGGATGCGGGTTCCCGGCGGGACGATGTAATCGGCCGGAGGTTCCTGCGCGAAGGTGATGCCAGCCGCCAGTGCGAGCGTTAGCAAACAGGATCGGAGCAGCATATGGGACTCCTTGGGCCATTTTAGCTGACATTTTTTCGGCAACGGATGAACACGGATAAAACAAATACTTAACCGATTGCGGAGCGATACGGGAATACGGCGTTGCTGCCGTTTCCCATTACTTCGACTTTGTTTAAATCTCTTGGGCCTACTCCCAGGGCTTCGGCCAGTTGCAGGGTGCTGTCGCATTTTTCGAAGGGCGGGGCGCCGCGCACGGCCATGGGATCGAAGCCCATCAATTTCATGCAGACCGCGTCGGTGGCGACGCAGTTGGTCCCGGCGACCAGCACGCCGGGCCGGATAACACGCGAGGGCTTCACCCAGGGGCCTTCGCCGCCGTTCATGGTGCGGATACCTTCCACTATGGCAAGGTCGATGGGCCGTGCGGCGACTACATCCGCCACGATGCGCGGAATGCGCCAGGTATCTTCGCGGGGCGTGCGGGGATCATTTTCGGCAGGCGCCGATTTGGAGGGCTGGCGGCGCCCATCGTGCATGATGCCGCGGCCCCCATGTGGTTCGATGGCAGGTTCGTCCACACCGGCGCCGTCACCGTAAATGGTGACGGGCAGGATGCCGAAACAGTTTTTCATGGACAGGGTTACGCCGGCGGTGACGTGCTCCTTCATCTTCGCCAGGGAGACGAAGACATCACAGTCCCGATAGGAGTGATTGAGATCGAATCCGCGGAAGATGTGACCGCCGTGGGGCGTGGCCAGACGCACGTACTTCCGGGCATTCCCGAGGTAATTGGTATTTTCGAATTCCACGCGCGGCGCGGCGTTGAGAATATCCCGCGGTTCCCAGTTGACCTGCAGCATGAACTCTTCCAGGGGCTGCGACGACGACCAGCAGGACTCCAGGACGCGCACGCGTTGCGCGCCCGCGCGGCCCATCAGGTGCACCACGGCGCCGATCACGCGTGGATGGGTGTAGTGCGTGTCCTCGGCCGGAGCATAGCCCAGGCGGAAATTCGTGTCGCCGGTCATGTTGACCTTCATGGCGACGGTCTTGCCCCTGACGAGGCGTTCGAGACCGCCAAGCTGATCGAACATCTCTTGCATGGCGGGAAGAAGTTCGGGACCGTAGCCGGGGCAACGCGCCACCGCCACGCGCGGTGCGGCCGACGCGGCTGCCCGCGCGGGAAACGAGGGTACCAGGGCAGCGCCCGCGGCCGCCAGCCATTGTCTGCGCGTGCATCTTTCAAGCATGTTCGGCCGCCTCCAGTTCGATGGCCCCGTAAACATCCAATTGTGGCAGATGCAGCTCGATTCCGTCACGCTGGGAAACCATTTCGAGTTGCCGCGGCGCGGGGCTTTCGCAGGTCCAGAGTTTGGCCGACCGATATCGGCCGGCGAGGCGCGCGCTGGTCAGATCGTCGCCGGCGCCGCCGCCATAGTTAATGACATGGGCCAGGCTGCGTTTTCCATCGGCCGAAACGGTGCGGTATCCGCCCAACAAGAAACCATTGAAGAAGCGCATGCGGTCGTAGCGATGGCTGAGAAGAATCTGAGCGTCCTGGGCTACTTCGTACGGATCGGCGGGGGCTGCGAGCGCCACGGCGATAGTGCCCTTGCCGAAGCTCCGGAGCTGATAGCGGGGATGCGATTGGACAGCCGCGGCCAGGCCCGGGAGCTTGCCGAAGCTGGGCGCGGTAATCAGCAATCCGCCGCGCTCGGCGAAATCCAGGAGCAGTTGGCGCCCAGCGGCCTCGGGCGGCTCGGTATCCACATAGAGGGCGGCACGGAGGCCGCGGAAGGACGGCGCGGTGGCGCGGGTTTTTTCAACGATGGCGTACGAGATATTGGTCCGGGCCATCAGGTTCAGGACCTCGTGGCTGAAAAACTCGTCGGCTCCCGCGAAGCTGGAGACCACGGCCAGCACCGCGTCGGCGGACCAATCGTTCCACGCTTCATGTGCCTGGTGGAATTCGACGGCGCGCATCAATTTTCGCCATGCATCGACGTTGGCCATGAGTTCCCGATCCGGCGTGAGCACCCAACGTCCGCCATGCGCGGCGCTATCGGCCAGCGCGACCAGGTGGCGAGACAGCGGAACGATCTCGCCGGTTTTCGGCAAATCGGCCGTAACCCACAGAGCACGGGCGGGCTGTTGAGCGCGGGTCAAACGAATCAGCCAGCCGTTGGAGTCGATCCAAGGCGCTCCGGTAGGGCCGCTGGAGGCATCACCCGATCCGGACGACATGCGGATTCCGGGCCACTCACCCTTGACGATCCGCACGTCCTGAGGGGGATTATCAGGAACGCAGACTCTAATGCCAAGTTCGCGGGCGCGATTGATGACGGCTTCGTAGCCTAGGGGAGCGGCGATGAGCAGGACACCGATGGGCGTGTCTTTCAGAGGTTCCAGACTGGCCGGATCATGCCAATCAGCCGGCCAGCGCAGGGGCCAATTCGGATGCACGGGTCCATTATAACCGGGGGCGCGCGAGGAAAAGTTACTTGGCCACGGATGAACACGGATTCCCACGGATAAGACATCCAACCTGAGGCGGCGGTATGCTGATGGGTGAATTCATGAATATTACGATTGCCGCTGCACAGTCGGCTTCGGTTTGCGGGGAAGTTGAGTGGAATGTTGCCAGGCATCTGCGCTTCGCCGACATTGCGGCGGAGAAGGGAGTGCAGTTGCTGGTGTTTCCGGAGTTGTCTTTAATCGGATACGAACTGGGTGTGGCGCGCGCGCATGCCATGGATCCGGAGACCGCCGCGCTGGATCCTCTGCGGAAACTGGCGGTAGAGGCTCGGATGACGATTGTGGCGGGGGCGCCGCTGCTGAACGACCAGGGGCAAATGCATATTGCCGCATTCGCATTCCTGCCGGACGGCTCCGCGGCGGTCTACACCAAGGAGCATGTGCACTCGAGCGAAATGGGGGTTTTTACATCGGGACCCGGGGGACCGGAGCTGCGCGTGGAGGATGCCACGGTGGCTCTGGCGATCTGCGCGGATGCATCGCATCCACAGCATGCGGCGAAAGCAGCCGCGCGCGGAGCCAATGTTTACGCTGCCGGGGTGATGATTGACGCAGCCGGGTACGCGCGCAAGATCCCGCTGCTCGAAAGCTACGCGCGGGAGCACCGGATGGCCGTGCTGATGGCGAACTACAGCGGGTCTACCGGGGGTGACGTATCCGCGGGTAAGAGTTCGCTTTGGTCCGAAGACGGCCATCTGGTGGCTGCCGCAAGCGGCAATGCAGAAGTATTGGTCATTGGCAAGAAGCTTAACGGCGCATGGAACGGCGCAGTTCTCGCCGTGGCATGATACCCGACCTTGGTACTATTTCGCAGATAGAGTACCGGTCTGTATACCCAACTCCGTGCTGGCACTGCTGTCGGAATACGTGAGCGTGGCGTTCGAAGGCGCCAGACTGACGGAGGCGGTGAAAGGCTGCAGCAACTGGTTGGCGATGGTGCCCAGCGGCATGACGATCACAGCTTTGAGGGTTAATGCCACGCCGATTACCTTGATGGGAGCCTCCATGATGAACTGATCGTACTTGCCGGGATCGATAGCCTGTTGAATGGTGGCTTCGCTGGACGCGATAGGGGCGGGTGTGGGTCCCAACAATCCAGAGTTCACTTCGCCGGTGAGCTTGAGCTTGTTGTATACCGCGTAATTCGGTCCGTTTTTGTAGGGCTTGGTGGACGAACTCACGACGATGGTCACGTTGAAAGGTTCACCGGCGAGTTTGAGCGTGTCCGACCCGCTCACAGGAACGGAAGCGAACGTCCCGGTGGCGTTGAATGTGATATTGGTCGCGGTGGCGGCGAAGGCCTGCGTGGAGAGTCCGAAACACGCGAGCGCGACGGCGGCGGCTGCCAAGAGATGAGTTTTTGCGAATGTCATTGTGATTTTGTCTTCTCGTTACAAAGGTAACTACTTTGAGTGTGTCAACTTAAGAAGTGACTATTAGTCAGGATAGGGACACAGCAGCAGTTACACAAGCGTTTGGGGGTTTGGCAGGTACCGGTTAGCAACCGAGCGGTACCACAACCAGTTATCTTTGGCTAAGCCCGCCATCCACGGCGAGGATCTGTCCGGTAATGAAGTTGGTGGCGGTCAAGAAATAGACTACCGCTCCGGCGACCTCATCGGCGGTGCCGGCGCGCCGGGCGGGTGTCGCCTGGATCATACCAGTGGCTTCCGCGTTGAGATCGCCGAACGGGATGACACCGGGGGCCACGGAATTCACGGTGATTTCGGGCGCGAAAGCTTTGGCTAGGGCGCGCGTGAGCATAATGACGCCGGCTTTCGACGCGCAATAGTGCGCATGATCCGCCCAGGGGCGCAGTCCACCCAGGGAACTGATGTTCACGATGCGTCCGCCGCCGGTCTGGCGCATCAGACGCGCGCCCTGCTGACAGCAGAAGAAGACCGCCTTCAAGTTTACGGAGTGGACGAAGTCCCAATCGGCCTCGGTGATGCTTAAGGGATCGAAGCGCGTGAAGCGGGCCGCATTGTTGACCAAGCCATCCAGACGGCCGAGGGTGCGTTGGATGTCGGCGAACATCTGCTGGATTTCCGCGACACTTTCGAGGTTGGCACGAAAGAGCGGGGCATCACCGCACTCAGCGGCGGTGGCGCGGGCTTCGGCCGCGGAATTGTTGTAGTGTATGGCTACGCGGGCGCCTTCGCGCGCGAGACGCAGGGCGATGCCACGCCCGATGCGCTTGGCCGCGCCCGTCACCAAGATAACTTTTTCTTGCATGGAGCCTAGATCGGGTGATGGTTCAATTCGCTCTGTATTTCCGCCAGCCGGGTTTCAATGGCGTTGAAACTGCTCTGCACACGCACGATATTCACATTGGCGTTGGCGTAGGGCACAACGCTCTGATATAGTTCGAGCGCGCGGCGGTAATCGTCCGCGGCTCGTTGGATCTGGTCTTTTTCCTGGGGAAGGCCGCGCACGTTGCGGGAGTCCCACCACAGCCGGTCGGCGCGGTCGCGATAGCCATCGGCGAGCTGGGCTTTCTCGCGATCTCCCAAGCGGTAGCCGCGGTGCTCGGCCTCCTGCAAGGCGGCGTAGGCGCGATCGATGTCTTTCAACCCATAAACGTACACGCGAGCCAAGCCCAGTTCGGGGTCCGGGGAATGGGGCAGCGCGTGTTCGGCCTCTTCGAACTTTTGTACGGCCTCATTCAGGATGGCGGCATTGTGGTGGCTGATGCCGTTGATGCGGTCGATTTGGCCTTCGCACAGACGCAATTCACCACGGACGGTTTCATCGCCGGGATCGAGCTCCAGGGCATGGGCCAGGTAGTTCTTGGCGCGTCTCCAGTCGGTTTCGTAAACAGGCGGGGTATCCCCATTGCGGCTGGTCTCAATAACCCGGTCGGCGGCGGCGACCAAATGCTTTTTCACGGAATGGCGCGGACCGAACAAGGCCAGCGCGGTGGAATTACCTTGCGAGATATTTGCCCAGCGGTTCCAGATGGCGTCTGGGTCGGTGGTGGTTTCGGCGTTGATCTCGCGATTCAGTTGTTGTCCATGACGCCACAGAGCCACGCTCGAGGTGATGGCGTACACGATATAGGCGACGGTCAACACAGCGCAGCCCCGCAGGACCTTAGCCAAGTTCTGCTGGAAGGGACTGGGGGGTAATTGCGGCGCAGGCGGCCGCGGGGGCGCGGAGCGAGCAGTCGCTGCCGCGTCGACCGGCGCGGTGCGGCGGGTGTCCGCATCCACGGGCGCGGCGCGAAATGTGCGGCGGGTGGCGTCGGCTTCCGCTTCGGTTTCGGCGCGGACCGGCGCCCCGGCGCGAAACGCGGCCAGATCGGCGGCCAGGTCCGCGGCCGATTGATAGCGCCGCGCGGGTTCGGGATCCATGCACTTCAGCAGCACGCGGCGCAGACCGTCCGGACACGGGTCGGGCGCCGGCGGCGCGGGAATGCGCGAGCGGATCATGCATTCCAATCGCTCGGTGCTTTCGGCCTGGTAGGGCTGCGACCCGGTCACCATCTCATAGAGCAAAATGCCGAGGGACCAGAGGTCCGACATGAAATTAACTTCGCCCGAATCCAGGCGTTCCGGCGAGGCGTAAGGCACGCTGCCAAATTCGTTGCGGGTCAGCTTACGGGAGAGCGAGAGGGCCTTGGCGATACCGAAGTCCAGGACGCGGACGCGGTTTTCCTGATCGATCCGGATGTTCTTGGGTTTAATATCGCCATGCACGATGCCCAAGTACTCGTGCCCGTCGATGGTGACCTTCAGCGTGTGGGCGTGGTGCAGGGTCTGGCAGATGGCCAGGCCGATATCGACAGCATCATCCACGGGCGCCGGTCCGTGGCGCATGGTGTCGGACAAGTCCGCGCCTTCCACATATTCCATAGCTACGGCGAAGTAGCCGTCGAGATCGGTGGTTTCGAAAATTTTGACTACGCGAGTGTCGATCTCAGACAGTTTGGCCTGCAACTCGGCGCCGCGGCGTTCGGCCTCGACGGTTTCGCGCGAGTCGGCATCCGGTGAGGCCTCGATGACCTTGAGCGCCACGGTGCGTTGGTTGTCGGGGTCCTGGGCCAGGTACACGTCGGCCATGCCGCCGCGACCCAGCTTGCTGAGGATCTCATACTTGCCGACTTTGCGCCGCTCGGGAATCACCATCAGTGAGATGCTCCTGGGTGGCGGTGGGCAGGCACGGTGGCCGGCATAAAGAAGTTGAACTTGAGGACGGTATCGCGATCGATGGTTTTCGGCAGGACGGTTGGGTCCGGGCCGTCGTCCCGAAAGGTGTTGCCCTGGAGCACAGGGCGGGCGGGATCCTCGACGATCAGGCCCACGCCATTGTGCAGGATGGCGTTGTAGAGAATCCTGGGGGCGGAATCGCCCTTGATGCGAATGCCGGCGTCGCGGCAATCCTGGATGGAATTGGCACGCAGGACGGGTTGAGATTTGCCGCGGATTTCAACGCCCGTGGCCGCGCCGATGATTTCAGTGTCCTGCAATTCGAGGACGGAATCGGCGATGGTGAGGGCGAAAGCCAACGGCGCTTTTTCGTCGGCGCGGATACGGAAGCCGGACAGGTGCGCGTCGTGGATTCCCTCGGCTATCACGGCTACGGGAGAGGCGCCCGCGAGGGGATCCGCGCGGAGCACCGGTACGTCGGGCTGGCGGCCCATCAGCGTGACGCCGCTCTTCAGCCGAAGCTGTTCCGGGTACTCACCCGCGGGGACCTCCACGGTATCGCCGGATCTGGCTTGCGCCAGGGCATCCGCGATTTTGACCAATCCGGCCGTTCCCACGCGCAGGATGCGGGGTGGCGGGATGGGCGGCGGCTGCCGCAATCGGTTAAAGTACTGCACGGCAGCGGCAATAAACAGGGCGCAGGCCGCGCCATAGACCACCATGGCGAACTTGCCGGCCAGCGGATTCTTACGGAAGGCGGCAGGGGCTGACGCTGCGGGTCGTGCGGCTGCAAACTGCTCGCCCTCAACCACCAGGACCGTGACGTTGTCTTTGCCACCGGCCTGATTGGCCGATGCGATCAATTCTTCGACGGCGGCGGCGGGGTCGGCGGCGTGGTTTTGGACCGCATCGAGGATTTGCGCGGAGGTGACCTGGTCGCTCAAACCGTCGCTGCACAGGAGCAAGGCGCTGTCAGGTTCGAAGGGAATGCGCAGGACCTCGATAAAATCGGGGTCGTCCGGAGCGTGTTCCTGCGAGCCTACATCGCGGTAGACCTCGTTGCGGCGGGGATGGCGCATGGCTTCGGCTTCGGAGATCTGGCCGCTGTCTTCGCGTTCGCCCACGGGAGAATGATCGTGGGTGACTTTGCGGATCTGGCCCTGGCGGATTTTGTACAGACGCGAATCGCCGACGTGGCCGATGACAGCGTGGCCATCGTCGAGCAAGGCTACGGTCAGCACGCAGGCCATGCCGCGCCACTCGGTATTGGCAGCGGCCTGGCGCAGGATTTCGTTATTGGCCACGGCAATGGCTTCGCGGATGCGTTCTTCCGGCGAGCCGGTCTGGCGCTCGAGCCGCGCGCGCACGCGGGTGATGGCGATATCGGCGGCCTGTTCGCCGGCGGCCTGGCCGCCAATGCCGTCCACGACCATGAAGATGCCGCGATCCGGATCGATATGCAGACGGTCTTCGTTGTTGCGGCGCACCATACCCATATGGCTATCGCCGGCGCAACGCAGCTTGGTGCGGGCCATCATGGGTGGTCAACCTCTTTTACTGCGGGCCTTGCCGGAAATTCAGGAAGAGCACGTCCGCCAGGCCGATGCGGGCGGGCGAGGATAATTTTACTTCGATGTTCTTGTCGCGCTTTTCGCCCTCCACGTATTCGACGCTGGTGGGAACCTTGTCGCCGTTGACGCTGGTGCCCAGGCGGCTCAGGTCCTTAACGAAAAACTCGCCGGTGTCGGCGTCCCGGCGCAGGCGTAGGTGCTCGCGGGAGACATCCGGCAGGGTATTGAGCTTCAGATCGGTCCAGTAGTCGCGGCCGCCGCGCCCAATCACGATTTGATTCTTGGTCATGCGGTAGGTCTGATGGCCGGAGCTGTCATCGTATTCAATGACTGCGTAGGCCGACATTTCCTGGGTAGGGGGCAGCTTTTCCTCGATCTTTTGGGAGGTGCTCAACTCGCCGGAGAGGCGGCGCGTGTTAATGCGCTTGGTCATGCTGCCGCCATATTCGGGTTTAGAGGGCAGGGCCAGCTCGGAGTAGATGACAATATCACCGGCGGCTACTTCGTCGTCTGTGTTCTCGAAGAATTCGACGCGCCAGCCGCCTTCGGGCGCGGCAACTTTCGCGGCGGGCTTGCGGGCCAGCTTCAGGCGCTCGCCCAAGGAGGCGCGATTCATTTCGGCCAACTCGGCGTCGAGCGCGCGGCAGGTTTCCTCACGCATGCGCGGAAAGATGCCGCGCAGTCGTTCGAAATCCTCCGGGTAGAGATAGACGTGGAAGATAGCGGGCGGCAGAGTGGTGTAATGCAGGGGTTCCAAACCCTCCCGCATATTCCGGATGATCTCCTGGATGATGTCTCGCGCAGTGGCGGGGTGGCCGGCAGCGGGGGTGCTCATGATCTTGGGGTGGGGGCCGTTCGGCTCCTTACCCGATTCTAGCATTGGGAGACGGGGCCGGGTCTTCAAACAGGCAGTAATAGATCACGTCGGCGGCGGTAGGGACCTCGCGGTTGAACGGGATTGGGGTATGGCTGAAGTGCGCGGAAGGCAGATCGTTCATCCGCGCGAGCAAGAGCTGGCTCTCGAGCGGTTTGCGGGGCATGGCCGTTCCGCGGCAGGCGCTGCCCGCCGCGCGGAGCACAGCAGCGCCGGCCGTCCACATAAGATGAGCCTGAATTCATATTTATGGGGCCAATTGTCAGGCGCCGATTGGCACTCTAGAAAGCGCCGGCGGACTCGATTCCGGCCGAGCGCAAACTGGCCGCCATCTTCTCCAGGGCGATTTTGTGAATCTGCGAGACGCGGCTTTCGTTCACACCCAAGACTTCGCCGATCTCCTTCATGGTCATCTCGTTGGTGTAGTACAGCATGACGACCTTCTGGTAGCGCTCCGGCAGTCCCTTCATGGCGCCGGCCAGGGCGAGGCGCATTTGCCGGCGTGAACAAATATGGTCGGGGCGCGAATCGGGCGCGGCCGGGAATTCCACCGGCGCGCCATTGTCGGCATCGGCGCGCAGCGAGGAGGCGGAGACGAGCCCCAAATTCTTGAGTTCCAAAGCTACCCGGCGCCAGCGCTCGAGCCCCATGCCGAGCGTCTCGGCGAGTTCCGCTTCCGTGGGTGCGCGCCCCAAGCGCATCATCAAGGCATGCGTCGCGGAATCCAACTGCTTCTGGCGTTTCCGCAGATCACGGGAAGCCCAGTCCAACTGGCGCAGGCTGTCCAGGATGGCCCCTTTCACGCGGTGCTTGGCATAGCTCTGAAAAACTACTTTCTTATCCGGATTATATTTCGCGGCGGCATCGAAGAGACCCAGGACGCCAGCGTGCACCAAGTCGTCCAGATCCACGTGCACGGGCAAGTTTTCGTGCACGCGAATGGCGATGGCTTTGACGAGGGCCAGATTTTCGAGAACCACCTGGTCCCGCGCCACCGTGGCGGCTGTATCCTTACGCGAGGTCGTGCTGTTCTGGCGTACCATAATCCCGGTCTCCTGTTTTTTTGATTCCGCCGGAATTCCGTCCGGCGATTACAAATATTGCAAGGGGATAACCAGAGCCGTATATCCGCTAAAAGCCTTAGTTTTGAGTGAATTTTACTCTTTGATTTTATTTAGGGGAGCCAATTCGGAACGCCACGTTTCAATGCGGTGCACCGTTTCTCGTGGTGGAACGATGTCCTTACTCAAGGGCGCGAATGAAAGTCGTGTTGTGCGGCGCGTGCGCCGTTTTCGTAAGCATCGATCAGCTTGTCCCAACGGGCGTTGGCTTCCTGGTCAATCTGTTGGCGTGCGGGGTCGGCGTCGAACCAAGCCATGGTCTGACGGATGCCTTCCGCGAAAGGCGTGGTGGCCTGATACCCAGGGACCAAGCGTTTGATCTTCGCGTTATCGAAGACGACGCTCACCGACTTGTCGCCCAGCAATCCGCCGAGCGATTCGGGCAGGCAAGCGCCGATCCAATCCGAGGCGATGTGAACCAGTTGTGGTTCGGCGCCGGCGGCCGCGCCCACGATCTGGTAGAACTGATTCCACGTCATTACTTCATCGGAGGTGATGTGGAAGGCGTGGCCGATCGCCTGCGGGTTTCCCAAAAGTCCGATCAGCCCTTTGGCGAAGTCGGTATTATGCGTGATTACCCAAAGCGAAGAGCCGTCGCCGGGGACGATTACTTTTTTTCCGCGGCGCATGCGATCGACGGCGGTGAACGATTTCGCCCAGCTATTTACGGCCAGTGGAATCTGGGTTTCGCCGTAGGTGAGCGAGGGACGGACGATGGTCACCGGGAAGCCGTCTTCGCGGTAGGCCCGCATCAGGCGGTCCTCGCATGCGATCTTATTGCGGGAATAATCCCAATAAGGATTCGCCAGAGGTGTGGATTCGGTGATGAGATAGTGCGTGGCGGGCTTCTGATAGGCGCTGGCGGAACTGATAAAAACGAACTGCCTGGTGCGGCCTGCGAATAGCTTTAGATCGCGCTCGATGTCGGTGGGTTGAAAGGCGATCCAATCGACGACGGCATCGAATTGTTGCCCCTCGACGGCCGCGGCAGCGGCCGGCGGGTCTGCGACGTCCACGGCCACGGTCTTTACGCCGGAAGGCAAGTTCAGAGCACGGCGGCCTCGATTCCATAGCGTCAAGTGAATGCCGCGTGCGGCTGCCAGACGGGTGCACGCAGTGCTGATGATTCCGGTACCGCCGATGAAGAGAATTTTCATGATGTTTGTGGACTTCGATCAATCTGTGATGGCTTGGTATGCCAGCACGTGCACCAGACGGTCGAGGTTCAGGTCGCCGGCGGGGTGCAATTGCGCCATAAACACGGTGATCATGTCTTCTTTCGGATCCACGACGAAAGCGGTATAAAAGAATCCGCCCCAGTTGTACTGGCCCGGCGATCCGAGTTCGGCCAAGGGGGTCTTGACGCCATCGATTCCGAAGCCTAAACCAAAGGCCTGGTCCGGGCCGATTTTGCCGAGACGGTCGGAGGTCATGAGCTCGACGGTTTTCCGGCTGATGAGGCGGGTGGAGCCGGCCTTGCCGCCATTGAGCATCAGTTGGCAGAAGCGGGCGTAATCCATGGCCGTGGAGCAGAGACCGCCGCCGCCGGCGTATAGTTTTTTCGGTCCATGATACGGATAATCCGCGGCGTATGAGAATGGACCTTCGACAATTGGGGTGTCTGGGAAACGGCGCAAGCCTTCCTCCGGATACCAGGTGTAGGTGGACGCCAGCCGTGCCAGCTTCTCGTCGGGTGGATAGAAGGACGTGTCCCGCATGCCGAGCGGTTGGAAAATGCGGGTGTGGAGGAACTGGTCAAAGGTTTGGCCGGAGAGCACCTCCACCAGATAACCGAGAACATCGACGCCCAGGCTGTATTCGAATCTTTCGCCAGGGTTGAAAAGCAGGGGCAGGACTGCGAGGCGCTTGACGCTGTCGCCGATGGTCCCATCGTAGGGCAGTAGGCCACTCGCCACATTGGCGTCTTTGTAGGTCTGGCCGAGGTCACCATTCCACTGGTAAGTTAAACCCGAGGTATGGGTCAACAGGTTGCGGATGGTGATTTCGCGCGTAGCCGGAATGGGATAAGACCGCCCGGCGGGCGACTTGACCAGCACTTTGGGATTCTTGAATTCGGGGATGTACTTGGAGACCGGATCATCGAGCAGAAAGCGGCCCTCTTCGTAGAGCATCATCACGGCCAGGCTGGTGATCGGCTTGCTCATGGAACAGATGCGAAAGATGGCGTCGGCCGGCATGGGCCTGGCAGCCTCGCGGTCCAGCATGCCTTGGGCTTTCAGCCAGGCGACGCGGCCATGGCGGGCCACCAGCGTCACCGCGCCGGCGATCCGCTTTTCCTGTATGCTTTGATCCACGGTGGTGGCGATGCGGGCCAGGCGTGCGGCGGAAAGACCGACGGACTCGGGACTGGCCGGGGGCAGATCCTGGGCTGTCGCATGCGCGCACAGAATGCATGCCGCCAGGAAAGCAGGCAAGCCGAACCGCCACGTTTGCTTCATGAGTTGCAATATATCCCAATGCGGAGCGCGATAATTTGGCCACAGACAAACACCGTTGCACACGAATGTTTTTTGTAAACGTCTTGATGCCTGCAAGAGCCACGTGAGTTGCGATGGATAGCGGCGCTGGCGCTGGCGGCATTCAGATCAACGCGGGGCACGAGGAGCACTTCGGCGCTGCCGGCGGCGGAACTGCGCATGGCAGGCTAAACGGTGGTGGACCATTTCGGCAAGTATGCGGTCTTGGAAAGGAACGCGACAAATTGCGCTATGATTTGGGACGAGAGCAGCTCGCTTCGACTCGGGTTCAAAACGTGTTCCAGGACATCGTCACCGACCGGCTGATCCTTAGGGATCTTGCGCCCGCCGACGCGGAATTCATGTTGCTCTATCGCTCGGACCCGGAGGTATCTCGCTACCAGTCTTGGGAACCCGCATCGGTGGACCGGCTCCGATCCTATTTTGAAGAATTGGCCGGCATGGACCCGGACACACCCGGATGTTGGTACCAACTTGGCATAGCACTCCGCTCCGGTGGAGAGTTGATCGGCGACTGCGGCATCCACATTCTCGAAGACTCTCGGCTGGCGGAAATCGGAATTACGGTGGCGCCGCGCTTCCAGCGCCGCGGGTACGCCACGGAAGCGTTGCGAGCCACTGTCGGCTACCTGTTCGACAAGCTTCGAAAGTATCGCATCTCCGCTTCCATCGACCCGCGCAACACCGGCTCGATCCGACTGATGCAAGGGCTGGGTTTCCGCCAGGAAGCTCATATGATCGGGAGCCTCTGGTTCAAGGGCCAATGGGTCGATGACGTCGTCTTCGCGATGCTCGCAAGAGAGTGGGCAGACCAACAATCGCGCGGAAACGATCCCACGCTTACGGTCAAAGGGGCCGGTTGATACTTCGATTTCAGTCGGCTTTATGCGCGAGTTTTCGCCAGCCGTGACCTTTGCCAGATCTCCACGAGCATGGCCGCCGGCCCGACAATCGTGAGTGCGAAAAATGGCGCGTTGACGACGTGCGCGAGGCGCAGAATCAGCTCCGCTGCCGCGACCAGGCCGGCTACCAGGCACTGCGCCCACTTCGGCGTCACCGTTGTCTTGGGATCGGTAATCATGAAGAAGATGAAAAGCTGGTACATGGGCCCGGTGATGGGCGCGACCTCCGCCAGGAATGGATGGCCGGTAATTAGCGTACGCAGCAGCGCCAATGCCACAAACGAGGCCACGTAGGTCGCCGTGATATGGAAGCGCTGGACGCGGTAAACGATGAAGGCGCCCAGCAGCCAGATCACAACCATGGGCCAGACCGTGTTCCCCCATTGAATGCTCAATGCCGCCACGAATTCCGGCGCGACCACCAGCATGGCGCAAATCGAGAAGTTGGAGGGATTCCAAATATGCCGGCCGTGCACGCGAATCGCGTACTTGGAAGTAATCGCAATGGCGCTGCAGAGGGCGTAGGGCCAGTATTCCGGCGAGCGCAGCAGGATACCCACACTAATGCCGGTAATGTAGGCACTGGCCAGATTCGGGACCTTGCCCCAGTACCAGCGTCCTAACACAACCTCCAGGACCAGCGCCGTGCCGATCGCCAGCAAAGTGCGTGAGAAACTCTCGAGCAGGCCGAACGACAGATTGCCCACCAGCAGGATCAGGGTGATGAAGAGCGGCGAGAGATAGCGATTCTCGGCGCTGAAAAAGCGGCCCAGGGCGGAAGTGGATTTAGGCTGCGCAGCGGTGGCAAGTCCCGTGCTCATGACGGCTCCACCACTTTATGGATTTGATTCATCACCGGCCCGGTAATAGTCTCCGCCTTGCCCGACGGCCAGCGAATCTCCACCTTGTCAATGCCAGTTGTCTTGCCCAATCCGAAGTGCAGCCGCCGCTGGTTCTGGGCGCAAAAGCCGCTGCCGCCGGAAACTTCCTGCACCTGCTGTTGGCCGTTCCAAGTTACGATCACTTGCGCGCCGATCGCGCTGCGATTGCTCTGGCGGCCTTCCAAATCGAACTCGATCCACCGGTTTTCCGGCGACACCGTATTCCGGTACAGCAGCAGCGGCCCTCTTTCATTCGCCACCACCGCATCCAGCGCGCCCCGGTTTTCGAAATCCGCCAGGGCGATGGAGCGGCCATCGTAGACGTCCGTCACACCCACAAGCTGGGCGACTTCTTTGAACTGTCCCGCGCCATCGTTGATCCAGACGCGCTTTTGTTGATAACCGGACAGGCTGCGGCCATCCAGCGGCGGCCAGTTGGCCGCGTCCGAGATGATGGCTTGATTGCCGCCGGCAACTTTGGAGTAGTCGTACCAATAGCTGCGATTCCGGTCGAGCGAAACGTTCCCATTCACAACGTACAGATCCAGAAAACCATCGTTGTTCAAATCACCGAACTGCGCGCCGAAGCTCCACCCGCCCAAATCGACTCCCATGGCCGTGGCCATATTGTCGTAACGGATCCCCGAACCGGATGTGCCCGCGCGCGGCATCCACAGGTTGTTGCCCTGCACCAGTACGCCTTCCTCCGAGATGTTCGAGACATAAATGCCGAAGCGTCCCTGATTCAGCACATCGCCGATCGACGCGTTCATGCCGCTCTTGGGCGCCGCGCCGATGCCCGTCTCCTTGCCGGCTTCGCGAAACCGTTTGCCGCCTTCGTTGAAGTAAACCTCGGAGACGCCGTAATCGTTCGCAACGAACAGATCGGGGAAGCCGGTGCCACGCAAATCGGCCGCCACCGCCGCCAGAGCCCATCGACGCGAGTTGATGCCCATCTGCGCGGACACCTCTTCAAAACGCCCGCCGCCAAGATTGTGGAACAGAAACTTCCGGCCGCCGTTCTGGGCGTATTCAAAACTATTCGGCATCATCCTGGTGTTCTTCAGGTGCCACAGGTCCACCTCTTCCGGATAGTAGCCGCCTAGAAACAGGTCGAGCTTCCCGTCATGATCGTAATCGAACCAGATGGCGGAGTTAGAGTTTACCCAGGCCGGCAGGCCCGCCTGTTCGGTCACACGCGTAAAATGCTTTCCGCCATCGTTATGGAAGAGCTCCGGTTTGCCCCATTTATAGATGAGGACGTCTTCGTACCCGTCGTTGTCGTAATCTCCCCACACGGCGCCTGTGGAGACACCGGTTCCGGGCTGGTTGACGTCGGCCAATCCCACCTCCTCGGCTACGTCGCGGAATGTGCCGTCGCCTAAGTTCCGATAAAGCGCATTGTGGCTGCCCTCGGCGCTGTTGGTGACATAGATGTCCGGCCAGCCATCACGGTCGTAGTCCACAATCGATACAGCCGCACCCATGGATGAAACCTGTGGCATGATGTGCCGAAGCTTGGGGTCGAAGGTCGCCGCGGTATGCTTGAAATCGATACCGGCAGCTTTTGCGGACTCCTGAAAGCGGAAACCGTAGCGCGCCAGCACCGAGGAGGCGTCGAGCGCCATGGGTTCCCTGGTCCGCGCTTCGATCCGCTTGTAAAAGAGCGGGAACGCCAGTTGCGCCGCCAGAAAGACGATCAACAGGAACTGTCGAAGAGAATTCCTTTGCATAGTCAGGAGCCCTGACTCTCCGCGATCTATTTCTGCAGTAGGGCCAGGATACGTTCCTGATTCTTGACGATGGTAGCCAGCGTAGCCTGGTTTTGTTTGATGATCTCCTGGTTGGCCAGAATCGTCGCCTGGTTTTCGATGATCAGTTTCTGGTTGGCAATCACATCCGTATCTGACATGCGGACACACCTCTCCCTTGCTTAGGTGAGCATAGCGACAACACCCAGCTTCGCACAATAGTATGAACCCATTAGGGAATCGGGGCAGGGACACGCTTTCTCCTGCGCGCTAGCGCTCGAAGCCAGAGGAAGGCCACAGCGGCGAAAGGCGAGGCGTACCACAGAAGGTCCCACCGGCCCAACCCAGGTGGCGTAACTTCGACGGTGGCCGTCGATTCTCCGTGTCCCGCCGAGCTATCGAGCAGCACGTGGATGCGCCAAAGCTCCTGGGCATCGAATGGTACTTCGACGATGTATTGTACCTGAGCGCTGCTGCTATCGAGTCGGGCGGCGTAGCGCTTTTCCCGGAGCCGGCCGCTCACCGGCTGCACGCCTATCTCGATCTTCAAATCCTTGGGGACGGCAGTTCCGCGCGGCGGTCCCGGCATGACCCAAAACAATCCCGTCCCAACATCGGGATGGGTCCAAAGCGAAATGACATATGGGCCAACGTGCCGGTCCACAATAATGGGAAACGGCGGCCCGTTGTGCGCGGCGGCCGGCGAAGCTACGGCGACGAGCAGCCAGAGTGCGGCGATGTGGTGACGGTTCGGCATCCGCTATCCCATGAATGTGGCTCGCATTTCCATGGGCTGCAGAATTAACCAAACCGCCGCTACCCACAGCAACACGCAGACGCCTGCCCACGGGATGAAGGCGCGCACCGGATGAGGGGCGGCCTCATCCTGCGCCAGCCGATGCGTTACCAGCAACGATCCCGCCAATCCCAGCGCCAAAAATCCGAACTCCAGCGGTTGCACGAAACGGGTAGGGATGCCGGTCAAGGTCCATAGCGGCTCACCCAGTAGAGGACGGCCCAGGCTGGCTACGGCGTTCTGGGTAACTGGAATCAACGTCAGAAGCCCTGTCAGGAAATGAAAACTGTAATGCGCCAGCCACATGCCGAAACCGAGCGGAACCAGCCCATAAGCGTAGCGCACCATCAACGGTAGCGTGGCTCGCCGGCTGCCCGCCCACGCTCGCGTGAGCCACGCCGCCAGCCCCAGCATGAGCACTGGTTCCACGACCAGCACGACTACAAAGATCAGCCCCAGCACGGGAGCTTCGTGACTGACGTGCAACACGCGCCCGAGCCAACTTTCCAGGGCATAGACGGGACTCACCATACCGAAGGCGTTGAGTATCGCGCCGAACGTGAACACCAGGGCCAGCGCGGCAAGATCCGGGCGGCGGGAGAAGAGTCCGATTCCGGACCGCCGGGGATCAGTCATCAGTTCGCTGGCAGGCGGACGGCTGAGAATGCCTACGTTATCGTGCGGGCAGGCCTGGATGCACTCCAGACAGAATGTACAGTCCATGTTTCCGACCTTGCTGGGCTGAAACAGGGCGAGCTCACAACCGCGTTGGATCACCACCAAACCGGAGGCGTCGCGCCGTCCGCGGATGCAGTCCTTGGTTTGGCAGGGAACGCACACGCCCTTGTCGCGGACCTTGATCTCCAGAGGCGACAGGGTGGATGCCACGAAGTTGAATTGTCCGATGGGACAAACAAATTTGCAAAATACGGCGTGCTTGAAAAGGCCGTCGATTACCAGCACCCCGGCGAAGTAGCCCACGATCAGCCAAGCGGTCCACCAAGGCGAAGACCAGAGATCGAACAGTTCGTACACAAACAGGATCAGCGCGAAGAGCCCGGCGGAGAGCCACTTGGTGCGCAATTTACGGGGCCAGGCGAACCGCGGCCGAAAAAGCCGCCGCGCCCACTGGCGGACGAGCATGAAAGGACAAGCCAGGCAGAACAGGTTGCCGGCGCATAGCAACACCAAAACGAGCGCGCCGCGAAAGTGTACCCAACTCAAGGTAGTCGCCAGGTTTTTGGGCGACAGCGTGGGGCCAAACAGTCCATGGGCGATCATGGCAATCCCCACAATCAGCATGGGAATCTGGAGGAAGGTGCGGGCGTGCCGCCAGCCGAAAAAGCGGCCGATCCATGGAAGTTCAAGCAGGTCGAATGTGGGCGGATCAGCGGACACCGTTCACGTCCATTTGCCGTTCCAGTTTCTGTCCGCCAGGCAGTGTGACACGCATCAGGACAACCCAATCGCCCGCCATCGTGAAAGCCACCCGGCCCTGATATCGTCCGGGAGCGATTTCCCGTGTTTCGCCAAACTCCGGCCGCATGCCCGGATGGGACATATCCGCCTCCAGCGCGATGCGAGCGTTGCGTACGGCACGGCCTTTAGCATCCCACATTATGAGGGTGATGGTCGCGGTGCCTATGCGGGCTGGCCAAGGCGCTACTTCGTGCTCGATCAGGATGGCCGGGGACGATTCCGCCGGTTTCCGGCAACCCACCGACTGCCACAATGTGACGCAGCCCAGCGCAGTAACCGCCCAACTAGTACGCGTTGGCTTCCGCCGTACGCGGGTGCCATGCGCAGGTGCAGACGGCGCGCTCCCGCTCTCCGGCGGGCGGGAACATGTGATAGTACATGCCAATCACCATCGGAATGAAAACAACCGTGTTGTAAAACAGGTGCAGTTCCACCCGCGGAATCACCAATTGCAAGACACTGAAGGGGACTGGCCGTCCCCAGAAATTATGGTGCATGGTGGCCTGCGCAATCAGCAGCAGATGTTCGATGTGGTGCCAGAACTGGATCACCAGCGCCACCGTCCACCACGTGCGAGCCTTTCCCGTGAACCCTTTCCGAAGCACCCAGATCCCCACCAGCATCACCAGCGCGTAGGCATAGTGCAGCACTTCCGATTTGATGAGCCAGGGATACCACAGGCCCACGATGCCGTTCGCCTGCGGACGCGGCCATCCCATCAGATAGATTTGGGTCGCCTGCGCCAGGTGTTCGCCCCAGTGCGCCAAAACGATGGCCATGAATATTTGCAGCGCGCGTTCGTGCCACTGGGTATTGAGTTTTTCGTAAAAACTCGGGCCAGCAGACGATGTAAAATCCATGCTGGAACTGGATGCAGCCATTAGATCTTGCCTCCCTCTGAGAATGCGCAGCCCAGCCCAGCCCAGGCGCGCAAGAAGCACTTGACGAATTATCACACGCCAGGCAGGGACGGTCAATAAGGGAAAGATATTAGAGCCGCGCCAGAATAGTTGTTTTCGATTATTGTGCTTTGCGGCCTGTGACGGTTAGTTTGAAGCAATCTCAAGATGAGCGAGATCTCCGTTCTCCTGGTGGACGATCACGGACTGGTACGCAAAGGCTTCCGGCGGATACTGGAAGACGATCCGCAGATTCGCGTGGTGGACGAAGCTGCTAACGGCGAGGAGGCAATCAGGCTGGCGCGGCAACTGCACCCGCAGGTGATCGTTATGGACATGGCAATGCCCGGCCTCGACGGAGTGCAGGCCACACGTGAAATCGTGAAGCACGAGCCAAACATTGCGGTGCTGATCTTGAGCATGTACTCGGAGGAGAATTACGTGCGCAACGCCTTGGACGCCGGCGCGCGCGGCTATCTCTTGAAGGAAGCCTTGGATGTGGACCTGGCCGCCGCGGTTAAGGCCCTCGCGGCGGGACAGCAGGTGATCGGCCCCGGCGTGATGCCCGCCAGCCGCGAGCCCGATCCCCAGTATGACCGGCTCACGCCCCGCGAGAAGCAAATTCTGGAATTGGCGGCGCAAGGTAAGTCGAATAAGATTATTGCCGCTCTTCTCCATCTGAGCGAGAATACGGTTGCCGTGCACCGGGCCAATCTGATGGCGGAACTGGGCATTCACCGCACCACCGACCTGATCATTTGGGCCGCCAAAAAGGGTCTGGTGCACCTGGCTTAGCCGCCGGCGCGCTTCATAGGCTGAGGTATAATGCCCGCATCTGCACTTCGCAAATGTTGTTTCCGATCCTGGTATTCCACGAATGAATCTGAAGCTCGTTCTGGCGGTCTCGTTCCCAATTGCACTCCTTTGTTCCGGTTGTAGCCGCCACGCGTCGCTTCCCGAGGCAGGTTCGCCAAAGTATCGCGAGCTTTGTTCCGCCTTCTACCTTGGTGTGGCGGCGCTTCAATCGGGTGAAGATGTGAACGCGCGAAACGGTCTGACGCATGCCACCGAGATTGCACCCGGCGAACCGGCAGGCTGGGTCGATTTGGGTCTTCTGCAGGCCCGCCAGCAGGAATTTGATTTGGCATACCGAACCTTAGAGAAAGCGCGGGCGCTTGCTCCGGAAAATAGCAGGATTGAAAGTTTACTCGGTCTGGTGGCGGCCAAACGCGGCCAGATTCCGGAAGCGCTGACGCATTACCAGAAGGCGGTCTCTGTTGACGGTTCCAATCTGCGAGCGCTGTATTCGTGGGCGACGGAAACGGAACGCCAGCAAACCGCAACCAGCGACGCGGACGCGGTAAAGCTGTTGGAGCGGATCCTGAAGGTTCGGCCGGGCAACGAGGCTGTCCTGCTGGACATCGCCCATCTAGCAGCGAAGCGGAACGACGCGACACGACTGAGGGATGCGGTGACCAGCCTGGCTCGGAACGACGCGATTTGGCCCGAACCGGCGACGCAGCAGCTTGGCCGGCTGCAGCAAGCGGCCGCCGCCGCGGACTTTCGCGCTGCCGGGATTCAGGTTCAGTTTCTTCGCAATACGCTGGTTCGAGTCGCCAACTATCGCCGGAGTTTAGATGAAGTGAAGGCTCCTGCGACGTCGGTTGGAGAGCCGTTTTTGAAGTTTCTGAAGCTGCCTTCTCCCACTTCGGAGCCGGCCGCGCCGGACATGCAGCTTCACTTCGATGAGCAGCCCTTACAAGCGGTGCCCGCACGGAATATCGCCTGGATTGGATCCCTGCCTCTAGATGGAGAGGGCGATTCGCGCATTGTTTGGGCAGACGCGGCTGCCGTTCACATAGACAACGGGGCGACGTTGCCGTTGCCTATCGCGCGCGGCCAGTCTTCATCCGCGGCCCTTGGCAGGAATTCGATCCTGGGCGCCGACCTAAACTACGATTTCAAGACCGATTTGGTATTCGCTACGCCGGGCGGACTTAGGATCTACCGGCAAGAGACTCCGCAGCGCTTCATCGATGTGACGGCGAATGCCAAACTACCCGCCGAAATCGTGAATGGTTCGTATACGGGTGCGTGGGCTTTTGATTACGACCTGGATGGAGACTTGGACGTGGTGTTGGGCGTGCCACACGGTGAGCCGGTGGTGCTGCGAAACAACGGCGATGGCACGTTCGCCCCCACCCACCCCTTCAAGGGTGTTGACGGCATGGCCGGCTTCACCTTCGGCGACATTTATGGCAATGGCGTGCCCGACGTGGCTCTCATTGACAGCAATGGAAAGCTGCAATTCTTCAGAAACGAACGGCAGGGTGTGTACCGGCCGCGCGATGTTCCGCCGCAATTGGCCGATCGCAATCTGGCAATCGCGGCGGGAGATGTGAATGGAGACGGACTCGTCGATTTCGTCCTGCTGCGAAGCGATTTCAGCATTGTGCGGCTATCCGGCCTTAACTCCGGTACGGCATGGGATTTTGCAACGATAGCCAGCGCCAAACCGGCCAACGGCCCCGAACCGGCGAGTCTGCTCCTGGCGGATTTGGATAACAATGGCAGTCTGGACATTATCGCGGGCAGCCAGATCTTCCTGGGCGATGAAAAAGGGTTTACGCCGCTGCCCGGCAAATTGGATTCCGATTGCTGGGCGCTGGCGGATCTGAATCAGAATGGGCGCCTGGATGGAATCGGGCTGACCGGCAGCCGGACCGCTGTTCAATTCACCAATCGAGGCGCAAAGAACTATAACTGGCAGGTAATTCGCACCAGGGCAGCCACGGCAAACGGAGATCAGCGCATCAATCCATTCGGCATAGGCGGCGAAATTGAGATTCGGTCCGGCCTGCTCACTCAGAAACAGATGATCAGTTCGCCGCTTCTGCACTTCGGACTGGGCGATCATACGGGCGTCGAATTTGCACGCATCGTATGGCCAAATGGCTTAATCCAAACGGAATTCAACCTGAAATCGGACCAGTCCGTACTGGCGCAGCAGCGTCTGAAAGGATCCTGCCCATTTCTTTTTGCATGGGATGGACACGCTATGCGGTTCTTAAAAGACGTCGCCCCGATGTCCGCACCACTGGGAGCGCACGTCAACGCTACAACATTGGAGGCGATTCAACAGACGCAGCAATGGTTCAAAATCGCCGGAGACGAACTTGTGCCGCGGGATGGGTATTACGACCTGCGCCTGACGGACGAATACTGGGAGACGTATTACATCGATTATTACTCGTTGCTGGTCGTTGATCATCCGCAAGAGTCACACATTTACATAGACGAGCGTGTGGCCGATCCTCCCGCGCCCCTGAAACTGTATGTGACGGGTGAGGCTAAAAGTTTTGCCAGTGCCAAGGACGATACCGGGCGCGATGTGAGTGCGGCGATTCGGAAGGTCGATGCCAATTATCTGAACACTTTTGGAGTTGGCCAGTATCAAGGACTGACTCGCGATCACTGGGTGGAGCTCGAGTTGCCGGAAGATGCGCCGCGGACGGGGCCACTCTACCTGATCGGCGACGGTTTTCTGCACCCGTGGGACGACACGATCACCATGGCGCGAAGCCAGGGCAGCGGCCCCGCACCAGAGGATTTGCGCATCGAAGTTCCGGACCGGGCCGGACATTG
>JBEKYC010000085.1:0-27369 GCA_049511415.1 Bryobacteraceae bacterium | reverse complement strand
GATTGTATCTCGGCACGCTATTATTATCGCACGTCGAATGGCCGATCTCATCTAGGTTTGTTCGGACGAGGCGGTTTTTGTCGGCCCGTGCGGCCTCTGGCGCAGCGCTTCGAATACGTTAAACAAGCGTTCATCGTACCGGGTGCCTTCCGCGCTACGGAGGACGGCCATCTGCGCATCCCAGCTTTGTCGTGTCGTTTGTCCGATCAGGTGTGATGCCGCCCGGAATAGCTCTTGAAAGCGCGCAGGGCTGAACCAGGAGTGCGGAACCGATTCATTTTGGCCGCACCACATCTCGGCAACTTGGATCGCATATTTGATTCGCACGGGCGGCGGCGGGTGGGTGAATTGATAGAGCGATTGCGCATCCAAACGGCCGCGCCAGAACGTGCAGAAGAAGGCCAGCAGAGCTAGGAAATAGCAGGTCAAGAGGAGTTCGTCCGCCTCGACATTCGGTAGCGCTGAAGCGCCAAGACCGTCCAGCGCCTTTCCCCGCATCTCTCCGCGGAGGAGGTGCGCCAGAACGAGATAAGCCGCGTACCCGTCGGCATCGAGTTCCTGGGCCTGTGAAGAAATGTCGCCTCTTGCCGAATCGTTCCGAAACTCGGTCCATAGGAGTAGCGCTCCATCGCTTAGCACACAGTGCCGGTGGATGTGATGCGTATATTCATGCGAGACGAGAAAAAAGAACTGTATCTGAAACAGCAGTCCCTGCTCCTCGAGGTCGATTGAGGGATCAAGCCGGAGAAGGCCCCGGATGACCGGGGATCTGCCGAGGGCCTGTGAACTGCGCCAGAGCAACTCGATCATCGGGAACGTCACGACGATGAACGAAACATCCTCGTGCTGGAACGCATGCGCGTTAGCTGTTCCATCGGCAACGTCGATATAGTCGAAGTGAAACGGCGGATGCTCGACGCCGCCCGAGGCATTGATGCCTTCCGAGCGAAGCGCCTCGTTCATCGCCCCCTGAACGGAGTACAAAAAGGAACGCAGCGAAGCGGGCTCCACGCGCTCGATGTCCAGCTTCCCGGAGTAACCGGAGCATCCGGCCTGTTTTCGCAATTCCGTTCGCACGAAGCGGTCAAGAATAACCTCCTGAGGCATTCCTTGTCTCTTATTTTTAGCGCTAGGATCACTCTTGATCCGCCTAAAGCGCGACCATTGGCCCGGAGGCGTGGGTTCAATCCAGAGCGCTCACGCTGCCACTGTCGCGTGAACACCGTTTGAACACCGTTAAGAGGTTCGGCGATGCTCAGAATGAAAACTGGGTGTCCTCAATCGCCAGAAAGAGACCAACAAAAACGCTTTGTCCTTTGTTGTCAATTGAAAGCCATTTTGGGAAGCTGGCATTCTACCACTGAATTACTCCCGCCCATCGGGATTTAGCCACACTATACCATAGCCGGGCGCCCTACGACACTTCCAATATCGCCCACCCCGGCAGCGATGCCGGCTTGTTATTCAGAAACACGATCCGCCGCGTCTTCGGGAATGGCAGGTTCGAACTGACCGCCTTGCCGTACAGCGAGATCTGCTGCAGAATCTGCCGGTAGGTCGGGTCGTTCGTCTCCAGCCAGGCGCTCTTACTGAGCAAGCCGCCGCCCCATCCGATCGAGAGCAGGCAGGCGCCGCACTGCCGCGCATCGGACAAGCGCTTCTCCAACTGATCGATCTGCTGATCCAGCAGTCCCAGGCCCGTCCACGCCGCGTACTGTTTCTGGATCGTCAGCAGCCGCTCGGCATAGGCATTGGCCGCCTCGAAAATTCGGCTGCGATCGAAGGATTCTTGCCAGCGCACCGCGCGGCGGATCTCCGGCTGCGTGAAAAAAGTCTTCTCCTGCCAATCGCCTTCGAAAGTCGATCCGGGCGGCGCCATCTCGGCGAAGACCGGTGTGCTGTCGTCCGGACGGTTGCCATCCACCGCGCCGCGGGGACTCTGCTTCCAGCCCAACACGTAAGAACCGCCGCGCGGCTGCAATGTGGAGACGCGCAGCAAATAGACTTTAAAACCGGCATTATTGATGACGTTCGAGTCGCCCACGCCGACCAATCGCATGCGGCTCACACCCGCATTGCCCAGGGCCTGCTCTTCGGGGAAGTCCGCCAACCGCCGCGGCACGCGTTCGCCTTGCATGCGCGCTGCGACATCGTTCAGCGCCCCGGCCTTCGCATTCGCGAACACCATCCCCGTGCGCAAGGCGCCCTTGATGGCCGTGCCCGGCAGGTACGGCCCGGAAGCGCCCGTGGCGAACGTCGGGATGTGCAGACTGTCGCCGCTGGCGCGGTTCCAATATGCCGAATAAGCCGGCGATTCGAACGGTATGCGGCGTCCGGCGAAATTCTGCGCAAAGCCGCCCCACGAGGCAAAATCCAGTTTGTCGGCGCGCTTCAATTGCGACAGGTAGCCGTCCAACCGCGGCCCTTTTGCCAACAATCGGAAGATGCGCCATTGGTCGAGCACGTTCACTTGGTCCTTCCAGACCATGTAATCGATCGGCGAAAGTTTGCGGCCGTCGCCCACCAGCAGCGGAGTCAGGGCCGTCAGGCGATATCTCATGCGGTCACCTGCGCCGGCAGCGGGATCGATAAGGCAAAGCCCGCGCGAAATACCGGATGCGCGAAATGCTCGGGCGCCACATCGCGCGCCGCGCCGCGAATCGTCTCGCCTGCCACCAGCACGGAGCCTTCGGCCACCATTTGCAATTGTTTTTTGCGCTCGCCCCAGCCCGCGGAGCTTTCCACCCGGCCGCCGCGCGCCATCAGCGTATAATTGCCCCGCTTCCAATCCACGGCGTCGTCAGGACCAGGTGTGAATAGCGATAGCAGCCAGTGGGAGGTGGCTCCGGGTTCGGCTGGCGCATGAGCTTCAGTGCCCTCTGCGGCTGCTTCGAGCGCCGGCGCAGCCGGCAGATTCCCAAGTATCATCTCCGGTAACACGCCGTCCGTAAATAAGGGCTCGCCGCATCGCCCCCAGCCGCGCGAGCGTTCGCCGCCAAATCCGGTGTCGGCCAACAGGCGTATCGCGCCGCGCACCGCATCGGACCACCGGACATGTGCCGGCTCGTCTGCAAACGAAGCCACCGCCCACAATCCTGCGTTGTGGCGGAATTCCAAACAAGCCGTGGAATGCCGTTCCGCGTTACCCGTCATGCGGTCGATGGCCGCGTTCCATCGCAAGCTGGTGCGGAACGGTCCCGCCTGTCCCGCGGGCAGCAGGCATTCGCTTATACCATCCACGGTCCACTGATCTTCTTGCAGCGGCTGGCCACCGGCCAATGCGGAAACCACGGTGAGCGGCACAAATCGTGCGCCTTTCCAGCGCACCTTGCCGGCGCTTACGGCCGTGGCTGGCGGCGGCCAAAGGCTGCGCGGCGGCACGACAAACAAAATGTCGCTCTGGAAGGGAAAACAGGAACTGAACCGCACGGCCGGCCCTTCGGGATTCCGTGCGGTGGCATCCAGCCACTCTTCGCGCAGGCCCAGCATGGCCATGGCCGACGTAACAGCCGCGTATAGCGAATCGCTATGGTACACCGGGTCGACCCGATGGCGTGCCCCCGTGTCCGGTCCCGAGCGCCAGGGGCCCGCGGGACGCAGTTTGACGATCAGTCCCGCCGGCATCACGCCTCTTCGAGGAAAGCGAAGGCACTCTCATGGAACGCGGCTTGCAGGGCGCCCGCTTCCATGCCGGCGCCCAGTTCTTTTTGCGCCGCGCCCGAGGCATAGTAGCTCTTGCCGCGCCACGTGAGTTTCAAATTAGCCAGGCGTACTCGTCCGCTGCCGCGCGAACCGCCGCCCCCTAGCGAATCGTCTTCCAGCATGCGCAGCGCTTCCAGCACGCGCGAAAACAACGGCGCGTCCTCTTGGCACAGCACATCCATCACCAGGCGAATACGGAAGCGCGCGCCGGCCGGTACCCGCTCCAGCGTGCGCGGATTGGCCTGCGATGTGATGCGATCGATGGCATTCTCGCTCTTCACCTCGGTCAGCTCGTCGTCCAGGTTCTCCCGCATCTGCACCGTAATGCTGTCCGGGTCGAGCGGCGCGTCATACACCGCCAGCCGCGCAGGCGTGGCTTGCGAACTCTCCACGGGTTCTCCCGACACCCGCTCCATGCGGCCCGGATTGCGTCCGAACAACAGGCAGATCTCATCGTCGGGACGGTCGCTCTGGTGGATGCGTACTTCCTGTCCCTTGCGCTTGGACAGGTACACCAATTCGGCCGGCACGGCCATGCCCGAAGTCTGCTCCAACAACGAACGCAGCTTGCCGCGCAGCGAACTGCCCGGCACGTAGGGGCGCCCGAAAGCGTCTTTCACCACCGGATTATCCGATCCGCCGATCTCCAGCGAACCTTTCCCGGCGCCGACATGCAGTCCGGTTTCGCAGTGCAGCTCGCCTTCCAGAATCAACTTGCCTAAGAATCTCAACTCGGTTTGCGTCGTGTGCGCGCTCATGTGGATTTACTCGTTGTAGGCCACGATGGCCTCGAAAAGGTCGCGGAAACGTTCGTACCCGCGCGCATCGTTCTTGCGCGTGACTTGCAGCAGCAGCTTCTCCAATTGGTCCAGGCTGCGCAGGCCGTGGCGCGCGATGGTGTACGCCAGGCGCGCGCGCAGCATCACGAATTCATGCTGGCGCTCGCTATCCGGCGCGCGGACGGCGCGCCGCACGGCGCTATATAACCGCCGCAATTGGCTCTTGGTGCCGGAGTCCATATCGCGCATGCGACTGACAATGCCGTGCGCCTGGTTGTCCAGATAGAGGCTGTCGGCCATGAGCTTCTCCAACTCGATCTCCGGCGGACCTTCCGGACGGCCGCGATCACCGCGGCGGTCGTCGCGGCGGTCGTCCCGCCGGTCTCCGCGATCCGGCCCGCGGCCGCCTTCCCCGCGCCCACCCTCGCGCGGCGGACGGTTTTCCCTGCGCTGTTCCTGTTCCTGTGGCATGATGCTTTAAACCTCGGTCGTCAATCGGGCCCACTCCAGGGCCACCAGTCCCGCCGGCCGCAAACGTACCTCGGCGGATTTGCGTCCCACAATCTCGTTTACCAGATGCGAACGCAATTTCTGAAACTCGCGGTCGCGCGTGCCGCTTAAAATTCGCGTCAGGCGGCGCTGGAAGCGCCAGGCGCGCGCGGGACTGTCCGCCTCCGCCCCGTTTCCATACGCCTGCCGCTGGTAGAATCCGCGCAGTTCCAGCAAAAACTGGCGCGACAGGCGATAGTCGCTGGCCAGCTTCACCACGATATCCTTAAGGTCTGCGGCGTCCGCCAGTTGCTTCCATTCCAGAATGCGTCCCAGAACGTAAATGCAATCCTTGTCCGCCGCTTTGGCCAGTTCCAGGTTCTTTCCGGCATCCTCGTACACCGTATTGATGGGATAATGCATCTCCGGCGCAAGGGCGATCGCCATGGAAATGGTTTTCCCCTCCGGTCCGGGAAAATCCTTCAGGTTCTCTTCGGTAAAACGATGGAACAGGCGTTGGATTTCGCGCGCCAGCAAGAGCAGCGCGTCCCAACTCCCAAACACCGCGAAATCGTCGCCGCCGGAGTACAGAATCGTGATCTTGCGCCAGAACTCGGGCATGGAACAAAGCACTTCCAATTCGCCCGCGAAGAACTGCTTGTAGAGCACGGAAAGCTGCACGTGTTCCTCAATGCTGGTTAACCGCCGCAGACGCACGCCGAAACTATCCACGTCCCCCCGCAGCACGCCCCAAAGCGATCGGCCCTGCGCGCGCCGCGCCAGCGTGGCCACCGTAGCCGCCGAGCGGCCATCTTCGCTGGGAGCCGCGTGCCGGGCCAACGTGATGCCGTCGAGTGACAGGTTGGTGGTCAGATTCCACGTGTGCTTGCCTTCTCCCGGATGCACCAGCGCGGGCGTTTCCGGCGACCAGCCAATGGCCTTGGCCTCGCGCACGTTCAGCCCCAGTTCCTTGGAAAAATAAGCATCCGGATCGGCCGTGGCTCCGGCAGCCACGGGCTGAAATGCCTGCATGCCGCTGGCCGACAGAGGCGTAGCCCGCTTGAGCTGCAAATCGTCGTTCAGCCGCTTGCGCACTACACTCCAGTCACCCAGGTTTTCCGTGAAGCTCCACAGCAGCTTGATGGCGCCGCCGCTCAACTCGGATGCCTCCTGCGCGGCGCGTTCTAATAGCTCTCCGGCCGCTCCGCGCGACTCACCGGGCAGCACCAGCAGGAACTGTCCGCCCCCGCTCGAACCAAGCAGCACGCGCGCCAATCCCAACTCGGCCAGCAGCGCCCTCGGCAGTACCTCGCACAGCAGCGTGATCCATTGGGAACGCCCGGCGAGAAGCTCCTCACCGTTCGACCGCGCGGGCGGCGGCCCAGCCGGCCGGGACAGAAGAAACTCTTCTATACCCAGAATTTTCCCTTGCAACAGGATCTGTTCGGACATCTAGAAGACAGGCCTTGAGATTCCTCAATGTAGCACAGTGTGGCGATTCTCAGTTTCCATCCCGCCTCCTGATATCATCGTCCCAGGTGCCCCGTATGCACGTGTTAATTGCTGACAAATTCGAACAGTCCGGACAAGACGGACTCAAAGCCGCCGGTTGCGAGGTTTCTTACCTGCCCGGTCTTAAAGACGACGCCCTGGCCAAGGAGATCGAAAAGCTCCGGCCCGATGTGCTGGTGGTGCGTTCGACCAAAGTGACAGACGCCATTCTCGGGTCCGGTGCCCTGAAACTGGTGGTCCGGGCCGGCGCCGGTTATAACACCATCGATGTAGCAGCCGCTTCGCGGCGTGGCATTTACGTTTCCAACTGTCCGGGTAAGAACTCGGTGGCGGTGGCTGAACTGGCCTTCGGTCTGATCCTGGCCCTGGACCGGCGCATCGCCGACAACGTGGTTGCCTTGCGCCAGGGCGTCTGGAACAAAGGCGAATTTTCGAAAGCCCGCGGACTGCTGGGACGCACCCTGGGACTGATCGGCGTGGGCAAAATCGGCCGCGAAATGATCCCCCGCGCGAAAGGCTTCGGCATGCCCGTGGTCGCCTGGAGCCGCAGCCTCACTCCCGAAATAGCCAGGGAACTCGGTGTGGACTACAAAGCCTCTCCGATCGAAGTGGCCCAGGCCGCCGGCATCGTCAGCGTTCATGTCGCCGCCACGCCGCAGACTCGGGGCCTGATCGATGCGGCCTTCTTCGAGGCCATGCGGCCCGGTGCTTACTTCATTAACACCGCGCGCGCGGAGGTGGTGGACCAGGTGGCGTTAAGCTGGGCCGTGCGCAGCAACGGCGTGCGCGCGGGTCTGGACGTATTTGCCAACGAACCATCCGGCAGCAGCGGAGAATTCGCCGACGATATCGTAAAGATCGACGGAGTCTACGGCACGCACCATATCGGCGCCTCCACCACGCAGGCGCAGGAAGCCATAGCCGCCGAGACCGTGCGCATCGTGCGCACATTTCAGGAAACCGGCAAGGTACCCAATGTGGTGAATCTGGCGAAGGCCACTCCGGCCATCTGCGCGCTCGTGGTGCGGCACCTGGATCGCCCCGGCGTATTGGCGACCGTGCTCGATCTCATCAGCGCCGCGCGCATCAACGTGCAGGAGATGGAAAATATCGTATTTGACGGTGCCCAGGCAGCCGTGGCCCGCATCAATCTCGAGACCGCGCCGGACCCGGAACTGCTCGATCGGATTCAGTCGTCCAATCCGAATGTGCTCGAAGTCGGCTTGATCATGAGCCGCGGCTGAACCCGGGTTCGGCTCTTACTGAATCGCCGGAACGTAAACCTGCGACGGCGCCGCCAGCTTGACATGCGGCAGCTCGCTCTTGATCTCGACGCTCCGCAGTCCAGCCTTGTTCTCTGGCTTGGCCAGAAACGTCAGTAGGTATTGGCCGTTAAGACGGCGGCCCAGATCGTCGAAATAAGAAATCAGGGAAACCGGAGCCTGCGGCCCGATCCAGTACATCTCGCCCCCGGTTTCCTGGCTGAGCTGAGCCAGGTAATTCTGGCCCCAAAAGACCTGACGCCCGGCGCGGCCCACCAAACCGCTCCCCGGATAATAGATCGTATACACCACCACCCCGGCGCGCTGCGCGGCCTGAATCGCACTATCGAGATAAGGATCCTGCGGACCGGACCCATAGTCGGGATCGACACCATTCGATACCAGCAGAACCTCCCGCGCCGCGGTTGTCGCCGGCCATTTGTGGATCAAGTCCTTGAGCGCCGAATAAGGATCGGCCGAGATGCCCGCCGGGCCGGTGGGAAGCCGCATGGCGTGCGCGGCCAATGCGTGATCCGGTGTCGGCGCCTGCGCCTTCTCGACCATCCCGTTCCGGATATAGCCGATGCCGATCCGCGTTGCCGGCGGTTGTGCCATCACGAACTGCTTCACATCGGACAATTGCGTGCCGAAGTTCTTCGTCAAACCATCATCGATCAGAATCCATAATTCGATACCGGCTGACCGGTCGATGGGCGCCATCGAAATAATCTGTCGGCGCTGCTTGTTTTGCGATACCAGAATATCGTCCGGAGTAAGTTGGTGCGCGGGAGCGCCCGCTCGCTCCTGGATCGTGACCGGCACACTAACGGGTACGCCTGTATCCGGGGGAATCTCGCTCGCCGGCAACGACACGGCGAACAGGCAAGCGGCGCTTACAAAGCCGAGACGAATCATAGCAATAGTCCTTCCGCTTACTTAGACGCGGACAGGTTTATTTGGGATACAGATGCCGGGTTGTGCCCGTATCCTATTGTTGAAGCTTGGTGATCAGATCGCGGATCTTGTTCTCTTCCTCTTTGGGAGGCGCGCTGCGCAATGACTGCTGCAACTCTTTTATGGCGCGGGGTTTGTCTCCCTTTTGCGCATACGCCATGCCCAGATGATAGCGGAAGGTAGAGTTGCCCGGCGTCTTGTTGACCAGACCCTGGAAGATTTCCGCGGCATTGTCGCTCATGTTCTTCTTCAGGTAGATCCAGCCCATGGTGTCGGACACTTCGTTCAGGTTCGGCATCAACATCTTGGCGCGCTGTGCATAAGTGAGAGCCTGGTCCAGGTCGCCGCCGCCGTCCGCGATCAAAAAGGCCAGATTGTTCAATGCGAATCCGTTCTGGGGATCCAGTTTAATGGCCTGTTCGTACGTTTGGCGGGCCTCCGGAGTCCGATTGGCGTTCTGTAACGCGAGCGCCAGTTCCTCGATCACCATGGAATGGTCGGGCATCAGATCCCTCGCCTTCGACAAAGCCAGGATCGCGCCGTTCAGATCGCCCTTCTTGCGCATGGTCACACCCATGCGGAAGTATACTTCCCCACGCGCCTTCGAGTTCTTATCCAACTCGTTCAGCACGGTCTGAAATTCATGGATGGCCAGGTCGAAGTTCCCCGCGCGCACCGAAACATTCCCCAACGCCATTTGCAAATCCTGGCGCGTGGAGTTTCGCGCGATTTCGTCCTGCAGAAACTGGATCGCCTGATCGTAATGGTTCTCCGCCGCCAGAGCCTCCACCAGTCCCACCAGTCCCCGCGAGTCTTTGGGATTGGCGGCGTACGCCGTCCGGAAAATCTGCTCGGCATCCTGCAGCTTGCCCTCTTTCAGAGCCACCATGCCCAGCGAGAATTCCACATCCGGCGCATTCGGATTGGCCTGCTTCACGGCTTCCAGCAGTGCGCGCGCCTCGCCATATCTTTTTTGGCCGAGCAGGGCGGCTGCCTCGATCATCCGCGCCGGGCCGTTTTTCCGGTCGATTTGCAGAATCTCCGCCACGGATTTCAGGGCGCCGTCGTATTCCGATCGCATCACCTGAAGTTGCGCCAGCGCCAGATGCGCCGGCAGGTAATCCGGCCGCTGCTGGATGGCTTGTGTGAATTGTTGACGCGCCTGCTCCCACTCGCCGCGCGCCACATGCGCCCGGCCCAGGTTGTATCGCGCCACGAAATTATCCGGCGCCGCGTTGACCACGGCCTGTAATTCCGAGATGGCCTTCTGCACGTCGCCGCGGTCCAGCAGCAGCGAAGCCTGCAGTCCCCGCGCATCGGAATCCTTGGGATTGTCCTTTAAAATAGCGGCGTTGACGTCCGCCGCTTCCGCGCGCCGGTTCTGGCGCATCAGAACTTCGATCATGCGCTTCTGGTAAGTGGCTTTCTGCTTGGGATCGGCGGTCATGCCTTCGCGATATTGTTTCAGGGCCTCCGGCAGATCGCCGTTGCGGAAATAAAAATCTCCGACCACGATGTACGCCCGCGGAAAGTCCTTGGCATGGGTCTTGATCTGGTTGAGCACCGCGACCATATCATCGTGCCGCTTGAGGCTCGAGTAATATCCCGCCAGCGTGACCAGAAAGTTCATTTGTTTGGGATTGTTGGCCGCGCCGCTTTTGAGAACCTGCTCGGCTTCCGGAAGTTTGTTTTGGACTACATAAACGCTGTAGAGCTCCGTGTACGCCAACACGAAGGTCTTGTCCTGATCGATGAGCTGCTTGTAGATTTGTTCCGATTCCGGAAATTGGCGGCTGGCGGCCAAAGCGCGGGCGAGTTGCATCTTCAGCGCCGGCGTTGGTGGCTTAATCGTACCGGCCTTGCGGTATTCCGCGATGGCGGTGTCCAGCATCTTCTCCGTCTGTTCCGGCCGGCCGGCGTGGAAACTGGCTTGCGCGCGCACGAAATTCAGATCCGCCGTCAGCCGGTGACCGTCAAAAGAATTCGCGTCACGCTGCAGAAGTTCCTTGGTCACTCCTTCCACTTCCGTCAAATACTGGGTCTCGCGAGTGAACGCCAGATAGATTTCCGCCAGCTTGACCTCGGAATCGATGTGCTCCGGCTGATTTTTGGGAATCAGTTCGATGGCCCGGCGAAGCTCGCCCAGCGCATTGGGAATTCGGCCTAACTTCAGATCGGTCTGCGCCAGCTTATAGTAGGCCAGCCCGAATCGCTGATCCTTTTGCAAGGCATTGCGATACATAATCGAAGCTTCCTTGTATTTCCCCTTGGCGAAGTACTTGTTTCCGTTTTCCAAATAACGCTTTTTGGCGGCATTTGGGTCCCGGCTGCAAGAAACCAGCGCCAGCACGGCCACCACGACTACCAGGAATCTCATGCAGGTCCTCAGGCTGATTCTAATACACATTCGAAACCGGAAGAGGCATCGCCAAGCCCGCTCCGGGCCGCGTTAGGCTCAAAAAACGCGGCCCTGGCCCCCTCGCTTGCACAAAACTGAGATTCTCGCCGGACTTGCGCCACTACCAGTGCGACTACCAATGTGGAACAGCGTGCCGTTTATGTCCCTGGAAACGGGTTCACAAGACGTGATTTCGATTCTGCTGATGGGCTTCGGCGACGGTGATCGCGACGTGCTGCGCGCCTTCCTCAACTCGCCCGATTGGGAAATTCGCGAAGCGTCCGATGGCCCGCAGGCCATGCATATGCTGGATGAACATCGCTTCGGCGTATTCATCTGCGACAGTAGCCGGGAGAGCGGCAACTGGCGATCCGTCCTTGCCGATCTGCAAAACCGCCACGACCCGCCCAGCCTCATCGTATCCTCGCGCCTGGCCGACGAGCGGCTTTGGGCCGAGGTCCTGAACCTGGGCGGCTATGATGTGCTCATGCAGCCATTCGACCGAAGTGAGGTCTTGCGCGTCACCGCCATGGCCGGCCTGTCCTGGCGCCGGAAGGGCGCGTATTTCGCCATGCAGTCCGGCCTCTAGCTCCGCGATCCGCGCTCACTCGATAGTTGTCACCTTGGTGAGCAGTTTGAACTTACCGGGACGATGGCCCGCCCAGGCTGCTAACGCGAGCGATACCAATTGAAGCGGTAGGATCTCGACTACCGGGCGGATCGCACCGGAAACCAACGGTAGCCGGAACGCCTCGATCTGAGCTTCGGCGCCGATCAGAAAAGCCTTGCCGCCGACATTGCGGACATCCGCCGCCAGATTCGCATTCAGCGCCGCCGTACGCTCGTCGCCCGCAAATACCAACACGGCTGTTCCGGGTCCGGTCAATTCAAAAGGCCCATGACGGAACGCGGAGCAAGTCATGCCCTCCGCGTGGAAGTGCGCGGATTCTTTCAGAATCAAGCCGCCCGTTCCGGCGGCGGCCACCGACGCCCCCCGCCCGGTCACGAACAGCGTGCCCACGCCCGCCAGCAGATCGAATAGTTGACTCACTTTGCGTTCCCATCCGCGCAAGTAGCTCTCGGCTGACTGTGCCGCTTCCTGTAATGCGGCTTCTGCACTTTGCCGGCCGCACCGCCGCAACGCCGCGCCCAACCATTCGAGCGCGGCAATCGTCGTCACATACGTCTTACAGGAAACCGACGACTCCGTGCCGGCGCGCGTCAGTACGGTCAGATCCGCGCGCGTGCCCAGGGGCGACTCCGGTGTATTGGTGACGCCGACGGTGGCAACTCGGCCGGCCACCGCGTCTAAAAGCCGGACCGTCTCGACGCTGCCTCCGGACTGCGAGACGGCTACCAGCAGAGTGCCCGCCGTCAGCACGGCCGGAAAATAGTGGATCAACTCGGCCGTCTCCAGCATAAGAGTCTGCAGCCCGGATTCCACAAGCTGCAGGAACAGCGGCTGCAGCGCATGATAGGAAGCCCCCATGCCCGTGAGAACCACGCGATCGAAGGGCTTAAGAGCCAGGTCTGGCGCGGCGCACAGGCTCGCCACCGTATCGGCCAGGGCGCGCGGCTGTGCCAGAATGTCGCGCAGGTAAGCGCCCTCCACCATCGAAACGTCAAATCGCATGGATGCGCCTCTCACGCCCGTAGCGGTGATGCCACACCTGCGCCGCACCGGCCAGCGCCGCATTCGCGCCCAGCGATGCCACGGTCAATTCCGCTTTTTCATGTGGCACCAACCCGCAGTGCTGCCGGATCACTTCCCGCGCCCGGTCTAGAAACAAATGGCTGCTTTCCATCACCCCGCCGCCCAGTGCGATCATATCCGGACAAAACAGGATCACCAGGTTGGCCAAGCCTACGCCGAGATAATAACCTAATCGGTCCAGCGCCGCCAAAGCCGCCGCGTCGCCGGAGCCGGCCAGCCCGCAGATCTGCTTCAGACTAAGCCGTTTGCCCGCCCACGCTTCGATGGCTGGTCCGCTGGCCAGACTCTCCCAGCAGCCGCGCGCGCCGCAATAGCATGGCGGTCCTGAGGCGTCGATCACGTGGTGGCCGATCTCCGGATGAAAGCCGTCCGCCCCGCGATACAGATTTCCATCCAGAATGACCGCCACGCCGATCCCGGTGCCCACCGTTACGTATAGGAATCGGCGCTTGCCCCGGCCCGCGCCCCATCCCGCTTCGGCCAGACCCGCGGCATCCGCGTCGTTCTCCATCGCGGCGGGTACGCCGAACGCTTGCTCTAATTCATCCACGATCGCGGCGCCTTGCCAGCCGGGCAGGAGGTCCACGCTGCCCAGCACTCCGCTGAATGGATTCACCGGACCGGTACAGCCGATCCCGATGCCCTCCAGTTCCGCGCCCGTACTCGCGGCAGCCTCCCGCAGCATGCCGATCATGCGCCGCAAACCGTCCGCAAAGCCGCGTTCCGAGGCCGTTGGGCACTCCCTTCGGCCGATGATATGCCCCTCCCGATCCACCATCGCCGCCGCGATCTTGGTGCCGCCTATGTCTAGGGCGCCAACTGATTTCATTGCTTCCACCGGCGCTGCACAGTAAAAACGATAACACTGCGCTTGCCCACGGCCCCGCACCCGCCTACGTGAGTCCCAGAACAATGGCCGTGCCGATGCAAGCATAATATCCGTTGAGGAATGCGGCATGTAGTGGCATCCTTAAGATTGGCTGAAGAACGCGAACAGCAGCGGTCCAAGATACCCAGGATTGCCTTCTGCGAGGAGAAGAAACGCCTCTTACAGGAGTTCCTGGATTCGGTTCGCGAGTTGCTGGCTTTGCAGAATCAGCAGACCCAAGCCGTGATCAACGAAGATCCGGACTTCGCGCGTTTCGATATCCTGATGCACGCCGCCCAGGAAAAAAAAGAGCGTGCGAAGTATGCCTGGATCGCCCATGTGGAACAGCATCATTGTGACGAGGAGGAGCATACTCATGAGCCTGACAAGAGTTGAAAAAGAACGCATCTCGGACAGCCGGATGAAAATACAGTCGATCGCCAATTCGTTGAAGCACGTGGACCCCAAAAAGATCGAGCGCTTCGCCGAAATTCAGGATTGCCTGGACGGCGCCGAGCAGAGTTTCAAGAACGCTCTTCACGGCGAAAGCGAAAACCCCCGCCAGTCTTGAGAAAATGGCGGGCACGTCCCTATCGGCGGATGCGGCGCGTGCTGAAGTAGTTGTTTTTTTCACCGCGCGCCCGTCCCGTTGTGCACCCAATCCAGCGCGATTTCGTGGTCCTTGCCGCGCTTTTGTGCGAGCTTGACGTCGCGGCGGAACTGCACACCGCTGATTGGGGTCCGCAACGATCAGATCCCAAGTTCTTTGAGGAGCGCGTCTGCTGAAGGATGGCGCTTCCCTTTGCCGTGGTCGGCGGCGCGCATTGCCTTAACGGTGGTGGCGTTGGGAACCCTCACTTCGAAGGGTAAAGCCTTCTCGGCGGCTACGCGGACAAGCAGCATGCGAACAGCGTCGGAGACAGATATCCCCATCCCTGCCAGCGCCTTGGCCGCCTTCTCCTTGGTCTTTTCGTCCACGCGAACGTGAACCATAGTGGTAGCCATGGATTCCACCCTGTGAGATACGTTGTATCGCAAGCGGGATACCACCACGAGACAGGGTCTGGATCACGGCCATAACCTGCCATTCTTCCCGTCACGCTGGCGCGACGCAGTGAGCCAATACGCCTCGCGTGGCACCCTCTGTGATAAACTCCAGTCTGAGAACGGAGGTTGTTAGCGATGCCGAATTGGTACGTTGCGGCACATCTTAGCTCTCTCACCCGCATGAGTCTGCTTGGTCTGACGCTGTCAATCGCGGCACTGGCCCAGCCAGGCGTGATCGTCACGTTTAACGTACCCGGCGCCGGCACAGGCTTTCGTCAGGGCACCACAGCCACCAGCCTCAATGCCGCCGGTGTTATCGCCGGTTACTACGTGGACTCGAGCGGCAATGACCACGGCTTCATTCGTAGCCACGATGGCGTGTTCACGGTATTCGACGCCCCTGGCGCCGTCGTCGGAACTCTTCCTTACGGCATCAACGGCGCGGGCGCCGTCACAGGGTACTACCTCGATGCCGAGTTCATCGCCCACGGCTTCGTCCGCAGCGCCGTGGGAGTCATAACCACTTTTGACGTCCCTGCGTCCGCGGGCAGCGGCACCTACGCCTTCAGTATCAATGATGCGGGCGTGGCCGCCGGATTCTACTTTCAAGACGGTGAAAGCTTCAGCTTCATGCGCGACCCCTTCGGCGCCATTACCACCTTCGAAGCTGCGCCAGGCGGGCCCGGCCTCAACGGCACCCGCGCCTCCAGCATCAACAACGCAAACTCAGTCACCGGCCTTTTCAGCAATGCGGACCTGCCCCGGCATGGATTCGTGCGCGATCCCTCCGGCGTCACAAGTACGTTTCGTGCGCCCGGCGCGGGATTATCCAATTTTCAGGGCACCAATGCGACCAGCATCAATGATGCCGGAGCCATCACCGGAGACTACATCGACAGCGCGGGCAACACGCAAGGTTTTGTGCGGAGTCCTGCCGGTGCATTCACCGAGTTTGGCGCACCGGGCGCCACCCTGGCGACTTTACCGGCGAGCATCAACGACGCCGGCGCCATCGCCGGATCTTACACCATCGCGGGCTTGAGCCATGGCTTCCTGCGCAGTCCCAGTGGCATGGTTACGTCGTTCGACGCCCCCGGGGCGGGCGGAGCCGCCTATACCGGCACGTTCGGCGCCGGCATCAACGACGCCGGCGCGGTCGCGGGATATTACATCGACGCTAATTCCGTCTCTCACGGCTTTCTGCGCACGGCTACCGCGCCTTAAGCAGCCCACTGGTGTCATTTAGAAACTCGACTCCGGCTGGAGAGGCCTGAGGCAACGCGAGGTAATCGCCTTCCAATAATGAAGCAATACGTCACTCGTCTTGCCCGAGACCACGCCGGGTATGACCTAAGGTGTCCGGTTGAGCAAGATGGTTATGGCGTTAGATGGGTTGCTGTTCGCCACGGCAAGATCCGGTTTTCCGTCAACATTGAAATCGCCGGATGCCGCGAAGACCGGTGATCCGCCGCTGGCAAAAATAAACGGAGATGGGTTAAAGGTTCCGTCTCCCTTGCCGAGGAAAACGGAAATACCACTGCCAGCCGCTACCACGAGGTCCATATTCCCATCGCCATTGAAATCCGAAGCCACCAGGGAATTCGGCGAAGAACCCGGATAGTAACTCACGGACGGCTGAAAGGTGCCGTCACCATTGCCAAGCAGGACGGAAATGGAAGCGGACTCGAAAGCTATGCAGCCTACCGCGAGATCGGGCTTACCATCCCCATTAAAATCTGCCACAGTTACGAAGACCGAGTATGGAGCGGTAGAATAGTTGACCGCGGGCTGAAAGGTACCATCGCCGTTTCCCAACATGATGGATATGGTATTCGTGTTAGTCGCGACGGCGAGATCCAATTTGCCATCCCCGTTGAAATCCGCAACTGCCACCGAGAAAGCCCGGTTATAGCCGGGGAGCACCTCAAACGCTTTGGCGGGCTGGAATGTGCCGTCACCGTTTCCTAAGAGAACAGCCACGCTGGGATCATGCGCGTCGGCAACTACCAGATCGAGCTTTCCATCGCCGTTAAAATCACCCACCGCTACGGAGTTGGGAGAGGGTCCGGCGGCGTAATGCGCCGGAGGCTGGAAACTACCGTCTCCCCTACCCAGGAGAACCGAAACACAGTTACTGCCAGGATCTACAGTGGAATCGCCTCCGGAGTCGGCTACCACCAAGTCCAAATTTCCATCGCCATTAAAGTCTCCCGTGGCCACGGAAACGGGAAGTTTTCCAGCGGGATAGTCTACTGGACGCTGGAAGTCTCCCTGGCCGTTGCCTAACAGAATCGAAATGCTCTGCGATCCGTAGTTGGCAACGGCCAGGTCCGGATATCCATCTCCGTTAAAGTCGCCGGCCGCCATCGCTCCCGGCGAGGACCCGGCCAAGTTGTTACTCGGGTGCAGGAACGCGCCGTTGCCAGTGCCCGGCATGATAAAGATCTCGGATGCGGCTCCGAGCGCCAGATCCGCTTTTCCGTCGCCATTGAAGTCTCCCACTGCTATAGCCGCACTACCGTCTCCGATTTCATAATTTACGGCGGCGCCAAAGGTGCCATCTCCGTTGCCCAACAGTATCGAGATGCCGCCCGCACTTGAAGCGGAGTTCGCAACGGCTAGATCCGCCTTCCCATCTCCATTAAAATCCCCGAGCGCGAGAGAGACCGGTATCGCGCCGGGAGGCACGGAGGCTACCGGATAGTCAACGCACGATTGAAATGTGCCGTCGCCATTACCGAGCAGGATGCAGACAGCCGGTCCATCGGGCTGTCCGGCAACGGCAAGGTCGAGCTTTCCGTCTTGATTAAAGTCGTCCACCACCAAGCCATTTATTTCGTTCGCCACGCTATAACTCACGGCTGGTTGGAAGGTACCATCTCCATTTCCAAGCAAAATCGTGAGAATATCGGACTCGATTATCGCATTGCCAACCGCCAGGTCCAGGGAACCATCGCCATTGAAATCCCCAACGGCCACAATGGTGGGCCCTGGGCCGGCCGAGTATGTCGTTTGCGGCTGAAAGGTGCCGTCGCCGTTTCCTAATAGGATAGCTACGCCCGAATAGAAACAGGCCACGGCCAAATCCACCTTGCCGTCCCCATTAAAGTCTCCGATTGCCACCCAAGCAGGATAAGGTCCTACCGAATACGAGAAAGGGGTCTGGAAGGTGCCATCCCCATTGCCAATCAAGATCGATACCCTGCCGGCGATGTAATCGGGAACGGTTAAGTCCAACTTGCCGTCCCCATTAAAATCGCCTACCGCCACCGAGTGCGGCGATCCAACATAGTACTTCACCTGGGGCGCGAACGCTCCGTTTCCCATGCCCAGTAAGATGGAGACGTAGTTCGATCCTTCATTGGCAACGGCCAAGTCCAGAATTCCGTCGCCGTTGAAATCCGCGCTGGCAATGACAGTTGGCGCGCCGACCGCGAAGCCGTGCGGCGAATCAAACGACACGGGAAACGTAGCTGTCTGCGCGGTCGTCGTGGGCAACGTTAAGGCCCATAGCAGGGTGAAACGTGCGAACCATAGCCTCATCGAGTGTCCCTCACACGGTCCCGAGAATACCATACCTGGGTAGCAGCTTCCCTCCCCCTTAACTGACTCGAACCGCCGGTTGTCAGGTTTGGCGGCCACTTCCGCCAGAAGTGCTCGGCAGATGGTTGCTGACCATCTTAAGGCCGACTCGACCGCGGGAGCCAGCACCGGCCAGAGCCAAGCTGAATCGACAGGATGGTGGAAGCTTTCTCCGAACAATTGAACACCAGAAAGGAATCGTAGTTCGACAGGCCACCGCCAAGCGCGCCCTCCGGAAGGCGCCTTCGAACCGATGCCCAGCCTGCAAATCGCATATGTCTGGCATGCGAGCATCCTCTCACATGAAGTGCTCAACGGGCGGGAGCCAATTTTGGAAGTGTTGAAAAGAAAAGGAAGAATATGGCGGGGACGACGGGGCTCGAACCCGCGACCTCCGACGTGACAGGCCGGCGTTCTAACCAACTGAACTACGTCCCCGCAGTCACGCGATTCCCTAATCTTAGCACGGAAATAATCCGTCCGGACACGCCCATCGCTCACCTATAGCCCCAACCCGCCCAATCGCCCGCCGTATTATGATAATCTCGATTTCACTATGAAATATCTGCCCCTCTTGCTGCTGGCTCCCCTCCTGCTTGCCCAGGAGAAGGTCGACCTTTACACCGTAAACCAGATCAAAGCCGAAGAGTTCCAAAACTCCAAGGTAATGGAAAGTGCCTTCTACCTGACCGACGTCTATGGACCGCGCCTCACCGGATCCCCGGGATTGAAGGCCGCCGGCGAGTGGGCCGTCCGCCGCATGACCGAATTCGGCCTCTCCAACCCCAACCTGGAAAAATGGGGGCCCTTCGGCCGAGGCTGGACCTGCGTGCATTTCAGCGCGCAGCAAAAGGAACCGCAGTTTGCTCCCCTCATGGGATTCGCGCAGCCCTGGTCGCCCGGCACCAACGGTCCCGTCTCCGGCGAGCCCGTCCTGGCCGTCTTGCGCACCGATGCCGACCTCGACAAGTTCAAAGGCAAGCTCAAGGGCAAGATCGTCCTCCTGCAGGATCCCAAGGTTTTGTCTTCTGAAACCGACCCGGACCTGAAGCGCTATACCGACGCCGAACTGATCAACGAATCCTACGCGCCGGATCCCGGCGCGCGCCCCATGTTCGGCAATCCCAGCGAACCGCCGCGCTATCCCTACCCCGGTCAGCCCGCCCGCCCTGGAGGTCCCGGCGGCATGCCGTTCGATCGCGAAGCCCGCGAGAAGTTCACCGATAAACTGCACCAGTTCCTCACCGATGAAGGCGTCCTGGTGACCCTGACGCCCAGCTACCGCGCCACCAGCGGCGTCATCTTCGGCGCGGCCGCCGGATCGCAAGATCCCAAGAAGCCCCTGCCGCCGCCCGCCGTGGCCCTCGAACTGGAACAGTACAATCGCATCGCCCGCCTCATCGAAAAGAAAATTCCCGTCACCCTGGAATTCGATATCCAGAACAAATTCTTCGACGACACCCTGGATTCCTTCACAGTCTCAGGTGAACTCCCCGGCACCACGAAAAAGGACGAACTCGTGATGCTCGGCGCGCACCTGGATTCATGGACCGGCGGCACCGGCGCCACCGACAACGCCGCCGGCAGCGTCGTCGTCCTCGAAGCCATGCGCATCCTCAAAGCCCTCGACCTGAAAATGCCGCGCACCGTCCGCATGGCCCTCTGGACCGGCGAAGAGGAAGGACTGCTCGGCTCCCGCGCTTACGTCAAAGATCACTTCGCCGATCGCGAAACCATGGTCCTCAAGCCCGAGCACTCCAAACTCTCCGGCTATTTCAACCTGGATAACGGCACCGGCAAGATCCGCGGCGTCTACCTGCAGGGTAACGACATGATGCGGCCCATCTTCCAGGCATGGCTGGAACCGTTCAAGGATTACGGCGCGTCCTCCGTCACCATTCGCAACACCGGCGGCACCGACCATCAGTCCTTCGATGCCGTGGGACTGCCCGGCTTCCAATTCATCCAGGACCCCATGGACTATTCCTCCGAAACGCATCACTCCACCGCCGACACTTACGATCACTTAGTGCCCAGCGACCTGATGCAGGCCTCCGCCATCATGGCGGCCATGGTCTACGACGCCGCCACCCGCGATGAAATGCTGCCGCGCAAGCCCCTGCCCAAACCGCAGCCGGCCCGCCGCCGCGAAGGCGCCCCCGGCGCGCCCGTAACCTCCTCGGGATCCGGGAACTGATTGCTTCGTGGATCAACTCCCACGCCGCCTCGGGCTGCTTGACGCCACCCTGATCGTCATCGGCATCGTGATCGGCGTGGGCATCTTTCTGCTGCCTAACGTAATCGCGCAGAGCCTGCCCTCCGGCTCCGCAATCATCGCCGTATGGCTCGCCGCCGGAGCGCTGTCCTATTGCGGCGCGCTGGCCTACGCCGAGCTTGGCGCCATGATGCCGGCCACCGGCGGCCAGTATATCTACCTCCGCGAAGCCTTCGGCGGATGCTGTGGGTTCCTCGGCGGTTGGGTCGGCATGTTCGCCGTGGTTCCCGGAGGCGTCGCTTTTCTCGCCGTGGGATTCTCCATATACCTAGGCGCCTTCGTCCGCCTCTCGCCGCGCGGTCAGTTGGCTGTAGCCATCTCCCTCGTCACCGTGCTCTCCGCCGCGAATTATCTCGGTATCAAGGAAGGCGCATGGATCCAGCGCATCTTCACTTCGCTGAAAATCGGCGGCATCCTTTTGCTGATCGGCGCGGCCGCCCACGCGCCGCGCGCTTCCTCCGCGCCCGGCCCCGCATTGGCGCTCTCCTATAGTGGCATCGGACTGGCCGTATCCGCGTGCCTCATGGCCTACAACGGTTGGAGCTACGTCAGCTTCGTGGCCGGTGAGCTAAAGGACCCGCAGCGCAATCTGCCCCGCGCCCTGGCGCTCGGCATGACTCTGGTGATCGCTTTATATGTAGGCGCGAACCTGGCCTACCTGCGCCTGCTCCCCGTCGCCGTGATCGCCCACACCGAGCGCGTCGGCGCGGAAGTCGCCGCCCGCGCCATGGGCCCCATGGGCGGCCCTATTCTCTCCGTCGTCGTGCTACTCTCCATCATCGGCGCCATCAACGGCAACATCCTCACCGGCGCGCGCATTCCCTTCGCGCAGGCCCAGGACGGTCTGTTCTTCGCCCGCTTCGGCCGCATGCATCCCCGCTTCCGCACGCCCGGTTTCGCTATCGCCGCCCAAGCCGTCTGGACCTGCGGGTTGATCCTCACCGGCTCCTACCAGGCCCTGTTCGCTTACGCCATCCTCTCCGCCTGGCTCTTCTATACCTTGAGCGTCGTAGCCGTCTGGGTATTGCGCCGCCGCGCCCCCGACGCGCCCCGCCCCTACCGCATGTGGGGCTATCCCTACACGCTCTGGGCGTTCCTCCTCGCATCCCTCTGGTTCATGGGCGACGCGCTCATCAACCAGCCCAAGCCGTCCCTGATCGCCTTTGGCATGACTCTGCTGGGCATCCCCTTCTATTTCTTCTGGCGCCGCAAGCTGGTTTTTGGCGGTTTCTGAATCCGTGGGGCAGACCATCGTTGTTCGTGGTCTGCCCAGCGACGCCCGAGCGTATCGCGCCCGGCGCATCGATATCTGACAGTATGATCACATCTTCGGGTCCAGAGGCAGGTTCTCAAACGAAATCGGGTCCTGGGTTTCCATCTGCGCGATCCACGCCAGGACCCTGTCGCTCGGATGGAACAGCTTGACGATCGGCAGCGTGACATCCACGGTCTCGACGCCCGTGGTTTGGAATTGCACTTCCCATTTCGATACGATCAGCGAGACCCCCGCTTGGGCGGCGATCGCCGGCAGCTTGTCTTTCACTTTCGCGAGTATGCCGCCCACAGGACCGGTCGAAAACGTTTGTTGCTGCAGCCGGATCTGCGACCATTGGCCTTCCGTCTCCAGTTCCTTCGCGCGGCTGTCGTTGTTGGCGGCCTTCGCGGTGTCGTAATCGGCGCGCATGCCTTGTACGATCCGTCGGAACTCGTCCGAGTTTCCATAGGCGAGTGCCACGGCCCGCGAATCGAAGACGCCGATGCGCAACGGCTTGGCGTCTTGAGCGGCGGCCAGCGGCCCGGCGCAGGAAACAGCCGCAGTGGGCATCGCGGCCATAGCTAATTCTCTCTTCACAACACCTCTTAACGAATTTGAACGGCTTTGCGGCGGTTCAGCCATCACGGCTTTGCCGCGCCGTTCACTTGACGAGCACGGTGTGCGCCACTCGATTGTGAAGCTTCATCCCTCGTGTTGTCAATCGCTTGCGGGAAAGCCAAAGTCTGGCGGCCGGCGCAGACCATACATTCCTTGGATGACGTCTGTGCATTGGTAGCGTAGCCATCCATGATTCTAAATGTTATTCCCGAATAAACGATTATGCCGAACGGCGGGCCAACCCCCCGACGCGCCCCGCCTTGTCGCATGCGGGGCTATCCCTACACTGTGGGTGTTCCTTCCGGCATCCCTCTGGTTCATGGGCGACGCGCTCATCAACCAGCCCAAGCCCTCTCTCATTGCCGTAGGTATCACCCTGCTGGGCATTCCCTTCTACTTCTTCTGGCGCCGCAAGATCGCCCCGCAGCCGGAACCTACGACACAATCGCCTAAAAAAAGCTTGCCGCGCGGGCCGTGATGTGTGCGATGATGGGTCTCCTCGGGAGGCAACCATATGTCGTTAATGAAGCGCTTAAGCGCTGAATTTCTCGGAACGTTCTGGCTGGTTTTTGGCGGTTGCGGCGCAGCCGTTCTGGACGCCGCATTCCCGCAATTAGGCATCGGATTCCTGGGCGTAGCCCTGGCCTTTGGCCTCACCGTCCTGACCGGCGTCTACGCCCTCGGACCCATCTCCGGCGGCCATTTCAATCCCGCCGTCACCATCGGGCTGGCCGCCGCCAAGCGATTCCCCTGGAGCAATGTGCTGGCCTACATCGCCGTCCAGGTCCTGGGCGCCATCGTAGCCAGCGGCGTGCTGTTCGCCATCGCCAGCGGCAAGCCCGGCTTCGTCCCCGGCGGCTTCGCTTCCAATGGCTACGGCGAGCATTCGCCCGGTCTATATAACATGGAATCCTGCCTGCTGGCCGAGGCCGTTCTCACCTTCATGTTCCTCATCATCATTCTGGGAGCCACCGATAAGCGCGCCCCGGCGGGCTTTGCAGGAATCGCCATCGGCCTGGGCCTGACGCTCATCCACCTGATCGGCATCCCCGTCACGAACCTCTCCGTGAATCCGGCCCGCAGCACCGGCCCCGCCGTGGTCGCCGGAGGTTGGGCCTTGCAGCAGCTCTGGCTCTTCTGGGTGATGCCCATCGTCGGCGGCGCCGTCGCCGGCTTCGCCTATTCCTGGCTGGCCGCCGAAGAAGCCCCCGCCAGCCGGTCCGCGCACGCCTAGTCGCGCCTCGCAAACCACACGCTGTATCGAGTCCGCATGCCGTTAAGATCCGCTGTGCTGACTATGATGATGCTGCCGTTTTCTGTTGCAATGGCGCAGAAGGCTCCGTGCTATTCCACCGTCACCGGCGAACTTCGGATCGAGCGCTTCCAGAGCCAGCTCTTTCCGTCTCCGCAGACGCTCCGCGTATGGCTGCCGCCGGGCTATCACGAAGTGGCGAACGCTCGGCGGAACTACGCCGTGCTGTACATGTTCGACGGGCAGCACCTCTTCGGTGGGTGCGCGGCGGGCGTCCCGAACGGGTGGAGGGTGGACGAGACGCTGACGCGGCTCATCGCCGAGCACAATGTTGAGCCTATCATCGTCGTCGGCATCGACGCGCCGGACCACGGGCCGAAGCGCGCCAGTCGGTTATTGGCCATTCCCGACACGATTGGACCGTACAAGTTTGGGCAAAAATATACTTGACTATTCCAAATAGTCTGTGCCACGATGGCCGTAGGCTGTCGAGCCTTCTAGACCTTATGGACCTGTTCAATGTTCAACGGCTGGCCGAATGCTTGCAAAGATTGGCCGCCTACAGCACTCAATGCTCCGATGCCGCCAAGGATGACGGCGGGCAGGTCTGGGTGGACTCCAGCATTGACGATCTGCGGTCTATCGTTAAGGATCTCTGGCAGGTCTGTATCGACAATGGGTTCAATGATGCCGCCGAGGATGTCCACGAAACATACAAGGGGATCAATTACGACCTAAACGTCGCCGCGCTAGTGGAAATCACAAGGCGCATCGAGAGTGCGGTAACCAGGGCGCTGCGCACATTCAGGGTCATTGCGGTGCAAAATGACCGCGTTAGGTATGCCGATAACGCGGGGTTGTTTGCTGACCTGAGGGCGGCATTCCCTTCTGCCATTTATGACCTGACTGAGGCGGCAAGCTGTCTATCTGTAGAATGCCCTACCGCTTGCGTCTTTCACGCAATGCGTGCCGCCGAAATCGGTCTGCGCGCATTGGCGCGAGACAGAGGGATAAAAGTTCCCAAGAGTCGTCCGCTGGAATTTGCCACCTGGGAAACGATCATCAGGGAACTAGAAAAGGCCGAAACGGAAATTATGAATTATCCGCAGACGGCAGCACGGGAATCCCAGTTTGATTTCTACCACGGCGCGATGATGGAGTTCCGTGCTTTCAAAAACAAGTTCCGAAATCCGGCCATGCATTCCCGTGATAGGTTTGACCGCGACGAAGCGCACAGCGCCTTGACTCATGCGGTGGATTTTCTGCGGGTGCTCTCTACCAAAATCGGGGAGCGCAAGCGGACCCCCAAGATATGGAGGCGTCCGTGACGAAGCCCGGTCAGTGCGGAGTCCCCCGCAGGCGCATCTCAATCCGGTGCAGTCTATCTAGAATGCTTCCGATGCCAAGGAATGCGAACCCAGACGAAAGTCCTACGACCGCGAAAGCGAGATCCATTGTGATGGAACTACTATCGTGTTCGTTGACGGCCGCGACCACGCAAATCAGCCCAACGGCGATAAAAATTCCGCCAGTAATCCACAGGGCGATGGACGCCCCAGGAGATTTGATGTTGCTCATTTCGCACAAGAATTTAACACGACGCGCACCCATCTTGTTACAGGCTTGCGCCCCACGGGAACCCCATGCTAGGGTGCGGGCATGGAACTCAAGGCTCTCCTCAAGTGCGCGACATGGAAAACCACAGAACCTTATACGTTCATTGCTGTCATGGTTGGCGTGCCGCTCATGGTGGCCGGTTGGCGCTTCCCGACGGTGCCCGATGCCACCGGAGGGCATGGCATGATGGGAATTATTGCGCTGTGGCCCCAAGCCCTGTCAATCGTTGCTTTCGTGTTGTCCTGTTATGGCCTCAACCGCTTCACTAACACACAGGCCCGTTTCTACAGGGAAAGGGACAGCCGCCTTACGGCGGAGCGATACCTGAAAACTTCGGAGTCTACCTTTATATTCGCCGGAAAGATGCAATTGCTCGCAGAAGAGGCGGAGCGCCTGCGACACGACTTTAGCCAAATGGCCACAGAAGAGGCAATTCGGGGCCACTTGGCAGTCGGTGCGTTGCGCGGTCTGGAGGGATTCCTGGAGAGATACAAAGCGTACAGGCACCACGTTTACGAGTGCTCGGCTAATTACTTCGGATCTCCGATGACCAAACAGCCATCCATGGAGTCGATGGACTCAGCGGACGTGGACGCTTTTTGGAAAGCCCACGCGAAGGCTATCTCCAATAAGTACGGTGAGACTATACGCGATTGCAAGGATTACATAACTGGACTGCGAGGATAAACATGAGCACCAAGGGAACGGAAGAATTCCAGAGATTCGATGCGCTCGTGCGCAAGGTGCTATCCGTGCCGCACGCTGAGATTATGCGGCGCGAGGCCGAATACAAAAAGCAGTCTTTGGCGAATCCGCATAGACGCGGGCCGAAGCGGAAGGACGGCAGGAATGAAAATGCAACCACAGGAAGGGAGTCGCCTAAATGACAGATTTGTCCGGCTACATATATGAACGAGATCGCGCAGAGTTCGCTCTGGGAGATACGCTCGACATTAAGACGGGACTCATCCTTGCTTCACTCACGTTTCTGGCGATTCAATCTGGTGCGCTCATTTCTCCGACTTTGACGCTGACCCAAGCAATGGCGCAGATTGTTTCGATTGCATCGCTGCTGCTCGGGGGTGTCTTGTCGGCAATTGAACTCTGGCCACGCGACTATATCAGGGAAACCGCGCCGGACGGGTACGATGCATGGATTTCGGAGCTGACGGAATTTTATGGGGACAGCGAGGATGTTGAGCCGAAGATCGAGCGGCAGGTCGCCAATGCCAGGCTGTCCAAGGCGAAGGAGAGGATCACGTTCAACGCTAAGGTTAATCGCCAGAAGACAAGGATCATGTCCTGGGCGTTCTACTGCACAGTGGTCGCCTTCCTCTGTAATGTGGCAACACTCTCTATGCGCCTTTTTTGAATCTCTCATCCGGCGGAGGCTGGGGCGGCGCGGGTCTATCCCCCCTCCTGTCGGGCGGCGGCGTCTGCTGCGGTGGGGTTTGCGGGGTGGGCTGCGGTTGAGGATCGGGTCGTGGCGGCATGTAGCAATCTTCCTTCATGCATATTTTAACGCACTCAATCGTTCAGGGCTCATCGCTTCTTCGGGCCGCGTGGTAGTGTCCTAGTTGGCAGGCGTCGCATCGCCGGTCTTGCCGGTCAGTTCTTTGTAAGTGAGGCGCTTGCCAGTGATCTTGCGGACCAAGTAGCTAAATCTATCGGAGTCAGACATTGGCAGGCGATTATTGAATCGAAAGGATTGTTCGTCCAGGTACCGAAACAGATGGAACGGCTCAACACTAACGTAGGTTCCCTTGAGCGCCCGCTTCAGAAGCGCCCAGTAGTTGTCTATTGTGTTAGTGTGCGCGTTCCCGTTCACGTACTCAACGTCATGGTTGATGACTTCATGCTTAAACTCGGGAGCAAGGCCGTCATAGGAATCCAACTCATCGGTGAAGATAGCCGCACCAGCCTCAACGTGCTCTCTGATGCGTTTCTGGAGTTCTGGCTTCCCGCGCCCTGAATGTGCAGCGTCCGCACGTTGCCGCCCCGCTCTACCATGCCAAGCACAATCTCTTTATCCGCTGTACCGCTCC
>JBEKYC010000084.1:0-27892 GCA_049511415.1 Bryobacteraceae bacterium | reverse complement strand
TCGAGTGTAATGCTCTGCTGCTCCTTTTCCCAGTGCACGCGCACGAACCACACTCTTCCGCCGTCGGGCGACCAGGACATGGGGTACAGCTTGTCCGGCGCCGTGGCGGTCAGGATTCTCCGCGGATTCTCGCCGTTACCGTCCATGAGCCAAAGCTCGCGGATGCTTCCGTCTGTGTAAACAACGCGGGCGCCGTCCGGCGAAACTGCCGCGTTTATGGCATTCTCGCGCAGAGGACTCAGCTTTCCGCTTAGGATGGAAAGCACGAAAAGGCCGGACAAATTGTTTACTCGCTCGCCGACTATCAGCCGGGTTGCATCGGGATACCAGACCAGCCTGGCGGGAGCGACGCCGGTTCCAAGGGGGATGGAACGAGTCTCTCCGGCGGGCAAAGCCTTTATGGTGATGGATTGCGCGTCGGTATAGGCCAGATATTTGCCATTCGGCGAAATCGCAAACGTGGCCAGCGGATCTTCCGGGGCGTTAGACGTCACCCGATACGGCAGAGGAATGGGTTTGTTCCGTAGCCGGCGCGCTCCGCCAAGAAAAACGATCAGGCCGGCGATGGCGGACGCGCCCACCACCAGGCCCACGATGAACCATCCGCTGTGCCAACCGTCCGAACGATGAGGCTTTCCGGCGGCCTGAGGCGGGCCGGGCGCTGCCTCCGGCAGGCGAGCCGGGCCGTTGGCCGAAATCTCCTGCGCGCCCGAGCCCGGCGGCGGGATGGCGATACGTTCCACGTGCGCCGCAAACCGGTAGCCGCGTCCGGGAACCGTGACGATGAGTTTGTTCTCGGCCGACGCCTGCTCCGACAGAGCTTTTCGCAGTAGGAAAACGCTCTGCGTAAGATTGCTTTCCTCGACGATCGTGTCGCCCCAGACCGCCTTCATCAGTTCTTCTTTTGTGAGCAGCCGCTGCGTATTGCGGGCCATGTACACGAGCAGGTCGAAAGCGCGCGAAGGGATTGCGATGGGCTTGCCCGCAAGCGCGAAGGTGCGATTCAAGGGGTCGATCTCAAACCCTTCAAACCGGTACAAGGTGTTGATTTCAGTGCCCATCAGCCCCTTTGAGAACTAATTGAGAACTAATTGAGGACGTAATTGAGGACGCCGAGGCAAAGTGCGCGGTTTTATGGAGCGGTAGCGGGCCAGATTGCGCGGGAGGGTGCGACACGTGTCAATTGTACAAAAGCGTGGCGGCGATCTCGAACGGGACGATCGAACCCCAAAAAAAGGAGCTTACTTAGATGAAATTCCAACAGAGCATCACGACGGTGATAGTAGTTCTAGGCTTGGCCCCGGCTGCGATCTGGGCGCAAGAGGAGAAAGAGGAGGTTTGCCCGAACGGGACCACTCCAACGGGACTTCAATGTTTCATCGACAACCTCAAAACCGGCAGCGGGAAGATACCCCCCATCACATCCGGTACCAAGTACCTCCTTCAGACGGACGTCCCCGGCGCAATTGGCGGAAACCGCTACTTTCAGATAGGAATTAACGAGTCGGCCAACGTTTTTAATCAGACGGTCACCGCGCAGGTGATTCCCAGCAAGGGCGCATTCATCACCTCATGGGGCTTCGGCGCTAGTGGAGGGACCACGTTGGAGTATGGGGAGAACACGGCCCTGAGTCTGGATCTCACTCCGTACTATGGGCTCCTGGTCACCTTCAACGGTCTGGAGGGCGGCGCGGACTTCGACCTCGCGGTATTTGATGCCAGCGATAACGATGCGTATTGCGCGCTTTACATCCCTACGAACGAGAACCCTTTCACCGTGGAGTTTCCCATATCGCAGTTTACTAGCGGCCCGGGAATTACCGTCAACTTTGGGGCTATCGAAACGATCAACCTACAGATCGGGGCTGCCAACTCCCCCGGCAGTCCGAGCTTCGGGATCACCGCTATCGAGGCAATTCCGGCGTCGGTGGGGACGGCCAACTATGTGTGTGCGGCACCCCCGGCGGTTCGCTAAGGATGAGCGTATGAAACGATATCGGCTGTTCTTTCTCCTCGTCTGTTGCTTGTCCTCGGCGTCATTGACCTTTGCGCAAACGGCCGGGGCAACGCCTTCCGCCCTGCCGCGGCTGGTCCGCTTCGGCGGCACAGTGAAGGATGTCAACGGCAATCCGCCGGCCGGCGTGGTTGGCATTACCTTTGCCCTCTACTCCGAGCAGACCGGCGGCGCGCCGCTTTGGCTGGAGACGCAGAACGTCACTGCCGACAGCAACGGCCGCTATACGGCTCTGCTGGGCGCGACCAAGCCCGATGGGCTGCCGGCCGAGCTGTTCACCAGCGAGCAGGCGCGCTGGGTGGGAGTGCAGGTCCAAGGGCAGCCGGAGCAGCCGCGCGTGCTGCTGGTGAGCGCGCCGTATGCACTGAAAGCCGGCGACGCGGAGACCATCGGGGGGCTGCCGCCATCGGCCTTCGTGCTGGCCGAGCCGCCGGCCAGGGCCTCGGCGACGGCGAGCGGTGCCGCCGCCACCGTGGCGGGGAGCAGGGATGTGGCGAAGGGGGCCACGGACGTGACCACCACTGGCGGCATGGCTAACTATCTGCCGTTCTTCACCGGGACCTCGACGATACTCGATTCGGTGGTATACCAGACCGGAACGGGTAGCACGGCCAACATCGGCATCAACACGACCGCGCCAACATCCACGTTGGACGTGCAGGGCACTGGCACCTTCTCCAGCAGCACGTCCAACGGCGTGAATGGCGCATCCAGCGCAGTGAACGAAAGTGGTGTTTTTGGCAACAATTCCGCCACGTCGGGGGCATCAAACGGCGTATATGGGGTCAGCGCCAGTCCCTCCGGCTCGGGCACGGTCGGCGTGAACTCCTCCAGCAGCGGGCATGGTGTCTTTGGAAAGGCGGAGGGCACCGGCAGCGGTGCCAGTGGGGTGTACGGTAACGCCACCAGTTCTTCCACTTCGGGGCCGACCTACGGAGTATACGGAACCACCGCCAGCGGCAGCGCGGGTTCCGCCGGAGTGTACGGAACCGCGCCCAACTCTTTGTTGACGGGGGGGCGGACTTATGGAGTCTACGGAACGAGTTACACATTCAGCGGTGGCGCAGGGGTTTTCGGGGGCGCCCTGACCATCAGCAACACAGGCTCCTCTTATGGGAGCGCTGGGGTCTGGGGAGACGGCGGGACCGGCGGCTCGAACGGCGTGCTGGCCACCGCGGACGATGGCTACGCCGTCGAGGCCCTCAACAACACCTCGACTGACACGCTCACCCCCGCCCTGGGTGCCTTCAACTTTAGCACCACGCCTGCCGCGATCGTTTTCCAGGCTAGCGGTGCTATTGCGAGTCCAGCCTGCACCATAAACAACCTCGGTGATCTCGTTTGCGCGGGCACGATCGCCCCGTCCGTCCGGACAGACGACGGGCGTGACGTAAAGCTCTACGGCGTGGCTGCTTCGGAGAATTGGTTCGAGGACTTCGGGTCGGGACAGTTGTCTGGCGGCAGCGTGCGGATCGCACTCGACGCGGCTTTTGGGTCCACTGTCAACACCGGCGAAGCCTATCATGTATTCCTGACCGCCCGAGGCGACTGCAAGGGTCTGTATGTTGGGGCCGCGACCGCGAGTGGCTTTGAGGTCCGCGAGCTGGGTGGCGGGACGTCCAACATATCCTTCGACTATCGCATCGTGGCCAAACGCCGGGGCTATGAAAGCGTCCGCCTGGAAGACGTCACGGACCAGATGAACAAGCTGCGGCAGCATCAGGCGGAAATGCGGGCGCGGCGCGCGGGACGCAAGAATTCGGCGCATGCCATCCCCGCGATACCCGGCGCGCCGACGTTGAAAACGGTGTCCGCCCCGTCTAAGTGAGGTGCGTTTGAGTGGGGAATCCCATGACCCCGATGCATCGATCCATCCACAATTCGCAAAAGGCAGTAACAAGGAGACGCAAATGAAACCCTATCGGGCGTTCTTCCTCGCAGCTTTTTGTCTATCGCTGGTCCAACTGACCTTTTCAGAACCTTCAAGGCTTCCACCCGCACCGGCACCTGCGGCATCGGCGACGGCGGCCTCATCTGCACCGGACAGGTGAAGACGAAGGCCACGGACCGGCACCGGCGCTCTGACGGTCGAGACGTACGCCATGCAGTCGCCGGAAAACTGGATGGAAGACTTCGGTTCGGGCACGCTCGATCGCGAAGTTGCCGTCCTGAAGCTCGACCCGCCTTCGCCGAAACCGTGAGCGGTACGGCGGACCATCACGTCTTCATCACTCCGAACGGCGACTCGAAGGGTCTTTACGTCACCGGCAAGACCGCGACCGCCTTCGAGGTGCGCGAGTCGGATGGCGGAACCTCTTCGGTGAGCTTCGATTACCGCATCGTGGCCAAGCGCCGTGCTTATGAGTCCCAACGGCTGACCGACGTGACCGAGCGCTTCAACGCCGAGCAAGAATCGTTGAGTCGGTATCTCAAGGTCCAGCCTGGCGCGGCCTCTTCGCGTCTCTCCAGGCCCGCGCCGCAAGCCGGGACCACCCGCGACGGCTTCACGTGTAATCGATAGCTGACGCAACCCGTGCCGAAATGCATCATTCCGTTTCGAAGGCGATGTACTTCAATTGGCCGGACCGCTCGATTTGCAGCACGGCCGGATCGCCGTTCTTCAGGTGTTTCAAGGCGTCGGTGAGCGCTGCGACCGTTGCCGTCGGTTCGTTGTTCAGCGCGTAGATCACATCCCCCGGGCGCAAGTCCAACCCTTCGTCATCCGCCGCCGCGGCGCGCGCTGCCACCACAATTCCATATTCCTTCCGTAGATCCGGCAGCATGGCGGACAGCCGCTTGTCGATCTCGATACCCAGAATTCCCAACTTGGGAATCAGGTTCTTCTCCGGGTCTACCATATCGGCAAAGCGCTGCGGATCGTCGTCTTGGGCCATGACGGAAACATCCATGGTGAGATGCCGATCCCCGCGCAGCACCTCCAGATTCACTTTGTCGCCTATCGGAAAACGGTACAAACCCACCTGCAATTGGCGGGCGTCCTCCAAAGTTCTGCCGTTCAAGCTGAGCACGATGTCCCCCGGTTGCATACCGGCCTTATCCGCCGGTCCATCCGGCGTGACGTCCGCTGCCACCACGCCCCAATCCTGCGGCAACTGCAGCCCGGCCGCCAGCAAAGGCGTGATGGTCTGCGCGCTCATGCCCACGGCCCCGCGGTGCACGTGCCCTTCTTTGCGAATCTGGTTGTACACGTTGCGCAGCACATCGCTCGGTATGGCGAAACCGATACCCTCACTGCCGCCCGATTGCGAAAAGATCATGGTGTTCATGCCCATCACGTGTCCGCTCATATCCACCAGCGGTCCCCCGCTATTACCCGGATTGATGGAGGCGTCCGTCTGCACATAGACCATCGGGCTATCGGTCTTGATCTGTCGCGAGATGGCGCTGACCACACCCAGACTGACGGAATTCTGCAGCCCCAACGGACTGCCGAAGGCCATGACCAGTTGGCCCTGCCGCAACTCGTGGGAGTCGCCCAGCGTGAGGTATGGCAGGTTTGTTCCGGCGATCTTCAGCACCGCCACATCGGTTTCGCGATCCACACCCACGATTTTGGCTGCCAGCAAGCTGTTCGACAACCTGCTGGTGGACTCGCCGGCCCGCCTGGCGCGCTCGGCGGGAGATAACTGCACCTCGATCCGCCGCGCGCCCTGGACCACGTGTGCGTTGGTGATGATATAGCCGTCCGCGGTGAGAATCACGCCCGATCCGCTGGCACGCTGGCGCGCGATCAAGGCGGCGTTGCCCGAATCCGAGTCTTCCGTAAGACCGTAGCCGCTAACCACGATCTTTACCACCGAGGGATTCACGCGCCGCGACAGCACCTCCAGCGCGGAACTCAGATCCGCGATGGCTCCCGCTTTCCGTTCCTGCGCTATCCCAGCCGGCGCCCACGATAACGCCAATAGGCCCAATGCTACCGCCGCTCGACGACCCATGTGTTCCCTCGCAAATAGTCCACGGTGCGCAGCACCGCCTCCCGAATGCTCAATTGCGGCGCCCATCCCAGCGCGCGAATCCGCGTGCAATCCAGAAAAATGAACGGGCTATCTCCCACCCAGCCGCGCGCGCCGCCCGTGTATCGCAACTCCGGCGCGCATCCCAGGCGTTCCGCTATCCAGCCGATCGAGTCGCAAACGGTGCAATATTCACTCGTGCCCAGGTTGAACAGATTCAACCGCGCGCCGGCGCGTTCAATCGCCGCCAGCATGGCGTCCACGCAATCACCAACGTATAAATAAGACTTCCGCTGCTTTCCATCTCCTAATACGTCCAGATGCCCGGAGTGCTCCCGAAGTTGCTTAAAGAAATCCAGGACGTGGCCGTGCGTGTAGCGCTCGCCCAGAATGGAGACGAATCGGAAGATGTACGCCTGCATGTCGAAGCCTTCGCAATAGGCCTCGATCAGCGCCTCCGCCGCGAGTTTGGATGCGCCATAAAGAGAAGTCTGCACCGGAAATGGCGCGTCCTCCGGCGTGGGAAAGACGGCCGGCTCGCCATAGACCGATCCCGTCGAGGAAAACGCCATCCGCCGCACGCCGCGCTCCCGCATGGCCTCCAATACGTTAGACGTGCAGATGGTATTCTGCTCCAGATCCTTGCGCGGGTGCTGGGTGCCGAATCGCACATCCGCATTGGCCGCCATATGAAACACAAATTCCACACCTTCCATACCACGTGCCAGCACGCCGGCATCCAGTAGGTCGCCGCGTTCCAGGAGAAAGCGCGGCGAACGTACGGCCCCGGCCAAAAATTCCGGCTGGCCTGTGGAGAAGTTGTCGATGCCGATAACCTCGTGACCACTGGCGAGCAGACGGTCCACCAGGTTACTGCCGATGAATCCGGCGGCGCCGGTTACCAGGACTCTCATGGCTTTGTGCGGCGGCTGTTCGCGCGGATGCGCAGGATATCGGCCGCGTTCCGCAGATTTCCCCGCACCAGATCCAGCCGGCTGTCCCCATCGTCGCGCCAGCGTATGGGCACTTGCTCGATGCGATATCCTAACTGGCGCGCCAACACCAGGATCTCCACATCGAACATGTATCCGTCAATCCGCTGGCGGCCAAAAATCTCCTGGGCCGCTGCGCCAGTGAAAAATTTGAACCCGCACTGCGTGTCGCTGATGCCGGTAAGTCCCACCACCGCGTGCATTACCATGCCGAAAGCCCTGCCGCCTAACTGCCGGTAGAGCGGTTGCCGGCGCTCGATCTGCGATTCTTTCATGGCGCGCGAGCCGACCACCACGTCACAGCCCTGATCAAACCATGGCCGCACCTTATCGAATTCCTCGATGGGCACCTTGTTGTCGGCGTCCACATAACCGGCGATGGCGCCCCGCGCCAACGCCATCGCTTCGCGCACGCCCCGGCCCTTGCCGCTACGCTGCGGGTTGCCGATCACCCGCACAGGTTCGCCCTGCTGCGCGGTTTCGAGCGCCAGCTCCCGCGTGCCGTCGTCGCCGTCGGCCGCCACGATGATTTCGTAGCGCATGCCTCGCGCCTGAAAGTATCGGCCGGTTTCGCGGATCGTGGATGCGATGGTGGCGGCTTCGTTAAAGGCGGGGAGGATTAGAGAGACATCGCACAAGTGAGTTTGGTTTATTCTATCAGGTGAATTGCGCATGGCTCTGAACGTCGCCATCATCGGCTGCGGTTTGATCGGACGCAAACGCGCCGCGTCGTTGGCCGGCTGCCGCTTGGCAGTCTGCTGCGACGTGGATTCCGGGCGCGCACAAGCGCTCGCCGCGGCGTATCCCGGCGCCGAGGCCGTAACGGATTGGCAAGCAGCAGCGGCATCGCCGGCCGTTGATATCGTCATCGTCGCGACCACTCACGACATGCTGGCGCCCATCGCCGCCGAGGCCGCGCGCGCCGGCAAGCACGTGCTCATCGAGAAGCCTGGCGCGCGCCGCGCGTGCGAATTGGACACCGTGGCGGCCACCGCCCGCGAGACGGGTGCACGCGTGCGCGTCGGCTTCAATCATCGCTATCATCCCGCGCTGCAAAAGGCGCGTGCGCTCTACGATGCCGGCGCCATCGGCCCGCTGCTGTTCATCCGCGCCCGCTACGGCCACGGCGGACGCCCCGGGTACGAACGCGCATGGCGCGCCGATCCGGCGATCTCCGGCGGCGGTGAATTGCTCGATCAAGGCGTGCATCTGATCGATCTGGCGCGTTGGTTTCTGGGCGATTTCACGCGCGTCACCGGCCGCACGCCAACCTATTTTTGGAACATGCCCGTGGAAGACAATGCCTTTCTGCTGCTCGAAACCGCCGCCGGCCAGACCGCCTTCCTGCACGCGAGCTGGACCGAATGGAAGAACCTGTTCTCGTTCGAAATCGCCGGCCGCGACGGCAAGCTCGAAATCGCCGGCCTGGGCGGCAGCTATGGAGCCGAGCGCCTCACCTTTCACGCCATGAAGCCGGAAATGGGACCACCCGAAACCACCACTTGGGAATTCCCCGGCGCGGACCACTCCTGGGACAGCGAATTCGCCGAGTTTCTGGACGATATCCGCCTCGGCCGCGAACCGCAGCCAGGCATCGCCGACGCGCAAGCCGCGCTGCGCATCATCGCGTACGTGTACCAGGAGAACGGCCGATGATCATCACGCGTGCGCCCTTGCGCATCTCGCTCGGCGGCGGCGGCACCGACCTGCCTTCCTACTACCGCGAACACACGGGCTTCGTCATCTCCGCGGCCATCGACAAATACGTCTACATCACCCTGCACGAAACCTTCAGCCAGGAACTGCTCATCAAGTATTCGCAGATGGAAATGGTGGAGACTGTAGACCAGGTGAAGCATCCCATCGTGCGCGAAGCCCTGCGCCTGGCGGAGGTCGGCCCCCAGCCGTATCTCGAAATCGTCAGCATGTCGGACATACCGGCCGGCACCGGCCTCGGCTCATCCGGCAGCTTTACGGTGGCCCTGCTGCGCGCCCTGCACGCCTGGAAAAGGAAGCTGATCCCCCGCCAGGATCTCGCCGAGCAGGCCTGCCACATCGAAATCGATCTGTTGCGCGAGCCGGTGGGCAAACAGGATCAATACATCGCGTCCTTCGGCGGCATCACCTGTTTCCAGTTCCTGCCCGACGACCGCGTGGAAGTGGCGCCCCTGCAACTCGCCGATGAGACCCTGGCCAACCTGGAAGACAATCTGCTGCTTTTCTTCACCGGCTTCACGCGCTCTGCCTCGGCCATCCTGGAGGAACAAGACACCCGCACCCGCCGGCACGACGCCGATATGATTTCGCAATTGCACGTCGTGAAGCAGCTCGGCTACGAGAGCAAGACCGCCCTGGAGCGCGGCGACCTACGCCGTTTCGCCGAGCTGATGCACGTGCATTGGGAGCACAAGAAGGCGCGCTCGCGCTCCATGACCAATTCCCGCATCGATGAATTCTACGAACTGGCCCGGCGCAATGGCGTGCTGGGTGGCAAGCTGATCGGCGCCGGCGGCGGCGGTTTCCTCATGTTCTACACCGAGGACAAAACCCGTCTGCGCCAGATCATGCGCGGCGCGGGACTGCGCGAGGTGCGCATGCGTTTCGATTTCCAAGGCACCACCGTGGTGGCGCAGTCGTGAGCCTATTGCCCGTCGCGATCCTGGCGGGAGGCCTTGGCACGCGGCTCCATCCGGTAACCGTACAGCTCCCCAAGGCGCTCGTCGAAATCCACGGCGAGCCTTTTCTGGCGCATCAGTTGCGCCTGCTGCGGTCGCGCGGGATCGCGCGCGTGGTCCTGTGCATCGGGCAGCACGGCGCGCGCATACGCGATTACGCGGGTGATGGCGCGCGCTTCGGGCTAACGATCGATTACTCATCCGACGGACCGGTGCTGCGTGGCACGGCCGGGGCGATCCGCCAAGCGCTCCCGCTGTTGGGCGACGCGTTCTTTGTGCTGTACGGCGATTCGTATTTGCCATGCTCGTATGCCGATGTGGAGCAAGCGTTCCGCACGGCCGGCCAGCCAGGCTTGATGACGATCCATCGCAACGCAGGCCGATGGGACACCAGCAACGTGGAATTCGCCGGCGGCCGCATCACGGCCTACGATAAAGAGAATCGCACACCGCGCATGCAATACATCGATTACGGCCTCGGTGTCTTCACCGCCGCCGCGTTCCTCGAGACGCAGCCCGCCGATCTGGCCGGTGTGTATCAGGAACTCCTGTGCCGCAATCAACTGGCTGCCTGCGAAGTGCCCGAGCGCTTCTACGAGATCGGCTCGTTCGAAGGCATCCGCGAGTTGTCGGAGTATCTGAAACCATGAGCTTCACCGAAGAGTACCTTGCCGAATCCGCCGAAGTCCTGCGCCGCCTGGACGCCGGCGCGATCGAAAAGCTGGCACAGTTGCTGGCTGGCACCCGCGCGCGCGGTGGACGCCTGTTCATCCTCGGCGTCGGCGGCAGCGCCGCCAACGCATCGCATGCCGTCAACGACTTTCGCAAAATCTGCGGCATCGAGTCCTATTGCCCAACAGACAACGTCGCCGAGCTGACCGCCCGCACCAACGACGAAGGCTGGCCCACCGTATTCGAAGCCTGGCTGCGCACCAGCCGGCTGCGCGCCGACGATTGTGTGCTGGTGTTTTCTGTGGGCGGCGGCAATCTCGACAAACAAGTCAGCCCGAATCTGGTTTCCGCGCTGCGATACGCCAAATCGGTGGGCGCGGACGTCTGCGGGGTCGTGGGCCGATCGGATGGCTACACCGCGCAAGTGGCCGACGCTTGTGTCATCGTGCCGGAGGTGAATCCCGCCCACGTGACGCCGCACGCCGAAGCCTTCCAGGCAGTCGTCTGGCATCTGCTGGTGACGCATCCAAAACTGAAAACCGCCGAAACCCGCTGGGAATCGCTGCAATGAATCGCGCCGTGTTCCTGGATCGCGACGGCGTGCTCGTCCGCGCGTTGGTTCGGGATGGCAAGGCCTACGCGCCCGTCACGCCCGCTGAGATGGAGATGGATCCGGATGCGCCCGCCGCGCTGGCACGCCTGAAAGCCGCCGGATTTCTGCTCGTGATGGTCACCAATCAGCCGGACGTGGGGCGCGGCATCACCCGCCGTGAAGACGTGGAACAGATGCACGCCACCCTGTGCGCAGCCTTGCCGCTGGACGCCTGCGTAGTCTGTTATCACGACGACGACGCCGGTTGCGCCTGCCGCAAGCCGAAGCCCGGCATGTTGCACGCAGCCGCCGCGGCCCACGAGATCGATCTGTCCCAAAGCTTCATGGTGGGCGACCGCTGGCGCGACGTCGACGCCGGCGCCGCCGCCGGCTGCCGCACCGTGTGGATCGACCGGGGTTACAACGAGCGCGCCCCCGACCATCCCCCCGACGCCCGCGTCACCACGTTAGCCGCCGCAGCGGACTGGATCCTGACGGGAAGATGATCGGGCACGTGTGCCTATCGCTGCCCAAAAATAGGCGCAAAGAGCAGCCCGCCGTTGCCCGGCCACGCGACCCTTGGAGGCCTGCATGGGGACGAATACGCCGTAATCGGCGGAAAGCTCTGATATGCGGGCGCCGTCAGGCTCGTGAACCACCAATTCACCACTCCGTATGTGCATACCAACGCGGGAATGATCTGTTCCGTGAATGGTGCGGGCCGATTTGGGTTCAAGGAATCGATATGGTGTGCGAACTCTTCGGCCCATATCTCCTCATATGGCGGAAAGGGGGCCAAGCTACTGAGAAAATAGCCGTCCTGTGTCTGCGCGATCTGGCGATTGGTCATTTGCAGGAACTTCTCATTAACTTGCCCCTGTCCATCGCAAACGCCAACCGGGTTAAAGGGCTTCGGCAGCGGATACACTTCAATTGCCGTCGGGGCAACACTTCCGAAGACGTGACAGGGCGGACCTGTAACTTTCAGGTTCAGATTAGCCAAGTCCTGCAATAGCAGCTCGGCAAATGCCCGGCTCGTCGAGGGGCTCTCCCCGCGATCAGAAGATGCGGTGGAGGCAATGGCGAAATCGAAACCGTGTCCCAACTCGTGTTTAGTAACGTCCGGAATGTCCGGGTTTGCGCTGTGCAGTCCCGTGACGAGATCGATGCAGTCTTCATAAATCGATACTGCAATAATCTGTCCGAAAGGTGTCGGCCTGTAGGCCGAATAGCCGCAACTAGCCAGTCGCGTCTGGAATACATCGAACAGGTTGTACGGATAAGTATTGGCGAAGTAGGTATTAGCCGAGTTACGATCAAAATGATAGAAGATAGTGACTCCCTGCGACTGGAAGAGCCCTCGGACATCATTATGCTCGTTCGGTGCGTGCGGGAGTCCTTCCACCACGCCATTAATTAGCTGTTGTCCAATTCCATCCTGCTGAGCTGCTCCGCAGACTAGAAAATGACCATCCGTTGGATACTGTCCGTCTCCCTGATATGGAACACAGGGATCAACTACGCCCTGGGCGTTTAATAAGGCCAACGGGTACCAGCAAAGGACGAAAACAAGATGCCCGCACGTTCTGCTCATCGTCCCTCCCGCAGCCGCAGTGATTCGTATTCGAGAACAGCGGTCCGCGATTGCAGAGCTTCGCGACACGACCGCTTTTTAGAGAGTATACCGTAATGCGCCATTCCCAAGGCCGCGCCGCATGATACGGCGTTTCGAATAAGGACTGGCGAAGACGAGCATGCTGCGAAGGACGACCACGCCAACAGTCAAGGTGTCAAATCCGGTGAAATGCCTTTAGAATTTCCCGCATGGAATACTGCAGCGCGATCGGCCGCCCATGCGGGCAACTCATAGGGCAATCCGTTGCCGCCAGCGCGCGCAGCAGCCATTCCATCTTGGCGTGATCCAGGCGCATATTGATCTTGATCGCCGCCTGGCATGCAATCGAAGCCGCAATCGACCGCCGTATATCTTCCAATGACAGTCCACGCAATTCCGCCTCGGCGGTATCCAGAATCTCGCCCAGCACCTTCTCCAGATCCCCCGGCCCAACCGCCGCCGGCGCCGCCTTCACCGCAATCGTGCGATTGCCGAACGGCTCGGTCTCAAATCCGAGAGCGTTCAGTTCATCCGCGATGCGCGCGTATTCGATCTGCTGCCCTGGCGTCAGTTGCAGGATCAGCGGCATCAGCAAACGCTGCGTCTCCACGTTGCCGGCAGCCCTTTGCTTCAGCACGCGCTCGAATAGAATCCGCTCGTGCGCCACGTGCTGATCGATGATCCACAGCCCTTCGCGCCCCGCCGCGATGATGAAGCTCTCGTGGATCTGCCCCAGCGGCCGCAGATCCGAAAGCGCGCCCAGCGACACATCCGACACCGGCAGCGCATCCGCCGGAAATGTGCCATGCGTGTCGGGCACGCGCGTCCGCGCGACGGACGCCGGCGGCTCATCCGCCAACGCGATCGCCGGCGCGCCAAAATCCAGGCGCGGCGCGGGCCCCGCTTCCGGCCGCAAAGCAAATGTGGGCAGCGACGGTTCCACGTCGGGCGCAACCGGCACGGAATCGGCCGGCACAGCCTCGTTCTCCAGCATCTGCGAAAATTCGGAATACGGCATCCGCGCCCCCGGCTGTGCGCTGGCCGCGGGCGAAAACGCCGGCGCCGGCCGCGTCTCGATCAGCCGCTCGCGAATTGTATCCCGCACGAAATCGTGCACGAACGATTGGTGCCGGAAACGCACCTCGGTCTTCGAAGGGTGCACATTCACATCCACCTCATCGCAATCGCATTCGAGAAACAGCAGCGCGAATGGAAACGCCGCCGGCGGCATCAGGTTGTGGTACGCCGACGAAATCGCGTGCAGCAGCAGCCGGTCGCGAATCAGCCGCTGGTTCACGAAAATGAAAATCGAATTGCGATTGCCCTTCTGCACCTGCGGCCGCGAAACGAATCCGCTGAGGCAAAACGTCTTGCTGGATGGTTCTTCCGGCTCGCGCCGAAATTCGGCGATGGCTTCAGACGGCGGCACATACGGCGGCGGCAGCACGAGCTGCTGCTCGCGCGTGCCCAATTCCACCAGTTCTTCCAGCATCTGGCTGCCGAAAACCTGGAACACGCGCTCGCGCAACGTGCCCACCGGCGTGACACCCAGCAGCTCGTTGACGCCGCTGGTCAGCCGGAACGTCTTCTCCGGATGCGCCAGGCTGTAGTGCGTCACCAGCGACGCGATGTGCGCCAATTCGGTCTGCTCCGTGCGCAGAAACTTCTTGCGCGCCGGCACATTGAAAAACAGATCGCGCACCGTGACGGTGGTGCCGCGCGCCAGGGCAACTTCGTCGCAATGCAGCATCTTGCCGCCCGCAATCTCCACCCGCGTGCCGGTGGTCTCGTCGTCGGAGCGGGTTTCAAGCAGCAGCCGCGAGACCGATGCAATCGACGGCAGCGCCTCGCCGCGAAAGCCCAGCGTGGCGATGGAAAGCAGATCCTGCACGTCCCGCAGCTTGCTGGTGGCGTGCCGCTCGAACGCCAGCAGCGCATCGTCGCGCAGCATGCCGCAGCCATCGTCCGCAATGCGGATCAGCCGCCGTCCGCCGCTCTCGACCTCTACACGCAGCACCGTCGATCCGGCATCCAGCGCGTTCTCCAGCAGCTCTTTCACCACCGACGCCGGCCGCTCCACCACCTCTCCCGCCGCGATTTTGTTCGCCACCTGATCGGGGAGTACGCGTATGCGGCCCATGGATATCGACCACTATAACAGTGCGGATCGGCGTCGCTACCACTCCACAGTCTTACCCGGCTCCAGCTCCCACACCTCGGTACCCGCCACATCCCCAATCAGCCCGGCAAGCTCCGCCGGCCGTCCGGTCAGCGCCGGGAACGTCCCGAAATGCATCGGCACGATCTTCCGCGCCTTCAGCAGCCGCGCCGCTACCGCCGCTTCTCGCGGACTCATCGTGTACAAATCGCCGATGGGCAGAAAGGCCAGCTCCGGATGATACAACTGCTCGATCAGTTGCATATCGGTGAACACGTTGGTGTCCCCCGCGAAGTACAGCGCCCGCCCGTCGTCAAAGCGCAGCACATAACCCGCCGCCTCGCCGCCGTAAATGATCTTGCCATCGTCCAGAATGCCGCAACTGTGTACGGCGTGCGTCATGGTGAAGGTGACCGATCCCGCCTTCTGTGATCCGCCTTTGTTCATCGGCTGCGTTTTGGCCACGCCTTTTGATTCGAGCCAGTGACAGGTCTCGAAGATGCCGACCACCGCCGGCGAAAACTCTTTCGCCAGCGGCACCGCGTCGTGTATGTGATCGAAATGCCCGTGGGTGATCGCGATGGTGTCCGCGCGCGCGATTTTGTAACCCTGCGGATAAGCGGGGTTGCCCTCGGTCCAGGGGTCCATCAGTATGGTTTCGCCCGAAGGCAAACGGAATTGAAAAGTGCCGTGTCCAAGCCAGGTGATTTCCATAGCCAGATTATGCCACGCGCGCCCTCAATCGTCTTCGTACCAGTGATACCGAACGTCCCGCCCATCCAACCGCCATCTCTCCGGCGTCGTCGTATCCATTGCATCCAGCGCCGCCCCCGGGCCCTGCACCCGCGCCCCTGCCGCCAGCGCCTCCCGCAGCGCCGGCTTGTGCTCCGCCCGGACCGCCTTCGGGTCCACCGACACGAACAACGCCGTCCCGCTGCGCGCCACCAGGTCCAGCCACTGCCGCGTCAAATTCCACGGGATCTCCGCCGTCACCGGCACGCAGTCCGGATCGGCCGCGAAAAACGTGTTGTGCTGCGCCATGCGAAACGCCAGCGTGTTCACCCCCATCTTGCGCGTGCGGCTCCACTCCCGTCCGCTGGTATCGTCGCCGATGCGCTGCGCTTCCACCAGCCCCGCCGCCAGGTGCCCGATCGTGTTGCATCCCAGCACCACCGCATCGCCCGCCGCCCGCCGGATCGTGCGGTACAGATCCAGCACGATCTCCGCCGTGGTCTTGCTCCGGTCGTGAAAATGCCAGCCGCGCGGCGTCAGTTCCGGTCCCATCTCGAATCCCCACCGCCCCGTCAGATCGAACGTCGAATAATCGTGCTTGATCAGCTCGTAGCCCCAGCCGCGGATGGTGGCGATACCGTTGGCAACATACGCCAGCGCCTCCGGGATGCTCGGGTCCACGTAAATCAATTCGCCCTGTGCCCGGCCGCCCGCCACCGGCAGCCGCCACGCCTCGGCGCGCTTCTCGGTGGTCAACAGCGGCCGCACCCAGATGCCCGGCCGCACACCCGCGTCTTTCATCCGCCGCGCCAACCCCGTCATGTCGGGATAATCGCGGGTCGTCGCGCTCACCGGACCGGCGCCCTCCGCCCCCGCGCCCCATCCCATATCCAGCACCACGAACGGCCGGTTCGCCCCCGCCGGCGCCAGCTCCGCCATCAGCGCCGCGTCCCGCATGCTGGCCTCCGCCGACGTATTCTGCCCGTAAGCGTAATACCAGTTATTGCTCCCGTAGATCGCCTGCGCCGCCAGCCGCGGCTTCTCGCACATCCGCCGGCACAACTCCCGTGCATCGCCCGCATGCGTCACGATGGTGGCCGCCTCCAGCCGGCGCTCGCCCAGCTCCACGCCCCCGCCGCCGTTGCTCACATCCAGCCATAGGTTGATGCCGCCCGCGTCCGCCTGCCACGAACAAATCGCCGCCGCGCCCGTCTTCACGCCATAGCCTTTTGTGACCCTGCCGTTCGACGCCACGAAATACCAAGGCATCACACGCTCGCCCGCCAGTCCGCGCCATTCCAGGTCCCCGTAGGATCGCTCCCAATGGTCGCCCAGAAATCGGAAGCCTTCCGGGAACGCCCCGTGCCAGCGCAAGCGCACGCGGATCAGCCGGCTCTTGGGCGCGGTCACCGCAACGGCCAGCCCGTTGCGCGATTCGCAAGTCAGTTCCACATCCTGACCCGTCCACCGCTCGCCCGAGCGCATCAGCTTGATGGGGCCGGAGCCGCCTTCCGTAAAAGCCGCGGCACGATCCGGCTGGCGCAATGGATCGGGCAGATTCTGCAACGGCGGAGCGGCGCCCGCGGCCGCCTCGGCGGTCAGTCCCAGCAGGAACCCCCGCCTTCCTGGCATCGAATTCCGTGACATTAGATCCTTATCCTAGCGCCGCGCGCCGCGCTAACTGCGACAATGGTCCATTCTCCACCCTATGACCCAGCCAGAAAGATTGCAGGCGTTTCGCGCGGATCATCCGAATCGATCGCTGACCGTCGCCGGCGTCGCGTGGCAGTACCGCATGCTCGGCGCGGGCGATCACTGCCTGCTGCTGTTGCCCGGCGGCGAATTGGTCAACGACATGGGCTTCGACCTCGCCGCTGCGCTGGCCCCGCGCTTCCGCATCGTCTACCCAGCCTATCCGCGCGTCACCGCGCTCGAAGATCTGGCGGACGGCGTCGAAGCCATCCTCGCCGCGGAGAACATCCGCAGCTTAACCGTATTGGGCGCGTCCTTCGGGGGCGCGGTAGCGCAGTGCATGATCCGCCGCCATCCCCAGCGCATCGAACGCCTGATCCTCTCCAACACCGGCGTGCCGCTCGCACACCTGGTGCGTGGACGCAAAGTCGCCAACGCCGTTCTATCCGCCATGCCGTGGCCCGTTCTGCGCGGCCTGTTGTCCCGTAGCATTCTCAAGCTGGTTGGTGCGCCGGCGGACGAACTGCCATTCTGGCGGAGCTACGTGACCGAACTCTTCGAGACGCGCCTGGCCAAAGCCGACATCATGGCCAACCTCGAAATCCAGCTCGCCTATCATCAACGCTTCCGCTTCACGCCCGAAGATCTGGCCGCCTGGCCGGGGAAGATCTTCGTCATCGAGTCCGATAACGACATCTTCAATGCCGAGCGCCGCAAAGCATTGCGCGACACCTATCCGCAGGCGCCGGTCTACACCTTCCACGGCGCCGGACACGCCCCCGCATTCAGCCGCGCCGCCGAGTATCTGGAAGTCTTAGGCCGGTTCCTGGAGTAGCCGTGCGCCTGCTCGCCCTATCGATGCTCATGGCCCTGGGCCTCCTGGCGCTGGAGCCTTCCGCCGTGCAAGTTGAAGCCGCCGTCGCGCCCGTGTATCCGGAGCTGGCCGTGGTGGGGCGCATCGCCGGTAGCGTGGTCGTGGCCGTGCGCGTCTCGAAGCAGGGCGCAGTCACCGACGCAAACGTCGTCGAAGGTGAAGACCTGCTACACCAGGCCAGCTTAAGTGCTGCCCGCCAGTGGCGCTTCCGCGCCCCATCCAGCCCCACCGACCTGCAGCTCATCTTCACCTATAAGCTGATGCCGAAGGGTACGCCCGAGTCAGAACTGGGCGCCATCTTCCGCCCGCCGTATACCGTGGAAGTGCGCCGTATCAACCCCGGGCCGGTGCATCACTACGCGCAAGCCGCGCCGCCAGTGCGCGATACACATCCGGATTGAATACCAGGCCGATATGCGTGCCGGTCACCTCGTGATCGATCGCCGGATTGCCCGTCACGCAGTACCGCCAGTCCACGATGCCGTCGCGCTTCGTATACATGGCGGTCTGCCGCACACTGTCTGGAAATTCGCTCTTGAGCGATGCCACAAACTCGCACGTGCAGGCTTCCGTATAGCAGCCCGGGAGGATATGCCCGGCGTGCTCGCGCAGAATTCGGTTGCGGATCGCGTCGCTGGCCTTGAGCACGTTGGCGTGCGCCACCGGACCGCGAAACGGCGAGCCCAGCGTGGTGACTGAAGCGATCCGGTCGGGCATCTGTGCCGCCACCGATCGCGCAATAATCCCGCCCAGGCTGTGGCCCACCAGATGCACTCGCTGGTGCGTAGCCGTGAATGCCCGCTTTACCGTGTCACTCAGCCGGCGCCGGATCAGCAGGTTGGGACACTCCGCATTCCATCCGATACCGGAAAAGTACGACCGGTAGCCGACCGTGCGCAGCCACGAGAATAGCTCGCCCAGGTAAGCGTCCGTCCCCAGAAAGCCGGGGATTACGATCACCGCCTCGCCGTGGCCGTGCGGCACACCTAAGCCGTAAAAAACGGAAGTCAGCCGTAACTGGACCAGCTCCAAGCCCACCAGCAGCTCCTGCCACATGGAGACTTCGGCTTCTTGGCGCTCGTGGACGGTGAACTTTTGGCCCGTCATCGCGCCTCTCAGTGTAACCCAACTTGCGGGCGGCGGATCGGGCGGGCCGCCCCCAGTCAGTCCTGGTTAGTCGTGGAAGCCGGCCACGTCGTACGACATCATGACCAGGTCCTGCGTGCGCCCCTGCCGGTCGATCACCCAATCGGCCAGCAGAGCTTCCATGTGAAAGCCCAGCCGCTCGAAAAGGCGTCGCGCGCTCTTCTGGCCGGAGGCCACACGCACCACGATGCGGCGCAGGTCCAGATCGCGAGCCATGCTAAAGATTGTGTGTCCGAGTAGTCTACCCACACCGCGGCCGCGCTGGTTCGGCGTCACCAGCAGTCGGATTTCGCCCATATGGCGCGTCCAGCGCGCTTGGCCGTGGTGCAGGCTGCAATAGCCCAACAACTTGCCGTTCTCTTCGGCCAGAACGGTAAGATTGCGTCCCTGTTCCAGGTCGTGCAGCCACTGCTGCAAACCTTCCTTGGTGGTCACATCCACCAGCAGAAAGAACAGGTCGTCTTCCGGTTGGGCTCGCATAAAAGCCAGGAATGCGTCCCGGTCCTTCGGCTCCATCAGCCGCAGGGTTACGTCCGCATTCCCCACTCGCGCCGTGTACGGAAAGTGTCGCGGCGCGGTCAATGTGTCGGGCATGGCGCCTCCCGCTTGCTACTTGCGTCGTCCGGCGCGCGCGTGCGCCGGCGTATGCGGCGGAGGCGGCAGAAACGGCTTCATGGCCACATCCAGCAGCGATTTTTGCGCCTGAATCAGGTTCTCCACGCCGCGCCGTATAGACTCGCCGAGTGTAGTGGACGGCTCCGGCGACGACCGCACCATCTCCTTGAACGTCCCCACTCCCCCGTCGATCTGCCGCGTGGCCACTTCCAACAGCTTCTTCTGGGAGTCGACCAGCTTGTCCATCCCGTCCTTCGCCAGCGCCACCAGCTTCCGGCGGTCCGCCGCCTTGATTCCCTTGTGGCCCTTGCCATCGGCATCCACCCGGGTCACATCGGTCAGCAGATCCAGAAAACGCTTCTGCGTATGGACGAAATTCGCCAGGCCCTCGCGCGCCACCTCGCCCAGATTCTTGCCTTCGTATGGCTTGCCGTCTTTGATGGCGGCCACCACCGCATGGCTCTGCTCTTCCACCATTTGCAGATATTTCTTTTGCATGCCGACAAACGTGGTCACGGCTTCGCCCACCGCATCGGTAATCGCCGCCGGCGTGCCCGTCAGACCCATGCCGTCCTTCACGCCTTGGCACATCAGGCTGTTCTCTTCCGCGGCCAGATCCAGCAGAATTTTTTGCGCCGCGACAAAATTGGCAATCCCCTGACCCGCCAGGTCCACCATGGCAGTCAGCGGACGGAGGGGCGAAAAGTTCACCCGCTCGCGTACAAATCCCAGCGCCAGCGAATTTTGCTGTGCCGTTAAATCCAACAGAATTTTCTGTGTAGCGACAAAACTCTCCATACCCTGACGGGCCCAGTGGGCCAGCGTAGCGGCCAGAGAGGGCGTCGCCGTAGACTTCGTGGAGTTTTCCATGTTAAGCTCCTATCGATGCTGCATTGCAGCATCCAGATTGAGTATAACGTCGGCCCTCGGGGCTGTCAAGGTGTTTCGGATTATTTTATCTTTTAATGCCGCCGCCCAAAACGGTTATCAAGAAATACGAGAATCGCCGGCTCTACGACACCGCTGCCAGCCGCTACGTCAATCTCGACGACGTGGCGCGCCTGGTGCGCGAGGGCGCCGACGTGCAGGTGGTGGATGCCCGCACCGGCGAGGACCTCACCCGCGTCATCCTCACCCAAATCATCATGGAAGACGCCAAAGGCCACGAATCCGGCCTGCCCCTCGAACTGCTGCGCAAGCTGATCGTCGCTTCCGACCGCGCCACCCACGACTTCCTTTCCTGGTATCTCACCACCGTCACGGAAATGTATCAAAAAGCGCAAAGCGCCCTGCAAAGCCGCCCGCTGGATCTGGTCCGCAATTTGTTCAATGCGTCACCCCCGCCCGCTCCAGCTCCAGCCGAAGAGATCGCTGCCTTACGCCGCCGCGTGCAGGAATTGGAAGAGCGCTTGCGCCCGAGAACCAGGAAAAAGGCGCCGGCAACCGCAAAAAAAGATTGACATGTGCCTCCGAGTCTGAAAGATTTAATCAGACAAGGAGGGACCATGGAAACCGTCCGCTCGATGCTCTTGCATAAAGGGTCCGATATCTTCTGGCTGTCGCCGGATGCCACCGTATTCGATGCCGTGGCCATGATGGCCGACAAGGGAGTGGGTGCTCTGCTGGTGATCTCGGGGGGAAGATTGGCCGGCATCGTCTCCGAAAGAGACTATGCCCGCAAAGTGATTCTGAAGGGAAAACACTCCCATGAGATGCGCGTCAGTGAGATTATGACCAGTCCGGTGTTTACCGTATCGCCGGATCACTCGGTGGAGGATTGCATGCGCATCATCAGCGCGCACCGCATCCGGCACCTGCCGGTAATGGATGGCGACAACCTGCGCGGCATGATCTCCATCGGCGACGTCGTCCGCTCCATCATCTCCGCCCAGGCGCACACCATCGATCAGCTAAGCGGCTACATAGAAGGCCGCTATCCGGCGTAACCGAAGCTAAGACTGAACCTTCCCCGCCAGGATGATCGACAGCCCCAAGTCGCCGATCTTGATGTCGAGCACCCAGTCGTTATCGTTCTGTTTGCTGAAGTTGGGGTATTTGTCCGCCGACCCGCCCCACATGCTCAACACCGCCGGATGCGGTGTGCCACTGGCCTTGGCGCTCATCGCCACCAGCGCGTCGAAAGCCGGCGCCGCATTGGCGTCCTTGTCGTCTCCCGCCGGCGCCATCAGCGCGAAGTCGCGCTGTGGCGCCACCCCCTGATGATCGCCGTTCACCGGGTATTGGCTGTAGCGTAGCGTGTACGTCCCGGGCTGAATATTCTGTCCCCGCCGGTCTTGCACCTTGGCCGGAAACCGAATCACCCCTAACAACGTGCCCTGCGGAATCGATAACGTAATCGCATCATCGGTCGACTTTGCACCCGAGCGTATCTGTGCCCGGAACCACACTTCGCAGTAGACCGAGCCCCCAGGCCCCAGGATCTTGGCGCCCTGCTGCTGCAGAGTCGAGGCAAACGGAAGGTCCGCTGGAGGAGCGCCGGCAGGTTCCATCTTGTACTGGCCAAACGCCAGAGCGGCCGAAACCGCAAACAGGGGCAGAATCTTAGTCATACGAAATTGGATTGCCTCAGGGGAATTGGGATGCGAGGCTTTGGAGCGGGAGACGGGATTCGAACCCGCGACATCGACCTTGGCAAGGTCGCACTCTACCAACTGAGTTACTCCCGCTCAAGAAGAAGTACCATTATCGCCAGTCCGCACCGTCCCTGTCAAACGGCTTGTAATGATAACGAAACAATAGCGTTATTTTCTTGGTGGAAATCCTATGGGGTATGCTAGACTACTCATCGTCCGATGGCCCACCCTGTCGGTATTCCTCGTCGAAGCAGCAGTTGCTATGAACCCTTGGGATCGCATCAAAAAAGAACTGGAAACCAAAATCAGTCCCGAGAGCTACCAGAATTGGTTTAGCCGGACATCTTTCGCCGGGGTGGATGGCAGTACTTTATTAGTCGCCGTGCCGGATGAAGGCACCCGCCGCTGGATGGAATCCGAATATGGCCCCGTCGTGATCCAGGCCGCCGCCCGCGTCGGCTTGGCGGTAGACCGCGTCGAGTATACCCTCTCGGCCGCCAAGGAGCAAGCCGAGGCCGATCCCGCTCCAGCCAGTTCATTGAATCCCAAGTTCACTTTTGAGAGCTTCGTGGTCGGCGCCTGCAACCAGTTCGCCGCTGCCGCCGCTAAAGCCGTGGCCGACAACCCCTCGCGCCGCTATAACCCGCTCTTTATCTACGGCGGCGTCGGCATGGGGAAGACTCACCTCATGCATGCCATCGGACGGTCGTTGATCGATCATCACGCTTCCATGCGCATCGTCTACATCTCCAGCGAACGCTTCATGAACGACATGATCACCTGCATCCGCCTGGATCGCATGCCCCAATTCCACGACCGCTACCGTTCCGCGGATGTGCTGCTGGTCGACGACATCCAGTTAATTGGCAACAAGGATCGTACCCAGGAGGAGTTTTTCCATACATTCAACGAGTTGCACGATCACCAGAAGCAGATCGTGATCTCCAGCGATGCCCCGCCCAAAGACATCCCCGGCTTGATCGACCGCCTGCGCTCGCGCTTCGAGTGGGGCCTGATGGCCGATATCCAGCCTCCCGATCTCGAAACCAAGATGGCCATTCTGGACAAAAAGGCTGAGGCGGAAGGCGTCGCACTCCCGGAAGAAGTCCGTACCTTCATGGCCACTAAGATGAAGGGCAACGTGCGCGAGCTGGAAGGTGCGCTCGTAAAACTGGTAGCCTACTCTTCTCTCACCGGGTCCTCGATCAACCTACAGATGAGCCAGCAGGTCCTGCGGCACCTGGTGTTCATGCAGGACCGCAAGATCACCATCGATTCGATTCAGAAGGCCGTCGCGGAGCGGTACGGGATCCGCCAGAGCCAGCTCAAGGAAAAAAGCAACACCAAGAAAATCGTGGAGCCGCGGCAGGTCGCCATGTACCTGGTAAAAGAACTGACCAGTGCCTCGTTACCGGAAATCGGCAGAGTCTTCGGGGGCAAACATCATACCACCGTTCTGCACTCCATCAAGAAAATTGACAAGTTGCGCCAGACTGATCCGGAATTGAACAGGATTATCCACGCGCTAATCGACTCGTTACAATGAAGATCCGCATGTTTTTCACAGCCGCCCCTTGACGGGACTTGTGAAGTTTGTGGAATAACCACCCCGGTCCTGTGTTCTGCACCTAACCGCACCCGAAATCCTCAGGCCGGTGTTGGCCAAAACTACTATAATTTAGTATAATTTAGATAGTCTTCAACAATTTGCACAGGCCCCATGAATTCTGCTCTTTTAATAGATCTAAATAGAGAGAGAAGAGAATAGGAGTCACCACCAGATGGAGTTCACCGTCAGTAAAGCAGACCTCGTTCGAGAACTGAGCCTCTCTCAAGGTGTGGTCGAGAAGAAAACCACCATTCCGATCCTTTCCAACGTCCTGTTGGAAGCCAAAGGTGACCGTTTGACGCTCACCGCCACGGATCTGGAATTGGGTGTCCGGTGTAGTTGTCCGGCAAAAGTGAAGAAGGAGGGCTCCGGCACCATTCCAGCCCGCAAGCTCCTGGATTATGTGCGCTTGCTCCCTGAAGCGGATCTGAACGTCAAATTCCTTGAGAATCATTGGGCCAGCCTGACCTGCGGCCGTTCCCGCACGCGCATCGCCGGCATGTCCCGCGAGAGTTTCCCCGAGTTGCCCCAAATGCCTGAGCCGATCGCGGAGATCCCGGTAAAGCTCCTGGCATCCATGATCTCCCGCACGTCGTTCGCGATCTCCCTCGAGGAGTCGCGCTTTACATTAAACGGTGCGCTGCTGCTGCTGAAGACCGATGCCACCACCATGGTGGCCACCGACGGCCACCGTCTGGCCTATGTGGAATCCACTACGGGCGCCGGCGCCGGTAAGCCGTTCCGGGCTCTGGTGCCGAAGAAAGCCATGGCTGAGATCGTCAAACTAGCGGATGAGAGCGGCGCGGACAGCAAGTTGATCTTCGCCGGCGATGAAAACCACCTGTTCTTCCAATTCGGCGAACGCCTGCTGATCACACGCAAATTGACCGGCAATTTCCCGGATTACGAAAAAGTGCTGCCGAAGGACAATACCCACCAGGCTAAGCTGAATCGCGATGAGATCCGCTCCGCCATCGAACGCGTTTCGCAGTTTGCCGACGAGCGCTCGCGGGCCATTCGTGTGCAGTTCACCGCCGGCGAAGTGAAGATCTTTTCTTCCTCCGTGGAGACCGGCGAAAGCGAAGAGAGCGTTCCCAGCGAATATGCCGGTCCCGACATGGAGATCGGATTCAATGCACAATATCTGCTCGATTTTCTGCGGGCCACGAACCAGGAGCAGGTGGCCTTCGAACTGAAGGATCAGAAGAGTGCCGGCGAATTGCGCCCGGTGGTCACCAGTACCGAGGAGAGTTACCGCTACGTCGTAATGCCCATGCGGATCTGAGAACCATGAACCTTTGGGATCGGATCAAGCAGGAACTCGAAGTCAGGCTCGGTCCCGCCAGTTATCAGAAGTGGGTTCGCGCAACGGTATTTGCGCGTTTACTGGAGGGCACGCTATATGTTCGCGTGCCGGACGAAGCCACCAGAAAATGGATGGAGACGGAAGCGTCTCAAGTGCAGGCGATCGCCACGCAGATCGATCCGGCAATTGAACGCGTGGAGTACGAGTTAAACCAGATGGCATCTACGTTCAACGACAGCAGTCCCGAAGTTTACGATTCCAGCAGTATCAAAGTTCTGGAAGGGTTGGAGGCCGTGCGTCTCCGCCCCGCCATGTATATCGGTTCGACCGGCGAGATGGGTCTGCATCACTTGGTGTACGAAGTCGTCGACAATTCCGTCGACGAAGCCCTGGCGGGCTATTGCACGCAGGTGGATGTAACCATCCACATCGATAACTCCGTAACGGTGGTGGACAACGGTCGCGGCATTCCCGTCGACATGCACGACGAGGGTGTGTCGGCCGCCCAGGTGGTAATGACCAAGCTGCACGCCGGCGGTAAGTTTGATTCCAAAAGCTACAAGGTCTCGGGCGGATTGCACGGCGTCGGCGTGAGCTGCGTCAACGCGCTCTCCGAACGCTTGGAACTGGAAATCTGGCGCGAGGGTTACACCTGGGAGCAGGAGTATGCCGCGGGACATCCCAAGGGCCCCCTGGAACGTGCCGGCAAAGCCGGCCGCAAGACCGGCACGCGCGTGACGTTCAAGCCGGACGCCACCATCATGACCGAGACCACGTTCAACTACGACACCCTGGCGCAGCGGCTGCGCGAACTGGCGTTCTTGAACAAGGGTCTGAAAATCACCCTCACCGATGAGCGCGTCGATCCGGTCAAAACCCATGAATTCCTGTACACCGGCGGTATCGCCGAATTCATCAAGCATCTCAATCGCGGCAAATCCGTTCTGCATGAAAAGCCCATTCACTTCGAGGCGGAGCGCGAGCTGGATAACAACGCCGGCACGCTGGTGATGGAAGTCGCCCTGCAATACAACGACGGCTATTCCGAAAACGTCTTCAGCTTCGCCAACAACATCAACACCGTGGATGGCGGCACGCACCTGAGCGGCTTCCGCAGCGCCCTCACCCGCACCATCAACAAGTTCGGACAGCAGGCCGGCCTGTTCAAGGAGAAAGAGAACCTGACCGGCGACGATGTGCGCGAAGGCCTCACCGCCGTGGTCAGCGTCAAGATTCCCCAGCCGCAGTTCGAAGGCCAGACCAAGGGCAAGCTGAACAGCGATATTGCCGGCCCCATGACCGAATTCGTCAACGACAAGCTGGGCGAATACTTCGACAAGAATTCCCCCGTGATGCGCAAGATCGTGGGCAAAGCCATCGAGGCCTCCCGCGCCCGCGAAGCCGCCCGCAAAGCCCGCGACCTGACCCGCCGCAAGGGCGCGCTCGATTCCGGCGGCCTGCCCGGCAAGCTGGCCGATTGCCAGGAAAAAGATCCCGAGCGTTGCGAGCTGTTCCTGGTCGAGGGTGAATCCGCCGGCGGCACGGCCAAGCTCGGTCGCGACCGCCGCTTCCAGGCCATCCTACCGCTCAAAGGCAAAATCCTCAACGTCGAGAAGGCCCGCTACGACAAGATGCTGGGCCACGAGGAAATCCGCGCCATGATCACGGCCCTCGGCACCGGCATCGGCAAAGACGATTTCGACGCCACCAAGATCCGTTACGGCAAGATCATCATCATGACCGACGCCGATGTGGACGGCTCGCACATCCGCACCCTCCTGCTTACTTTCTTCTTCCGCCACATGAACGAGCTGATCAACCGCGGCCGTATTTTCATTGCGCAGCCGCCGCTCTATCAGATCAAGAAGGGCAAGAGCGAAAAGTACATCAAGGACGAAAAGGAATACACCCGCGAGATCATGCGCCGCGCCACCGAGAACCTGACCCTGGAGATTCACTCCAATGGCAATGGCGCGGCGAGCACCATATCGGGCGGCGAACTGCGCGCGTTTCTCATGAGTCTGGATGAGTTCCAGCAGATGTCCGGCAAGGTGGAGCGGCGTCTGCGCGACCCGCGCGTGGTGGTGGTGCTGGGCAACGCCGAATTGCGCGCCGACCACAAGGCCGATTTCGAAGACAAGGAAAGCATGGAGCGCGTGGTGGCGGCCCTGGAAGCGGCGCAGGTGAAGGCCGAGCTGCGCGCCGACGAAGAACACTCCGCCTGGATGGCCGTCTTCCACGATTCCACCAACGCGGAACGCTACATCGGCATCAACCTGGCCTCCCAGCCCGAGTACAAGCGCTACCGCTCGCTCGCCCGCCAGATCGCCAAGTACAACCTGCCGCCCTTCGTGGCCGTGCGCGGCGACCATCGCGACACCCAGCCCGATTGGACCAGCCTGCTGGCCTACGTGAAGGTGGAAGGCAAACGCGACTGCTCCGTGCAGCGCTACAAGGGCCTCGGCGAAATGAACGCCGAGCAGCTTGCCGAAACCACCATGAACCGCGAGAACCGCTCGCTGCTGCAGGTGCGCCTGGAAGACGCCGTGGAAAGCGAAGAGATTTTTTCCACGCTGATGGGCGAAGACGTGGAAAGCCGGCGGAAGTTTATCGAGGACAACGCGCTGGA
>JBEKYC010000083.1:0-29578 GCA_049511415.1 Bryobacteraceae bacterium | reverse complement strand
GCCGGCCGCTCCGGACGCGCTATCGAAGTACTGGAGCCTTGGCGAACCAGCGACCGGGATCTGGTCCGAGAACCTCTGGCGCAGGCGTATGCGCTCGAGGGAGCCGGGCGAACCGCCGCGCACCGATACCTGGACGCGGTCCAGGCTTATGCGAATGCGTTGGATCTTGGCGACCGCCGACCAGGCGTGCTTTCCAATCTGGGAATCGCCCACAGTCTAGCCGGAGAACACGCACGGGCGATGGGGTGCTTTCGAGAAGCGATCGCCGCCGATCCCGCTTTTCTCCCCGCCCGGTCCAACCTGTTGCTCGCGTCGCTTTACCGGCAGGAGTTGACTCCTGCGCAGATTGCCGGGGAGCATCGGAAGCATGGGCGGGCGTGGGAGGGAGCGGGCCGTGCGATCGATCGGCCGGCGCGGCGCCGCAGCAGCCGCAAACTTCGCATTGGATATGTCTCTGGCGATTTTCGCCGCCACCCGGTATCGCGCTTCATCGAGCCGATCCTGCGCGCACACGACCGCGGGGTCTTCGAAGTATTCTGTTATTCGAGTGCTCCCATCACGGATGGAGTGACCCGCAGGCTACAGCGGACTTCGGGCCATTGGCGATGGATGGCCGAAATGAATGACGCCGAGGCCGCGCGGCAGATTCAGGTGGACCGTTGCGATATCCTGATCGACCTGAGCGGGCATACCCAAGGAAACCGGTTGGGGGTTTTCGCTCTGCGGCCAGCCCCGGTGCAAGTGACCTACCTGGGCTATCCAGCTACGACCGGCCTGCGCTCCATGCAATATCGGATCACCGACCATGTATGCGATCCGCCCGGGTTAAGCGACGGGTTTCACACGGAGAGCCTAGTCCGGCTTGACGGCTGCTTTCTTTGTTACCGGCCCAATCCCGGCGCCCCGCCGCCGGAACCATCGCCACAGAATCGCACCTGCCTCTTCACGTTTGGCTGTTTAAACCACCATCCCAAGTTGTCGTCGGAGACGATAACGCTGTGGGCGGAGATTCTGCGACAGACACCCGGAACGCAGCTACTGCTGAAGTCGCGATCCTTGAGTGATGCCGGCGTGGCGGCGGCGATCCGGACCCGATTCGAACAGTATGGCATTGCCGCAGACAGGTTGGAATTGCGAGGCTTCGTGGCGTCCGAACGTGCGCACTTGGCAACATACCAGGAGGTTGACCTGGCGTTGGATCCGTTTCCCTACAACGGCACCACAACTACTTGTGAGGCCCTCTGGATGGGAACGCCGGTTATCGCGATGGTGGGCGACGCGCATGTCTCGAGGGTCGGCGCGAGTCTTTTGTCAGCAGCCGGATTGGCAGGTCTGATTGCGGCTTCCGCGGACGAGTACTTGCGCACGGCGGTTACGCTAGCCCGCAATCCGGAGCGAATTCGCCGCTTGAGAATAGGATTGCGCCGGCAAATCGCGCGTTCCGCTCTTTGCGATGCTGCCCAGTTCACGCGCCGTTTTGAGGCGGCCCTGATCCAGATGCGAGGGGCGGGCTGAACTAATCGCCCGCCTGCTTCCAATGCTTTAGCACATCCAGAATATACTTCTGCGTTTCCGGGTAGGGAGGCACTCCGTGATACTTGTCAACCGCTCCCGGACCCGCATTGTAAGCAGCCAATGCATGATAGGCGTGGCTGTCGTACTTCAACAGAAGATCACGCAGGTAACGGGTTCCCGCATCCACGTTTTGTTCCACGACTTTAGGATCCACACCCAGCTCGCGAGCCGTAGCGGGCATCAACTGCATCAGGCCAATGGCGCCCTTGGGTGACACCGCGTCCGGGTTGTGGCGGGATTCCGCTGCGATGACGGCGTGCACGAAAGCGGGCGGCAGACCGTACTTGCGCGCGGCGTTGTCGATGATTTCCGTCAGATTGGCAGGCTTTGCGGGTATGGACGGACTCGCCGGTTGCGTTGGCGGCGCGACGTCGTCTTCGTGCTCGAATCGGGTCACCAGGGATGCATCCATCTCCGTGGAGCCGGTCTTGCTGAAAAGCCTGACTTTCGAGCCATCTGATTCGTGGCGTTCGGCGTAAAGCCGCGCACCATTGCCCAGCACGGCATATTCACCAGCCAGAGCGGAGCATACCAACACCAGGAATAAAGCGACAGCCTTCACAGAATGCGTCACTAATATTATATGACGGTCGGGCCGGCGGATGCGTGCAGGTCCCGATGTTAGACTTGCTACTGAAATGCCCAAAGTGACTCATTTGGAATGCAGTTCGTGCCAGCAGGAATACGCCGCGAACGAGGTCCGGCATCTCTGCGCCTGCGGTGGACCGCTGTTGGTCCGCTACGATCTGGCGGCGATCCGCAAGGTTTGGGAGCGCACCCAACTCCGCGACAGCCAGCCCAACATGTGGCGTTACGCTCCGGTGCTGCCGGCTGACGATCGGTTCATCGTCACGCTCGGGGAGGGCATGACGCCGCTGATCGCGGCGAAGCGGCTGGGGGCGCGGTTGGGCGCCCGTCATTTGTGGATTAAGGACGAAGGGCTGAACCCTACCGGATCGTTCAAGGCCCGCGGATTGTCCTGCGCAGTCTCGATGGCCCTCGAACTGGGTGTCCGGCAGATGGCCATCCCCTCGGCTGGCAACGCCGCCAGCGCCCTGGCGGCTTACGCCGCCGCGGCTGGAATCGAAGCGCACATCTTCATGCCGCGCGACGTGCCCCAGGCCAACTACATCGAATGCCAGGCGTTCGGCGCCCACGTGACGCTGGTGGACGGGCTGATCAGCGACTGCGCCAAGATTGTCGCGGCGGGGGCCGAAAGCCAGGGCTGGTACGACGTCAGCACGTTGAAGGAGCCTTATCGCATCGAGGGTAAGAAGACCATGGGCTATGAAGTCGCCGAGCAGTTCGATTGGCGGCTGCCGAATGCCATCTTCTATCCGACCGGCGGTGGCGTAGGCCTGATCGGGATGTGGAAGGCATTCGACGAGATGCAGACGCTCGGGTGGATCGGCGGCGAGCGGCCCAAGATGATTGCGGTTCAGGTGGAAGGCTGCCAGCCGGTGGTGCGGGCGTTCGAGCAGGGACAGGCGCGCAGCCAGTTTTGGGAGAATGCGTCGACGGTTGCGGCCGGATTGCGGGTGCCCAAACCACTGGGTGATTTCCTGATTCTGGATGCGGTGCGCGCCAGCGGCGGCACGGCGCTGGCCGTGAGCGATACCGAATTGCTGGATGCCGGCATACAACTGGCGCGCGAGGAGGGCATCTTCGCCGCGCCGGAGGGCGCCGCCTGTGTGGCCGCGCTGGAAAAACTGCTGGCCGCGGGTTTCCTCAAGCCGGAGGAGCGCATCGTCATTTACAACACCGGGGCCGGACTGAAGTACCTGGAAGCCTACGCGACGCGTTTTCCCCGGCCGCGATCGGGTGAACAGGACAAACTAGGGGGGCTGATCACGCCCCGGTAATGAGCGACTTCCACGCGATAATGGTTCCTTATGAAATTCCTGTGCATTGTGGTCTTGGCCGTGCCTTGCTTTGCGGCGCAGCGCTTCGAAATCTCCTTCCCTCCCACGGCCAGCGCGGCGCCGCTCGACGGGCACATCCTGCTTCTGATCGCCACCAGCGGTTCGACCGAGCCGCGATTTCAGGTCAGCTTCACGGCGAAATCACAACAGGCGTTTGGCCTGGACGTGGACGCCCTGGCTCCCGGCGCCGCGGCGGTCGTGGATGCGACGGCTTTCGGGTATCCGCGCGAGAGCTTGCGCGAGATTCCCACCGGGGATTACTACATCCAGGGGTTCCTGAATATCTATCAGACATTTCATCTGGCCAATGGCCACACCGTGAAATTGCCGCCCGATAAGGGCGAAGGACAGCATTGGCAATCCAAGCCCGGCAACCTCTACAGCAAAGTGCAGAAGGTACACCTGGACCCCGCGGCGAACGATGTGGTGCGCCTTTCGCTGACCGAAAAGGTCCCCGACGTTCCGGCCGCCGAGCCGGATACCAAGTGGATCAAGCACCTTAAGATGCGCAGCGAGTTACTGAGCAAGTTTTGGGGACAGACCGTCGAGCTGGGCGCGGTGGTGCTGTTGCCGGACGGGTGGGACGAGCATCCGAACGCGCATTATCCATTGATTGTCCAACAAGGCCACTTCAGCCGTGAGTTGCCGGGTCTGTTGAACATCAGCACCAAGCCGGGCCCTGGCGGAGCGTATAAGCTGTATCAGGACTGGACCTCGGGACGCATGCCGCGCGTGATTGTGGTGACCATCCAACACGCCAACCCCTATTTCGACGATTCCTACGCCGTGAACTCGGCCAATGTGGGTCCTTATGGCGACGCCATCACGCAGGAACTCATCCCTTACGTCGAGCAGAAATTCCGCGGCCTTGGCCAGGGATGGGCACGCGCCGTCTACGGCGGGTCGACGGGGGGCTGGGAAGCGCTGGCTTCGCAGGTCTTCTATCCCGATTTTTACAATGGCGCATGGGTATTCTGTCCTGACGTAGTGGATTTCCGGGCCTACATGACGATGAACCTGTATGAGGATGCGAACGCGTTCTGGATTGACGGACCCTTCGCCCGCGTGCCCCGGCCGGCTATGCGGCAAGTGGATGGACTGTTGATCGCCACCATGGAGCAGATGAACCATTACGAACTGGTGATGGGCACGCACAGCCGATCCGGCGAGCAACTGGACGCCTGGCAGGCCGTGTTCAGTTCCGTAGGCGACGACGGCTATCCCCGCGCGGTGTTCAACAAGCTGACGGGCGAAATCGATCACAAGGTAGCCGCCGACTGGAAGGAACACTACGATCTGACGCACATCATGCAGCGCGACTGGACGACACTGGGTCCGAAGCTGGCCGACAAGCTACACGTTTGTGTGGGCGATGCGGACACGTTTTATCTGGACCGGGCGGTTCACCTGATGCAGGATTTCATGGAGACGACGACGGAGCCGTACTACCACGGAAGCTTCGATTTCGGGCAAAGGAAGCCCCACTGTTATGCGGGCAACTTCGACCCCAAAGTGGGTCTGAACCAGCACTACATACCCGAAATGGTGAAACACATGGAAGAGACGGCCCCGAAAGGCGCGGATCTGTCCAGTTGGAAGTATTGACCGGATTTAGTTTACGTGGCGGGCAGGGAGCCTCTTAGAGGCCGGAAGGTAGATCTGGATGAGACCACCTTCGCTCGATACGCGCATTTCTCCCGGCGACTGACGCAGGATTTCATCGAGCGCCGGCAGGTCGGCGGCGTTAGTGCTTCCTTGCGGCGGCCGGACGGCAATAACCGCATAGGTATCGCCGGCTCCATCGCTGTCAGCAACCGAAGTCTCGACCAAAAAAGCCCCGGGGACGGCGGCCCGCCGGGCATTGATGGCCAAGTTCATCAACAACAGTTCGACCTGTCCGGGATCGCCTTTGGCCCGTTGGACTGCCGGACCGAGGACCATATCGAGTTCGATATCATCACCCAGGGTGCACTGTAGCAAGTCCTCCAGACCGCCGGCCAGATCATTCAGATTTACATCCGCCGGAAGGGACGGCTGGCGCTGGCCGAACTCCAGGAGGCGGTTGGCAAGCCGCACGGCGCGCGCGCGTCCTTCGTCGGCCTGCAGGAGCTTGGTAAACTTTCGGGCGACAGCCGCGGCCAGATAGCCGAGAATCTCCATGCGGCTGGCCGAACTGTGTTCGGGCGCGCCCCAATCTTCGTCATGGGATCTCTGATTGGCGGCGCGAAACAGCAGGCACACGCCGACCGGGTCGGCGTTCCCGTCCCGTACGGGTGACGCGCTCCCTTGAATCGGCGACCGGACGCCTTGGCGGCTGAACAGCAGCCCCTCTCCCAGCCCGATGCTTATGCCTTCCCGCAAAACGCGCCCTGCGAGGGACGCCTGCGGGGCGCCGGTTTTCGGATTTAGAATTGTGAAGACCTCGGCAATAGACTTGCCTAAGGCTTCCTCCTGTTTCCATCCGGTCAGATGCTCGGCCAGGCGATTCATGACCGCGATCTGCCCGTTTTCCTGGGTCACGATAACGGCTTCGTCAATGCTGCCGATAGCAGTGGCCAACCGCTGCCCACTTTCGATCAAAGCCCGCTCGCGGCGATGGCGGTCGAAAGCCATTTCGATGGCGGTGTGCAGGGTGCGCTCGTCGAAAGGCTTCAAGACGTAGCCCGAGGGGGCGGTGCGCTTGGCGCGCTCCAGGATCTCGGCATCGGCGTGGGCGGTGAGGTAGACGACTGGAATTTGATAATGTTCGTACAAGGAGGCGGCAACTTCTATGCCGTCCATCGGTCCCCTGAGTTTGATGTCCATCAAAACCAGGTCGGGCCTGAGGCGTTCCGCCAGCCGGAGCGCTTCGGGTCCCGACGTGGCGGAGCCAGTGATTTCGTAGCCCAGTGCTTTCACGCACTCCTCGATATCAGCCGCCACAACCTTTTCATCCTCCACGAGCATGAGGCGAGGCTTTGTCATTCGAATCTCCCTTTTTTTAAGCTGAAGAACTTCGTTCCCGCGTGCCCAACGACTTGGCCGGCAGCTCCCGGAGACAGGCGGTTGCACCGTGCGGATCTCGATGCTCATTATATGCGGGGCGTGGCCGCCGGTAAGCCCGATGACTCATGTAAAGATATTAGAATCAAAAAGTTACAATTTATGTAAGGTTTGTGATCGATAAACGTTTCATCAGTTTGCGGCCCGTTACAAGCGTGCTCGCGCAACAACGCAGGCCGCAAGGTGAAGAAACCTCTACCGAAACCTACGGCTTCGCAAAATGGAAGTTCTTCACACGCCCGGCGTTCAGGGTGAAGCCGCTGATCTTGCCGTCCGGTCCTCGTTGGAAATGCAGATCGCCATTCAGCCCCCAAAAGGTGTCGGTGATGGTCGGTTCCAGCGTCTCCGGCTTTGACTTCAGCCGCTTCAAGACAAGGCTGCCGCCTTCGACGGTGATGCGATAGACTGGGTCGATCTCCTGGCTGACGTACGAACCCGCAAAGGCCGCGAGCTCATTGGGCGTGGGCTGGAACTCAGCGACTCGCTCGTAGACGTCCGGCTGCTTCGCTCCGGGGAAGTGAATGCTCAATCGTTGCGCCGGTCCGCCGGCGGCGTCCGGAAAGGTCAATTCGCCCGGCCCACTGGCAAGCCGGAAACGGCTGTCGGAAAGGGCTGTCATTTCGCGGCCCCCGCCATTCGAAAAAGCTAACGATACCTTGCCATCTTTGACCGTGACACGCACGGCCCGCTCGTCGTCCTTTTTCAAATACAGACCCGGGTATTGCGCCAGACGCTGCGCGGCCACGGCAACGGACTTAGGCGTTGCTTCGGAGAGGGCCGGCGCGGGTTCCTTGAACTCGGCGGCAAGATAAATATCGGCAACCCTTTGCGTCAACTCACTAGGGTTGGTTTCGCCCTTGTTGCAGAGGCAGGCCACGGCGAAGTGTTGTTCGGGAAAGCGCAGGAAGTCGGCCCGATAGCCCGCGTCCGCGCCACTGTGGCCCACGGTGGGGAGTCCACGATACTTTCCGATCGACAGGCCGAAGGCATAATCGATCATCTTGCCGCTGTTGAGCTTGCCGCGTTCCAGTTGTTGCTTCACGAATTCCGGGCCGCCCACGCGCGGATGGTAGAAATTCTCATCCCAATGCGCCAGGTCCTCCACGGTGGTCAACAGGCTGGTGGCGCCGACGGTATCGAAGTTCGTCACGCTCAGGCGATAGCTGTTTTCCCCTTCGCCATCCACGTAGCCGTATGCGATGTGCTTGACAATCTCGGCATGATCGTCGCGAAAGTGCGTGCTCCGCATGCCCAGCGGCTGGAAGATGCGCTGCGACGTAAACTCGCGCAGGGATTCACCGCTGACACGCTTGACGATCTGTGCCAGCAGCGTAAAGCCGGTGTTGCAATAGGAATACTCGGTGCCCGGTGTAAAATTCAGTTCTTTTTGGCGCGACATGACGTCGAGCACATCGTCGTCGGTGATGAGGTCGAGCGAATACCGCCAGCCTGCCAGGCCGAGCAGCGACCATTGATCGCGGAGACCGCTCATGTGGTGGACCAGTTGGCGAATTGTGATGCGCGCGCCGAAGCCGGGCAGATCGGGGATGTACTTGTGCACATCGTCGTCGAGCGAAATCTTTCCTTCCTGCGCCAGCAGGATGATCGCCGCCGCCGTGAACTGCTTGGAGATCGAAGCCACGTGAAACACGGTTTCCGGTGTGATCGGAATATCGTGATCGAGGTCGGCCATGCCGTAGCCGCGTTTGTAGATGATTGTCCCGTCTCTGATGACCGAAAGTGCGCAGCCGGGCGAGAGCGTGGAATCCCATTTGGCGAAGACTTTGTCGACCCGAAGATGAAGGTCGCGCGGGGTTTCATTTTTCGCGGCGGGGGCATCCTGAGCGAGCGTGAGGGCGGGCGCCAGGATGAGAAGAGAGGCGGCTCGAATCATGGTTCCTCTGCAAGGCTATCGCCAGATCAGCGTAACAGACTCGTAGCCGCGGTTGGCGCGATTTTCTGAAAGATCGTGGGCCGACGACGCAGCTAGACTTAAGAGATGAAGCTATTCGTTACCGGAGCAAGTGGTTATATCGGTCAAGTGGTGGTGGAGCACGCCGTGAAGGCGGGGCACACGGTGGAAGGCCTGGCGCGGAATGCAGATGCGGCGCGAAAAGTGGAGCGGCTGGGGGCCACGCCGGTGGTTGGCGAGTTTGGTTCGGCCGCCGTGCTTGCGGCAGCCGCGGCGCGGGCGGACGCGGTACTGCACCTGGCCTATACGCACGATTTCAGTCTGGATTATTCCATCGTGATCGATATAGAGGTGAAAACCGTAGCGGCGCTAGTGGAAGGCGCCGGAGGAAAACCGGTGGTGACCACCTCGGGTACGGCAGTGGCGGCGCCGGCGCCGGACGGCGGAGAGACGAACGAAGATTCTCCAATTAACGAAGGGTTCGTTCTCGGCAAACGCATTCACGCCGAGCGGGCCGTGTTGAAAATGGCGGAGCAGGGCGCGCACACGGTCGCGGTCCGTCTGCCGCCTTATGTTTACGGCCGCGGGGGAAGCTTCTTCGCTCCGCTATTGATGCAGCAAGCCGCCCAGCACGGTGTGTCCGCATGGGTGGACGGACCGCGCAAAAGCACCAGCGCCGTGGATGTGGACGACGTGGCCCGCTTTTATCTGCTGGCGGCACAAGCGGCACCCGCCGGCGCGGTGTATAACTGCACGGGCGAGACGGACATTTCGATCGAAGAGTTAGCCCAGGCAGCGGGAGAGGCAGTGGAAGTTCCGGCACGGGCTATGCCGCGGGCCGAGGTGCAGGCGCTTTGGGGCGAGTTTCCGACGGCTTTCGTGGATTACGACAACCGCGCGTCAAGCGAGAAAGCGCGCCGGGAACTGGGGTGGCATCCGCAGGCAGCGTACGGACTGCTGGACGACATGGTGAAGGGTTCGTATCGCGATTTGGGGGCGCGGCTGCGAGCCGGGCGAACGGCTTGAGGCGCTGCGTGGGATAGCCGGTGGGGTGGGGAGAGCCGAATCAGAAGTCGAGGGTTTGGCCGACCTTCAGCCCTAGCCGCTTGGCTTCGCCGCCGCCTAGTTCGAGAACGTATTGGGCCTGCTCGTGACCGCCGTAATTCGGACATTTCTCCGCTGCGTCCCGGCAGGGCGGGGTGTCGGCGGAAATCTCCACGATTTTGTGCTGGGGGTCCATCCAGAGCATGTCCAGCGGAATCCGGCACTGGAACATCCAGTAGGGATACAGGCCGGGCTCGTCGTGAATGAAGAGCATGCCGTGGCCCTGGGGCAGGGAATCCCGGAACATCATGCCTTTGCGCATGTCCACCTGAGTCACTTCCACTTCGGCGCGGATCTTCTGGCCGCCGGGAAGCGTCACGGTGCGGGTGTTGAGAACTTCGGGGCCGCCGGTGTCCGATGAGCAGCCCAACCAGGCCATGGCCATCAGCGGCAGGATCAGAAGCGGCGGGAGAAAAAAGCGCATGCGATAGAATGGTATCCGCTTTCATCCATTATGTGGAAACGCATCCGGCTGACGCCGGAGACGATCAAATTCCGGGCTGCTGGCGCGGGTTGGATTGCGGAGTTGGCCCAAGCTGGGTAAGATCCAAATATGAAGCTTCTCGTTACGTTGGAGCCTGATGAGACCGGTATCGTCGCCGAGTGCCCATCGATCCCCGGATGCGTATCGCAGGGGAGTACTGAAGCGGAGGCACTTGAGAATATCCGAGAAGCAATCGCAGGTTGCCTCGAAGCGCGGGCGGCGAACCAGATGCCGTTGACTATTGAGGTTCGCGAGGTAGAGGTTCCTGTCTGATGGCTGTCCTGCCTTCCCTTTCCGGCGAGCGAGCGGTACGAGCTTTCCAGAAGGCGGGATGGATCAGAGACAGGCAGCACGGGAGCCACGTGATCTTGGTCAAGCCTGGAAATCCGGCGAGTCTGTCGTACCCCTGCACCGCGAATTGGCGCCGGGTGCGCTACGCGCCTTGATCGGGCATCGGGGATGAGTGTGGCGCAATTTTGCGAGCTGCTTTGAGGGCCAACGGCCACAAGCTGACGGAAGAATCTTCTGAACAGCCAACATTCCAGAAATTGTGCGCGTGCGCAGCCGCTTAATTAGCCTGCGGATCAGCGACGCGCATGTGGACAGCCGGTGTCCGGTGAGCAGCCCAACCAAGCCAGGGCCATCAGCGGCAGGATCAGAAGCGGGAGAAAAGAGCCATGCGATAAAATGGTATCCGCTTTCATTCACTATGTGGAAACGCATCCGGCTCACGCTGGAGATGATCAAATTCGAGCACTCGATCTTCGCGCTGCCGTTCGCGCTGACCGGGGCTTTGCTGGCGCTGCGGCATTCGGGGCTGCCGGCGGGGGCCGCTTGGATCAAGATCGCGTGGATCGTGATGGCGATGGTGGGGGCGCGCTCGGCGGCCATGGCTTTCAACCGGCTGATCGACGCGGGGATCGACGGGCGCAATCCGCGGACGCGCACGCGGCATCTGCCCACAGGCGTGCTGTCGCAGGGCTTCACCTGGGGATTCGTGGCGGTCTCGGGGATGGTCTTCCTATTCGCGGCCGGGCAGTTGAACCGGCTGTGTTTTCGGCTGGCGCCGCTGGCTTTGGGGATCGTCTTCTTCTATTCGTTCACCAAGCGATTCACTTCGTTTTCGCACCTGGTGCTGGGATTCGCGCTGGGAGTAGCGCCGGCGGCGGCCTGGATCGCGATACGCGGCTCGCTCGATCCGCGCATATTGTGGCTGACGGCGGCAGTGACGTTCTGGACGGCAGGGTTCGACATTATCTACGCGTGCCAGGATTTCGAGTTCGATTCGGTCGAAGGGCTGTTTAGCCTGCCGCGGCGGCTGGGGATCGCGGGGGCGTTGCTGGTGGCGCGGCTGTTCCACGTGCTCATGATAGCGTGCCTGCTGGCGCTGGTTTATATGCTGGGCCTGGGCGCGCTGAGCCTGGCGGGTGTGGCGGCGGTCACGGGACTACTGGTTTACGAACACAGCCTGGTGAAGGCAAGCGATTTGTCGCGCGTGGATGCGGCCTTCTTCACCATGAACGGCTACGTCAGCATGTTATTCTTGGTTTTCTGGGCTGCCGATCTGCTATGGAAATCGTAATTGACGACTCGCGACTGAAGCCTATTCTCAAAAAAGTGGAGGCGGGCGAACGGTTGTCGTATGAGGACGGCGTCACGCTTTACCGGACGCCCGACATTCTGACGGTTGGTTACATGGCCAACCTGGTGCGCGAGCGTCTGCACGGCGATGTGACTTACTTCAATGTGAACCGTCACATCAATCCCACGGATGTGTGCGTAGCGAGCTGCCGGCTGTGCGCGTTCGGCAAACGGGCCAAGGATCCCAAGGCCTATACGATGTCGCTCGAAGAAGTGTGGTTCCGGGCGGGCGAAGGCTGGAGCGAGGCGGTGACGGAGTTCCACATTGTGGGCGGGCTGCATCCGGAGCTGACGCTGGACTGGTATTGCGAGATGCTGCGCGGGTTGAAGGAGCGGTTTCCGCAGGTGCATCTGAAAGCTTTCACGATGGTGGAAGTGGGATACCTGGCGCAGCGGGCGAAGACCAGCGCGCGCGACGTGCTGGAGCGGCTGCGGGACGCGGGCATGGATTCGCTGCCGGGCGGCGGGGCGGAGATATTTTCGGAGCGCGTGCGGCGGATCATCTGCGACCACAAGATCACGGGCGAGCAGTGGATCGAGACGGCGCGCATGGCGCATGCGCTGGGGCTGCATTCCAACTGCACCATGCTCTACGGGCATATCGAGAACGATGAAGATCGCGCCGACCACTTGGTGAAGCTGCGGGAGTTACAGGACCAGACCTGCGGCTTCGTGACATTTATTCCGCTGGCGTTCCATCCCGATAACACGCCGTTGCAGCATATTCCGAAGACAACGGGTTTCGCGGACATCAAGAATATCGCGGTGGCGCGGCTGATGCTGGATAATATTCCGCACATCAAGGCGTACTGGATCATGATGACGCCGCGCATTGCGCAGATCGCTTTGCGGTTTGGCGCGGACGATATCGACGGCACGGTGGTGGAGGAGAAGATCTACCACGATGCGGGGGCGACGACGACGCAGTCGATGCGGCGTGGCGAGCTGCTGCAACTGATCCGCAAGGCGGGACGCGAGCCGGTGGAGCGGGATACTTTGTACCGGCCGGTGACTCGGACGGAATCCACGTTCACAGTTTTGGTTTAACAAGCCGGCTGGAAAGCCGGCTGCGGGCAAGATTGCCCGCCCCACTCCTATTTAGCAAGCCAGCGGTCGATTTCGGGGATGCGTTCGGACTTGATTTTCGCGTCCAGGGTGATGTAAGCGATGGCCTCTTCCACATTTTGGCGCGCACTGACCGGGAAGTGGGCGTCGGCATAGGCACGCAGTTCGGCGGCGCGTTTCGGACTGCTCGACCAGCTTGCAATTCTAGGCACCAGGCGCAAGCTGGCTTCGGAGCTCATGGGAAAGCCGGGCTTATCGACATGTTGGAGAGCGAAGTCCCAGGCAAGATCGGGATGCTCTCTGGCGACCCGGCCCAAGGTGGAGACGACGGCGCCGGCATAGGCATCCGAACCCAGGGCAAGCTCGAGCACCCGCTGCGCCCCCGCGGTATCGGCGATGCCTGCGAGCGCCAGCATGATGTTTTGTTTCTCCAGCGGATCGTGGGTGGAACGCAGGAGAGCGATCAGGCGATCGAGCATGGCGGCGTCTGCTGTGCGCGCTACGATGCTCGTGGCCATGCGGCGCACCTCGGGCGTGACATTCTGCTGGGCGAGGTCGAAGCGGCGGCGGGCTTCGGCGAGGATGCGCTGATCCCCGAAACGGCTGAGAGCGTCCACGACATTCTCGCGCAGAATGATGGTGTTCGAATTCTCGCCGGGCGGCGCATCCCACCCGAGCCGGGCGGCCAGCGGATTCAGCAAGTCTCGCGCGAAAGCGGTAAAGGCGGCATAGCCGGGAGTGTCCCTATAAAGCCTCTCCAGGCTGACGAGTGAATCCACGATCTGCCCCCAGACGACCGGATCGGCGTTGGCCGGAAGGGCGCGCGCCAAATCCAGATAGGTCGAAACGGGCGCGATTCCGGACTGGCCCAAAGCCCACGTGTCGCAGAGAATGCCGAGCTGATCGGCCGGGTGGACGCGGGCGAATTGGCTGCTGAGCACGTCGATCATGGAGGGGGAGTAGAGCACGCGAACGTAAGTGGACTGTCCGGCATTGACGATGATGGGTCCGGCGCCTTCGACGGACAGCGTTGTAGGATCCGAGCCGGAAAGCAGGTGGGTGGCGGGCGCACCGCCGGCGCTGACTGCGATCGGAATGTGCCACGACTGCGCGGGCGCGGCGGCGATGGTGGCGGGATCTTCGGCAAATCGTCCGGGAGTGAGCAGCAGTTTCGAGGTCGTGGCGCCGGTGCGCTCGGCTGCCACCTTCAGCATCGGGAGGCCCGGCTGGCGGGTGAAATCCGCTTCCACGCTCAGGACAGGTTTGCCGGAGGCGGTCTGAACCTCGCGCCAGAAATCCGCGTCTACAGTGTTGCCGTAAGCGTGGGCCTTAATGTAGCTTCGCACGCCCTCGCGGAAGGCATCCGGCCCGACGTAGGCTTCCAACATGGCGATGACGGCGGCGCCCTTACTGTAGGTGATGCTGTCGAAGGCCTCCTCCGCCTGGCTTACGGTCCAGACCGGCCGCACGATGGGATGCGTGGACGGCTTGGCGTCGGCACTCTTGCCGGATTCGGCATTGGAGACTGACTTCAGTTGGACTTGCCAGTCGGGATGCAGTTCGGCTTCGGCCTTGGTCAGCATCCAGTCGGCGAAGCCTTCGTTGAGCCAGAGGTCGTCCCACCAGGCCATGGTGACGAGGTCACCGAACCACTGGTGGGCCATTTCGTGGGCGACCACCATGAATACCAGTTGGCGCTCACCCTCGGTGGAAGATTGAGGATCGAATAAGAGAGTTTTTTGGGCGTAGAAGATGGCTCCCCAATTCTCCATGGCGCCTCCGGTTTCACCAGGTGCGGCCACTAAGTCGAGCTTGGGAAGGGGGTAGGGTGTTCCGAAGTAGTCGTTGTAAAAGTGCAGGACGCGGGCCGCTTCGGCGAGGGCGAAGCGGCCCTTTTCGGTATCGCCGCGGCGGTTCACCACCCCCACGTCGGTGCCGTCCACTACGGTGTGGATGCGCTCGAAATCGCCGATGGCCAGGAACAGGAGGTAGGTCGACATTTTGGGCGTGGTGGCAAAGTGGATGCGCTTGTGCCCATCGGCGAGGCTCTCGGTGGAAGCGACGGGCATGTTGGATACGGCCGTGAGGTCGGCTGGAATTTCGGCCGAGATGGTGAAGGTGGCTTTGAGGGCGGGCTCATCCCAGGAGGGCATGAGGAATCTTTCGTTGGCGGGTTCAAAGTCCGTGGCCAGAGTGCGGCTCTTGCCGGCTGGGCCGTCGTAATCCATGGCAAAGAAGCCGTCGGCAGCGCGGCGGATGGCGCCGTGATAATCGATGGCGAGGGTGTGGCGCCCTGCGGCTACGGGATGCGCGAAGCTGATGGTGGCTCGTTGTAATTTGGGGTCGAGCGATATGGAGGCGGCGGTAGTTTCGGTGTCGAGGGTGGCTTTGTCGAGCGCCAGATCGGCGGCGTTCAGGACGATGGCGGGGCTGGGCGACTGCACGTCGATGGTGATGCGGACCTGGCCGCGAAACTTCAGGTTAGCGGCGTCGGGGACCAGGGAGAGATCGTAATGCAGAGGAGTGACGCCGGGAGGAAGTTGCTCGCGTTCGGGGGACGGGGCCGCCGGGCTGGCGAGCGCAGAGGCAAGCAAGGCCACGAATGGGCCGTAAATCAGACTTCTCTGCATCGCATGAAGTTAGCATGGGCGGTGGGGATATTCAACATGACCCACACTTATTTGGCCACCGATGAACACCGATTCACACCGATAAGAATTTATCTTATCTGTGTTTATCTGTGTGCATCGGTGGCCGATAATGTTTTTGCCGCTTGGCGGACGGATTCCCAGGCTCGCATCACGTGGTCGCGGGTGGTGCCCATGTTGCCGATGGCCAGGTGCAGCGAGAATTTGCCGCGCAGCACGGTGTGCGAAAGGAAGAATTCGCCCGCGGCGTTCACGGTTTCGAGGATGCGGCGGTTTTGGTCGTCGGTGCCTTGGTAGCGGAAGCAGACTACGGAGAAGGGTGCGGGGGCAGTGCGCTCGAAGTGGGGATCGGCGTCCACGGCTTCAGCTAGTTCGTGCGCCCATGCGATCTGTTGGCGGATCATTTCGGCCAGGTGATCGCGCCCGAAGTAACGCATCACAAACCAGAGTTTCAGCGCGCGGAAACGGCGGCCGAGCGGCACGCCGTAATCCATGTAATTCACGGCGCGGCCGTCCTGGGCGGTGCGCAGGTATTCGGGCACCAGGGAGAAGGCGCGGCGCAGAATATCCTGGCGTCGGGTGTAGAAAACGCTCAGGTCGAACGGCGTGAAGAACCACTTGTGCGGATTGGTCACCAGTGAATCCGCGCGTTCGGCGCCATTCAAGATGCAGCGGAATTCCGGGACGATGGCGGCCGAGCCGGCGTAGGCGGCGTCCACGTGCAGCCAGAGTTTGTGTCGTTCGGCGATATCGGCGATGGCTGGCACCGGATCGATGCTGGTGGTGGACGTGGTGCCGACCGTTGCCACTACGCAGAAGGGGCGCAGGCCGGCGGCGCGGTCGGCATCGATGGCCGCGGCCAGGGCGTCGGGGCGCATCCGGAATTCGGCATCCACCGGGATCTTGCGCACGTGCTGCTGGCCGATGCCGATGGCGATGGCGCCTTTCTCGATGGACGAGTGCGCCTCGGCGGAGCAGTAGAGCGTCAGGCCGCGGGAGGCGCCCAGGGTGCGGGCTTCCGGGTCGGCCAGTTCGCGGGCGGCGGCGATGGCGTGCATGCTGCTGGTGGAAGCGGTGTCGTAGATGATGCCGAACAGGCCGGGCGGCAGGCCCATCCAATCGCGCAGCCAGTCGAGCACCACCTGTTCGAGTTCGGTGGCGGCGGGGGATGTCTTCCAGAGCATGACATTGGCGTTGAGAGAGGCGCAGAGGAGTTCCGCGATGATGCCGGGTCCGGGGGCGGTGTTGGCGAAGTAGGCCATGAAGCCGGGGTGGTTCCAGTGGGTGATGTTGGGCACGATCAGGCGCTCGAAATCGGCCAGAAGGCGGTCCATGAGTTCGGGCTGATCGGGTCCGCGGGCGGGAAGGGCATCGGCGACCTGGCCGGGCTCGATTTTGGGCAGGACGGAGTAGCGCTCGGGGTGGGACTGGTAATCGGCGATCCAGTCGACGGCGGCGTGGGCGTACTGGCGGAACTCTTCGGGCGACATTCTCTTATTGGATCATGGGTAACTCTCGCCCATCTACCCGCTCACGAGCGCTTCGCACAGATGGCATCAACCGCCACTGCTTATACTCGCCTAGTATTTACTTGCATAAATCAGAGTAACGATGTTTGGGGCACCGAAGGATGGACGACTGCTTTAGTCCAGACAGAATGGTGCATGAAAACGCGCTTACTCTGCTGCCAGTGTGCGGTCGTTGCGGCTGGCATAATCGGCGCCGGCCCGCTTCCCGCCAGGGCGCAAGTCACATTTCGCGTGATACGCGCCTTCAACCAGTTGCAAGCGCCGGCCGGGCTGACGGAGGGGTACCGGGGATCCTCTACTTCACTTTGCTCGACGGCGCGAACGGATCGGTGGACATTTCTTCGATTACGACTCAGGGAACCGTCACGGTCCTCGGGAGCTTTTCGAGCGGGTACGACTTCCTGGGACCGGTGGTGAGCGGGCCGGGCGGACGATTCTACGACGGCGTGGAACAGCCACTGGATCCTGCTAACTTGGTCTCAGTCAGCACGGCGCCTGGCGGCCTGCGCGTCGATCCGCCGCAGCTATTCGGATTCTCGCCGGTTCAAAACCTGCCTGATGGGTAGCTGCTGTGCACAGCAGCTACCCTCTCCACATCGCCATCGTGGTATCTGGCCAAATGTGATCTTAAAGGCAGGATCACCACGATCTACTCTTTTCCTTCCGATGAGAGCTTGCCAGTTTCCTCCACGATTTACGGCAGCGATGGCAACTTCTACGGCGTCTCCATGGTCGTACAGAATGGCTCGGGATATGTTTACCGGGTCACTCCATCTGGCACCTTGGCCAAGCTGTGGACCTTTCCGGCGGAACCTTTATTTGGGGATATGACGTGCCCTTGCTCGAGGCCACGGACGGCAACCTGTACGGTGCAACAGCGGGACCCAGAGTGAACGGTCCCGGGACAATCTACAAACTCACGCTAAAGGGGCAGTACACACTGCTCCACACATTTCCCATGTGCGCCGACTTCGCAGGGATATGCCATTGCCAGTTGGTTCAGGGAAGCGATGGGGTGATCTACGGCGGGGCGATAGAGGGCGGGCGTTACGGCGGCGGCGATATCTTCGCGCTGGAGGCCGGGCTCCCGGTGCCCGCTCCGCGGGCGTATCGATTAAACCCGACATCCGGCGCTGTGGGGACGCTGGTATTGATCTGGGGCGCGAACCTCCTCTCGGCGTCCGTGATGTTAATGGTGTGCCGGCGTCATCGGTTATCAACAGCGGCCCAAACTATGTGATCGCTGCGGTTCCGGCGGCGGCCGCCAGCGGGCCTGTTACTGTAACCACGCCTGGCGGCGCTTCAACCACGAGAACGAGCTTTACGGTGGAGTGATGGACCAGGGTGATCGGCATTGTTCCTGGTTTGTGCGTGGACGTACCCAGACTTTCATGAGACCTGCAGACTTCAACGGCACGAACGACGCGCTCTCTAGTCTCGGGCCCGATCCAATCGACGGAGGCATGGCCGTACTGGCGGAATTCTTCGGGAGACATTCTCTTATTGGATCACCGGTGTCACTTTTGCAAATGCGCAATGCGCTTCGAGCGCAGCCCTACCCGTGCGATTGGGACTTTGTCGTCGTGAGTGCCGGTGCCCCGCGCGCGTGGCCCGAACCAAGGCACGGAACTCAACCAGGTCATGCCGCCGGAAGAAACGCCCGCGGCGCCTGGTTGAAATCGGCCGCACATCTGCTCCCATAAATATGGGATACTGGCGTCATGAAGACCACCCTGGAGATCCCGGACCGAACCTTCCGTAAGGCCAAGGCCACCGCCAGTGCTCTGGGAATTCCGTTACGCGAGTACGTTACGCAGGCTGTCGAAGAAAAGCTCTCCCTTGGTCAACGCCCGGGCAAGCCCTGGCTGGAATGTGCGGGGGAGTTGGCCCATCTCCATAAGGAGACCAAGCGGATAGAGCATATCATCGACGAGGAATTCGAACAAATCGAACCTGAGGACTTGACTTGATTCTGGACACGAATGCTCTTTCGGCATTTCTTGACAAAGCGCCGGGAGCAGTTGAGGCCGTGTCCCAGGCGCACGAGCTTGCGATCCCTGTCATTGTAGCTGGCGAGTTCGCGTTTGGTATCGCGCAGTCCCGCCACCGCGATGCGTATGAAAGGTCGCTGCAACGAATGCTGGACCGATGCACCGTCCTCGATATTGGCATTGAGACTGCGCGGCATTACGCGGCTATCCGGCTGGAACTGAAGGCTGCCGGCAAGCCGATTCCGTCGAACGACGTTTGGATCGCGGCGCTGAGCCGGCAGCATTCGATGCCTGTCATGAGCCGCGACTCCCATTTTGACTCTGTGGGCGGGTTGAGACGGCGGACCTGGCAGTAGTGACGGACGGTGCTTCTCTGGAATCAGCCGTTTCCGGCGCCCAAGGTTCGATTGGGCCTTGTCGCCGTGAGGTGCCGTGAACAGCCGCCAGGTGATCGCATGCTTCGAGTCCGGGCGGCAAGCTTTGGCCCCATGGACCACCCCCATCGCGAAGGTGCTCGACCCGGGCGCGACGAAGTGCCGAGCTGGGTCTCGCGGCAATCTCCCTAATCCCGAGCGGATTTGCTAGAATGACTGAATCCATTGATATGATTCGGTAATCCAAGGCTGTAGATGACGCTACCCGCGGCACTACCCAATGCGCTTCGGACGCAGGCCCAGAACCTGCTGTCCACCATCGGTAATACGCCGCTGGTGCGCCTGGATCGGATCAGCCGGGAGGTTCCGGGCGTCGAGATCTATGCCAAGGCCGAGTATTTCAATCCCGGCGGATCGGTGAAGGACCGGGCCGGGCTGAACATGATCCTGGATGGCGAGCGATCCGGGCGGCTGCATGCTGGGCGGACGATTCTGGATGCCACCAGCGGGAACACTGGGATCGCCTATGCCATGATCGGCGCGGCCCGCGGATACCGCGTCAAGCTGTGCCTGCCACGGAATGCCTCCATTGAGCGCAAGAGGATCCTCAAGGCCTATGGGGCGGAGATGGTGTTCAGCGATCCGGGGGAAGGATCGGACGGCGCGATTCGCAAGTGCCGCAAGATCTACGAAGCCGATCCCGATCTTTATTTCTATCCCGACCAGTACAACAATCCGGCCAACTGGAGAGCGCACTACGAAACCACGGGCGCGGAGATCATCGCGCAAACCAGCGGGCTGCTGACGCATTTCGTGGCCGCCATGGGAACTAGCGGCACGTTTACAGGAGTCAGCCGGCGCCTGCATCGCGACCTGCCGCATGTGAAGTGCTATTCCGGGCAGCCATCCAGCGGGTTCCACGGGCTGGAGGGGTTGAAGCACATGCCGACGGCGATCGTGCCGGGTATTTACGATCCTTCGCTGGCGGACGGCAACATCTGGCTGGAGACGGAAGAAGCCTATGCCATGGTGCGGCGGCTGGCGCGCGAGGAAGGCCTGCTGGTGGGGATTTCGTCGGGGTGCAACGTGGTGGCGGCTTTGCAGATCGCACGCGAGTTGCATGCGGACGGGCGCACGGGCATGATCGTGACGGTGCTGTGCGATTCGGCCGAGAAATACCTGAGCGACCACTTCTGGGAAGAGGAATGATCCGCATAGACGCTGACGCATGGCGTCAGATGGTGGCGCACGCCTGTGCCACCTATCCCAACGAATGCTGCGGCGCCATGCTGGGCGTGATCGGCGGCGAAAGCAAGACGGTGCAGGTCTCGCTGGCTCTGGAAAATGCCTACGAAGGCGCGCAAACCGCCCGCTACGAACTGCGTCCGCAGGATCTGCTGCGCGCGGACCGGGAAGCACGCAGCCGCAAGCTGGACCTGATCGGCATCTACCATTCGCACCCGGATTGTGACGCGTATTTCTCCGAGACCGATCTGAAGAACTCCTGCCCTTGGTATTCTTTTGTTGTGCTCTCGATTCGCGGCGGGGTTTTCGATCATGCCAATAGCTGGCTGCCGGACGCCGAGCAAAGCAGAGCGGAACGCGAGGAATTAAGCTACTGAAATGCCCAAAGTATTGATCCCCACACCCCTGCGGCAGTACGCAGGCAAACAGGATTCGGTGGATGTCAGCGGCGCCACGGTCGGCGAAGTGCTAGGCGCGCTCACCGGCGCGCATCCCGACCTGCGCCGGCAGCTTTACAACGATGAAGGCAAGCTGCGCAGTTTCGTGAACGTCTACCTGAACGACGAAGATATACGCTATCTGCAGAAAGACGCGACGCCGGTGAAGGAAGGCGATACGGTTTCGATCGTGCCTTCGATCGCCGGTGGTGCGGTGGCCGCGCCGCCCGAACCGGTGACCGCGGAGCTATCCAAAGACGAGATTCTGCGCTATAGCCGGCACCTGATTCTGCCCGAGGTCGGGACCGAGGGGCAGCTTAAGCTCAAGGCGGCGAAAGTGCTGCTGGTGGGAACGGGCGGGCTGGGCGCGCCGCTCGGCCTGTACCTGGCGGCGGCGGGAGTCGGCCGGATCGGGCTGGTGGATTTCGACGTGGTGGATTTCACCAACCTGCAGCGGCAGGTGATTCACGGCACCAGCGACGTGGGGCGCAAGAAGCTGGATTCGGCGGCCGACCGGATGCACGAAATCAATCCGTTCGTGCGGATCGACAAGTATGAAGTGGCGCTTTCGAGCGACAATGCGCTGGATATTTTGCGCGAGTACGATCTGGTGGTGGATGGCACCGATAATTTCCCCACGCGCTACTTAGTGAACGATGCCTGCGTGTTACTGGGAAAGCCGAATGTGTATGGTTCGATTTTCCGTTTCGAAGGCCAGGCTTCGGTTTTCGCTTACGCGGGCGGCCCGTGCTACAGGTGCCTGTATCCGGAGCCGCCTCCGCCGGGGTTGGTTCCGAGTTGCGCCGAGGGCGGCGTGCTGGGGATTCTGCCGGGCACGATCGGCTTGATTCAAGCCACGGAAACGGTTAAGCTGATCCTGGGAATAGGGCAGCCATTAGTTGGACGGCTACTGCTTTATGATGCCCTGGGGATGCGGTTCCGTGAATTGAAGCTGCGCAGGAACCCGGAATGCCCGATTTGCGGCGACCACCCCACAGTGACGCAACTGATCGATTACCAGCAATTCTGCGGCATTCCCAAGGAGACTCCCATGGAAGGTGACATCGATCCCACGGAAGTGAAGGCCAAGATCGATCGCGGCGACGACTTCGTGCTGATTGACGTGCGCGAGCCGCACGAGCACCAAATCTGCAACATTCCGTTCGCCCGTCTGATTCCGCTGGGCCAACTGGCAAGCCGCCTGACCGAATTGAATCCGGAAACGGACATCGTGGCGCATTGCAAGAGCGGTATGCGCAGCGCCAAGGCGGTCGACTTACTCAAGAAGAACGGCTTCCGGGCGCGTAATATGAAGGGCGGCATTTTGGCTTGGAGCGACACGGTAGATCATTCGGTGCCGAAATACTAGTTACCGGTCTTTCCTAAAACCAGATCGAGCACCCGGCGAGCGGCATCCAGCCCCGGATCGGCGGCGACAGCCTTTTGTGCGGCCTGCTCGGCATCCGCGTATCGTCCCATGGCAAACCAAGCCAGGGCGAGGTTGGCATGGGGCCGCGCGGCGCCCGGGTCGATTTGGAGAGCCCGCTGGAATTCTGCGGCAGCCGCCGCATATGCGCCCGCCTGCATGTGCCGCACCCCCAGATCGTTGTGCGCCTCCGCGTAAGCCGGAAAGATTTCGAGGGCCTTCCGCAAGTGCCGCTGCGCCTCTTCGTTTTCGCCCTTTTCCGCGGCGCGCGACGCCCTGAGAAACTCCCGGCGCGCCGCCGCCGGCGGCGGATGCAACAGGCTGTGCAAGCTGACCCCACCCGACGCTGGACGATCGGCTTCCCCGGCCGCGATGCGCAGTGTCAGTCCATCCACGGGCCCTTGCACCGACACAAACTGGCGCCCCATCGGCGTGTCACGCGCATCCGCGACCCGCACTTCGTATTCACCCACCGGCACGCCGTTCAGTTCAAAACTGCCGTCCGCCAGGACCGCGGCGCGGCTGACGACGTGGCCGTGCGCCAGCAATTCGACAGACAGCGGACCGGATCGCGGAGATCCCTCGCAGACGATTCCGCCTCTTACATCGGCCTTTTTAGTCACCACGCTCTGTCCCCACAGAGTCACGGCAAAGAGGCCGCACAAACTCACCCTTACAGGTAAGTGCACAGTACTCTCCTCCTGAGTGTCAATTAGTTGTAAGTTGTTTGTTAATCGTCTGACGAGGATTAGCGGCCGGCCGACTGGGACCGAAAGGAGTCTCCAGTATGGCCCAGGCCTTGAAAAAAGTCAACCGGGATTATAGACTGACTTGTCCTAGTACCTATCACCTGTTGCGATCCGCTACACTTGTGCTTGTGACTATGAGTGAGTTTGAGGCCATCTTATTTGATTTTGACGGCGTCCTGGTGGATAGCGAGCCGGTGCATTGCGACTGTTGGCGGGAGGCGCTGGCGCCGTTGGGCGTATCTGTCACTTGGGAAGTCTACGCGGCCTATTGCGTAGGGGCCGCCGATAGCAGCATGATGACGGTCTTCGCCAAGCTGGCCGATCCGCCCGCCGATCCTACCAAATTGTGGGAGCGCTATTCTCTGAAGAAGCAACTATTCCAGCAGCGCATGGCATTGGGCGCTCCTTTCGCACCGGGTGTCGCGGAGTTTTTCCGCGATCTGTCTACACGCTACAAACTCGGGGTAGTCTCATCCAGCGCGCACGTGGAAATCGACCCACTGCTCGAAGCCGCCGGTATCATGCCGTACCTTTCAACCGTGGTTGGCGGCGGCGACGTGAAACGTCACAAGCCACACCCGGAGCCTTATGTTCTGGCAGGTAAGAATCTGGGCATCAGCAAAGCGCTGGCCGTGGAGGATTCGCCGCCGGGCATGCAGAGCGCGCGCGATGCGGGCTTCGACGTGATTCGCATTACCGATCCGGCGCGTATGATGGAAGTCGTCCGGCAACGCCTTGCAAACGGATCAACTCGGTAACCGGCAGCGGGACCACGTCACCTGCCACCTCGCCAATCACGGCCGCGGTATGCGCGAAGGCCGCCGGATCGCCGGTGACGAAGTGTGTGATCCGGCCGGGGGCGGCCCCGTTGGTATCGGAACCCAGTGAGCCATTCACGGTTTGGGCAATGGCTTCGGCGCTATCCACCAGGATCACGGCCTCGCCGGCCACGCACTGAATGGCATCGTGCAACACAGGATAATGCGTGCAGCCGAGAATCAGGGTGTCGATGCCCGCGCGGCTGTCGAGGTAATGATGCAATAGCAGATCGCACTCCGGAGAATCCGCCAGTCCTTCTTCCACAATGTGGACCAGCATGGGGCAGGCGCGAGCCCAGACTTCGAAGCCACGCTGTTCCAGACGCTTTTGATAAGCGCCGCTGGCGATGGCGCCCTTGGTGCCAATGACGCCGACGCGGCCGGTGCGGGTCAGGCGCGCGGCAGTCTCCACGCCCGGTTCGATGACGCCCCAGATCGGTATGTCGAAGTGGTCCGCTATTTCCGGCAGCGCCGCGGCCGACGCGGTATTGCAGGCGATCACCACGGCTTCGACGCCCTTGCCGAGCAGGAAGCGTGTGATACCGTACGCGAACTCCGCCACCATGGACGCGGGTTTTCGCCCGTAGGGGACCCGCGCGGTGTCGCCCAGATAGATGAAGTCGCGGTGCGGCAGCTTGCGGCGCAAAGCCTTCAGCACCGTCAAGCCTCCGACTCCGGAATCGAAAATACCGATTGGTGGCGCGAGTCCCATGTGAGCTATAGATCCATTTTAGCGGCGGGCGCGGCTTGAAATCCAGGAGACACCCAGATACAATCTCCGAGGGAGGTAGTTAATTTGAGATTCTTACCTGTTTGTGTGCTTTTGTGCGCCGCGGGCGTGGGTCAGGCATTTGCCGGGGCCGCCGAGGGAAAGGCTGTTTACGACACCAAGTGCAAGGGATGCCATAAACCAGACGGATCCGGCATGGCGGCGATGAAGATGCGGGCGCTCGGTTCGGCCGAAGTACAGGCCAAAGCCGACGCCGATCTGAAGAAAGACATCATGACCGGAACCGGCAAGATGAAAGCGCAGACCGTCACGGACGCGCAGGCGGCCGACCTGGTGGCGTACATTCGCACGCTGAAAAAATAGATCCGCCAGGCGGCTGCGAGCGCGGCGCAGCCGCCACGTGGCGCCGTAACCGCGCACCACACGAACGGTGAGGGCGTGGCTGCAACCGCAGGCGAGCCGCCGCAGTCTCGAACCGCTGAATCAGCCTTCCGGAAGGCCTGCCATCTCCCTCTTCGCCACTTGATAACCTGAGACCATGTCGCGCATTCTATGGGCCTGCATCTTAGCGCTTCAGACCTTGGCCTGGTGCCAGGATCAAGCGCATCCCATCACAGGACGCGAACCGGCGCCGGTTATGGGAATGGGCGGCGCGGGGTGGCTGGTCCGGCCGGAACGCGGCGCAGAGGAAGCACCGGATGCGGCGCTGGATGCGATTGGCATCGCGAAAGGCGCGAAGGTGGCGGATATCGGCGCGGGCGTCGGATACTTCACATGGCGCCTGGCGGAACGCATCGGGCCGGGCGGCAAGGTCTACGCGGTGGATATCCAGCAGGGGATGCTCGACCAGTTGCGGCATAATATGGCCCAGCGCAAGCTGGCCAATTACGAAGCCGTATTGGGCGCGGTGGACGATCCGCGCCTGCCGGCGGGGCAAATCGACCTGGCGCTGCTGGTGGACGTTTACCACGAGTTCTCGCAGCCGCAAAAGATGCTGCAACGAATCCGCGCGGCGCTCCAGCCCGAGGGCCGCATGGTGCTGCTCGAATACCGCAAGGAAGATCCCAAGGTGCCGATCCGTCCGGAGCACAAGATGAGCGTCGGCGAAGTGAAGGCGGAGATCGAACCGGAGGGTTTCCGGCTCGAAAAAACGCTGGAAAACCTGCCGCGCCAGCACATCCTGATCTTCCGCAAGAATACGATGTGACTGCCATGCGGCGGCTGGCGCGGCGTTTCCTTTTTGTAGCACTTGCCATTACGGCCGTGCTGTCGATCGGCACGGCGGGCTTCATGCTCATCGAGGGCTATGCCTTCTTTGACGCCCTCTATATGTCGCTGTTGACCATGACCACCGTGGGTTATGGCGACAACTTACATCACGGCGGACGGATCTTCAACTCGTTTCTGTTAGTAGTCGGAGTAACTACCATTCTGGTGGCCATTGGCGCCATGACGCAGACTGTCATCGAGGTGGAATTCGGCGAGGCACTGGGGAAACGGCGGAACAAACGCATGATCGAAAAGCTGGAGAATCACTACATCATCTGCGGCTACGGACGCGTGGGCCGCGGCGCAGCTTCCGAATTGCAGCAGGCCGGCGTGCCCTTCGTGGTGGTGGATATCGACCACGACCGCGTGGAGAAGGCCATTAACGCGGGCATGCTGGCGGTGGCGGCGGATTCCACGCGCGACGAAACTCTGCGCGGCGTGGGCATCGCGCGCGCGAAAGGATTGGTGTGCGCGCTGGCGACGGACGCGGACAACCTTTTCGTGCTGCTTTCGGCGAAGTTCCTGAATCCCAGGATTTATGTCGCCACGCGCGCCGCGGAAGAGAGCGCCGAAGAGAAGATGCGCCGGGCGGGGGCCGATGCGGTTTTCGCGCCGTACGCCATCACCGGACACCGCCTGGCGCAGGCGCTGCTGCGGCCGCACGTGGTGCAGTTTCTGGATTTCGCCACGCAGGCCGCGGGGCTGAACGTGGTGATCGAACAGGTGCGCGTCTCCGGACAGAGCGACCTGGTGTCGAGGAGCATACGCGAGTTACAGATCGGCCGGCAATTCGGCGTGATCGTGCTGGCGATACACAAGGGCGACGGGGGGATGTTGTTCAATCCTCCAGCGGACACAGCAATCTCGGCCGGCGACTTTCTGATCGTGATGGGGCAGCAGGAGCGGCTGCACACGCTCGAAGGCAAGTTGGGGGGCGGGATTTAGGTCCGAAGTCCCACACGCTACAATCGGAAGGATAGATGCCGTCCGCGCAGCGAGTCCGATGGGCCAAGTTCCGCGCCGTGGTAGTGGGCGTGGTGGCCCTCGCCGTTCTGTCGGTGCTGGTGTACCTGCTGAGCGGCGGGACTTGGCTCAAAGCTAAAACCTACCTCACCACTTACATCCCCGATGCCACGGGCGTGGAGCCCGGCGCGGATGTGCAGCTCAACGGGGTGCTCATCGGCAAGGTGGTATCGGTCCAGTTGACGAAGTCGAAGAATCCCAATCGGGTGGTGGAGGTGCGTCTCAAAATCGAGTCGGAGTTTCTACATTACATTCCGGACGACTCGGTCACTGAGATCGACAGCGCCAATCTGCTCGGCGACAAGTACATCGATATTCTGATGGGCCGGAGTCCGCAGCCCGTGCGCGCCGAAGGTGAAATGGCTTACCGGGCGCCTACCAATATGATGCAGAACATCGATTTGGCGCAGTTCGATGCGCAATTGCGGATCATCGACCAGACCATCATCGATGTGCAAAGCGGTAAGGGTCCGCTGGGCCAATTCGTGGCCAATGACGATCTGTACCGCCAGTTTCTGGCGGGTGTGATCAAGGTGGAGAAGCAGATGCGGGCGGCCACGGGAGCGCAGACGCAGTTAGGCCAGGCTTTGCACTCGGCCAGCTTGCACGAAGACTTGGACGCGCGGCTGCGCAAGATCGACGAGCAACTGGCCCGGATGCAGGCCAACCGCCTGCTGCGGGACACCGCGCAGTACGATCAGATTCGCACGCAACTCGCCCAGCTCGGTGGCACGCTGGCGGACCTCAATGCCGGCAAAGGCGCTGGCGGGCAAATGCTTGCGAGCGATGCGGCGTATGTGGAGTGGAACCGGCTGGTGGCCGGCTGGATCGAAAACGTGGATGCACTCAACGCCGGCCAGGGCAGCATGGGGCAGATGGTCGCCAATGCGCAGACCTATGAGTCGCTGCACGGGGCTATAAGCGAGTTTGCGGCCACGGTGAAGGATTTCCGCGAACACCCACAAAAGTATCTGCGGCTCAAATTGTTTTAATTGCGGCCAGCAGACTTTCCAAAGCTTCCGAGTTGGGCAGGCTGCCTTGCGCAATGCGCGGGTTGCCTCCGCCGCGACCGCCGGCCGCGGTGAGAGCGGCCTTCAGCAATTTGCCGGCATCGAATCCGCTATCGGCGGAGACGGCCAGCAGGACCGCGGGCGGCGCATCCACGGCGGCCACGAACAGGGATCCTGGTTGAGCGGTGTAGCTCTGCGCGAGCGCGCGCAGATCCTCCAGATTGCCGGAGGGCAGATGCTGGAAGGCGCGCCGCACGCCGTCGGAGGCGGGCGCGGTAGCGATATACAGGTCGCGGCCGTGGTATTGGGCGAGGTCGGCTTCCAGTTTGCGGCGGGACTTGTCGCCCGCGCGGGCTGCTTCCATCTGCGCGGCCGCCAGCGCGGGCACCTCGTCGAGCGCGCTGGAGAAGATTTGGGCGGCGCGAGACAAGGCGTCGAAATCCGCACGCGCGCGGGCGATGGCGCGGCTGCCGCAGAGGAACTCCACGCGCACCGTGTTGCGGATCTTGTCCAGTTTACGCAGCAGTACCGGCCCGATCTCCCCGGTGCGCGCCACGTGTGTGCCGCCGCAAGCGCTGCGGTCCAAGCCTTCGATGGAGACGATGCGCAATGTGCCGCTACGCGCGGAGGCTTTGCGCAGATCGCCCACTTCGGCCGCGTCCTCGAATGTCATGGCCACAGGCCGGTTCTCGAATACGGCTGCATTGACGCGCTGCTCCGCCGCCAGAACGCGCGCGGGATCGAGCGTAGCCGTCTCCAGATCGATGGTGGAACTTTCCTGACCCAGGTGGAAACTGACGGTGGGAATGCCGAAGTGCTCGATGAAAATGGCCGACAGCAGATGCTGGCCGCTGTGCTGCTGCATGTGATCGAAGCGGCGCTCCCAGTCGATGCGGCATTCGACCGTATCCGGCTCGACCGGCGCGGCTAAAATATGGGCGATGCGGTCGCCTTCGTCTTCGACGTCCAGCAGCGGTACACCAGCGATGGCGCCAGTATCATTAGGCTGTCCTCCGGAGCTGGGGTAGAAGGCGGTGCGGTCCAGATAGACACGGCGCCCGTCGGCGGAGCGATCGACGATGCGGGCGGGAAACTCGCGCAGGTAAGAGTCGGTGTAGTATAACCGTTCAGTCACTCCCACAGCTTAGCGCGATGGTGCGGTGTTATACTCCCGGAATGTCATTTTCGCGGCTGCTTGTTTTGACGATGGCGCTAACTGCGGCGGTGTTCGCGCAGCAGGGCCGGACGCTGATTCGCGCGGGTCACGTGTTGAATGTGCGGACCGGCGCTGAGCCGGCCGATCAGACCGTGGTGGTCAGCGGCGACCGGATCTCGGCGATTGCGCCGACTGAATCCACGCCCGCGCAACCCGGCGACCGGGAGATCGATCTGCGCGGCATGACCGTGATGCCCGGCCTGATCGATGTGCATACGCACCTGACGTTCAGCACGGACTTTGACCCCTATACGCGCCTCTCGACCGACCCGGTGCGCGAGGCCCTGAACGGCGTCCGATTCGCCAAGATCACGCTGGAGGCCGGGTTCACTTCGGTGCGCAACGTGGGCGCCATGGGCTATTCGGAT
>JBEKYC010000082.1:0-64153 GCA_049511415.1 Bryobacteraceae bacterium | reverse complement strand
TTCCTCTGGCTCAACGTGATGTCGCTCAGCCTGGTGCTTTACGCGGGATACTTCGAGCGCATCTCGGACAGCGTCGCGCACGTGCTGCCGTTCGTGCTGCTGCTGCTCGCTACGGGATCGGTCTGCTACTGCGCCCGGCCCATTTTCCGTATTGCCTGGATCGGTGTGCGCCACCGCGCGGTGCGCATGGAAAGCCTGCTGGCGCTGGGCATTTTGGCTGCGTACGGTTATTCCGCCGTGCAGGCCTTCGCGCACGGCAGGCATTTCTATTTCGACACCGCCTGCGCCCTGATTGCGCTGGTGCTGGCCGGCAAGCTGGCCGAGCGCAGCGCCAAGGATAAGACGGCCGTGGCCATCACGATGCTTTATCGCATGATGCCCAACAAGGTCCGTCTGTTCGCGGAAGGGCGCGAGCGTTTCGTCTCGATTGACGCGTTGGAACCGGGCGCCGTCTTCGTGGTCAAAGCCGGCGAGCGTATCCCGGCTGATGGCTTGGTCGAAGAAGGCGCTTCGCACGTGGATGAATCCGTGCTCACCGGCGAATCCGCGCCGCGGCGTAAGGCTCCTGGCGATCCGGTGGTCTGCGGCAGCCTGAACGCGGATAGCGTGTTGCAGATCCGCGCCACGCGCACGGGCGCCGACAGCACCCTGGCGCGCATCATCCGCATGGTGGAAACAGCCCTGGCGAACCACTCGCCGCTGGAACAAGCCGTGGATCGGGCCGCCCGAATTTTCGTCCCGTGCGTGATGGCGGTGGCCGCGCTCACTTTCGCCGGATGGCTGGCAGCTACCGGCCGCCCGGCCGACGCGCTGATGCGCGCCATCACCGTGCTGGTGATCGCCTGCCCCTGCGCGCTCGGGATGGCCACGCCGCTGGCTATCACCACCGCTATCGGCGCGGCTTCGCGTAGGGGTATTCTGATCAGCGACAGCCGGGCCTTGCAGATTTTGCCGAAGGTGAACGTGATGGTGATGGACAAAACCGGAACCATCACGGAAGGAGATTTCCGTCTGCTGGAATTGAGCGGCGACCATACCTGTCTGGCCGCGGTGGCGGCCCTGGAAACGCATTCCGAACACCCCTTAGGGCGGGGATTGGTCCGCTGGGCCGAGCAGCAGGGCTGGCAACTCGATACACCGCGCGATGTCCGGATCATGAAAGGCGCCGGAATTCGGGGCGTGGTCAAGGGACACGAGTGGTTCGCCGGCAACCGCTCGATTGTCGAGACCGTGCCCGCGGAGCTTGAGCAACAGGCGACTCTGTGGGAACAGCAGGGTCACACGGTGGCGTTTTATGGCAGCGACGGCAACGTCAGCGGCGCCCTGGCATTCGGCGACCGCATCAAGTCCGGCGCGCCCGAAATGATCGCCAGGCTGAAGCAGCGCGGCATCCGCACCCTGCTGCTTTCCGGCGATGCGCCCGCCACTACCGCGTGGGTTGCGGCGCGCATTGGGGCGGACGATTTCATCGCCGGGGCGCTGCCGGAGCAGAAGATCGCCACCATTCGCGATCTGCAGCGGCAGGGATCGGTGGTCGCCATGCTCGGTGACGGCGTGAACGACGCGCCCAGCCTGGCGCAGGCCGACGCAGGCATCGCGCTGGGCACCGGCGCGGATATCGCTATCGCCGCCGCGCCGATTATCTTGATGGGATCCGGGCTGGATACGGTTTTAGCGACGATCGACCTTGCCCGTCACACCATTCGCGCCGTCCGGCAGAACCTGTTTTGGGCGTTCGTGTACAACACCGCGGGGATCACCATGGCCGTGACCGGAATATTGAACCCGATCCTCGCGGCGGCCGCCATGGTGCTATCGAGCCTGTCGGTGATCGGCAACTCGCTGCGATTGGGCCGCCGGCTAGGCCAGTGACTCGATGATGGTGGCGTTAGCCATCCCGCCGCCTTCGCACATGGTCTGCAGCCCGTAGCGCCCGCCCGACCGCTGCAACTCGTGCACCAGCGTAGTCATCAGCCGCGCGCCGCTCGCGCCCAAAGGATGCCCCAGCGCCACCGCGCCGCCATTGACGTTCACTTTCGCGAGGTCGGCTCCGGTTTCGCGCTGCCAGGCCAGCGGCACGCAGGCGAAGGCCTCGTTGACTTCCGCGCAATCGATATCTTCTATGCGCAGTCCGGCGCGGGCGAGCGCCTTGGCGGTGGCGGGTATGGGCGCCGTCAGCATGATCACGGGATCGTCACCCGCCAGCGCGAAGGCCACGAATCGCGCCAGCGGCCGCAACCCTAGCCGCTCGGCGGTTCCGCGCTCCATGATCAGCAGCGCCGCCGCGCCATCGCTGATCTGCGAGGAATTCGCGGCAGTGATCACGCCATCCGGTTTGAATGCCGGTTTCAGCGTGGCCATTTTTTCCAGGCTGGTATCCGCACGGATGCCTTCATCGCGAGTCATCTCGCCGACGGGCGCGATCTGGTTGCAGAAGCGACCCTCCGCCGTGGCCCGCGCTGCACGCCGATGGCTCTCCAAGCTATAGGCGTCCAACTCCTCGCGGCTGATGCGCCAGCGCTCCGCGATCATCTCCGCGCCAATGCCCTGATGAAACGGAGCGTTGTTATAGCGCCGCATCACGGCCGGACCGAAGGGCTTGCCGGGACCGGCGCCGTTCGATCCCATAGGCACGCGGGTCATGGATTCCACGCCGCATGCGATGGCGATATCATAGCTGCCCGCGATCACGCCCTGCGCCGCAAAGTGGGCCGCCTGCTGGCTGGAGCCGCACTGCCGGTCGACCGTGGTGGCGGGCACCGACTCCGGGAATCCGGCCGCCAGCACGGCATTGCGTGCCATGTTGAAGGCCTGTTCGCCGGCCTGCCCGACGCATCCGGCGATTACATCATCGATCAATGCCGGATCCAGCCGGTTCCTTTGCACCAGGATCTGCAAGGTATGGCCCAACAGATCCACGGGGTGCCATTCTTTGAGGGCCCCGTCCCGCCTCCCGATGGGCGTTCGCACAGCATCCACGATCACGGCTTCGCGCATGCTCAGGATGATACTCCGCGCGGCGGCTGCGCGTCAAACGGCGAACACGAACGGCTTCCCATGTTCCAGCCGCACGTAGCGGACTTCCGGCGCGCGCAGCGTCAGCGAGGCGCGGAACTGGCCGGGATCGACGGAGTTATCCGCGAACATATCGTAGTGGCACGGGATGGCCGCCTTGGGCTGTATCTGCGCCGCGAGTTGCGCGGCCTCATAGTGCGAGAGGTTGTTGAAGCCGCCATTGATGCAGGTGATCATCAGGTCCGGGCGATGCTTGGCGGCCGACGCCAACAGTTCGCTATAGTCGGTGTCGCCGGTCACATAGACCTTTGGTCCTTTGCCGAATTCGAAAACGAAACCCATGTGATTCAGATCCGTGGCGTCGGTGGGGAGCGCAAATGTGCCATGGATCTTCACGTCTCGAAATTCCAGTTCGCAGGAAGGCCAGGCGGGCACGATCCGCCCGGTCTCGATCCCCTGCGCCCGATACACCTCGCACACGGGATGCGGGCCTACGAACTGCGTCGTATCCCTGTGCCGCAGCCGTTCGATGGTCACCGGATCGGTATGATCCTGATGGTTGTGGGTGCAGGTGTATATGTCGACGTTCACGTCCTCGGGCGGCAGCAGGACGGGCACCTGGCGTTCCAGGTTGATGCCGGAATCGGCGAAGGATTCGGCGCAGGAGTTGGTGAGATAGAGATCCGTCGTGACAAGCGTGCCTTCGGCTGATTTGAAGATATACCCGTTCTGGCCGAACCACCAGATGGCCACCGTGTGGCGCGCCACGGGGAACTCACGGATCTCCTGCATCAGGCTCATGAGGCACATTGTGTCAAGCCGCGGAGGCGCTTGCAAATCCGCGCGGGTTGCGCAAAATTGAGAGCATGCCCATTTCGTTGGATGTGAGGCGCATCGCGCTGGGGCTGCTGTGCCTGCTCTTCGCGCATTTCCTGGGACGGTCCATCGTGCGCGTGCAGCGCGGCCAGCCCGCGCGCAGTCTCTATGGCTGGCTGATCCGCACGGCGATCGCCTGCGGCTTGATTCTGTGGCGCCGCGGGCTGGACGGTATTTCCATCGCGATTTTCACGCTTACGGCGGCTTCGTTGTTGATCGGCGCTTGGGACGAGCAACGGCCGAAGGAGCAGGAAGATTTGACGAAGGAAATTTTTGGAGAATAGCATGGCTTGGCACCGGGTGCCGTTTAAAACCGGGTGACCTCCGTGAAATGGAAATCCCGCACCTTCATGGCCGGCGCCACCATGTCAAAGGCTTCTTCGCCCGATGCGCGCACCGCTGGCGACAGCGCTTCCACGTGCGACAGCATCTCCGGCAGCGCTTGATTGAACCGGAAATTGCGCACGCCGCCCGCCAGGCGTCCGCCATCGATCAGAAACGTGCCATCGCGGGTCATGCCGGTCATGATCTTCTCGTACGGATCCACCTCGCGTATGTACCACAGCCGCGTCACCAGGATGCCGCGCTGGGTGGACGCAATCATTTCTTCGAGCGAAGTTGCGCCGCCCGCGATGACGATGTTCATGGGCGCTTCGCCGAATTCGTTAGGTAGCGGGAAACCGTGCCCGGTCGGCGCGACGCCCGCTGTGTGCGCCGCCTGCCGGCAGTAGGTGATGTCGCGAACGGCGCCCCGATCGACCAGCGTGAGCTTCCGCCGCGGCAGTCCCTCGCCGTCGAACGGCGCGCCGGACTGCAAGACGTGACAGGCATCGTCATAAATTGTGATGTTGTCGCCGAAGAGCTTTTGGCCCATGCGATCGCATAAGAAGCTGCGTCCGTCGGCGACCGCGGTGGCGCTGAAATCGCCGAACATCTGGCCCACCAGGTCGAGCACGGCCGCGGGTTCCAGGATCACCGTATAGGCGCCTGGCGGCAATTCGACCGGCGCTCGGGAAGCGGCTGCCTTGTCGCGCGCCGCACGCGCCATGGCCGCGCAGTCCAGATCGGCGCGATCGCAAGCGCTGCCCTTGGCCCAGCCGGAGCTATCCGCCGCCATGGCCGTGATGGAGAAATTCGCCATCGTCTCGGCATAGTGAGCCGACACGCCGCGCGAATTCAGAATCGCGGTGACCGAATCGCCGGTGGAATAGATGCCCGCCGCGGTTTGGCCGGCCGCTTCCACCAGGCTGATGGCCTCCGCTACGGCCCGCGCGCGATCCTCGGGTGTGGCGTGCGCGGTGTCCGCGTGCCAGCGCGATAATGGCGGCGTGGCCGGAGCCTCAGCCATCGGCAGCATCGCCGCATCGGGCTCCTGCAGCTTGGTCAGCGCTACGGATTCCTCCACTACCTGGCGGATGGACGCGTCGTCCAGCCGATTGGTGGTGGCGCGCGCGGTGCGGCCGTGCATTTGCACGCGCACCGAAAGCTGGGCGCTGCGCTCTGCCACGTTCTGGTGGATGGCGTTGTTGGCGAAGCGCGTGAGGGCGTTGGACCCCGCCGCGATGATGGCTTCCGCGTCCACCGCGCCCAAAGCGCGCGCCGCGCTTACCACACGATCGAAAATAGCCTGGCAACCGGCCGCATCAATCGGCATATGCGCCTCCCACCTTGATGCCCCGGAAGCGCGACGGACTGGCGCCGTGGCCTGTGCCCATGATCTGCTCGGGCTGCCCTTTGCCGCAATTGGGCGTGCCCCACAGCGTCCAGTGCTGTGGACCGGCGATGGCCGCGCAGGCATTCCAGAATTCCGTGGAGATGCCGCTGTAGCTGGGATTCTTGAGCATGCGTACGCGCTTGCCGCGGCGGATCTCCCAGCCGATTTCGCAGCCGAACTGAAAGTTGTAGCGCTTGTCGTCGATGGACCAGCTCCGGTTGGTTTCCATATAAATGGCATGATCGGCGCCGGCGAAGACCTCTTCGAGCGACTGGCCGCCGGGCCGCAGGCTGACGTTGGTCATGCGGATCAGCGGCAGCCGCGACCAGCCGTCCGCGCGCATGGTGCCGTTGGATCGCACGGCGCCCACCGCCGCGGCTGTCTCGCGCGAGGTCATGTAGCCGGTGAATAGCCCGTCGCGGATGATGTCCGTCGATTGCGCGGGCACGCCTTCGTCATCGAAGAGGAAGGTGCCCAGGCCGGGGCCGTGTTCCGGGCGCGCATCGCAGACCACGTTCACGATTTCCGATCCGTAGCGCAGGCGGTTCAGTTGATCGAGCGTCAGAAAGCTCATGCCGGCGTAATTCGCTTCGGTGCCCAGGACGCGGTCGAGTTCGATGGGATGGCCTACCGATTCGTGAATCTGCAATCCGAGCTGCGAACTATCGAGGATCAGATCGAATTCGCCTTCCGGACATTGATCGGCGCCATGCAGCGCGACGGCCTCTTCGGCGATGCGTGCGGCGTTGCCGACGAGGTCCCATTCGTCGATCAGTTCGTAACCTTTCAGTTGGTGCTGGCCGCCGAAGGAATTCGGATACGAGCGTTTCTGGATTTCACCGTCTTTGTAAGCCGTGGCGGCGTAGCCCACGCCGGTCAGATAGCGGGTTTGATCGATCAGGCTTCCCAGCGACGAGGCGAACACCTGGCGGCGGCGTTCGAAGCTCATGGCTCCTTCGGCCAGCGTTACGCCCGGATTGCGGCGGAGCTCGCGATCGACATCGAGCAGCAGCGCTACGTTGCGATCCAACGGAATGGTGAAGGGATCGATGGCGATGGGCGAGACCCAGGTGGCTTCGTACTTTTCTTCGGGCGCGAGCACGACGTCGTGCTTCTTGGCGAGGGTGCCCGCGCGCGCGATATCCAGGGCCAGGGCCGCAGCCGCCTGCACGCCTTCCCTGGTGAGCTCATCGGTAGCGGCAAAACCCCAGCATCCGCCGGCGAGCACGCGGATGGCGAGCCCCATCGAATCGCCGCTGGAGACACTGCCGGTTTTGCCGTTTTTGGTGGACACCTGGCGGTCGCGAGTCTCCACCACGCGGGTATCCGCGTAACTGACGCCGCGCGTCATCGCCGCGTCCAGCGCCTCGAGCGCAAGTTGCTTCATAAGCCGTCTACCAGCTTACATGGTGGTGGAGCAGGCGCTCAGCCCGCGGCCTCCGGGCGAGAGGCAGTGTTCGATTATGGGATTAGGTTCGTTTGGTATACGCGCCTGGCACACAATCATGAGGTTGTGGAAGGCGCGCCGGTACGAGGAAGTTATCATCACTCACAGTGTATGACGGGCGGTGTGGGTGAAAATGAGGAAGTCCCGTATTTTCTAGCAGGATAGGCTTGTGAACGGCTGTGAGGGACTAATATTGGACACTAACCGGGCCTCGACTATTGCGGGCACTCAGTTGGGCGCATCCGGGGTAACGAACATGGTACCGGTCCTGCGAAATCGGTACTGAGCCGGCCCGCTCCAATCGCATCCGGAGTGATAAGATCCGGTAAGGTTAAGGTAAAAGCCGTGCGCACCTTGCTCGCGCTGCTTCAGCTTACTCCCGGCATAACATTTTGGAATCTGAACACTGGCCGCCGGGCTTCTTGCAGAATAACCGGGGAATCTGGGGACCTCTATGGTAATCAGGAAAGGAACGAATCATCGGATCGTCTGGATCACGGTCTGGCTGTTGGGCCTGTCGGCGATCGTGATGGCGCAGGAAGTCGCCGTGAGCCGCGGATATCGCGTGCCGAATGCCAACTTCTACCTCTATGCAATTACGCCGGGACCTGACGGCGCGCTGTGGTTTACCGAATACAACACCAACCAAATCGGGCGCATCACAACGGCAGGGGCCATCACGGAATATGCCATCCCCACAGTCAATGCAGGCCCGTACGGGATTACCGCGGGACCCGATGGGGCGCTGTGGTTTACAGAGATTACTAGCGGCACAATCGGGCGCATTACCACGGCTGGCGTCATCACGGAATACCCGCTTCCGGACTTTCTTCCGGAGCCGTCAAGTATTACGTCGGGACCAGACGGCGCCCTGTGGTTCATATCAAACGGCTGCAACATAGGGCGGATCACCACGACTGGGGTCACCACTGAGCCCTACGGGACGGAGTGCGGTAGCGGGCCCAATGCGATCACGGCGGGGCCCGATGGCGCGCTATGGTTTACAGATTACGGCTACAACGAGATCAAGCGCATCACCACAGCTGGGGCCGTGACGTTTTACCCCATTCCCACGGCCAACAGCCTCCCGAACGCCATTACCGCGGGGCCTGATGGTGCGCTGTGGTTTACAGAGGAACTTGGCGGCAAGATTGGGCGGATCACCACTTCAGGGGTCATCACGGAATACCCTCTTCCCACCCCCGGCAGCCAGCCGGCGGCGATTACAGCGGGGCCGGACGGTGCGCTGTGGTTTAATGGCGGCGTCGAGGGTATCGGGCGCATCACGACGGCCGGCGTGATCACGTCATACCCTGGGCCCGCTTCTGCAAGCTTGGCGACTGCGATTACAACGGGACCTGATGGGGAACTCTGGCTTACCGACAGTGAAGCCAACCGGATCAGTGAAGTTTTCTTCCTAACCGGGACGCTGAGCGTTACGCCAACGAGTGGCGGTTACGGGGACAGCATCGGTTTTACGGGAAGCGGCTTTGCCCCGCACGAGACCGTTTTGATCTACCGGAGCGGGGTCGGTTCAGCAATACTAGCGAAAGGCACAGCGGACGCGAGCGGCTCCTTTACGGCGGAAGCGCAGGTTCCGCAATCTGCCGTCGGCTCTCGCCTGTTCGTCGCCAAGGGGCAGACGAGTGGCGAACTGGGCGCCGCCAATTTCTCAATCCTGCCCCGGCTGATGTTGCAGCCAGCCTCCGGGGCGGCGGGCAGCACAGTCACCGCGTGGGGCACGGGTTTTCGTCCCATGGAAAAGCTTTGGATTACTTGGGCTGACCCGAACACTCTGCTCGGCGCCACGTCCGCCGATGTCGATGGCACTTTTGATGCAAGCGCGGCCGTTACGTTTACAGTTCCATCCGGCGCACCTCCCGGGACGAACAAGGTGTCGGCCGGGGGCAACTTAGTCATCGTCAAAGCGTCGGCCTCCTTCACCGTGCAGTGACCCTTTGGCGCAGGCGGTCCGAGACACACGCGAAAAAAGCATGTCTCTCCGAACCGACACCCGGCGCGCATGGCGCATCGCCGGCGCCGTCCTGGCCGTGTGCGTGGCCGCCCTGGCCGCCGGGAGGGCAGGTCACCGTGGTGTTGTCTCAAAGCCCGAAGACGGATCGCGTACGGCCTGCCGACCGTGGCTCCCGACTCGACGCCGATATCGGTTATCGAGAGGGCCGGGCAACCTCTCCACCTTCACCTTTAGACGTGGTCCTTTGCGGGGGAAGGCAAGGCTGGGCCTGTCCAAACGCGGTCACGCTTACCCATCCGTTCCCGTAGCCGCTACCCAAAAAAGCAGGCCGACACCGCACCCATCCGGGACCCGTGTAACCTAAAGAAGAGGCGCACCCCTAACCAGTGTCATCTCGTCACGCCGGTCTTGGAGCCGGTCAGATGTTGGCCGGGAACGAGCGCCGGCTGGACCGCGCCCGATGGGACCCAGGAGAGCACGCTTGCCCTTTCCTATCCCCACCGGCCACTACCACCCTGACCAGAGACGGCTACCTGCTCCTTGCTTCCAACACCTATGACGTTGGCCCGTTGCAAATTCGACAAGACATTAGTTATGTCGCTCCGGTCTTGCATTTCCAAACCTGACCAGAGACGGCTACCTGCTCCTTGCTTCCAACACCTATGACGTTGGCCCGTTGCAAATTCGACAAGACATTAGTTATGTCGCTCCGGTCTTGCATTTCCAAAACTTGTAGGCTGCACTCGGAAAAGTTACTCATGTCGGAGGGCGTTCAAAACGCGGATATGCTGCCGGTTTTGCCGTTTTTGGTGGACACCTGGCGGTCGCGGGTCTCTACCACGCGGGTGTCCGCGTAAGTGACACCGGGCGCCGTCGCCGCGTCCAGCGCGTCGAGCGCAAGTTGCTTCATAAGCCGTCTACCAGCTTACTCAGTTTGAAAGGTTTCGAAAGTCCCACACATACTGCCAGGTCAACTCTCCCCCGAAGCCCAGCCCCGGCGCTTGGAACGGCAACGACGGCGCCTGAGGTGGTGATTGCGTGAAGATCACCTCTACGCTCTGGCCCCTTGGAATACCGATAGCCGGCGGACAGAAGATCGCGCAGGGCCCAGTCCCGGAGACCGGGACGATGTCGCCGACGCTGATCGAGCCGGCAGACGCAGAGACCGAAGCAACCCCTTGGTAATAGCCGGCCCAAATGAACTGGGCGGTCACTACGCTATCGTCGGTGCCGCCCGTCCAGGTGAAGGTATACCCGCCGTTCGAGTCCGTAGCGAGCTGGGTGCCCGGCTGCAGATTACTGCCGATGGCGATCGGCGCGGGTATGTTGCCATTGGCGTTGAATGCTCCCACCTGGGCGCCACCCAAGCCGGTGACCTGATAGGCGCCTCCTTGCAGCGGCGCGGTAACTACCGCATACGTCTGCCGCCCGTTTTCGGTGGACGGGTTCACTGTTACCGAGCCAACCGACGGACCGCTGACCTGCAGCGTGCCCGCATCCAGCGTGGTAGGCAACGATACATCGCAAGCCGCCGGGACCGGAGTTAGCGGACCGTATGGCCCTTGGGGCGCGGGAACCGGCGGCCAAAAGCCCAGGCCATCCGACTGGATGAACTGCGCGGTAATCGCGGCCGACGTGGTTGTGGCGCCGGTACGGCTCACCGTGGTCTGCTGCCAGGTGATGACTCCCAGGGTCCCCTGCGGATCACTACACGCGCCACCGCCCGATTGAATGCTCACGTCCACCAACTGGCTGACCACGCCTGGGTATACGAGATACAAGGGCACATGACAGCCTTGCGGCGCCCCGCTCCACTGGCCCAGCGCGTTTACCTGGTCGATACCCGCCGTGCCTAGGGCAGGTCCGGCATACTGCGCGGTAAGATCCCATTCGTTAGTGAGGCCGGGATACCCAAGGGTCGGCGTAATCCCGTAGCCCCCCGGAAGGTAGGCCGATGGATCATAGGTCCAGGGGACACCATCCATGCGGCCATTAAAGGCTCCCTGACCGGTTAGAAAGATCGCCAGCCCGAGGTCCTTGCCTGGATCGAGACTGCTGCGCGGCGTGTTGAGCGCGAGGCTTCCATCGGCATGCACATTGAAAGCCGTGGCCTGTCCGCAGCCGCTGGCGTCTTGCGTAAAGATGCCCGGCGCGGGAAAGTTGACGCATACCTGGTAGGCCGCGCTTGAGCCTGCTCCGGTAGTCACGACGACGCTCGTTGGGGAGCAGATGCCGTCGATGGTGCCCTGGCGCAGCACCAGACTGGAGGGCGCCTGGGCGTTGATTTGCACAGGCGACGCGTAAAGCAGCGGCGCCGCCACACCGTCGAAGGTGACCGTGGCCCCGCCCAGCGTTTCCGGCAGAGGCCATCCGGATGCCGATTCCGTGAAGCCGGCCAAGTGCTGCCCCTTGATGGTGACTAGCATCTGCGGCGCGATATAACTCAGTGTGGTGTTAGTGGCGGCGCTTTCGACGCCGCCGTTATCGATAACCGGCGCCTGAGCGGCCGCCAGGATAGGAAATACCGCGAGAATCAGACAAAAACGGCCCATATGCGTTCCAATCGCCATTGTAAGCCCGGGCCAGGGCGGCGCCGCGCTCATTTCCGCGGACCCGCAAATGACCCGATAAACATTAGTTATACCACCACCGTCTTGCATTTCCAAAACTTGTAGGCTACACTCAGAAAAGTTACCCATGTCCGAGTGCGTTACAAACCGGTTCCCCGAATTACTTAGCCTGTCCCGTCTGTCTCTGCCGGTAGTCATTATTATTATCGTATTGGTCATCGTAGCCGGCCCCGCTTGAGGCCGTCTCGGAGTGGTTCCGAGGCCATCAGCGGGGCGAGCAAAACCCCGGCTGATGGCCTTTTTTGTTTTTGGAGACGTGTTGAGACATAACTTATGCCGACCCTGACGAATGGCGCGAAAATGCTGCTGGAATGCCTGTCCCGCGAAGGCGTGGATTGCTTCTTCGGCTATCCCGGCGGCGTTACCCTCCCGCTTTACGACGCAATTTACGACCACCACATCCGCCATGTGCTGGTCCGCCACGAGGAGAATGCCTGCTTCGCCGCCGAGGGTTATGCACGCTCTACCGGCAAGGTTGGCGTTTGTTGCGCCACGTCCGGTCCCGGCGCTACCAACTTAGTCACCGGACTGGTGGATGCCATGATGGACTCCATCCCCATCGTGGCCCTCACCGGTCAGGTGAGCAGCAAGCTCATCGGCAGCGACGCCTTCCAGGAGGCCGATACCTTCGGCATCACGCGCTCCTGCACCAAGCACAACTACCTGGTGAAGAAGCTGGAAGACCTGCCGCAGATCGTGCATGAGGCGTTCTATATCGCCGCCAGCGGCCGTCCGGGACCGGTGTTGGTGGATATTCCGAAAGATGTCTTCCAGGCGCAGGGACACTACGCGCCGGTTACTTCGATCCACCTGCCGGGTTACAAAGTTTTCACCGAGGGCCATACCGGCCAGATCCGGCGCGCGGCGCAAATGATTTGGGAAGCCGAGCGGCCGCTGGTGTACGCAGGCGGCGGCATCATCAACGCCAACGCCTCCGGCGATCTGCGCGAGTTTGTGGAAATGACGGATACGCCCGCTGTCACCACCTTGATGGGCCTGGGCGGCTTGCCCTCCACGCATCCGAATTTCATCAGCATGCCGGGCATGCACGGCAGTTATGCCGCCAACATGGGGCTGACGCATTGCGATGTGTTGGTGGCGCTGGGCGTCCGGTTCGACGACCGCGTCACCGGCCGGCTGGCGGCTTTCGCGCCGCACGCCAAGGTGATTCACGTGGATATCGACCCAGCGGAAATCGGCAAGAACCGCGTTGCCGAAGTGCCCATCGTGGGCGACGTCAAACGCGTTCTCGGCCGCCTTAACAAGGTTCTGGCCGAAACCCGTCCCGCGCATGACGAACGCCTGGCCGCGGCGCACCGCGCCTGGTGGTCGCAGCTCCGCGCCTGGAAGGCCGAGCATCCCCTGACGCCCGTCACTTCCGATACCGAAATCAAGCCGCAACATCTGATGATGGAAATCGACCGGCTCTCCGGCGGCGATGCCATCGTCTGCTCCGACGTGGGCCAGCACCAGATGTGGGCCGCGCAGTTCATCCGCTTCAACGGCCCGCGCCATTGGATCAATTCCGGCGGGCTGGGCGCCATGGGCTTCGGCCTGCCATCGGCCATCGGCGCGCAGTTCGCGCACCCCGATAAGCTGGTCTTCGCGCTGGTAGGCGATGGCGGTTTCCAGATGTCGATTCCCGAGCTTTCCACCATCACAGGCAACGGCCTACCCATCAAGATAGTAATCATGAACAATGGCCATCTCGGCATGGTACGCCAATGGCAGGAACTGTTTTATAACAACCGGCTTAGTTCGGTGGAACTGGATTCGTTCCCGGACGTGGAGAAGTTAGCGGGCGCTTACGGCTTTAAGGGCCGTACCATCGATAAGCCTTGGGAATTGGCGTCCGCGCTGGAGGATGCCGTACGCGAGCCGGGTCCGTACCTGCTGAACGTTAAGGTTTCGCCGTACGAGAACGTGTACCCGATGGTGCCGGCGGGCGGGGCAATCAACGAAATGGTGTTGGGACCGCCGCAGCCCGTGGCCGTGCCGGAATAGGATCTTCTATGTTGCAGATCATCGCATTATTAGTCGAGAATAAGCCGGGCGCTCTCATGCGCATCACCGGCTTGCTGAGCCAGCGCGGCTATAACATCGAAAGCCTGACGGTGGCCCGTACGCTCGATCCCGAACTCTCCCGCATGACCATCGCGGTGGATGTGGACGCCACCCTGCGGCAGCAGGTGATCAAGCAGATGAACAAGCTGGTGAACGTGCTGCAAGCCGTGGACCTGACCGAATCGCCCGCGGTACGCCGGGAAATGGTGCTGGTGCGCGTGCGCACGGCGCAAGAAACCCGCACGGCCGTGCTCAAGGAAGCCGAGATCTTTGGCGCGCGCGTGGTGGATTCCTCCGTCGAAGGTTTCGCGCTGGAAGCCACCGGCGATCCGGAAAAGCTGGATGAGTTCATTGATGTGATGCGCAGCTACGGCGAAAGCGAGGCCACACGCTCCGGTGTGGTGGCCGTCTCTCTGGAAGCCAAGAAGCTGAAGTTACAGCCGCCCGTCGAGCGCGTGCTGACCGAATCCCGATAGGTTCATACATGGCAAAACGTTACTACGAAAAAGACTATAACCCCTCCTTGTTGCAGGACCGCACCGTCGCCATCATAGGCTATGGCAGCCAGGGTCACGCGCATGCCCTCAATCTGCGCGATTCCGGCATGAATGTAATAGTCGGGCTTTATCCTGGCAGTAAGTCGCGCGCCAAGGCCGAAGCGGCCGGACTGAAAGTTGCCGATACGGCCGCAGCCGCCCAAGCCGCCGACGTGATTATGATCCTGGTATCCGATCATATTCAGGGCGACTTATATAACAGCGCCATTGCGCCGCATCTGACCGCCGGCAAGACTTTGATGTTCGCTCACGGCTTCAACATCCACTTCGGCCAGATCAAGCCGCCCGCCAACGTGGATGTTTCGATGGTAGCGCCCAAGGCTCCCGGCCATCGCGTTCGCGAACTATTTGTAGAAGGCGTCGGCGTGCCGTCGCTGGTGGCTGTGCATCAGAATGCCTCCGGCCAGGCGCTAGAACGGGCCTTGGCCTATGCCGGCGCGCTGGGCAGCCTGAAAGCCGGCGTCATTGAAACCACTTTCAAGGAAGAGACCGAGAGCGACCTATTCGGCGAGCAGGCCGTGCTCTGCGGCGGCGCGTCTGAATTGATCCGGGCGGGCTTTGAGACGCTGGTGGAAGCCGGATATGCGCCCGAAATCGCCTATTTCGAGTGCCTGCACGAACTGAAGCTGATCGTCGATTTGATTCAGGAAGGCGGCCTCGGCTATATGCGTTACTCGGTCTCGGACACCGCGGAATATGGCGACTACACGCGCGGTCCCCGTATCGTGGACGCGCACGTGCGCGCGGAGATGAAGAAGATTCTTTCCGAAGTGCAATCCGGGGAATTCGCGCGCCAGTGGATCGACGAAAACAAAACCGGGCGGCACAAGTTCCTGGCCTTGCGCGAAGCGGCCAAGAATCAACCCATCGAAAGGGTTGGCGCGGAGCTGCGCGAAATGATGACGTTCCTGAAACGCAAGAAAGAGGCCGGAGTACCGGTAGCATAGTATGAAGATCTTTACCTTCGACACCACCCTTCGCGACGGCACGCAAGGCGAATCCATCTCGTTTTCCGTCGACGACAAGTTACTCATCGCCCAGAAGCTGGATGACTTAGGCATCGATTACATCGAGGGCGGCTGGCCGGGTTCGAACCCGAAGGATAAAGACTTCTTCGCGCGCGCCCAAACCGAGCTAAATCTGAAACACGCCAAGTTGACGGCCTTCGGCGCCACGCGCTTCGCCCGCCACACAGTAGAAGAGGACCGCAGCGTGCAATCGCTAGTGGCCGCCGGCACGCCGGTAGTCTCCATCTTCGGCAAGAGCTGGGATCTGCACACCGCGCGCGCCCTGGGCATTACCGAAGAGGAGAACCTGAAGCTGATCGGCGAAACCGTCGCCTATCTGAAAGCCCGCGGCAAGGAAGTGGTCTACGATGCCGAGCATTTCTTCGACGGTTACAATTCGAATCCGGCGTTCGCCCTGCGCACCTTGGAAGCCGCCCAGAATGCGGGCGCCACCGTGCTCTGCCTGTGCGACACCAACGGCGGCACGCTGACCGCGCGCCTGGTGGAGATTGTCGCCGATGTGCGCAAGCGCTTCGACGGCATTGTGGGCATCCACACGCACAACGATTCCGACTTGGCCGTAGCCAATACACTGGCGGCCGTGGAAGCCGGCGCCACGCACGTGCAGGGCTGCATCAACGGCTACGGCGAGCGCTGCGGCAATGCCAATCTCTGTTCCATCATCGCCAACCTGGAGCTGAAGCTGGGCCACACCGCCATAGGGCAGGACAAGCTCATGAGTCTTTCGAATGTGTCGCGCTTCGTGGCGGAGCTGGCCAACCTGCCGCTGCCCAACAATCAGCCGTTCGTGGGTCACAGCGCTTTCGCGCATAAGGGCGGCGTGCACGTCTCCGCGGTTTTGAAAGAATCTTCCACCTACGAGCACGTGGTACCAGAAGCCGTGGGCAATCGCCAGCGGGTGCTGGTCAGCGATCTATCCGGCCGCGGCAACATCTTATATAAGTTAAAGCAGCACGGGCTGGCAGGACGGCTGGACGAAGACGCCCGCCGCGAGTTACTGGAGCGCATCAAGCAGATGGAGTACGAAGGCTACGAACTGGAAGCCGCCGAAGGCACGTTTGAGTTACTGGTGCGCGAAGCGCTCAATCCCGGCACGCATTTCTTCGAAGTGGAAGGTTACGAAGTGACGACTAAGTCGTCCGCCATCGGAGACTCCCGCTCCACGGCCAACATCACGGTGCGCGCGGGGGATTCGGTGCATTCCGCCACCGCCACCGGTAATGGCCCATTCCACGCGCTGCATCTCTGCCTGCGCAAATGCCTGTCTACCGTCTATCCGCAGATGGCCGGCGTGCGGCTGACCGATTACAAGGTGCGCGTGCTGGAGCCGCGGAAAGGCACGGCAGCCAAGGTGCGGGTGCTGATAGAATGGTCCGACCACCGCAAGAGTTGGTCTACCGTGGGTGTTTCCGACAATGTTATTGTGGCGAGTTGGAATGCGTTGGTGGATGCTATCCGGCTGGAGTTGATGCGACTTACGGAGCAGGATGATTCGGTGGAGAAAGCCGTGGAGGATTACTGCTGGGGCGTATAGAACCGGCCTGCTAAATCTGCAAGCTGAAGGACTCGCCCAGATACACGCGCTTCACTTCCGGATCGCGCGCCAGCGCCTCCGGACTGCCTCCGCGGAAGATCCGCCCGTTGTCGATGATGTACGCCCGGTCGGTCACCATGAGCGTCTCGCGCACGTTGTGATCCGTCACCAGAATCCCGATGCCCTGCCGCTTCAGATCGAAGATGATGTGCTGGATTTCGCCTACCTGAATCGGATCGATGCCCGAAAAAGGCTCGTCCAGCAGCAGAAAGTTGGGGTTGATCACCAGCGAGCGCGCAATCTCCACGCGCCGCCGCTCGCCGCCCGAAAGCATATATCCCTGGCTGCGCCGCACCTTCTCCAGGCCAAGCTGCTCGATCAGGTGCTCCTGGCGCTCGCGGCGTTCGTGGTTGCGCAGCGGCAGCGTCTCCAGGACCGCCATCAGGTTGTCCTCCACCGTCAGCTTGCGGAACACGCTGGCTTCCTGGGGCAGGTAGCTGATGCCCTTGCGCGCGCGCTTGTACATCGGCAGTGATGTAATATCCGCGCCATCCACCAGGATGCAGCCGGAATCCGGACTGATCAGCCCGACGATCATGTAGAACGAAGTCGTCTTGCCAGCGCCATTGGGACCTAACAGGCCGACTACTTCGCCCTGGTCGACACTCACGGTGACGCCGTCGACCACCTTGCGCCTGCGGTACGATTTGGAGATTTCCCGGGTTTCCAGCTTGCTCATTGATGTTTGCGGCGGATATGGCTCATAGCGGGCTTGGCCGGCGAGCCGTTGACGAGCAGCCGATCGTCGTCGGAATAGTAGATCAGCTCGGCGCCGCGCGTATCGCCACGGATGCTGTCGTTCATATGCGGGTCGCCGCCGCGCAGCACGATTTTGTCGTCATCAGTATAGTATTCGGCGTGTTCGCTGGTGCCGATCCGCGTGCGAATCGGTCCCGTCTGCACGATCTCCACGCTGCCGTCGGCAAACGCCTTCTGCAGCCGGTTGTCCGCGCCTTCCTCCGCCAGCCACGACCGCAAATCCACCGCTTTCATGCGCAGGCCGGCGCGATCCAACAGGACCCCGCCCGAGTAATGCGCCAGCCGGTCTTGATCTGTATATATCATGTGCGGGGCTTTCACCAGCGTGAAGACCGGTGGGGCCGGGTTGGCCGGCGCCGGCTGCGGATCGTCCTTCTTCTGCTCTTCGCGCGATTGCGTCACCACGTGGCCGTCCGCCAGGATGGAACGCTTCTCGCGGTCAATCTCCACGTGGTCCGCCTGGATGCGGTTGGTGCCCTGCCACAGCACTGCCTGGCCATCGTACTTCACCAGCTTATTGTGATTCGAAGACGCCATCTTGCCCGCCACCGCCTGCAGCGGATCATCGCTCGAAAGCATCGCCGAGTCGCCCTTCTTCTGCTGCTGATCCGGCTTCTTTTGCTGGTCCGGCATACGGCTGGTATTGACGTGGCCCTCGGCGACGAAGTTACCGCTCTTTTCGTCCAGCACAATGCGGTCGGCGTTGGTGTTCTCCGTCGAGTCCCACATGCGCGCGTGCCGATCGAGCGTAATGCGGTTGTCCACCTGCTCCAGAATGCCGCGGTCCGCGCGCGCTTTGCGGTCGCCCGATTCGTAGGAGAAGTCGCCCCACTGTTCCATGCGCGCCAACTGGCTGGTCTTCGGGTCGAAGGTGGCCGAAACATTCTTGCTTACGGTTGTCGTGGTGACGGGATGCTTCTTGGCGATCTCCTCAGGCGTGGGATCGCTCACCGTACGGCAGTTGTCGGCGGTGAAAGTCTGTATGCGGTTTTGCGCGCCGTAGGTGATGAACATGTGATCACCGGCAAACTTGCGATGCCGCTGGCCGGCGTGATTGGGCAGGAACTCGAGTTCACCCGGCGCGTGCGTCTCCAGGCTGGCCAGTTCGCGCCCACCGGAACGCATCTTCATCTGGATGGCTTCGCTGCGCAGAATGCGTGTCTCGGCCGGATCCTTGCCCGGCGTGGGCGGCGCGTTGGGGTCGGGCTTCGATTCCAGGTACCCGTGACCCGTCACCAGAGCTTCGGTCAGGGTGGCTTCGCCGTTCGAGTCCGCGAAACTCAGCTCCACCTTGTCGCCGGTGGCGATCACCTGCGAACCTTCCGACGCCGACACCAGCCGCGCATTTCCATCGCCCGTGATCTTCTCCACCTCGCCGGTATCGCCGTAATCCACCGAAAGATGATCGGCGCCATATTGCAGCTTGCGGTTGGGATACGAGTCCGTGCCGTGCGCCTTTTGCGCATCGATGTGGTGAATCGAATCGTCCTGCAGCGCGATCGTGGTATCGCCGGCCTCTACGATAGTATTATCGCGCGTCATCTTGGCCCAGCCTATCAGCCAGACACCTTGCAGGTTCTCGCGATAAATCACCCGATTGGATTCGATCTTGATGGGCTTGGCGTGTGGACCGGGCGGGTTCCACTGCAACTCCGCTTTACTGTTCAGGAGCAGTTCGCGCGTATTGGGATCGTAGGATGAGCCTACGGCCTGACCGTCGCCATTTTCGAATTTGAATTTAGTCAAGCGGTCGGTATTCGCCTTGCCGGTGCCGCTGTCGAACGTTACACCCGAAGTGTGGATGGAAACCAGCGTGTGCTTGGGCTGCCCTTCGTTGGGCACGGCCAGTGTGATGTCCACGTCGCCATCCGAGTACATACGCTTGTCCGATTGATTGTACTCGGCGTGGTTGCTGTGCACCAGGTTGTAGTTCGGTCCGTGCATGGAGGGCAGGCGCAATTCCACCTTTTCCAGCACGATGTGGTTGGAATCCTTGGCCTGCCGTGCGTCCTTGGCGCGAATGAAGCAGACCGTGCGGCTCTCCGGCGGTTCCGAAGTCTCCACCCACGTCCAGTCCGTCGCCGCCGAAGTGAGGTCCGCGGCCATGGCCAGCGGCTTGGCAGGCGCCTGCTCCCGCCATTCCCGGTTCTGCCTGCGGTAGGTTGCCGTGACCCCGCCCACAATCAGGACGATGGACGCGAGAATGAGCCAAATGAGCCAACGCGTGCCTCGCATCGTTACTTCTTATTGTACCGTTTGTGCCGTGGGGGGCAGGCCGGTCTCGTCAGCGGCGCGCCGTGGCAGCCGCATTCGGTTTGGGCGCGGATTCCGGGGGCGGCGCGGGCTTAGCTTCCGTGTCCGCCTTGATCAGGCCCAACTGGCGCCGCAGCTCGACGTCGATCGCCGCGCGTATGTCGGCGTTGTCTTTCAGGAACTGGCGCGAATTTTCGCGGCCCTGGCCGATGCGGTCGCCCTTGTAGCTGAACCACGACCCGCTCTTTTCAATGACGTTTTGCGCCACGCCCAGGTCGATCAGATCGCCTTCCTTGGAGATGCCTTCGCCGTAAATGATGTCGAACTCGGCCTCGCGGAAAGGCGAGGCCACCTTGTTCTTCACCACCTTCACCTTGGTGCGATTCCCCACCACCGCATCGCCATCCTTGATGGCCGCGATGCGCCGGATGTCCAGGCGGATGGTGGAATAGAACTTCAGCGCGCGGCCACCGGTGGTGGTCTCGGGATTGCCGAACATCACGCCAATCTTCTCGCGAATCTGGTTGATGAAAATGAGGCAGGTCTTCGATCGCGATACCACGCCGGTGAGCTTGCGCAGCGCTTGCGACATGAGGCGTGCCTGCACGCCCATGTGGCTGTCGCCCATTTCCCCATCCAGTTCCGCCTTGGGCACCAGGGCGGCCACCGAATCCACCACCAGCACATCGATGGAACCAGAGGCGATCAGCGCGCCGGTGATCTCCAGCGCCTGTTCGCCGTAGTCCGGCTGCGAGACCAACAAGTTGTCTACGTCCACTCCCAGTTTGCGCGCATACGTCGGATCCAGGGCATGTTCCACGTCGATAAATGCCGCCATCCCGCCCTTTTTCTGGGCTTCGGCGACCACCTGCAGCGCGATGGTGGTTTTGCCCGACGACTCCGGTCCGTAGATCTCGTTGATGCGGCCGCGCGGAAAACCTCCAACGCCCAGCGCGGAGTCGAGTGAAATAGATCCCGTGGAAATGACCGAGACGGGAACGATGGCATCCTTGGCTCCCAACCGCAGAATGGAGCCTTTGCCGAACTGCTTTTCGATTTGCCCCAGAGTAAGTTCTAACGCCCGGGCGCGCTCTTTTTCATCCATGCAGAAGTGATTATAGCAGCGCGCGTCGGGAGGCGGACTCCAGTTACCGCGCAGCTTCGATCAGTTTGCGTATGGGGGGCGCCACGCTGAGCAGCAACTCGCCATGAGCGTGCTGGGCGCGGTCCAGTAGAGCCGTTTGTGCCTCGAACCAGCCCGCCGCGCGAGGCACGGTACCCTGCACTCGATCAAAAGCCTGCAAGCCGGCCGCTGCAATGGCGGACAGATCCTTCGAAAGCTCCGCATTCTCCGCCAGCAGCGCGGAACGCGCCATCACGGGCGCGAGGCGCGCATCGTTATCGCGCCACAACGTCAGCCATTCGCGGATCTTGGGCAGGTCTTCGGGTTTGCGGCGATCCACCAGCGCGGCGAACTGCTGCGCATCCGCGCCGAACGGCTGCACCACATCCACCAGCCGGTTAAGCGGGCTGAAGCTGGTGTACGGACGCGCCTCGCCGCGCGCGTAATCTTTCACCTGCTCCACCACCCCCGCCAGCACACGCACCGGCTCCGACGGCCCGCCCGCCGCCAGACGCTCCAGTGTTCTGTCGTAGGTCGAAACGTGCTTCACACCAACCGACTCCAGGTCGCGGCTGACTGCCTCCAGCCGCCGGTACATATCCGCTTCGTCCGTGACATTCCGCGGCGACCAGAGGCGCTCGGCGATGGCCGCCATGCGCGGCCAGACCCGCAGATCCAGCAGTTCCGGCGTCACGAACTCCGACCACATACAAGCCTCGCCGCCCAGCACCAGCTTTTTCTGCGCATCCGTCAAATTCGCGGCATCCGCGCCCAGGGGATCGACCGCGTAATGATGCGCGGCCGAGTAATACAGATCCAGGTAATATCCGTTTGAAAGAATGCCGCTGACTCCCTGCCGCGCCGCGTCGGCCAGCGCCTTCTGCCCGCGCCACGATTGCACCAGAATGTCATGCGGCATGTCGGGAGTCAGAACTTCATCCCACCCGATCATTTTCTTACCGTGTTTGGTAACGATGGCTTGCACTCGCCGCGTGAAGTAAGCCTGCAAGGCTTCGTTGCTCTGCAAACCGTTCGCGCGTTTGAACTCTTGGACGCGCGCGCTGCCATCCCACTGCTTGCCGTTCACTTCGTCGCCGCCGATATGGAAATATTGGCCGGGAAACAACGCCGCCATTTCGCCGATGAAAGCATCCAGGAATTTGTAGGTCTCCTCGCGCGTTGGATCCATGGCCGGATCGAAGACTCCCCACTGCCGCTCGATCTGATACGGGCCGGGCGCGGATGCCAGTTCGGGATAGCCCACGAACCACGCGGTGGCGTGACCCGGCATATCGAATTCCGGTATTACGCGAATGCCCCGGTCATGCGCGTAAGCAATCACTTCGCGCGCCTGGTCCTGGGTGTAGTAATCGCCGTCGGAACCCATCCCTTGCAGCTTGGGGAATAGTTTGCTCTCGATGCGGAATCCCTGGTTCTCCGAGAGGTGCCAATGAAATACGTTCAGCTTCACCGCCGCCATGGCGTCGAGCGTGCGCTTCACGTCTTCCAGCGGGATCCAGTGACGGGAAACATCCAGCATCAGGCCGCGCCAGGGGAAACGCGGATGGTCTTCGATGGTGACTGCCGGCACGCCGAAGCCGGTCGCGTCCAGATCCACCAGTTGCAGGAAAGTCGCCATGCCGCGCAGCACGCCCAGCGGATTGGGAGCATCCAACTTGGCGCCCATCGCCGTAACCACCAGCCGATACGATTCATCCTCCTGCGCCGTCTGCACTGGCGCGCCGGCATGATCGCAATAGACGATCAAGGCCGGAGTGGGAAGCTGGCCGGCAACGCCCGGATTCATGGGAATGCCGGTCTTGCGCGACACATATTCGACCAGCCGCGCCGCGGCGGCCTCCAGGCGCGCCTCGCGATAGCCGCTCAACTGGATGAACGAAAAATTGCGGTCGATGCGCAGGCGGCCTTCGCCTGCCTGAATCTTTGCCGGAACCGGCATCAAGTCATGCGCCAACAGGCTCAACGGGGCCATCAGGGCAATCGTGGCTTTAAGCATCCATACCAGACTAGCTGATAGCGAAATGCTCCTGCTATCATCGGCCCAGTGACCCGACGCCGATTCCTTGCCGCCGGCGCTGCCGCCGCAGCCCTGGCCGCTCCTGCGCACAGAACCAAGAATTTGATCCTGGTCACCGCCGACGGCCTGCGCTGGCAGGATCTGTTCACCGGCATCGATCCGCTGCTGATGAACGCCAAAGATGCCGGCATGACGGAAACCGGCGCGCCGGAGCTGCGCGACCGGCTGTGGAAACCCCAGCCGGAAGACCGCCGTCTGGCCCTGCTGCCGTTCTTCTGGGGCACGCTGGCGCCGCGCGGTATCGTGCTGGGCAACGTGAACAAGGGCAGCTCCGTGCAGGTAACCAACAGCTACCGCGTTTCGTATCCCGGCTACTCCGAAATTCTGACCGGCCGCGCGCAGGATGACCTGATCCACGGCAACGATCCGGTGCAGAATCCCACGCCCAGCTTCTTCCAGTTCGTGAAGCAGCAGTGGAAGCTGCCGAAGGAGAAAGTAGCCGTCTTCGCTTCCTGGGATGCATTTCACTGGATCGCCGAAAGCCGCCGCGGCGAAATCTTCATCAACGCGGGGTACGAGCCATCCGCGCTTCCGGAGAATCCGCGCGTAGCCGAACTTAACAAGCTGCAAATGCAGGCGCGTTACCTGGACGATAGCGCCCGCCACGATGCATTCACGTTCGGGCTGGCCATGGAGTATCTGAAAAGCGTCCGTCCGCGCCTCCTCTTTATCTCGTTCGACGAAACCGACGACTGGGCCCACGCGCGGCGCTACGACCGCGTGCTCACCTCCATCCAGTTCCTGGACGCCGCCCTCGAGGATCTCTGGAGCTGGCTGCAGATCTCGCCGGCGTACCGCAATGCGACGACCCTGATGGTGACCTGCGACCACGGCCGCGGCAGCACTCTCGACGACTGGCACAGTCACGGCAAGGACGTTGCGGGCGCCGATCAGATCTGGCTGGCGATAGTTGGACCCGACACGCCGCCCCTCGGCGAGGCCCACGATCCCGCAGCCCGCCATCAGCGCGACATTGCTCCTACGGCGCTGCGGTTGCTCGGAATCGATCCCGGCGGTTATCCCGGAATGTTGGGCACACCGATCCCCGCCGGAAGTTATCATTAGTCTCATGCAAATCTCAAGGCGAGCCGCGCTGCTCGGTCTGCTTTCCCTGCTCTGCTTCCAAGCGGCCCCGGCCCAAACCGGCTTTTATCTGAACGACGGAGACCGCGTCGTTTTCTATGGCGATAGCATTACGGACCAGCGGTTGTACACCACGTTTGTCGAGACGTACGTGGTCACCCGTTTTCCCCAGATGCGTGTGACGTTCGTGCATTCCGGATGGGGCGGCGACCGCGTGACAGGCGGCGGTGGCGGACCCATCGATGTGCGTCTGCCGCGCGATGTTTTCGCATACAAGCCCAACGTGATGACCATCATGCTAGGCATGAACGACGGCAGCTATCGCGCATTCGATCGGCAAATCTTCGAAACCTACGCGGCAGGCTATCAACACATCATTCAAAGCACCAAAGAGGCGCTGCCCGGGATTCGCATTACCGTGATCGAACCATCCCCGTTTGATGACGTCACGCGCGCGCCCAATTTCGAAGGCGGCTACAACAAAGTAATGGCGCGTTACGGCGAATTCGTGAAGGAACTCGCCGAAAAGGAGAAACTGACACTGGCGGACATGAACACGCCGGTAGTCGCGGCGCTGGAGAAAGCCAACAAGCTGGATGCCGACGGCGCCAAGAAACTGGTGCCGGACCGCGTGCATCCGGGACCGGCCGGTCACCTGTTGATGGCCGAAGCCCTCTTAAAAGCCTGGCATGCACCGGCTACCGTTGCGTCGGTGGAGATCGACGCAGCCGGGTCCAAAGTGGTCGGCGCCACCAACGCGCACGTTACCGATCTGACGGCGGGAAATCGCGTCGCCTGGTCGCAAACGGATGACGCGCTACCCATGGCCGTGGACATGAAAGACACCGCCGTGGCGCTGGCGCTGCGGGTTTCGGACTTCATGGAAGCCTTGGACCAGGAGTCTCTAAGAGTGACGGGCCTCACCGCCGCCCGCTATACGCTGAAGATCGACGACGCCACAGTCGGCAGCTTCACCAAAGAGGAACTGGCAGCAGGCGTGAACCTGGCCGCGTTGCCGACGCCGATGGCCGCGCAAGCCGCGGCGGTCCACGACTTGACCCTGAAGCACAACACCGTGCACTTCGCGCGCTGGCGCCAGATACAGGTGCCGCTGGCGGAAGTGCAAGCGGATAGAAAACAGCCTGCCATGGACGCGATTGATGCGCTCGACGCGGAATTGGTCACCGAACAGCGCGCCGCCGCCCAGGCCAAGCCGCACCGGTTCGAGTTGACGGCTCAGTAGCCCTATTCGTATCTCAAAGAATCCATCGGATCGGCCCTCGCTCCCCGATGCGCCGGCAGATAGCTGGCCGCCAGGGCCACCGCGGCCAGCAGCATCGAAACCCCGGCCAGCGTGACGGCATCGAATGGGCCGACGCCATAGAGCAAGCCGGCGATGAAGCGCGCCAACAGCGCGGATCCCAGCAATCCCAGGCCGATCCCGAGGCCCACCATTTTAGTTGCCTCTCCCAGCACCAGCCGCAGAACGGCGCCGCGGCTGGCACCCAACGCCATGCGGATACCGAACTCGCGGGTCCGCTGGCTGACCAGGTAGCTCATGACACCATATAGTCCGATGGAGGCCACAAACAGGGCCAGAAATGCGAACGTCACCAGCAGGGCCGTGCGGAATCGCGACTGGCTCACGGAAGCGGAGACGATCTGGGTCATAGTTTCGATCTGATCCATGGGCACGCCGGCATCCACGGCGGCCAGGGCATGCCGTAAGGCGTTGCCTACCTGCTCAGGTTCGACGGCGGTACGAAGGACGATGGTGGGGCGAGCCTCCACGTTGGGCGCCTGGCCGTACGGCAGGTAGATTTCCGGCGCGGGCTGCTCGGCGAGACCTTTGTGGCGTACATCGCCTACGACGCCGACGATCATGCGCCAGATATTGTCGCCGAAGCGTAAGCGCTGCCCGACGGGGTTTTCGCCTTTCCAGAAGACGCGCGCCATGGACACGTTGATCATGACGACCGGGGGTGCGTCGTCGCGATCCCGTGAGTCGAAGGCGCGGCCGCGCGCGATGGGGATGCCGATGGTATCAAAATAGCCGGCGCTCACCGGCCGGTATTGGGCCAGGTCGTAGACACCGACGGGCTTGGCGGGGCGGCCTTCGATGGTAAATGCCCAGAAGTTGTTCGTGCCGGCCAGCGGCAGGTAGGAGGTAAAGGCAACCGAGAGGACTCCCGGGATGGCGCGCGCGCGTTCCGCCAGGTCGCGTTCGAAGGCAGCGATGCGCGGGTGCTTGCCCGTGCCGAAGGTGTTGGCGTTGGTGTAGTGCGGCGGAAGAGAGATGCGGGCGGTCAGCAGGTGCTCGACGCGGAAGCCGGGCGAGATGCGCACCAGTTTCCAGAAACTCTTAGCCATCAAGCCGGCGCCGGTCAGCAGGATGAGCGCGGTGGCGACCTGGGCCACGATGAGAGCGCTGCGCATGCGGGACTGCGCGCCGGCGATGGCGCGGCCGCCCTGTTTGAGGGAGTCGGCGGCGGCGACCAGACGGGTCTGCAGCACCGGAACCAGGCCGAAAAGGAGGCCGGTCAAAATGCAGAGCACGGTAGTGAAGGCGAGCACGCGCCCGTCCACGGCGATTTCGGCAGTGCGCGGCAGATCGGCGGGCAGGTGACGGACCAGTGCGGGGACACTAAAGATCACCAGCAGCAGCGCGAGCAGTCCACCGGCAGCGGTCAGCACCAGGCTTTCAGTCGCCAGTTGGCGCGCGATCCGGGAACGGCCGGCGCCTAAAGCGATGCGCACAGCAATTTCTTTGCGGCGGGCAGCGGCGCGGGTCAGCAACAGATTGGCGATGTTGGCACAGGCGATCAGCAGCACCATGCCGACGGCGCCCAGGAGCGTGAAAAGCGCGCGGCGGACGTCACCCACTACGTGAGAGGCTAGCGGCTCGGCCAGGATGCCGCTGGTCTTATTCGCCTCGGGATAAAGCTGGCGCAGGCTGGCGGCGATGCGGTTTAGATCGGCCTGGGCCTGGGGCAAGGCCACGCCGGGATTGAGACGCGCGAAGACGGCCAGGGGGTGGGTGTGGCGCTGCCAGGCCTCCAGGGGGGTGGGCAGGCCCATGGGAGTCCAGATGTCGAATTTGGGGCGCATACCGAAATCGACGGCGCGGCCGACGAACAGGAAATCGCTGGGCAATACGCCGACTACGGTATATGACGCATTGTTGAGATCGATCGCGGCGCCAATGATATCGGGGCGTCCGCCGAAGTAATGCTGCCAGGTATCGTAGCTGAGCAGGGCGACGTGACTGCGGCCGGCGGTGTCTTCTTCGGGTAGGAAATCGCGGCCGAGGCGCATGCGCACCTGGAACAAGGAGAAGAAATCCGCGGTGACCGCGGCTCCGGTTAGGCGGCGCGGCTCGCCGGCGCCACTCAGAATGTAGTCGGGATAAGCGTCGATGGCCGCCATCTTGGCGAAGGATTGGTTCTGCTGCCGCCAGTCGACGAAATTCGCCGGTGCTACGGAGCCGGGCGGTCCGCCGTGGAGATCCGACTCCCATAGCATGAACAACCGATCCGGCTCGGGATACGGCAGCGGCTTGAGCAAAACGCCATTCACGACGGTAAAGATAACCGTGTTCGCGCCGATACCCAGCGCCAGTGTCAGGATCGCCACGGCGTAGAAGCCGGGATTCCTGGTCAGCGTCCGCAGCGCATATCTAAGATCCTGCATCAGCGTATCCATGGAGACTCCAATTCTGATGTCGCGCACATTCTCCTTGACCCGCTCAATGCCCACCTCACAGCGAGCTTGGCGGAGCGCCTCGCCGGCCGCCACTCCGCGGTGCATCTTTTCCGCCGCCAGCAGTTGGACGTAGCCGCGGATTTCCTCGTCGAGTTCGGACTCGAGACGGCGGCGGCGAAATATGTTGCGCCAGAACGCGCTGAATTGCCCGATCATAAGCCGCCTATGTTGCCCGCAAAGCACTGGCCATGGCTGCCGCGATCCGCTCCCACCGCTCGGATTCCTGCTCGAGCTGCCGCCGGCCGGACTTAGTGAGGCGATAGAAACGAGCGCGCCGCAGGGTCTCCGATTCTCCCCAGGACGAGGTGAGCCAGCCCGCCTGTTCCATGCGATGCAGCGCGGGGAAAAGAGAGCCGGCTTTCACCTCGAACGCGTCGTTGGTGATCTGGGCGATGCGGCGCGCGATGCCCATGCCATGCAATTCCTGGAGCGCCACGGACTTCAGAATCAACAAATCCAGCGTGCCTTGCAGAAGTTCGGTTTCGGAGGATGCCATACATCTCTTATAGACGGACTATAAGAGAATACGTTAGCGCGGCTTGCGCGCGGTGAGCACACCCGCGTTCAGGCCCAGCGTGCTGAGCCCGCCAAAGAACCGCGCATGCTCGATCTTCACGCAGCGATCCATCACCACTTCCAAACCCGCCTCCAGCGCCCGCGTGGCGGCTGGTTCATGAATCACGCCCAGCTGCATCCAGATTACTCTCGCACCCACAGCGATGGCTTCTTCCACGATCCCCGGCACGGCGGCAGGCTCGCGAAAGATATCTACGATCTCGACTGGCGGCGGCACGCCGGCGAGCGAGGCATAACACGGCAGCCCGAGTATCTCCCGCTCGCGGGGGTTGACCGGAGAGATCCGGTAACCCGCCGCCCTCATATACCGCGCCGCGAAGTTGCTCGGCCGGTAAGGGTTCGCCGAGAGCCCTACCATCGCGATCCGCCGATATCGTTTGAGTATGCGCAAGTGCTGCTCCGCCGTAGTGGCGAAGCGGGTGCCGAGCACCGGCGACGTGCTGCCAACTTCGCCGCTCATGCCGCCTGCGAGGCTTGTAACGCCTGGTCCAGATCCCAAATAATATCCTCCACGTCTTCGATGCCGGCCGACACCCGGATCAGGTCCTTGGTGATGCCGGCCGAAAGCTGCTGCTCGTCGTTCAACTGCTGATGCGTGGTGGAGGCTGGATGAATCACCAGGCTTTTCGCATCGCCAATGTTGGCCAGGTGCGAGAGCAGTTGCACGGAATCGATGAAACGGCGCCCAGCCTCCAGGCCGCCTGTGATGCCAAACGTCAGGATGGAGCCGCAGCCGAGCGGCAAGTATTTTTGCGCCAGCGCGTGATACGGGCTGGACGCCAGCCCCGGATATTTCACCCACGACACGTATGGGCTCTTCTCCAGATGCTCCGCGACCGCCTGGGCATTGCGGCTGTGCGCGTCCATGCGCAGCTTCAGCGTTTCGATGCCGGTAATAAACAGGAACGAGTTGAACGGGCTCATGCACGGCCCAAAATCGCGCAGGCCTTCGACGCGCGCCTTGATGATGAAGGCCAGTTCGCCGAACGTCTCCGTGAAGCGCATGCCATGATAGCCCGGGCTGGGCTCAGTGAGCTGCGGAAAATGGCCGGACGTCCAGGGGAACCGGCCGCTATCCACGATCACGCCACCGATGGAGTTGCCGTGGCCACCGAGGAACTTGGTGGCGGAGTGCAGCACGATATCCGCGCCGTATTCGATGGGGCGGCACAGGTACGGCGACGCCATGGTGTTGTCCACGATCAGCGGTACGTGGTGCTCGTGCGCGATGGCCGCGACTCTTTCGATATCCAGGATATTCATGCGCGGGTTGGCGATGGTCTCGCCATAGATGGCCCGCGTGCGCGGTGTGATGGCACGACGGAAGTTCTCCGGATCGTCCGGCTCCACGAAGATGGCATTGAACCCCAGGCGGCGGAAACTGACGTCGAACTGCGTATAAGTGCCGCCGTACAGAGTGCTGGCAGCCACTACGTCGTCGCCCGGCTGCATCAGGCTGCTCATGGCCAGGAACTGCGCGGCCTGTCCACTGGCGGTGGCCAGCGCGCCGATGCCGCCTTCGAGCGCCGCCACGCGCTCCTCGAAGACCGCAGTGGTGGGGTTCATGATGCGCGTGTAGATATTGCCGAAGCGCTGCAAGGCAAACAACTCGGCGGCGTGATCGCTGTTCTCGAAGACGAACGAAGTGGTCTGGTAGATCGGGACGGCGCGCGCGCCGGTGGCCGGGTCGGGCTTTTGACCGGCGTGAAGAGAGCGTGTGGAGAAGCCCATTGGGCGCTCGCTGGCATTTTCAGGCATATGTAAATCATAACCGCACAACTGGGGGGGGCGGGCTTCAGCCCGCGCGGGACTTCAGTCCCGCAGCTTTTATGGTAGAAGCACTCTGGTAGACGATCTGCTATAGTACAAGCCATGCCTGACCGTATCGAACTCATGCAGGGCACACTCGACCTTCTCGTCCTCCAGGTGCTGCAATGGGGACCCCAACATGGCCACGGCATCGGGCAGGCGATCCGCACGCGCTCCGAGGAGGCGCTACGGATCGAGCATGGCTCTCTCTATCCCGCGCTGCATCGCCTGGAACGCCGGGGCTGGCTGGCCTCGGAGTGGCGCATGTCGGAGGCCAACCGCCGCGCCCGCTATTATCGGCTCACGCCCAAGGGCAAGCGTCAACTGATCGCGGAACAATCCCGATGGAAACAACTGGTGCGCGCGGTGGCCCGTACCATGAAACCGGTGAAGGAGTGAACCCATGTGGCAGCGATTCTTTCCCAAACCGGCAACCGATGCCGATCTCGAAGAAGAGTTCCAGGCGCACCTGGAAATCGAAACCAGGCAATTGATGGAGCGAGGCAGGACGCGCGAGCAGGCCGAAGTGGAAGCACGTCGCTCGTTCGGAAACCGTGCGCTGGTCCTCGAACGCACGCGCGCGGCGGGCGGCCGAGGCAAATTCGCCGGATTCTGGCAGGACCTGCGCTACGCCGCCCGCATTCTGCGCCGCGAGCCCATATTCACCACGGCGGCAGTTCTCTCACTGGCGCTGGGAATCGGCGCTACAACCGCCGTCTTCAGCATCGCCGATACGATATTCCTGCGTCCCCTGCCCTATGCCGGCGCCTCCCAACTCGTCTGGGTGGCCATCCGTTTTCCCAGCGTCGCCGAATTCGTTCCCTCGCCCGATTACGTGGCCTGGCGCCGCGATAATCGGGTTTTCCGGAATCTCGCCGCCACTCAGGCCAACCCTGGGAGGATCATGGTGCTGGGCGGACCGGATCCCGCCGAGGTGCACGCCGTCCGCGTTTCGGCCAATTTCCTGGATACGTTTGCTATCGCGCCCGCGCTCGGCCGTACGTTCCGCGCGGAAGAGGAACTCCCGAACGGCCCCAAAACCGTCCTGCTTACGAACGAATTCTGGCAGGATCGCTTCCACGCGCGGCGCTATATTCCTGGTTCCACCATCACCCTCGACGGCCAGCCTTACACGGTGATCGGCGTACTGCCACGGTCGTTCATCTTCCCCGTGGACGCCAAGATCGACCTTCTCACCACCTTGCCCGTCTCCCCCACTGCCAGCCATCGTGATCGCAGCATGTACACCTGGGCTGTCTTCGGGCGCCTCAAGCGCGGCGTCACAATGGAGCAGGCCCGCGCCGATCTTGAGACTCTTTACGCCGCCAGCAAAGCGGATCTTCCGCAATTATTCCGCGCGGATGACCTCGTGCTCGAGTCGCTGCAGGAGCATCGCGCCGGCAACGTTCGCACGCTCCTGTTCATTCTGATGGCTGCGTCCGGCTGCCTGCTGGCCATCGCGTCCGCCAACGTCGCCAATCTCCTGCTGGCCCGCTGGGCGTCCCGCGCCCGTGAACTGGCTGTGAGGGCGGCGGTAGGCGCCGGCCGTGCGCGCCTGGCGCGCCAGTTGCTTACCGAAATCGCGCTCCTGATCGCCGTCGGCACTGCCGCCGCCATGATTCTTGTAACCACCACGCTGCGCGGTTTCGTGCATTTCGCCGCTGGCGAGTTGCCGCGATTGAGCGAAGTCACCACCGATCTTCGCGTCTTCGCGGTCGCTCTGCTGGTCTCCGTGGCGACGGCTTTGATTTTCGGCGGCATTCCGCTCCTCCAGGCCGGACGGGTTGACCCGCACGCGGTCTTGCGGCAGGCTGGCCGAGGCGCTGCCGATAGCGGCCACCGGCTCCTGCGGCGTACTCTCGTGGCAGTTGAGGTAGCGTTATCGGTGATTCTCCTCTCCGGCGCGGCGCTCTTGTTTCAAACGCTCTGGCACATGCGGAACGACCATCTCGGGTTCCGGCCGGAGCACGCCCTCACTGTGTCCATCCCGATCCGCGGTGCGAATCTTACCGGCGCCGTGCGCGAGGCGCTCGCCACCGAAGTCTTGACCGATCTGCGGCGTATCCCCGGCACCGAGGCAGCCGCCCTCACCCAGTGCACGCCGATCGCGACGTGGAACAATATCACTTTCTCGCGCGCCGATCGGCCGCTGCCGGAGCCTTTCCACCGCGGCGACAACATCACCGTGTGCGGTGTTGGTCCGGACTACCTGAAGGCCGCGGGCACCCCGCTGCTGCGGGGCCGCTTCCTCACCGAAGACGACTCTCACCACCCCGGCACGGTTGCGGTCATCAACGAAGCCGCCGCCCGCGCCTACTTCTCCGGCGAAAGCCCGCTCGGCAAACAGATTATGGGAGGACGCGCTGCACCGTGGAAGACTGTAGTTGGTGTGGTCGCTGACACCAAGAACCAGGGGCTGAATCAACCCGCCATGCCGGAAGCCTTGGTCAATGACACGAACCCGTCGAACGAGATGGATCTTCTCTTCATCGTCCGCACTATCGCCGGTGAAGACGCCTTCGCACGCGCGTTGCACGATCAACTACACGCGGACCACCCAGGTCTCTTCACAAAATTTGAGACGCTCGACGACGCCATCGGCCAGTCCACAGCTAGCCCGGCGTTCCTGATGGCCGTCGTCGGCGTGTACGGTGTCCTGGCGTTCTCGGTGGCGCAGCGCCGGCAGGAGATCGGGATCCGCATGGCGCTGGGGGCCTCACCCTCGGCCGTACTCGGTCTGGTGATGAAGGAAGGCGCCCTTCTGCTGGCAATGGGAACGCTCTCGGGCGTAGCTGGCGCTTTGGCTTTGACTCGCTATCTGACCTTCCTGCTCTACGGCGTCACCGCGACCGACTTCCGGACCTACGCGGCGGTGGTGGTTGGCCTGGCCATAGCAGCGGGACTGGCCACCTTCCTGCCGGCGCGGCGGGCGGCGGCTGTTGATCCTATGGTTGCGCTGCGTTGCGAATGACCCTGGGGTACAATGCAACGTGGCTCGCCGACTGGCCGTCATCACGTGCGCCCTGCTCTTCGCCCACCGGCCCGCACGACCGATCGACTTGACCCTTTCCACCGTCACCACCCCGCGCGATCTCTCCGCCCAGGAAGCCAAGGCCGTCGCGATGCTGCTGGATGAAGTGGAGAAGCGTTCCGGTGTGCGATGGAAAACCGGGGTAGGCGATGCGCCGTCGACGCTTTAAGGGTCCGCCGGAAGGCTACGCAATTCGTAGTTCCGCACACGAGGTGGCCATCTCCGGCAGCGATTCCCGCGGCATCTTATTCGGCATCGGCCGGCTGCTCCGCGAACTGCGTATCACGCGCGGGTCCACTCAGCTTCCCGACGGCTTCGCCGAAACCAGCGCGCCGCGATACCGCCTGCGCGGGCACCAGTTGGGCTACCGTCCGAAATCGAATACTTACGACGCTTGGTCCGTGCCGGTATTCGAGCAGTACATTCGCGACCTCGCAGTATTCGGCAGCAACGCGGTGGAGCTGATCCCGCCGCGCTCCGACGATGCCGCCGACAGCCCGCATTTCCCACTGCCGCCCATGCGCATGATGATCGAGCTGTCGCGCCTGCTGGATGCCTACGGCCTGGACGTCTGGATCTGGTATCCGGCCATGGATCGCGACTATTCCGATCCGGCCACCGTTGAATTCGCTCTGCGCGAATGGGGCGAAGTCTTCCGGCAGTTGCCGCGCGTCGACGCCGTCTTCGTGCCCGGCGGCGATCCCGGCCACACGCGTCCGAAGTATCTGATGGCGCTGCTGGCCAAAGAGACCGAGGTGCTGCACCGGTACCATCCGCGGGCGCAGATGTGGGTCTCGCCGCAGAGCTTCAACCAGGAATGGCTGGACGAGTTTCTCGCCATCCTGCGTGATGAGCAGCCCACTTGGCTGGCGGGCGTGGTCTATGGCCCGCAGACCCGCATCAGCCTCCCGGAGCTGCGCGCCGCGGTGCCTGCGCGCTATCCCATCCGCCTCTATCCGGACATCACGCATAACCTGCAGTGCCAATTTCCTGTGCCGGACTGGGACCCCGCGTTCGCCGTGACAGAGGCGCGCGAAAGCATCAACCCGCGGCCGCTCGAAGAAGCCGGCCTCTTCCGCCAGTTCATGCCGCCCACCATCGGGTTCATCAGTTACTCGGAAGGTTCCAACGACGATGTGAATAAGTTTGTCTGGAGCGCACTAGGTTGGAATCCGGATCAGGATGTAACTGAGATACTGCGCCAGTTCGGCCGCTATTTCATCGGCGATCCATTCACGGACACTTTCGCGCAGGGGCTGCTGGGACTCGAACGCAACTGGCACGGTCCGCTGGCTGCGAACATGGGAGTCGACGAAACCCTGGCCCGATTCCAAGCCATGGAGCACGCCGCGTCGCCGGCCGTACTCCGCAATTGGCGATTCCAGCAGGCGCTCTATCGCGCCTATTACGATGCCTACGTCCGCAAGCGCCTGCTCCACGAAACCGCGCTTGAAGAAGAAGCCATGCAGAAGCTGCGCGAAACACGCGACACGGCGAAAGCCGCGGCAATTCTGGATCGCGCCGTCAGCCAGCCTGTTGCCGCAGAATGGCGCGCGCGTATCTTCGAACTGGCCGAGGCGCTGTTTCAATCCATCGGGATGCAACTGAGCGTGCCGCGCTACAAAGCCATCGGCGTGGATCGCGGCGCCAGCCTGGATACGCTCGACGTGCCGCTAAACAACCGCATTTGGCTGGAGAAGCAATTCGCCGATCCCTCCGCCATCGACCGCATTCTGAACCGGGCCGATCCCGGCCCCGGCGGTTTCTACGACGATCTCGGCGATACCGCGCGCCAGCCGCACCTGGTGAGCGGCAGCACCAGCCTGGAATATCATCCGCAATGGCCGAAGTCCTGGTGGACCTATGCCGAATCGTTTTACGATAAGCCTTTACAGATGCGCTACACGGGGCTCGATCCGTCGGCACAATACCGGATTCGCGTGGTATATGCGGGCGACAGTCCGGGCCGCAAGATCCGGCTGATGGCGGGCGATGGAATCGAGGTCCATCCGCTGATGCTGAAGCCGCAACCCGTCGCGCCGATCGAGTTCGACATTCCGCGCGACGCCACTGCCAAAGGCGAATTGGATCTGGCGTGGTATCGTGAAGCGGGCTTGGGCGGCAACGGCCGCGGCTGCGAGGTAGCCGAAGTCTGGTTGATCAGAAAATGAGCACACCTTGGGAAAATCCCGTAAGAAAACGATTGCGTGAGGGTCTGCCGGTGACGGCTGCCACCATCACCGTCGCCAATCCGGACGTGGCCGCGCACGCCGCCACGCTGGGCTTCGACTTTCTGTGGGTCGAGATGGAACACTCGCCCATCACACTGGAGACGCTGCGCAACATCGTGCTGGCCACGCGCGGCCTGCCGGCGATGACATTCGCGCGCGTGCCAGTGAACGAACTCTGGACCGCCAAGCGCGTGCTAGATGCGGGCGTGAGCGGCGTGATGTTCCCGTTCACCAGCACGCCGGAACTGGCCGCGCAAGCCGCCGCCGCCTGCCGTTATCCGCCCGCGGGACGGCGCGGATCGGGTCCCGTGCTGGCGCGCACCACCTGGCCCGCCGGCGATGCCGCGTACCACGATTCCGCCGACGCCAACGTGATGGTGATCATCATCATCGAAGAGGCGCGCGCCGTGGAACGTATCGACGAGATCGCCGCCACGCCGGGCGTGGACGTGCTGTTCATCGGCACCAGCGATCTGTCGTTTTCGCTCGGACTGCGCGGCAACCAGGACGATCCCAAGCTGGATGCCGCCATCACGCGTATCGTGGAAGCCGGCCAGCGCCACGGCAAGTTCCTGGGGCGCCCCGCCGCCACGCCGGAGATCGCGTTACGCTATATGGAGCGCGGTTTTCTGCTGTTCCAGGGTCCCACCGATATGGGTTTGATGGGCGCCGGCGGACGGCGTTACCTGGAACCGCTGGGTCAAACGGCCGGCAAACCGGCAGTGCGCGCTTTGTATTGAAATGAAGCTGGTGGCGATCGCGTTGCTCGTTCCCGCGGCCTTTGTGACCGCGCAGGACTGGGCCCGCCGGCCGCCACAGGTGCTCTTCAGGTCCGAGCCTCCGTATACCGACGAGGCCCGCCGCGCAGGCGTGAACGCTACGGTCAAATTGACTCTGGTGGTGAACGAGCAGGGCCTGCCGGAGAAAATTCACGTGGTTCGCCGCGCTGGTTTCGGCCTGGACGAAAGCGCTGTCCAAACCGTGGAAACCTGGCGTTTCCAGCCGGGCAGCCAGGCAGGCAAAGAAACCAGCGCGCCCGTCAGCCTGGAACTTAATTTCCGCACCTTGGACAAGACCCGAGCCGGCCAGACCGCCCGGCTCAATTTCGACCTCCCGGCCGGTGTCGCGCGGCCCGTATTGATCGATGGCAAGATCCCGCCGAATCCCGAGCCGGCGGCATCAGCGTTCTTGAACATCCGCCTGACCGTAAATCCCGACGGCACGGCGGCCAATTTCAAGACGCTGCAAAGCGATAATCCGCAGTGGCAGGCGCAGGTCCTGGAACAGATGTCTCACTGGCGTTTCAATCCCGGCGCCGGCGAAGTAAATGGCGTCTTCGAACTGAGCTTCAGCCAGCCGGTGAGCGCGGACAATCAGCCCAGTCTGCGCCGCCAGATCGTCAGAATTTCGCGGCCCGATCCCGAGGATGCGTCCCTGCCCGCTCCGCAATTGATTGCCCCGCCGGACCACGCCCTCTTCGATAGTTATCCGCGCCGCCTGTCCTGCAAGTGGGCGCCCGCCGCGGGCGCGCTGTCCTATTTACTCGAATGGGATTACATGGAGCACGATGCCTGGCACGCGGAATCGCAGGGCATACCCGGCACCGCGTTTGTGGTGAACGGGACCAAGTACACTTTCAATTTCACCGGAGCGCAGTCGGGACGCTGGCGCGTGTGGCCCGTGAATAACACCGGTCAGCGCGGCAATCCCAGCGAATGGCGCACGTTTCGGTACGCACGTTAGCGGTGTATTTTTCCTGGTGGGATCACTGCGGGCGTCCGGCCAGACCGGTCGCTGACGCTCGCGTTTCAGCGCTCGCACCGGCATGGGGCAGACCATCGTTTTGGTGGTCTTGCCCTGCACTCCCGTAACTACCGCTGTGCCGCATGCCGGCTCCAATCCGGCCCCTGAAACCTCCGCCGCACCACGGTCCCATACAACACGCCCAGCCCCACCAACAACCCACCCAGCGTCTCGCCCGCCAGCTGATTCGGCGGCATGATCAGCACCACGCAAATGAACGCCGCGAACAAAATTGCCACCACGTTGAGAGGCCCGCCGAAACCGCCCAGGCTCCAGATCGCCTGCTGCGGCCAGTCCGATCCCGCCCGCCGCGCCCGCCACGCCAGCGCGATCGGAATGGTGTACGCCAGATACAGCGCCACCGTGCTCAAAGAGCTCACCACCGGCACGGCCTCCGTCCACAGCATCGCCGCCATCGATGCGATCACAATCAGCCAGATCGAGGGCGCCGGTGTGCCGTGCCGCGGGCTGACCCAGCGGACTTGCTCCGCGAACGGCGTGCCGCGATCGCGCGCCAGCGAATACAGTGCCCGCGATGCCGACGTGATGCATGCCAGCCCGCAGAACCACATCGCCATTGACGCTAGCGCCGCCATGGCATTCCCCGCCTTCGCCCCCAGCGCCTGCTGCAGAATGGCGATCACCGCCGGAATCTGATTGCCCAGCGCGTCCTTGGCGCCCAGCACGCCCGGTATGCTGTGAATCGCCAGTGTCAGCGCCATCAGCAAAAAATATCCCGCCACGCCCGAAACCGCCACCGACAGCACAATGCCCCAGGGCGCCCGCCACCGCGGATCGTGGGTCTCCTCCGCCATGTGCGCCGACGCGTCGAAACCGGTGTAGGTCCATTGCGCCTGCAGCAACCCCAGCACGAATGCCCACCAGTAAGGCGAGCGCCCGTTGCTGTTCACCGCATGAAACAGAAACGGCACCGGATGTTTCGGCGCCAAAAAGAACAACGCCAGCACCACGGCGGCCACCCCCGCAATGTGCACCGTCACGCTGAAGTCGTTCAGGATCGCCACCAGCCGGATGCCGTAATGGTTCAGAATGCCCTGGTTCAGCAGGATGAACGCAAACATGCAGTACAGGTTGAAAGGCGTGGAAGGCAGATGCAGAAACGGCAGAATGAATTGCGCGCAACTGTAGTTGATGCCCGCCTGCGCCGCGATCAGCCCCAGAATATTCAGCCACGCCACCAGCCAGCCCCAGCCCTTGCCGCCTAGGTCCGCCGCCCAATGATAGGTCGCGCCCGCCGTGGGATACGCCGAACAAAGCTCGGCCATGCTGGCCGCCACCACCAGCGTGAATACCGTGGCCACCGGCCAGCCCAGCGTCATCTCCAGCGGCCCGCCCATCTCCAGCCCGTAGCCGAAGAGCGTCACCGCGCCGGTCAGGATCGAAATAATGGAAAACGAGATGGCGAAGTTGGAAAACCCGCCCATGCCGCGGAACAATTCCTGGGCGTAGCCGAAGCGGCCCAGATCGGCGCGGTCCTGATCGGCGAATGCCATCGACGCGCGGCTAAAGTTCCACGTCCTTCTTCAATTGCTTGCTGATAGCCAGTTCCAGCAATTCCTTCAAAGTCTGATGTGACTCCGTGTGCACGAAGGCATTCTCCACAATGTCCCAATCCAGCTTGTAACTGCGCGAGGCAGTGGCTACCTTGATCTGGCCCGTCGCATCGTCTGCGGCGACGGTGAATTTGACGGACGGAGCGTGAAACGAGATGGTGATGGTTCCCCCGCGCAGGCTCGAATCAAATCCATAGTCGTCGCCCGCCAGAACCAAATCGCGCTGCAACGCCGTCAACGCTTCATCGATGTGTTTTTTGAACTCGTGGTCTTCGCTCATGCGGCTGTACGATAGATTGTAGTATGCTTCAGCCGCGCGCGTTGCCGCAAGGCGCGCCGTACGCATGTTAACTTGCGGTTTCATGTCCAAAATTCAAACCGTTCTCATCAGCGTCACCGACAAAACCGGCATCGCCGAGTTCTCCCGCGAACTGACCGCTCTGGGCGCTGAACTGATCTCTACCGGCGGCACCGCGCGATTGTTGCGCGCGTCCGGCGTGCCAGTAAAGGATGTCTCTGAAGTAACCGGCTTCCCCGAGATGCTCGACGGGCGCGTGAAGACCATGCATCCCAATATCACCGGCGGCATTCTGGCCATGCGCGGCAAATCCGAGCACATGCAGGCGCTCGCCACCCACGGCATTCGGCCAATCGATATGGTCGTCGTCAACCTCTACGCCTTCGAGGAAGTGGCCGCAAAGGCGGACGCCAGCCTCGCCGATCTGATCGAGAACATCGATATCGGCGGACCCACCATGATCCGCTCCGCCGCCAAGAATTACCAGGATGTCGCGGTGGTGGTTTCTCCCGCGGATTATGCCGCCATCATTGCCGAAATGCAATCGAGCGGTGGCGGGCTATCGCCGGAAACTAAGTGGCAACTGGCCAAGAAAGCCTTTCACACCACTGCGAATTACGATGGCGCCATCAGTGCGCGCCTGGATCAGGTGGATCGTATAACTCCGCTGCCCGCCGTGCTGGGTATCCGCGCCGGCAAAATCATGGATCTGCGTTACGGCGAGAATCCGCATCAATCCGCGGCGCTCTATGGCCGGCGCGGCACGGGGATCGCGGGCGCCGCGCAGATCCAGGGCAAAGAGCTGTCCTACAACAATCTGGTGGATCTCGACGCGGCCTGGCAACTCGTGAATGAGTTCGATGCACCCGCCACGGCCATCATCAAGCACACCAACCCGTGCGGCTGCGCCGAACAAAACGCGCTGGCGGAGAGTTACCGCCAGGCCTTCGCGTGCGACCCAGTCTCAGCCTACGGCGGCGTCGTCGCATTCAATCGCGCGCTGGATGAAGACACTGCCCGCGAATGCGCCAAGACGTTTCTGGAATGCATCGCCGCGCCCGAATTCACCCCCGCGGCGCTAGGCGTCCTGAGCGGCAAGAAGAATTTGCGCCTGATACAAGTGCCCGCCGGCAGCGACCCTCTAGTAGTGAAATCCGTCTCCGGCGGCTATCTGGCGCAGACCGCCGATACCGAGCGCCTGGATCGCCAGGCGGCCGAGGTGAAGACCCAGCGCGCCCCCAGCGACGCAGAATGGATCGCCCTGGAATTCGCCTGGAAAGTGGCCAAGCACGTGAAGTCCAATGCCATCGTGTTTGCCCGCGCCGGCCAGACCGTCGGCGTGGGCGCCGGTCAGATGAGCCGCGTCGATTCGGTGAAGTTAGCCGCCATGAAAGCCGTCCTGCCCTTGGCTGGCACGGTGGTCGGCTCCGACGCCTTCTTCCCGTTTCCGGACGGCGTGGAAGAAGCCGCCCGCCATGGCGCCACGGCGGTAATCCAGCCCGGCGGATCCGTGCGCGACGCGGAAGTTATCGCCGCCGCCGACCGTTTGGGATTGGCCATGGTATTCACCGGCATGCGCCATTTCCGCCACTGAGTCCCGCTTATAACTTCCTTAGGACCGTCTAACACGTTCCTAATCGGAAGAACCCTATCATCGAATCATGATCGTTATGAAATTTGGGGGTTCCTCGTTGGAGTCGGCCGCAGCCATCCAACAGGCCGCCGCCATCGTCAAGGATCATTTGCACCGTTATCCCGTAGTTGTGGTTTCCGCAATCGGCAAGACCACCGACCGGCTGCTCGAGGCCGCCCAATGCGCGGCGCGCGGCAATTCCTACTCTGCCGGACAGCATCTGGAAGCGCTGCGCCGCATGCATTTCCAGGAAACTCGCGGCCTGTTGGGCCCGCGCGCGGAACCCTTCCTGCGCGACAGCATCGCGCCTATGGTCCGCGACCTCCACTGTCTGCTGATCGAGTTAAGCGAAGGCCGGACCTTCACCCCGCAGGTCCAGGATGAAGTGCTGAGCTATGGCGAGCGTCTGTCGAGTCTGATCGTGGCGGAAGCCTTCCGTCACACCGGTATCAACGCCGCCCAAGTGGATGCTCGCAAGTTGGTCATTACGGACAATCACTTTACACAAGCTGATCCCCAACGGTGGGAGAGTTACGCACGCCTGCGCCGATCCGTAGCCCTAGTGGCGCGCGATCGCGTGGTCGTGATGGGCGGCTTTATCGGATCGACTTATAGCGGCCTCACTACCACCCTCGGCCGCGGAGGCTCCGACTTGACCGCATCCCTGGTCGGAGCCGGCATCTCCGCCGAAGAAATCCAGATCTGGAGCGATGTAGACGGCATGTTGACCTGCGATCCGCGCCTGATGTCCGGCGGCTTGCGGCTGCGCGAAATCTCTTATCGCGAAGCGCAAGAGATGGCCCGATTGGGCGCCAAGGTCTTGTGTTCCACTTCCATCGCGCCCGCTGTGCGTCAAAGAATTCCGATTGTGATCCGCAACTCCAGCCGTCCGCAAATCGACGGCACGCGCGTCGTCTCCAAGGTTCAATCCGCGCCAGGCTTGGTCAAGTCCCTGAATTCCAAATCCGGCCTGGCTGTGGTGCACTTGCGTGTCACCAACTCGGGAATTCTTTCCAGCCTCACCGATGGCCTAGCGGATCTGTTCGCGCGCGAACAGGTGGCCGTGGAGATGATTCAGGCGCACGCGGACGGTATCTCGTTCGCCGTGCGGAACTGGCCGGGCCTTCCGGCCGTTCTGCGCCAGGTCGATCCCAGCGTGCGAATCGAAGTGCAAGAAGATAGCTGTGCCATTTGGCTGGTGGGCGAGGGTGTGGCGCAGGCCGAAGGCATCAGCGCGCGTGCCCGTTCCGCCCTACGCGCCACGGAGTTGCGCTTGACTGCTCAGGGATCATCGTCGGTAAGCCTCGGATTCGCCATACCCGAGGCCGATTTACTCGCTTCCCTTGGAGCTCTGCATGGCGAGTTCTTCGCCGTGCCGGATCAGACCGTCTTCGCGCCCGCCGAAGTCGTGCCGGCCGTCCACGCGCGATCACCGCAGCATACTGACCACGGCATCCTCGCGTCCAAACACCTCCGGGCACAGCTCCACGCCTAACCCCGGACCGGGTGGCAGCCCAAACTCCCCGTCGATGGGCGGGAGCATCTGCGTCACGATGCCCCGGTATTCATCCAAATAGTGCCGGCGCACGCTCTCCAGGATATATAGGTTCGTTAAGTTAGCCGCCAGATGCAGCGACGCCGCATGCAACACCGGACCACCGCAGTTATGCGGAGCTACCGGCAGATAGTAAGTCTCCGCCATTGTTGCGATCTTCTTAGCGTCGGAGATACCGCCGCACCAGCAGATATCCGGCATAATAAAGCGCGCCGCCTTATTCTCGATCAGCTCGCGGAATCCCCATCGCGTCATCAAACGCTCGCTCACGCACAGCGGCAGCCGGGTGGTGAGCGCGAGCTCGCGGTAAGCCGCCAGGTTATCCTGTGGCAGCATCTCTTCCAGCCACAGCGGCGCATACGGCTCCAAAGCCTGCGCAATCCGTATGGCGCACGGCAGGTTCCAATAAGCGTGAAACTCCATCGCCACTTCCATGGAATCGCCGAATTCCTCGCGGATCAGCCGCAGCGGCTCGATCGCGCGCCGCATCTGGTCCGCCGTGATGTATTGGCCGCCGGTCTCCTGGGCGATTGGATCGAATGGCCAGATCTTCATCGCTTGGATTCCGGACTTCGCCAGTTCCCCCGCCAACCGCACCGGCTCGGTCAAAAAGTCCACATGGTCGTAACAGGTGTTGTAAGTGCGTATCCGCTCCCGCGACGCGCCCCCAAGTAACTGGTAGATCGGTTGGTTGGCCGCCTTACCCGCCAGGTCCCAAAGAGCGACATCCACCGCGCTGATGGCGCGCATCTCCGCGCCGGCCCACCCGCTGTACGCCACCGTGTGCAACATGTCCGCCCACAGGCGCTCAATCTGCGACGGGTCCCGCCCCAGCAGCACCGGCGCCAGCCGCCGCACCACTTCCTTCTCGGCTTCCGGATGCGGATACGTCTCGCCCAGACCCACCAGCCCGCTGTCGGTATGAATGCGGACCCACAGCCACTGGATCGGCCCCCAATGTACGGTAATGCCCCGCCGCAGGTGGATGGTTTCAATCGCCGTGATGCGCATACAATAGAAGGTATCAGCTTGTTACCGTTTATTGCCGTCGGGGCCATCCTCGCTCTGCTCATCCTGTGGGCCGCCATCGTCAAACGCCGCTGAATCTCCATGCATCTCAATCTCGTCACCGCCCTCATAAACGTCGCCCTCTTGTGGCTGCTCACCACGCCGCATGAATTCGCGCACGCCTGGGTGGCCACGCGCCTGGGTGACGATACGCCCCGCCTGCAAGGCCGCGTTACTCTGAATCCCATGGCGCACGTGGATTGGCTCGGCACCACCATTCTGCCATTCGTGACCTCTCTGTTCGGCGGCGGCTTCATCGGCTGGGGCAAGCCCGTTTATAGCAACCCGGCCAAGCTGCGCTGGGGATTGAATGGGTTGGCGCTGGTCGCTCTGGCCGGTCCCGCCAGCAACGTGGTCTTCGCCGTGATCCTGGCTGCCGTGGCCCGCGTCACCATAAACTTCGCACCTGCACTGGCGCAATTTGCGGCCCGTGGCGTAAATCTCAGCCTGTACCTGGCCATCTTCAACATGCTGCCTGTGCCCCCGCTGGATGGCTCCAAGCTGCTGCTGGCGGCCCGCATCCCGGTAGCCGTTTACAACGAACTGGCACGCGCCGGATTCCTGCTCTTGATCGTGGTCGTTTCCGTCTCCGACCTGGGCCGCTGGATGTCTCAATGGAGTTACTCGGGCACGGAGCATATCTTCGGGTTATTTCGGTGATCGTATGAATCTCTTCTCACTTACAGGCAAGACCGCGCTGGTAGCCGGCGCCAGCCGCGGCATCGGCCTGGCCATCGCGCAACAGATCGCCCAAGCCGGCGCCCACACCATCCTGGCCGCGCGCTCCGTCGATAAGCTCCAGGAGCACGCGCAGGCACTGAAGGCCCAAGGCTGCCAAACGAGTACCTTGCGCCTCGATCTGGCCGATCCGGCATCCATCCGCGCCGCCGTAGATGCCATCGAAACACCCGACATCCTCGTTAACGTGGCCGGCACCAACATCCGCAAGAGCTTTCCCGCATACACGCAGGCCGAATACGACCACATCATGCGCACCAATCTGCATGGCATCGTGGAGCTGACCCAGCAGTTCGGCGCCCGCATGATCGCGCGCGCCGCCGGGGGAAAAATCATTATGATCGGCAGCCTGATGTCCCTGCTGGGCCTCCCCTACGCTTCCATTTACGCAATGACCAAAGGCGCGCTCGGCCAACTGACTAAGGCTCTGGCCGCCGAGTGGGGCCGCTACAACATCCAGGTGAACTGCATCGCGCCGGGCTTCATCATGACCGATCTCAACCGCCGCATGTGGGAACCCGAGCGCATGCGCGAATGGCTGAAAGGCGCGCAAGCCAATCCGCGTACGGGCACGCCCGAAGACATAGCCCCGCTGGCCGTGTTCCTCGCCGGCCGCGGCGCCGATTACATCACCGGCCAGATCATCTCGGTCGATGGCGGCTTCACTACCACGTCCGTCTGGCCCTTCGAACCGGAGGCTTGACTCTTGCGCCGCCTCTGCCTTTGCTTCCTCGCGGCCGTGCTGCTGTGTGCCCAACAGGCGCCCCAGCGTGTCATCCAGTTCGTCTGCCCCATGGACCGCGACGTCCGTTCCAACACTCCCGGAAAATGCCCGCGCTGCGGTATGACCCTGGTCGCCAACCTGCCCGAGCCCATCGAGTATCCCATTGACTTAACCGTCACACCGGCGCAAATTCCGAGCGGCAGTCCGGTCACCCTGCAGTTCCGCATCACCGACCCGCAATCAGGCGCGCCCGTGAAGCAGTTTGAGATCGTGCACGAGGAGCTCTTCCACCTTTTCATCGTCAGCCAGGACATGCAGTACTTCGCGCACATGCACCCGGAGTTCGGCGCGGATGCCGTCTTCCGCCTGCCTACCACGCTGCCCAACCCCGGCACGTACCGCCTGCTGGCGGATTTCTATCCCACCGGCGGCACGCCCCAGCTAGCACCCCTGACCATCACCACGGCCGGATATACCACGTCGCTCGAAGCCGCCATCCCCAGGCTCGATCCGGACCTGACCCCCAAGCACGCCGAGAACGTCACCGCCGAATTGAAGCTCGACCCGGCGCAGCCCATCGCCGGCAAGAAGACCATGCTCTTCGTTCATCTCACTCCGGCCGAAGGTCTGGAGCCCTACATCGGCGCCTGGGCGCACTTACTCGCGGTCAGTAATGACTTAGTCGATACCATCCACGACCACCCCTTCATCGCCAATGGCGGCCCGGATATGCAATTCAACATTTTCTTTCCGCGCGAAGCTAACTACAAGGTCTGGATCCAGTTCCAGCGCAAAGGGATCGTAAATACAGTAGCCTTCGTAGTCCCGGTTACAGCCTTGCGATAATTTGGGGGCGGACTTCAGTCCGCGCGGGGCTTCAGCCCCGCCCTATCGGCTCACCCGTACGACATTCGAATACGCCGACTCGCCGTGCGCATTCGCCGCACGAACGCGATAACACACCGCACCCGTTGGCGCACCCCGATCCACATATTCCGCCTGTGCCACCGCCTGCGTGGCGATGCGCGTCCAAGGTCCCGCATCCCCGCCGTGCCGCTCCACGATCGCCGTCGTAGCTTCAGAACCATGCATCTGCCAACTCAGCCGCACGGCATCACCGCCGTCCGCCGCACGCAGTGAACTCGGCGCTTCCGGAAGTACCGGCCAATCAAAATAGCTCTCGTCCGCAATGGCCATCACGCTATCGCGCATCGGCACATTCGGAAATACATCGCTCGCTTGCGCCTTCCGTAACGGCTCGATGCTCCCTTTAACCACATCGATCAGCACGGGGCGCCGGATACCGCTGTTGGCGATTGTCAGGTCCGCATGCGCCGCCACAAACGCATTGCCTGGCTTGCTGTGCACTGCCAGCCAGTAAGCCACAATCGCCTTGTTCGTCTTGCTGCGGAAACCGTAAGCCTCGAACGATTGCGCGGCTTTGTCCAACGAAACTTTAAGCTCCGGGTCCAATCGCGTATCGGCAAACAACGCATTCGTATTCTGTAGCCCGTAATACACCGGCCGTGGCGTGAAGTCATCCGGCAAGTGCTTCAGCCCGTGGATCATGCCGAAATCGTCGTACTCATTGCCATCCGTCGCCGCCGTCAGCAGCCATACAAATGTCCGCACGCCGCGCGCCCAGTTATACAACAGCCCGCGCGGAATGTATTTAGCCTGCACCGATTCGTCCGAACCGGTCCACGAAGGGATCGAATTGAATTCATCGTCCCAGAAGGGAATGTCCTTCCGGATGCCTGGATAGCTGCGCACCAGTTCGCGCAGCTTCGCCGGCGACTCTTTGCCATATGCGCCCGAATCCATCGTTTCCGGATTCAAGTTTCGTCCATAGCCGGGGTATGTGTGATAGGCGAACACGTCGATGCCCGCCGCGCACCCGCACGCATCCAGCGCGCGCCGCGCAAAATCGCGCGTAGGATCCGCCTGCCCTCCGTAGATCACTTTAGCGTCGGGATCGGCGCCGTGCACCGCCGGCACAAAAGCCTTCAAAAGCCGCCCATAATCTTCGGCGTTCGGTTCCGGATTCCAATAATCGATGTCCTGCTCGTTCCATAGCGCGTAATAACGTATGCGCCCCCGGAAATGCCCCACCATGAACTGCACGTACCTGATGAATGCCGCAATCTGGTCCGGCGTCTTCGGCGGCCAGAACGCCGAATACAGGCTGCGATCCGGATTGTGGAATCCGCCCGGCTCCGGCACGATGGCGTCCGGCAGCTTCCCCGCCGGCGACGTGTACATCGGATTTCCGTACAGCAGTTGCACCTGCACCTTCACGCCGTTATCCACCAGCGAATCCACGTAATCATCCAGGCCCGCGGGAATCGCCAGCACGCCGCGCTTCTGTTCAATCCAATCCCAGCTCGTGTAATCCGAAGTGTTCTCATATTGCCCGATGCGTATCCAGCTCACCCCCGCGTCGAACATGCGCGTCCACCAGTGTTGGTCCCAGGGCAGGTACGGATCTCGCGGCAGATCGGAGTTGATGCCGAAGCCGTCCTGGATTTGCGACGACCGCTTCGGCGGGACGCGCTTCTGAGCGGAGAGCGGGAGAAAGGCAAGCAGCAGGATCAAGAGGATTCGCATAGACATAAAGTTATACACCCATGCGGGGTAGAACGGTATAGTACGAAAATGTTCCTCCCAGCGCCAGCCGGTCTGGAGTATGCTAGTGACAGGACCGGGGGACGGCTATCCCCCGATCCTGTCCCATCATTACCGTCGGCCCTTACGGGTCCAAACGATCATGATCGTGACCTTACGAAAAAGGTCAACTAACATCAGGCTCATAGATCCTCCTTTCTGCTTCAAATCAGAAGGCCCGGGCTCATTTCCCGGGCTTTTCCCGTTCAAAGCCCAAGTGCTTCTCCCGGGAACTTGCCTCTTCTAATTCTTCGCTGGAAAGGTACTCCGCTGGTACAGTGTGGGGAACGCCGCCGAAATCTCTGCTGCGCTACTCGCCAGGCAGATCCCGCGCGCCGCGCATCTCATCCATCAACTGCGCGATCAGCGCCGCTTGCCCCGCCTCGAACTCCGAGCGCGCTTCCGCCGGCCGGTGCGCCGTCAGCCAAGCCTCAAGCAACTCCATCACCGGCTTGGCCACAGCCTCCTCGGCGCCTGGCTCAAATCGCAAAGGGATCTCCGAGCGTTGAATCGCGGCATGCAATAAATCGGTGAATTTCATCTCGCGCCTGCTTTCAATCCGGTCGCGGCATGATGGTTCAGCGGGCCTGCGCCGTGACCCAGTCCAGGATTCGATCGTATTGCCTGTGTGATGTAATTCTTGGCGCGCGCCACGGCCGCATGCAACGCCGCGCCGCGCGCTAACTCCGCCGTAATTCCCGCCGAAAATGTGCAGCCTGTCCCGTGCGTGTGCGGCGTATCGAAATGCGGCGACGTGAACTCCCGCCACTCCTGCCCGTCGTACAGCACGTCCACCGCGCTGTCCTGCAAGTGCCCGCCCTTCACAATCGCGGCCTTGGCGCCCATCTCCACCAAACGCTTGGCCGCCGCCCGCATATCGTCCACGCTGCGCACCGGCAATCCCGTCAACTCCTCGGCCTCCGCCAGGTTCGGGCAGATCAATGTCGCGCGGGGCAGCAACTGCTCCCGCACCGCCGCCACCGCCTCGGGCGAGATCAGCGGCTGCCCATGCTTGCTCACCATCACCGGATCCACCACCAGCGGAAAACGAAAGTCGGCGGCCGCGGCCGCAATCGCTTCCACGATCTCCCGATTGCCCAGCGCCCCGGTCTTGGCCGCTTGCGGCGGAATGTCTTCCAGCACCGCCCGCAACTGTGCCAACACCAACTCTGCCGGAATGCAATCCACGCGTTCCACGCGCACCGTGTTTTGCACCGTCAGCAGGGTGATCACGGCTTCGCCGTAAACACCAAACTGGTGAAAAGTCTTCAGATCGGCCTGTATGCCGGCGCCGCCAATGGGATCCGAACCAGCAATCGTCAGCGCGATGGAAACCATGCAGCCATTAGTCTAACAGGCCGCGCGCGCCGTTCAGTGGCCCCGGTCTAACTCGAATTCGAAATACCAGGCCGTACTGGGCCACCCGGTCTGCTCCGCGATGGGCCGTAGCACCACGCCCTGCGGCAGCATCGGATAGCCCTCCGGCAGGTAAGTCGCCCGAAAATGCGCTGTCGGAACGCTGAAGCGGCCGCTGGGGATCGACACGCGCTCCAGTTGCACAGTCGAATCCGGGGTCGGAGCAACGCGCACCAGGTTGTGCGCGTTCGGCTCATCCCAGAAGAACGGCGATGTCGATTCATCCGCGGCCAACAACCACGGCCCATGAAAAATCGCGAACCGGCCGCTCTTGGGGATCGCCACGCTGCGGGTCCGCATGCGATAACCGATTTCGATCCTGTCGCCCACCTTCCAAACCCGCCTGAACTGCCGATACATTACCCCGGCAGTCACAGGAGCGGTCACACCATTCACGGAAATACCCAACGATTGTGCCCAATCCGGAACACGGATGAACACCGTGTGGGGCCCCGTATCCGCGGAGGTGACCCGCAAATGAATCGCGGCACTCGCCTGCAGCGCGGACTCCGCCGCCACGCCGAACCCTCGCGCGTTGCCTCGTCCGTCCACGGGCAGGTCGTACCAAAGGTCGCCGCCGTCCCCGTGAAATACAGCCTCGAAGACATCCCGGTAGGCCCGCAAACCGTGCAGCGTGCAGCACCACCAGCAGCGCGCCGCGCCCGCGCCGTCCGCATCGCTTCCGTTGGAAATTCCCGCGTACGAGATCACCCGGCTGCCGTAATCTCCCGTGGAGAACTGGTTCATCGCATATTCGTTGAACAGCGTCAGTTCAGCTTGCTCCAGGAACTCCGGATCATGTGTGATCCGCCATAGCGCCAGGCTCAGGCGAATCCAATCCGCCTCCGTGCATCCTTCTGTCCGCCGGATTTTCGGCGCAAAGGCCTCCGGAACCGCGCCCTGCGGCAGCAGGTTCCCCGAGTCGATCACCCCGTGCCATTCGCGCACCGCCTGATCCAGATAACGCTGCTCGCCCGTAGCCTGATAGAGCGCCACAATCCCGCGAATGCTGGTCAGGAAGCCGTGCCCGTGCTGCGCCGGAATGCGGTGCGTGCGCGCCGCGATCTGCCGCGCCAAATCCAAGTATCGCGTGTCACGCGTAACCCGCCATAGCTCCACCAGGCCCTCTATGGTCTGCGTCCAGCAAATATACGCGGCGGCGAAGTCGCCTTGGTCCACCCGCTGCTGCAGCTCGTCGCTATTCATGCGCGGCGCGATGCGCACCAGAAAATCGCCCAGCCGGCGCGCCGACGCCAGCAACACCGGCGCCGGATGCAGCTTGTAATACTCCAGCATGCCAATGAGCAAACGGCCGTTGCCCCACAGCAGGGCCATCTCATCGTGGCCGATTTCACTTCCAAACCCGCGGCCGAAATAACCGTCCGGCTTCTGCAGATTCAGGATCGAAGACAGCAGATGCCCTAGCGACGGCAATTCCGCCATCGCCCCAATGTACCGCCCCGAAACATCCCCGCTGTAATCCGTGAACCGGCGGGTCGGTTGCGGAACGACGTCAGCAAGCACCAGCGTCTCGGTGTAACGTGGCGGCCCTCCCGTTTCGACGCGGTCGAGAGTCAAATGATACCGGTCGGTCAGGTCGCCGCCCGACACCGTGCAGCAGGCCAACAGCCCTGCAATTGTGAGCCGAAGCGAGAAAGAACACCCCATGAAATTGCCCCGTAATAGTGACTCAGCTTAGCATCTCGACTGATCCCTTCCCCAAAACGTGCGCAACGGAGTACGCTCTATTGTCGAAGGTCAAAATGCTAAAACCCTGTTCACTGCTCCTGGTTGGCGCTGCCATGCTCGGTGCCCAAACTTACCAGCCCACCTGGGAATCCGTAGATAGCCGCCCGGTGCCGTCCTGGTTCGGCGACGCCAAGTTCGGCATCTTCATTCACTGGGGCGTCTACTCGGTGCCGTCCTACGCTCCGGTTCTGCCGGGCAAATTGGCGTACGCCGAATGGTATTGGCACGCCATCACCGAGGGCCAAAAGCGGGGCGCCGATCCGGTAGATGCCGGATCCTGGGCCTTCCACCAGCGCGTGTATGGCCCGGAATTCCCCTATCAGAACTTCGCGCCCATGTTCCGTGCCGAACTATTCGATCCCGCGCACTGGGCCGACGTCTTCCAGCGCTCCGGCGCGCGCTACGTCGCGCTCACCTCCAAACACCACGAGGGTTTCGCGCTCTGGCCCAGCCGCGAAGCCTCCACCACCTGGGGACGGCCGTGGAACAGCGTCGAGATCGGACCCCACCGCGACCTGGCCGGCGACCTCGCCGCCGCCGTCCGCGCCAAAGGCCTCAAGATGGGCTTCTATTATTCGCTCTACGAATGGTACAACCCGCTCTACCTATCCGATAAACCCCGCTATGTCCGGGAACACATGATGCCGCAATTCAAAGACTTGGTCACGCACTACCAGCCCGCCATCATCTTTAGCGACGGCGAGTGGGAAATGACTTCCGCCGAGTGGCATAGTCCCGAGTTGTTGGCCTGGCTCTACAATGAATCGCCCGTCAAGAACGACGTCGTGGTCGACGACCGTTGGGGCAAAGACACCCGCCACAAGCACGGCGGTTACTGGACCACCGAATACACGCCCGGTCTGAGCGGTATGGATCATCCGTGGGAAGAAAGCCGCGGCATGGGATTCTCTTACGGCTACAACCGGGCCGAGCGCCTGGAAGACTACCACACTGGCCGCGAACTCGTTATACTCCTTACTGACTTAGTAAGTCGCGGCGGAAATCTGCTGCTCGACATCGGGCCCGCCGCGGACGGAACCATTCCCGTCATCATGGAAGAGCGCCTGCTCCAGATCGGCGACTGGCTCAAGGTGAACGGGGAAGCCATCTACGGAACCAAACCCTGGAAGAAAAGCCGCCAGTTCGCCGCCACGGAAGCGCCCAAAGTCAACTACAACCAGGAGTTCAATGCCAACTACGATGTCACCAAAATGGCCGATTCGATTGCGGCGTTCTTCACGGCCAAAGGCAGCAACGTCTACGCCATCCTGCCGCACTGGCCGGGTGGAACATTCACCGTCAAAGACTTTGACGGCGCGCACCTGAAATCCGTCGCTCTGTTGGGCAGCAAGGCGTCGATGCACTGGAAAACCAGCGGCAATTCGGTGCTGATCGACTTGCCGGTCCTGCCCGAAAACCTCATGAAGCAGCCCGCCTGGGTCCTGAAACTGAGCCAATGACCAGTAGGGTAGGCTTTAGCCTGCGGCGGGCTTCAGCCCGCCCACCAAGACTGAGGTCCCAAATCACATGATCGTAAAACTACTCGTAGCGTCACTAACCCTAACCCTGGCAGTCCAAGCCGCAGAACTCTACCAGCCCACCACCGAATCCCTTCGACAGCACAAAGTCCCCACCTGGTTCGAAGACGCCAAGTTCGGCATCTTCATCCATTGGGGAGTCTTTTCCGTACCCGCGTACCACGAATGGTATGTCGCGTTCATCAGCCCCAAATCCGGATTTGGATTCCTCTTCGGAGGCCCGCCTTTCAATGCCACCCGCGGCAGCCTCCCCGAAGATCTCTACAAATCCCGAATCGTTGAGGACGCCGTCAAATATCACATCGCCAACTGGGGCGCGGACTTTCCCTACGATAACTTCATCCCCATGTTCAAAGCCGAAAAGTTCGACCCTGCGGCCTGGGCGGACCTATTCCGCGAGGCCGGCGCCCGATACGTCGTCCTCACCGCCAAGCATGGCGATGAGTTCGCGCTCTGGCCCACAAAGTTCACCCACCGCAACGCCGGCGAAATGGGGCCGCATCGCGACCTGGCCGGTGACCTTGCTTCTGCGGTTCGCAAACAGGGCCTCAAAATGGGCTTCTATCACAACACCACTTACACCTTCTGGGACTCCCGCTATCCCGGCCGCGATTGGGTGGAATATATGAATAACTCCATCCAAGAACTCGTGGACCGTTACCATCCGAGTATCTTGTGGGGCGATGTCACCGAAGGGCCGGTCCGCACCTGGGACAGCAAAACCCTACCCGCGGATTACTGGAACAGCAAGCAGGTGCTCGCCTATTACTACAATCATTCCGAAGATCCCGCCGAGGTCGTGGCCAACGATCGCTGGGGCCTGGATACCGACGGCAAAATGGTCGGCGACTACAAGACCCCCGAGCGCACACAGGTAAGCCACGTCATGAAGGACAAGTGGGAGGAGTGCGACTCGCTCGATCCCACATCCTGGGGTTACAACCGCCGTTTGCCCGACGGCGAGTACATGACGCCCAAGCAGGTGATCGATTACCTGGTCGACATCGTTAGCAAAAACGGTAACCTGCTACTCAACATCGGCCCAAGAGCCGACGGGACCATCCCGGAGATCATGCAGAACACCCTGCGAGAGGTCGGAGAGTGGTTGCGAGTGAACGGCGAGGCCATCTACGGCTCGCATTACTGGGAGCCCTACCACGATGGCGATGTGCACTTTACGCGCAAGGGCGACGCGCTTTATGCCATATCGCCGGCGTGGCCGGAAGACGATCTGAAGCTGACTTCTCTGGCAGGCAAAGAGGTCACTCATGTGGAATTGCTAGGATCCACCGAAGCTATCCGGTTCCAGGCAGACGCCAAAGCGCTGATAATTCACCCACCCTCCAAGCGTCCCTGTCGCTACGCCTATACCTTCAAGATCACCTGCCGGAAACTGTGAGCCGCGTAGTATACTGGCTTGACCCCTTATGCCCCAACCCTTCGACATGCGCCTGATCCAGCGCGGAGCCCGCCTGCGCCGTTCGCCCTTCTTTGAAGCCACGCTGCGCGCCGGCTGCCGCGCCTACACCGTTTACAACCACATGTTCCTGCCAAGTTACTATGACGATCCCGTCAACGAATACTGGCACCTGCTCAACGAAGTCACGCTCTGGGACGTCTCCGTCGAAAGACAGACTGAGATCACCGGCCCCGATGCCTTCCGCTTCACCAGCCTGCTCACACCCCGCGATCTCAGCAAATGCCACGTCGGGCAAGGCAAGTACGTCCTCATCACCACCGCGGAAGGCGGCATCGTAAACGATCCCGTCCTCCTGCGTCTCGCGGAACAGCACTTCTGGCTGGCCGGCGCCGATAGCGACCTGCTGCTCTACGCCAAGGGTCTCGCAGTCAACTCCGGCATGCGCGTCGAGGTGCGCGAGCCGGATGTTTCCCCCGTCCAGATCCAGGGCCCCAAGTCCAAAGACGTAGTGCATGCCCTGTTCGGCGACCGCGTCCTGACACTTCGTTATTACTATTTCCTGGAGACAGACCTCGATGGCATCCCCGTGATCGTCACCCGCACCGGCTGGACCAGTGAGATCGGCTATGAAATCTACCTGCGCGATGGCAGCCGCGGTGTGGACTTGTGGGAACGCATCCTGGAGGCGGGCCGTCCGTATAATATCCGGCCCACCGGACCGAGTGACATACGCCGCATCGAAGGCGGCATCCTGAATTATGGCGTGGACATGACGCTGGAGAATAACCCCTACGAAGTAGGCCTCGACCGCCTGGTCGATTTCGACAAGGAAGCGGATTTCCTGGGCCGCGACGCGCTCCGCCGCGTGCGATCGGAAGGTGTGCAGCGCCGTCTGGTGGGCGTCGAAATCAGCGGCCCGCCCATCGAATTCAACATGACACGCTGGCCGGTAAGTAAGCATGGAGAGCGGGTGGGTGCTATAACTTCCGCCATCTACTCCCCACGCCTGGAGAAAAACATTGGTTATGCGATGTTATCTGTGGCAGACACCGCGCTGGGTACTCAACTTACGATCCAAACGCCCCAAGGCGCAGCCGAAGCCGTGGTGGTCCCCATGCCTTTCATCGACCCCGAAAAGAAGATCCCGAAGTCATAGTGGGGCAGGCTTTAGCCTGCGCGGGACTCTAGTCCCGCCCATCTTTTTGCTAGCCGCGACCCTGTCAGCCGCTGCCCCCCCATCCGTTATCCTGATCTCTATCGACACCCTCCGAGCCGATCACCTGAGTGCCTACGGCTACACAAAAATCCAAACGCCAAACATAGACTCCCTAGCTCAACAAGGCGCCTTATTTACTAACATCGCGTGCCAGGTTCCCCTAACCCTCCCCTCCCACACGTCCCTCCTAACTTCCACTTACCCCTTCCAGAATCAAATCGAAGAAAACGCCGAACGCGTCCCCGCCGGAGCCATAACTCTGGCCTCCATCCTGCATTCCCAAGGCTACAAAACCGCCGCCTTCATAGGCAGCGTCTTCCTCGAGTCCGAAATGGGACTCGACCAGGGATTCGAATTCTACGACAGCCCATTCCACTTCGAAGCCTTCTCACCCATATCCGGTTCCATGTTCTTCGGCGGTGCCCAGCGCAACCAGTTCGGCGTCCGCGACCGCCGTGATGGCGCCCTGGTCCTAGGCGCGGCCCGCCGCTGGCTGGCCGCCAATCGTGATGCCCCGGTTTTCGCCTTCATCCACCTGTTCGACCTGCACACGCCTTATACCCGCCCCGGCTACGACGCCGAACTGGCCTACATCGATCGCCGGGTGGGCCAATTCAAGCAAGCCCTCATCGCCAGTGGATGGTGGCAGCGGTCGCTGGTAATCCTGCTGTCCGACCACGGCGAAGGCCTCGGATACCACGGCGAAGATAGCCACGGCTACTTCATCTACCAAAGCACCCTGCACGTCCCCTTGATCGTCCATTGGCCCGCCGATGCGCCCGCGCGCCCGCCGCGCGACAACCAGCCCGCCGGCCTGATCGACGTAGCCCCCACCATCCTCCACTTTCTCCATCTACCAGCCGCGCCGTCCTTCGAAGGCCACAGTCTGCTCGACGCGCAGCCATCGCGCGAAGTCTATAGCGAAACCGTGTATGCCCACGATGGCTTCGGCTGGTCGCCGCTTCGCAGCCTACGTCAAAGTGATTATAAGTACATCGAAGCGCCTCATCCCGAACTCTATAACTTGAAGACCGATCCGCGCGAACAAACTAACCTCTTCCAAAAGGATCCGCAGCGTGCCGCCGCCATGCGCACGAACCTGCGCAAATTGCTGGCCCGCTACGCCCCCAAACAGCCCGCCACACCAAACAACGTCTCACCCCGCACGCGAGCGCTCCTGGCCTCGTTAGGTTACCTGTCTGGCGGCGCCCACCCCGCAGCCGGAACCGCCCTGCCCGACCCCAAGGATCGTCTCCCCGAATACCGCTTCTACGAAGATGCCCAAACCGCCCTATACAACCGTCAATTGGACCGCGCCGCCGCCATCCTCCGCCGCATCCTGGCGCTCGATCCCAAGAACACCCTAGCCCGCCGCGACCTGGGAGGCACATACGTAGAGCAGCGCCAATACGCCAAGGCCCGAGCCTGTTTCGAGCAGGTGGTTGCCGCCGCCCCCGACGACTACATGGCGCAGTTCGAATTAGGCATAGCCGACAAACACTTGGGCCTGACCAAAGAAGCCCTGGAACACTTACAGGCCGCCTGTAAAGTCGCCCCAGAAGCCCAGCAATGCCGTAGCGAACTCGACAGCCTGAAGTAATCTCTGCGTCTCCGCGTCTCGGCGAGACCATGTTGCTCGAATCTCGAATACGTACAGACCGTCCCCAAGCTAAAGTCGCCCCCCAATCCGAACAATGCCGCCGCGAACTGCAAGGCCTGAACTAATCTTTCCGTCTGTGCGATCTTTGCGCCTTTGCGAGAGACTTCTTTGTGCCCTTGACATTCACCAGCGGTCAGGCGTACCCTAGTCCCATCGACGTCGATGGGAACATCCAACAAAGACCAGCTCCTCGGCAAGCTGGACCTGCTCATCCTCCGCATCCTCTCCTCCGACGACCGCCTGCACGGCTACGCCATCGCCGAACGAATCGAACAGCTCTCCGAAAACGTCCTCCAGGTCGGCGAAGGCTCCCTCTATCCCGCCCTGCACCGCATGGAGGAATCCGGCTGGATCCGCTCCGCATGGAAGCCCTCCGACAACAACCGCCGCGCGCGCTTCTACCGCATAACCGCCGCCGGACGCCGCCAGCTTGCCCACGAAGAAACCGAGTGGTCCCGCGCCGCCGATGCCATCACCCGCGTCCTGAGGTTAGCCTGATGCGATTCCTCCGCCGTTTCCTCAACGCCTTCCGCCCCGGCGATCTCGACCGCGATTTCGCAGACGAGCTCGAGTTCCACCGCCAGCAGCGCCTGCGTCATGCCGCCACCGAAGACGCCGTCAACCGCCGGATGGGCAACCTGTCCATCGCCAAAGAAGAGATGCGCGATGCCCGTGTCATCGGCTGGCTGGCATCCTCTCTCCAGGATCTCCGCCACGGCGTCACCCTGCTTCGCCGCGACGCGGCCACCTCCGCCCTGATCGTCCTCGTCTTGGCCCTCGGCATCGGCGGCAACGCCGCCATCTTCACCCTCCTGAAGGCCGCCTTCCTCGACCCCCTGCCGTATCACGATGCCGGCCGCCTGGTCACTATCCTGGAAGTCACCGGGTGGATTCCGAACGTTTCCGAATTCCTCGAAATCCGCGCCCGCAACCGCACCCTCGAACAGGTCGGGTTCGCCGAGCATATCGATCTGCAACTCACCGGCAATGGCGAACCCGCGCGCGTTTTCGCCGCCCGCGTCAGCGCATCGTTCTTCCCGGTCCTGGGTGTGAGCGCCTCGCTGGGCCGCACGTTCCTCGACGAAGAGAATCAGCCCGGCCGTGCGCCCACCGTCGTCCTCACCGACGCCTTTTGGCGATCGCGCATGAACTCCGACCCCCACATCCTCGGCCGCTCCCTGCGGCTCGATGGACAACCCGCCACCGTCGTCGGCGTGCTCCCGCCGGGGTTTCAATTTGACTATCCGACACTGAATATTCCCGAGCCGGTGGAGATTTACGTCTCATATCCCATTCCGCCCGCCGCTACCCCGGGCGCCAGTTCCAACGGACGCGGCGTGCCGGTTCGCGTGATCGCCCGCCTGCGTCCCGACGTCACCCTTGCCCGGGCCCAAGCAGACATCCGGCGCATCGCCAGCGAATTGACCCACGAGCATCCCGAAGCATTTCCCAACCCGCAGCACGATCCCAGCCTCTTCACCTTCCGCACGCTCCCCCTCCGTGACGCCATCGTCGGCACCGAGCGCTCCCTGCTCTGGCTGCTGCTGGCGGGCTCCGGCATCCTGCTCCTGATCGCCTGCGCCAACACCGCTCAGCTTCTGCTCGCCCGTTCCCTGCGGCGCGCCCGCGAGATCGCCATCCGCTCGGCGTTAGGCGCCAGCCGCCTGCGCCTCATCCGCCAGTTTCTCCTCGAAGGTATGGTCCTGGCGGCCTGCGGCGGCCTCGCCGGTCTGCTCGCCGCCCGCTGGATCGTGCGCGTCATTATCGCAGTCCTCCCCGTGCGCAGCCCGCTGCTCGCCTCGGCCCATGTGGACGCCCGCGCCGTCGGCTTCACCCTGGCCATCTCGCTGCTTTCCGCGTTGGTCTTCGCCATCATCCCCGCCCTGAAAGGTAGCCGCTGGACCCCCGGCCCCGGCCTCACCTCCCGCATCACAACCGGCGAAGGCAACCGCTGGCGTCACGTCATGATCGCCATCGAGGCCGCCCTCTCCGTCTTCCTGCTCTGCGGCGCAGGCTTGGTGACGCAGAACCTCTTGACGCTGCTCTCCACACCCATGGGATTCGATCCCAACCACGTGCTGGCCATGCGCCTGAAACTGCCCGCCAGACACGAGGACTCCATCGATCGCAACGCGGGCGAGATCTTTGAGCAGTACGTGGAGAAAATCGAAGCCATCCCCGGAGTCGACTCCGCTGCCACCGTCACCGGCCCCCCGCTACGGCCCGCACGAGGCGGCAACGCAGAGTTGGTCGGAGTGACAGACCCCAGCGGCGCGCTCAAAAGCATCATCGGCTGGAACCACCTGGTCAGCGCCGATTACTTCCGCACCTTGCGTATCCCGCTGCTCGCCGGCCGCACCCTGCGCCGCGACGATGCCGGCCGCGGCGTCACCGTCGCCGTCGTCAACGAAGAGTTCGCGCGCCAGTTCGGCTTTGGCGCGAACATCGTCGGCCACCAGATCGACGAAGGCCCCGGCGAGCCGCCCACCACCATCGTCGGCATGGTCGGCGACGTTCGCACACGCGGCCTGCGGACCGATCCATTTCCCGAAGTCTACCTCTCGCACTTGCAGCTCTCCTGGGCCAACACCTACCTGGTCGTGCGCTCCGCGCTCGCGCCCGGCCAATTGTTGAAACAGGTGAAGACTGCCATTGCCAGCGCCAACTCCGATCAACCGGTGTTCGGCGTCGAGACACTGAACGATTTCATCTCGGATTCCGTCGCCGAGCCGCGCTTCGACGTCTTCCTGATCGGCGCCTTCGCGCTGCTGGCCGTCGCCATGGCCGCCGCCGGCATGTACAGCGTGATCTCCTGCCTGGTCTCGCAGCGCACCAGTGAGATCGCCATCCGCATAGCCCTGGGCGCTACCCGCGGCGCGATTGTCCGCACCATAATCGGCGCAACCGCCGCCTGGGTCATCCTCGGACTGGCCTGCGGCCTGGCCCTGGGACTCGCGACTCGCAGCACTGTAAGCAAACTAGCCGCCACCGCCACCACCGGCTCACCTTGGATGTATGCCGTGCTGGTGCTGTTCTTCTTCGCAGTGACCCTGGCCGCCACCGCCCGCCCCACGCATCGTGCCGCAAGCCTTGACCCCGCCGCCGCCCTACGTTGTGATTAGCAAGAGCCCGTGGGATAGGCTTTAGTCCGGGCCCCCACGTAACAGCACGCGGATGGAACACGTGCGAGACCCAGCGTCCCCGTGGTAGTAAGTTGGGAGTGGAGCCGCACCGCAGTTATGGTCCTGGCTGCAATGGTGCATTTTGCCCCTTCTTTAGCTTGACTCCGCTGGGCAATGGAACACTAGCGAGGCCGTAAGGCTCTCCTCCAGATGAGAATCCGAAATCTTGGCCAACTGGGCAGTGCGGTTCCGGAGCGAGGACACATGAAGAAGCCAAAATACTCCGCCCGGCTAAAGCTTGATCAGGTTGGCGAATTACCCGCGATTCAGCCGCACGTGGCGGGCATTGATATCGGTAGCCGCGAGATGTATGTTTGTGCTCCGCAGACAGATGGTACGCGCCAAATACGCAGCTTCGCCACCACGACCCAAGAGATCCCGAACTGCGTGGCGTGGTTGAAGCAACCGCAGGTGAAATCGGTGGCGATGGAGAGCACCGGTGTTCACTGGATTCCGGTTTTGGAGATCATGGAGAGCAGCGGATTGCAAACCCTGCTGGTGGATACACATCCTCTTTCGCGGGTACCGGGCCGCAAAACGGACGCCGAAGATTGCCGGTGGATTCAAACGCTGCACAGCCATGGACTAATGCAGAGCAGCTATCGTCCCAGTGAGGAGATCAGCGAACTGCGCCGCATCGTTCGCCAGAAAGCCGTGCTGGTGCGGGAACAGGCAGACCGGGTACGGCGGATGCACAAATGTCTGGATCAGATGAATGTACGGGTGCACCATGCGCTGTGTGATACGCAAGGTGTCACGGGAATGGCGACTATCCGGGCGATTGTAGGCGGGCAGCGGGATGCGAAGGAATTGGCCAAACTGTTGCGATCCTAGCTGTCGCCACAGTGAGCAGGAGATTGCCGAGTTTCTCACGGGGCATTGGCGCGCGGATCATCTTTTCAATCTGGAACAGAGCCTGCTGATGTGACGGAATCGCGGAGCGCATTGCCGCACAGGAGCAAGAAATCCAGCGACGCATGGACCGGCAGACACCGCCGGAGCGCCAGAATGTGGAAGCCCCACCCCTAGCGAATCGCGAGAGGCGCAGAGCGACGCGGTCAGGAGAGCAAGCGACAAAAACTGTACCGCATGCTCGGCGCGGATCTGACCACGATTGATGCGGTGGGAGTCGAAACCGCGGAAGTGATTTGTGAGCGAGTACGGAGTCAACATCAGCAAGTTCCGTACGGAAAAACAGTTCGTGTCGCACCTCAAACTCGCTCCGCAGCGACCGGTGAGTGGCGGCAAGGTGCTGAAAAAGCGACGCAAACAACTGAAGGGCACCCGTACCGCCGAGGCCTTGCGCTGCCACAGCTCTCAAAAAGAGCCACAGCGCGTTAGGTGCCTACTATCGCCGTATGGCCCGGCGCAAGGACGGCAGCATCGCCGTTTTTGCCACGGCCCGCCAAATCGCCACTCTAAGTCTTCCGGATGATTGCGTTGGGGGCAAAAATACGTGGATATCGGCCAGGAGGCATATGAGAAGCAATATCAAGTGCTCAGGCTCCGGAGCATCCAAAGCACAGCCGCCCAGTTCGGCATCAGCTGGTCCAAGATGAACCCGCATCCGCCTGAATCGGCAAAGGGGTCTCAGATGAGCCTGCATTGGGCTTCAGCCGGCCATCCAACATCACCGCTGCCCCACCGGAATCACAAACTTCAAAGCCGTATGCGTCTGGGAAAACCGCGCCACCTTAACATCCACCAACCCAGCCGCCAAACCCGCCCCCCGCACATCGTGCTCCGTAATCGCCTTCACACCCTTCGGATAAACAATCCAAACCGCCCCATTCCGCTTAATCGATCCAATTAACCGCCCCACGCGCGCCAGATCCTTAACCGCTTCCACCCCAAAGAAAATCAAATCCGATTCTTTGGCCGCCTTGCCTTCCGTAATGTCGTGCGTTCGGCCGTCCAGCACATTGGCGACGCCAATCAACGACACCCGCAAGCCCGCCTTCACATCCAGCTTATCCGCCAGCGTGCGCGGATTGCGTATCTTGTGCGCCCACTTCTCCGCGTACCGCCCCAGCGTAAGCGCCGCCGTCCCACCCGGCCACGTCACCTGCAGCACGCCCTCCGCAGCCTCCAGCGACTGAATGCTTTTATACGGAATCACCAGCCGGAACCCGCCCCGAAAAATCAACTCGTCGGTCTCCAGCAGCGCCTTGCCCACCACCACGTTGCCCCCGAACCGCGCTTCGCAATTGACTTCCTGTCCCATCCACGCACTCCTTCAGCTCCACGTCCGATTTCGCGATACTCAACGGCGGCGAAATCCGTATGCAATTTCCATACGTCCCGCCCTTCCCGACCAGCAGCCCGTGCCGCCGCGCCGCCTCCATCAGTTCCGCCGTCGCTTGGACAGGCGGCGTTTTCGTCCCGCGATCCTCAGCCAGCTCCAACGCCTGCATCAGCCCCATGCCGCGCACTTCCCCGATCACCGCATGCTTCTCGCGCAACTCTCGCCCGCCACCGCGCCGTCTCCAGTTTGCCGCGCACGTAAGCGCCCGTCTCCGCGGCGTTCGCCGGCAGATTCTCTTCTTCGTTCAAATCCAGCACCCCTTCGCCGCCGTCGGTGGCGTCATGAACCCGCCACACCCTGAATCGGCTCCGCCATGAACGCCGCCACCCGCCCCGAAGTCGTGGCGCGGACCACATCCTCCACATCCCGCGCGCAACGCACTTCGCCTGCCGGATAAGTCACACCGAACGGGCGTCGGTAACACGATGCGTTGTGCGCATTCGCCACCCCCGCTTGCACCGCCCCACCCACGCGCCACACCGCCTTGCCCGTAACAGCGTGCTTCCAGAATCACGGTCTCGTTCCAACAGCTCGCGGTAATAATGGAACACCGCCGGAAACAGGCACTCCCTGCCCCGCCGGCACAATCTCTTCTTGAGTCATCGCGGAAAACCAGTGTAACGGGAATCACCAAATAGAAAAACTTGATGCACCCAATTCAAAGAACGATGGCGCACCGCCACCCGCCATCCGTGATAATACTCCATAAGTCCCGCAGCCCCGTTTGCTCGCCCAGCAGCCTCGACGCTGCCTTTTCCTTCCGTGGCAACGTAGATCCGCATGCCCAGACGCCGCAATTCCGTCGAAGCCCTCAAGTCCTCCCAATGGTGGAACCCGTTCCGCGTCCGCGGCGATCTTCCCGAAATGATCGCCAAAGGCGCCGCAGCGCTCACGCCCGCTGAAAAGAATCTGCTCAAGTGGCTCGGTGTATTCTTCCGCAAACCCACCCCAGCCACTTCGTGATGCGCATCCGCGTGCCCAACTGATTCGCCACCAGCACTCGACTGCGCGCCATTGCGGACCTCTCCCGCCGCATCGGCAACGGCCTGCTCGACATCACCACGCGCCAGCAGATCGAACTGCGCGGCTTCACCATCGACACCATCCCCGAAATCTGGGAGAAACTGCGCGGCGTCGATCTAACCAGTCTCCAAACCGGCATGGACAATGTGCGCAACATCAACGGCTGTCCGCTGGTCGGTCTCACGCCCGATGAACTTCTGGATGCCTCCCCGGTGGTCTTCGAGTTGAACCGCCTCATTGTGGGCGCCAACGGCAATCCGGAATTCGCCAACCTCCCCAGAAAGTTCAACCTCACCGTTACCGGCTGCACCGCCAATTGCACCTCACGACGAATCCCAGGACGTGGCCCTCGTGCCCGCCCGCCGCGACGGACGCCCGGCTTCAACATCCTGGCCGGCGGCAAAATGGGCTCCGGCGGCTTTACCATCGCGCAGCCGCTCGACGCTTCGTCGCACCGCCGGAGGCCGCCGAAGTCATCGCCGAACTCATCCGCATCTTCCGCGATCACTGACCGCGCGAGGCCCGTTCCAACTGCCGCTTCGCGCACCTGATCGAAGATTGGGGTATCCCGGGAGCTGCGCTACGTGCTCTGCGAACGCCTCATGCGCGAACTGCCGCCCGCCGGCGACGACATGCGCCTCGCCAACCGGCATGCCGATCACCTGGGCGTCGTGCCGCAGAAGCAGGCCGGTCTCCATTCCGTCGGTCTCGCCATGGTCGCCGGCCGCCTCACCTCAATACTGCTCGATGGCGGCCTGGTGCGCCCGGGGGGCGAGGGGGCGGTAGCCCCCTATAAAAGAGCCTCTCTTCCTTACCGGCCCAGAACGCTGGTTAGCGTTTGGTTTTTTGCGCGAGCCGTAGCGCAGCGGAGGCGGCGGTGCCCCCGGCTTGCCCCCGGAGGGGGAAACGAGAAAGGGGGCGATTCAAATTCCTTGCTGCCGCAGGCTGATGGCTGCCCTCCG
>JBEKYC010000081.1:0-31410 GCA_049511415.1 Bryobacteraceae bacterium | reverse complement strand
GGCTTTCTGGATGGCATCCGCTATCGCCGTCCGTGCCTGTTCTGTGAGATGGGAGGCCATATGCCTATAAGGATGATTGTACAAAATGCATAAACACAATACAAGCAGAATATCACAAAATGTACAAATTGGTTGGTTGGACGTTCTTGCCGAGGCGCAGGATCAGTTGGCCCAAGTAAGGAAAAAGGAGAAGCAGATCACCCGTGCCATTCGCATAATCCAGGCGAGGATCGAGGCGGGCGATCCATTTCCGTCGAGGTATTTGGCCGAGAGGGACAAGGAGGCGCGCCTCCGGGCGTGACGACCAACGCAAGCCGTAACCAGAACCCGGCCGCGAGGTGCCGGATACTTTTATGAATTCGGCGGACTATCCGGGAAAGTACCGCATCACGGTGGAGTCATCCCAGGTGAACGAGGTCGGGCCGGTAACCATGCTGCGCGGTACCAAGGCGACGCTGCTGATGGGTGACGAATGGGAAGGCCCCACGAACCGGCAATTCGAGCATGCGCAAATCGTAGCGGAGAAGCCCTACCGCAAGGAGTTTGCCGCAAAATGGGGCAAGGAGGAAATCATCGTGCCGGGCCTTGGGAACGAAGGCGACGACAAGCACGTGGACAATTTCTTCGATTGCGTGCGGTCGCGGCAGGAGCCGAATTGCAGCGTTTCGCTCGGCTATACGACGATGACGCACATCGCCCTGGCCGTCGAGAGCTACCGCGAGAGCCGCATGTTCCGGTTCGATCCGGTGAAAGAAGAAGTGATTTAGCCAGGGTTGTTTTATGCCGGCCTTTCTCAGGATCGATAGGGCGGTCATCGTCTGGCAATTCGTCGCGGCCGCCTTGGGCTGGGTGGCATTTAGTTTCTACTGGGATAGCGCCGCCAAGAAAGCCGCTCCGGATCGAAGCGCGGAATCCACGGCATCGCGCGGTGTCCACGTTTTTCTGGCGAATGCTTCTCTGATACTGATCCTGGCTCCGATTCGCGGGCTAGGCCGATTGCTGCCGGCGAACCCCTCAGTCATGACAGCGGGTGTGGCCGTAGTTGCGATCGGCTTGTTTCTGGCGATCTGGGCGCGCCGCTGCCTCGGACAAAACTGGAGCGGCAGAATCACGATCAAAGTGGATCATCAACTGATCCGCTTCGGTCCTTATAAGTTGTTGCGGCACCCGATCTACACAGGCATTCTGGCGATGTACGCCGGCGGCGCGCTGGTGATGGGCGAATGGCTGGCGCTGATTGGCCTGGCGATGGCGGTATTTGCCTATGGGCGCAAGATCCGCTTGGAAGAGGCGAATCTGAAGGTGGCTTTTGGCGCCGATTATGACCAATATCGCCGGGAAACTTGGGCGCTGTTGCCGTGGGTGGTATGAGGAAAACCAGGCACGCGCCATTACAGCATTCGTAGGTATCGGAAGGGGCGGATGTGTCCGCCCCGGAAGGAGGTGCTACGGTTGGTTGTCGGGCCTGGCGGCTTGCGGAGCGGCGCGAGTTTCGTGATTCTGCCCACATCGGCCCAACTCCCGTTTGCCGAAGTGCCACTGATCCCAGGTTTTGGAATCGAATACGTCGGGATCGAAGGGTGACTCCAGCCAGCGCCATACATCTAGTAAACGAACAATTGCTCTCACTAACGCGATCGGCCTGCAATTGCAGGAACGCGAGCCTATGTATTCACTGCGGCCGTGTTCGTCACCGGTTCCTGGCCTTGATCTGCGGCCTACGGAAGCTACTCAAATGTGTATATGATAGGCCAATGAACTACGCAGACCCGAGCGCTGAGGCCGGTGGCATGCCGGCGATCCTGAACTGCCTAATGCGCGAATGCAGTAGATGACAAAGCAACCGGACGATGTCGGTGATCTCGTTCGATTCAGGAGCTTAGCCGATCGATTGGCGCGAGTCAGTCCGGGAAACAAGAGACTATTGGCCTACATAGCGGGGCAGCCCTAGAGGGCGACGCATTTGGGAACTCTGGTCGACGATGTGCGCGAAGACGCGGTTAACTAAGCTTTGTCCCTCAAAATAAGGAGAGTATCTTGGCCGCAAAAATTCTCATGGTTCTTAGCGCGAGCATAATTTTCACACTCGGCGTCACCCACCTCGTCTATACGTTCTGGGGGCCATTGCTCACGCCTCGTGACCCCGCATTGCAAATCAGCATGAGCCAGACTTCACCTGTCGTTACGAAAGAAACAACCATGTGGCGGTGTTGGGTGGGCTTCAATGCGAGCCACAGCATGGCACTCATTTTGTTCGGCTTGGTTTTCGGTTTCCTCGCATTGGCTCACGGCCAACTCCTGTTTCAGTCACCGTTCCTGCTCGCTGTCGGGCTGACAATGCTTGGTGGTTTTGTTGTGCTTTGCAAGCTCTATTTTTTCAGCGTGCCTCTTGCAGGCGTCAGCATTTCTTTGGCCTCCTACGTCGCCAGCATTTTGTCGTCGCGGACCTGACAAGTCGCTCCCGGATGCAAGTGAGCGTGCTCGACCCGCCGGAATGTTGCCGCAACAATCGCCAGAAGTTCACTCCTTCGGTGAGATTGGCCCACGGCCTCACCTGTGCTCTCATGCCACGTGTGCGTTTTTCGCCCGTCTGCGCAGCTACTCAAGGCTCGATAAACGTCTGGTGGTACAGCTCAGCAGACTGCTTGGCGCCGCGCTGTTTCAGCGTTCCGATGGCGAGCCGGATCGCAATCGTAGTGAGAACAGTTTTGATCCAAGCGTCGGATTTCATCGTAAACCCCCTTTCTGCCTTGCGTTCCGTTCTACTGAACGGCTATGTACAGCGTTTGAGATCCCTGTGTGCCACCTAAAGTGAAAGTGAGTGGCACCAGGTTGCCCGCGCCCACGTCCGGGACCACCACATTGAACTGGTAAAGGCCGACGTACCCGGGCGCCAGTCCGTCGTAGGCCAGAGTGGCCTCGGCACTTCCGAAGAAGATATGGAGCGGCAAGGCGAGGGTATTCAGTTGCCCGGCCCGTTGGCCGGCGGGGATGCTGGGAGTGACCGCCCCAAACCCGACTCCGTACAGAATGATCGTGTCTCCTGGTTGCGCGGGTCGCGAAGCGATGCCCGGAATGGCGCCGGCAGGCAGAACATAGGTGCTGTTATCCGGGAACAGCGCCACGACATATTGATCGCCGCCAATTTTGAAGTTATACGGCGCCAACAAACCGGGTTGCTCGGCATTCACCATCACCGGATATGAATTGCCCGCGCCACCGGCCTTGGTGGTCACAATGAGGGGCTGCGAACCGGTCCCCACGTTGGATGGCACTTGCACGTTCACCTGGCCCGGGCTGATGAAGGCCACATAGGCAGGCTGGCCCCCAATGGTCACCGATGTGCCATCGAGCGATTCGGGGGCGTCCACTCCGTTGAAGTCGCCACCGGTCCAGGTGCGCGTGTCGGGAGCCAGGTTCGATCCATAGATCTCGATCCAGGATCCGGGCGCAACCGACGTGAATTCTCCGAACGCGCTGGCGCTCACGACACCCCCGGAATTCACGGAGGGGGCGGACCCGGCTGCCTGATTGGCGGGCGCCAGCAGGCGGACCACACCGTCAAGAGGCTGGCTCACATAGATGCCGCCGTTGCTGCCGATTGCAATTCCCGAGGGACTGGGAATCCCGGCACTGGCGGCGGGTCCTCCGTCACCCGAGAGAAAGGCACTGCCGGTTCCGGCAACGGTCGTAATCGTTCCGCTGGTGTCCACTCTCCGTATCCGGTTGTTCAGCGAGTCCGCTATGTACAGGTTGCCGGCCTGATCAAAAGCGATTCCTGCCGGCGCCGCCAACCCCGCCTGGGTGGCAGGACCGCCATCGCCAGAATAGCTACCGATAGACCCGCCAGCGCCATTCCCGGCTACCACGGTGGCCTTCCCGCTAGCATCCAGCTTGTACACCTGCTGCAGGATGCTGTCCGAAACATACAGCGTTCCGGACGCATCCAGCGCCAAACCGCCAACCAGGCTGCTCAGCCCGCCAATATAGACGAATCCCGTGGATCCACTTGCGCTGATCTTCTCGACGCCGCTTCCGCTTGCGCAATAGACGTTGCCCGCGTGGTCGATGGCAATCGCGGTGTTACACCTCACCGATGCGACGACCTGCGTAGCTTTTCCGCTGGGCGATAGCTCCGTCAATCCGCCCAACGTGAGAACGTTTGAGATAAATAGGTCGCCGGCGCTGTCGGTTGCAACGGCCGGACCGGTGATTCCGATTTGGAATAGCCCAAACACTGTGTTGATCACGCCGTTTGCCACCTCTCGCACGGCGCCGGTATCGCCGATATAGAGGTTTCCAGCGGAATCGACTGCCACTGCGTGTGGTCCACCCAGGTAGGCTTGGGTAGACGGCCCCCCATCGCCGATCTCGGGCACGATTCCGGAATAGGTCAACGTGCCCCCGCCCGCAACTGTGCTGATCGTGTATCCCTGCGCGTGCGCGGCCTGCGCCGCCAGGGCCGCGAGCACCAAGGCCGGGAGCAAAGCGTGGAAGCACCGCATCGCGGTCCGTTTGCTGTATCTCGATAAGCTTTTCATGGTTGTATTCTCTCCTTCGATTTGTATTAGCGCGGACTGCCGGAAAACTCCGTCAAGTCCGCCCGCTGAAACCCGCGCGCGCCCATAAAGCGCCTTTCAAAAGCCACAGGACAAGAAAATAGAAGATACACGGCAGTGCGATCACGAGCAGGAACAGTTCGCCGAGCACGTCCTCGGTAGAACCGAATTTCCACGAAAGTACGCTCTTCTCAAAGTGGTCGCTGGCCGCTTTCTCCGCCGCCATGTAATTCCTGTCGCACTCGTCCAGCGATTTGGGCGCCTGCTGCGGAGCCCGTACACGGTCGAGATGGATGGCCTCGCACTCCGCGTCGTTCCTGGTTCCCGAGCAACCGAGAACGTGCGCAATGGGGCCGGGCAGCCAAGCCGGTAGCGCCGGTTGCGGACCCCACGTGGCCACCATCATGCCGTTGGCCTCCTCGTGCGACCGGGGAGGAAGACCTCTCCCCTGCCGGCAGGCGTTCAGTTGTTCTTCCGATTCGGTCCGGCCGGCCAGGGAACGCCACTCGCGATCGTATGCCAGGAACCAGCCGCCCCACAGGTAGATGCACCATAACGGAACCAACACCAGGAAAATGCGCTTCAGTCCTCGTTTGATATTCATGGTGTTTTTCCCCTCAGATACCCGTCAGTCCCGGATGCGTCTCCGCCGCTATCCCGGCCCCGGCAGCGAAGCCCACGGCCGCCGCCGCGATCTGCCAGATCGTATCGCCGCCGGTAGCGCTCGCGATTGCCGCGCCGATTCCCGCGAATGGCAGGCCCCAGAGCAGCGCGCGAAGCACGACCATGATGCCCAGCACCGGCTGTTTGTCGATCGAGACCAGCCAACGATAAATCGCCGTCACCATGATGCCCGCGAGCACTGCCAGAACGTTGTGCGGAAGCCGGTCCCACAGTAGCGCCGCGATCGCGATGCCCGGCAGCGCGTACTCCCACAGATAGGCGGCCAGAGCCAGAAGGCCCAGCATTAACAAACCCCACGCCAGTGAATCCAATCCGTTGGACATTTTGTCTACCTCCTCTTTGCGTACGCACGCCGGTTGCAGGGACCGCCCTCCGCTGCTAAGCTGCTAGAACGGCGGCTGAGAGAACGCTTCCGTCGTGCGTTTCAATTGGTAATAGCGCCAGCCGGCGCGAAACACCGTCATGTCCGAATCACCCGAAGAAAGCGGCATGCCATCCTCGAACCCGGAAGCCCGACGAGCCGTGGACGAGTATTTCCGGCAGGCTTACGACGAACTGCTCCGCCTGGCCCGGTCGGTGCGGCGCAACGAGCCCGCGGGATCCCTCAGCACCGGCACGCTGGTTAACGCGGCCTGGATCAAGTTGAGCGCCTTGCCGAACTGGATGGCGCAATCTCCGGCCCACGCCAAGGGGATTGTGGCCCAGGCCATGCACAAAATCGTGGTGAATGCCGCGCGATCCCGCAAGGCGGAAAAAAGAGGCGGCGGACATGCCCAGTTTGTGACTCTGAGCGACCACCAGGGTGCCTCCCAAACGTTGTCGCTGGAGGATGTGATCACGCTGGAAACCGCCCTGGAAGAACTCCAGCGCATGAATCCGCGGCAGGCCCGCGTCGTCGAGTGCCGGTTCTACGGGATGACCACCGCCGAGACGGCCGAGGCCCTCGATTTATCGCCGCGCACGGTGGAGCGCGACTGGCGCCTGGCCTCTGCCTGGCTGGCGACCCAGATTCGGCCGGAAACGGAGTAGCGCCGCATGGACGCCGATCGCTGGCAGCGGATTCAAGTCCTCTTCGATGCGGCCGTAGATCTCCCCGAGGTGGAACGGAACGCCTACGTGGAACGCGAGTGCGGCGGCGACCTCCAATTGAAGGCCGATATCGCCGCCCTGTTAGAAAAAGACGCGCAGTCCGGATCGCTGTTTGACGACGCCCTGCCGCGTCTGGCGGATGAGTTAATGTCCGCGCCGCCCCAACCGCCGCCGTTGGAGCAATTTGGGAACTATCGCATCCTCGGCGAACTCGGGGCAGGCGGCATGGGCGTCGTCTATCTCGCCGAACGCACCGACCTGGGCAATCGGGTCGCGATCAAATTCCTGCGCAATTTGTGGCTCTCGCCGTCATCCAGAGCGCGCTTCGACCTGGAACAGAAGACCCTGGCCAAGCTCGCCCACGAGAACATAGCCCGGATCAATGACGCTGGCTACCTGCCCGATGGGACCCCCTGGTTCGCCATGGAGTATGTGGCCGGCACGCGTCTCACGGACTACTGCCGCCAACGCCGGCTAACGGCCGAGGCGCGTTTGCGTCTTTTTCGCTCCGTTTGCGACGCGGTCCGGCACGCGCACGCCCAGTTCATCGTTCACCGGGATCTGAAACCCTCCAATATCCTGGTGACCAGGGATGGAACTCCGAAGTTGCTGGATTTCGGCATCGCCAAGCAGATCGAGGAGGTCGCTGTAGCCGACACCTTGACCATCACCGGTGCGCGCCCCATGACGGCCGCTTATGCCTCGCCCGAACAGCTTCGCGGCCAAAGCGCGGCGACATCCACGGATATCTACTCGCTGGGCGTGGTGCTGTATGAATTGCTCACCGGACGGCTGCCGTTCGACTTGACGGGGTGCTCCTGGACCGAGACGGAGCGGTTGATTTGCGAGGAGCAGCCGAAAAAGCCGTCTGTCGCGGCTCTCGAATCGCCGGCCGCCGCCGGCATGCCGCGGCTGCCCAAGGCATCCTGGAACGATCTGGACCTCCTCTGCCTGACGGCGCTGCACAAAGATCCCAAACGCCGGTACACTTCGGTGGAAACTCTCATCCGGGATGTCGATAACTACCTGAATGGGAAACCGCTGGAGGCCCTGCGCGACGACCTGCGCTACACTGCCGGAAAGTTCGTCAAGCGCCACCGGCGCTCCGTGCTCGCCTCTGCCGCCGTGCTGGCCGTATTGATCGCTTTGGCGGTTTTCGACAACGTGCGCTTGCGGCGCGCCCGCGACGCGGCGCAAGCGGAAACGGCGCGCACATTGCGCGTGCAGGGCATCCTGACGGACCTCCTGGAAGGCGGCGATCACCGGGCCGGCCCGTCGCAGGACCTCAAAGTCGTCGATCTGCTCGGCCGCGGCGTGTTGGTCGCCCAGGCCGCGAACGCCGATCCGGCAATACAAGCGGACCTTTTCGAAACCCTGGGAACCGATTATCAAGCCTTGGGCAATCTGGATGACGCCCAACGGCTGCTCGATGCCGCGCTGGAAAAACGCAGATCGCATTTTGGCGAAGACAGTACCGAGGTTGCCAAGAGCCTGCTCGCACTGGGGCTGCTGCGGATCGACCAGGATCGCTTGCCCGATGCCGAGCGGTTTACCGGCAGAGCACTCGAAATGTACCGCCGCCATCTCCCGTCCGGCGACCCGGCAATCGCGGAAGCCACCGTCGGCCTTGGGCACGCACTCGAGGCAAATGGATCCTATGCCAAAGCCCTGGAAGTCCTTAACCAGGCCGACCGGCTACTTTCGGGTACCCATAGCGATCCGAGCGTCCGCGGCTCTTGTCTGCTCGAACTCGCGAATGTCCAGCACTACTTACAGCATTGGGACCAAGCCGAAGCCCTGAGCCGCCAGGCGCTGGCGATCTGGAGGTCTTTGTACGGGAATCGCCATCCCTACGTCGCCGATGCTTTGATCAATCTGGGCAACGCGGAAATCAACAGAGGAAAGGACTATGCGGCCGCCGAGCGGGATTATCGCGAAGCCCTCGATATCAATCGCGGCTTTCACGGTAAAGACCATCCGGAAACCGCGGCGGACATGGGCTATGTCGCGCAAGCTCTCGTCTACCAAGGCGGAGATGAAAAATATCAGGAAGCCGAGGGCCTGGCGCAAGGGGCGGTACGGATCTTGGATCGCCTGTCCCCGGATGGAAGCACCGAACTCGCCTCGGCCTTGGGCCAATTGGGATCGGTCGAAATTAAACTTGGCAAGCCGGAAGCCGCGGTCGAGCACTTCCGCCGCGCCGCCGATATGTTCCTGAAAGTGAACCCGGAGCACGAGTTCGCCGGCATCGAGCTTTCCAATCTCGCCGACGCATACCTGCAAGAAAAACAATACGCCCGCGCGGAAGAGACCTTCCATGAGGCCATCCGGCTTTATGCCAAAACGGGACAGCCGGAAAGCCTCAACGCCGGCATTGCACAAATCAAATTGGGCCGCACGCTGGTCCGGGAACGCCGCTATAGGGAAGCGGAGGAAAGCCTTCTCTCCGGTTACCGGATCGTCGCCAGCCTCGCCGATCCATCCGTAAGCTACCTGATGGCGGCCCGCCAGGAACTGATCGCTGTCTACGACGCCCTCCACATGCCGGAAAAATCCGTAAAATGGCGTGCGGAACTGGAGGCGCTGCACAAGTCACCCACAGGAAAGTGAACTTCTTATGTCAAACGGAAAAGTCAAAGTCGGAATCATCGGATCGCAGTTTCAAGGCGACATTCAAGCCGCCTGTTTTCAGATCATGCCGGAAGAGGCGGAGGTGGTCGCGGTGTGCTCGCCGACGCCTGGCCACGCCGCGGAACTCGCGCACAAATACGGCATCCCGCGCGCATTTCTGGATCACAAGGAGATGCTGAAAGAGAAAGACATCGAAATGGTCAGCATCGCCGCGCCTAATGCGTTGCACTGCGCCATGACCGTCGACGCCGCCCGCGCGGGCAAACACGTGATCTGCGAAAAGCCGCTGTGCATGACGCTCGAAGAGGCCGACGAGATGATCGACGTCTGCCGCCACGAAGGCGTCCTGCTGCTTTACGCCGAGGAGTTGCTGTTCACGCCCAAATACGTCAAGGCCAAGGAAATGGCCGACAACGGCGCATTCGGCAAGCTGTACCTGGTCAAGCAGAGCGAAAAGCATTTCGGTCCGCACAGCCCGTGGTTCTGGGACGTGAACCGTTCCGGCGGCGGCGTCTTCATGGACATGGGGTGCCACGGCATCGCGTTCTGTTACTGGTTCTTCAATCGCTCGCCCATCAAGAGCGTGACTTGTCACATGGGAACTTATGTTCATGGCGATAAAACGCGTGGCGAGGACGACAGCATCTGTATCCTGGAGTTCGCCAACGGCGCGGTCGGTCTGGTTGAAAACAGTTGGGCGCGGCGCGGCGGCATGGACGACCGCACCGAAATCTATGGCGAAGGCGGCGTGAGCTATCCGAACCTGCACATGGGGAACGCCATGCCGACCTACAGCGAGTACGGCTACGGGTACGCCGTAGAAAAGGCGCCCAGCACCAAGGGGTGGACTTGGCCGGTATTCGATGAACTGTGGAATTACGGCTCACCGCACGAAATGCGCCACTTCGCGCGCTGCGTGCGGGGTAAGGAAACGCCGCAATCGACCGGTGAAGACGGCCGGGTTGTGCTGGAGGCGCTGTACGCCGGTTATGCTTCTGCCGGCCAGGGCCGCAAAATCGCATTGCCGTTCCGCCCGCAAGGCGTGCGGAAGCCGATCGATTTATGGCTGGGCGCTCCCGCGTAACCCGCGCGCGTGCGATCGAAGGCCGACAACGCCACTGCCAGACGCGACTCCAGGTAGATATTCACAGCCGTCTGCTCGATCAAGCCGTCGACCCAGCGGATGATGTGTGTGACCGGGAATGAGAGCGCCGTATGGTCCGCCAGATTCAGCGTCATGTCGGCTTCAAATACCGAAAGATCGCCGGCGGTGAAAAGCTCCACCGGCTCGTGATGGAGTTCGTCGACGTTCAGCGAGAATTGGACCATGGCCTTGCGAATGGCCGTCCGCCCCAGAATCGGCGCGGCGCCGGGAAGCCGCACCGTGGCTTCCCGCGCGAAAAAAGAGGCCACCTCGTCGGCGTCCAGCCGGTCCAGCGCGCCAAAGTAGGTAGTCACGCGCTGGCGCAGCGCCCCTGCTGTTGATATCGTATCCGGCAAGTATGTGAGGCGCGGCGCCGTCCGCACCGGTTTCGCGGCCCTTGTTAAGCTTGCGTAAAATGTGTGGAGTTACCGTGATTCCGGGCCCCGCTTGCCCAACTCCCGGCGCTTGCGGGCCCAATCCGGCTTGTTCACCTGGCGCGACCGCCCCACGCCCAGCGCGTCCGCGGGGACATTTTCGGTGATCACCGACCCGGCCGCCAGATACGCGCCCGCGCCCACTTCTACCGGCGCCACCAGAGTGGAATTGCTGCCAATGAACGCGCCCGTGCCGATCCTGGTCGGATGCTTGCTCCGTCCATCATAGTTACAGGTGATGGTTCCCGCGCCTATATTCACTGCCGCCCCAATCTGCGAATCGCCCAGATAAGCCAGGTGCATGGCTTTCGCGCCGGCGCCCAGATGGGTCTTCTTCAGCTCGACGAAATTGCCGATGTGCGCGCCCGCCGCCACGTGGTTTTCCATCCGTAGCCGTGCGAAGGGCCCGGCTTCGGCGCCGCGCTCCAGTCGCGATGTGCCAATCATCGTGAACGGCCCGACCTGCACCTCATCGGCCAATTCGGAATCGCGGATGATGGAGCACGCCCCGATGCGGCAGTTGTCGCCGATGGTGGTGTTGCCGAGGATCTGCGCGAATGGTTCGATCACCGTATCCATGCCGATCGAGACATCGGGGTCCACGGTTACGGTTTCCGGCTTCTCGATCGTCACGCCGGCCAGCATCAACTGGCGCGCCTTACGCTCGCGCAGCAGGCGATCCACGGCCGCTAGTTCCACACGGTCGTTGATGCCCAGGACTTCCCGCGGATCGTCGATGCGGTGCGCCGTGATGCGCTGACCGGCGCGATGCAAGATCTCAACCATGTCGGTGAGATAGTATTCATGCGCCGGGTTATCGGGGCGAAGTTCCTGGATATGCCGCCAGAAGGGCGCCGCCTGATAACAATATAAACCCATATTGGCTTCTTGGATGGCGAGTTGCTCGGGCGTGCCGGCCTTCTGTTCGACGACCCCCGTCACACCTCCCTCGGCATCGCGCAAGACGCGGCCGTAGCCCGTGGGATCGTCCATGATCGCAGTCAGGATCGCGCCCGTGGCCGCAGACGCCTGTTGGTCCGCGACCAGTCCCCGTAGCGTTTCCACGCGCACCAGCGGACAATCGCCATACAAAATCACCAGCAGACCATCCAACCCCGACAACACGTTCGCTCCGGCCATCACGGCATGGCCGGTGCCTTTCTGCTCGGTCTGTTCGATGAAGCCGATGCCGGGCGTTTGGACGGCCGCGCGCACACGGTCGGCCTGATAGCCCACTACCAGGAAAATCCGCTGGGGCGGCGCCAGCGCCAGCGCGGTCCGCAGCACGTGTTCGACGAGGCAAAGTCCGCCGGCGCGATGCAGCACCTTGGCTTGCCGCGATTTCATGCGCGTGCCCAATCCGGCCGCCAGGATTACGACAGTGATCGGTGTTTCCAATAGTTCCTCCCAGTTGGCGCGCCGCTCAGCGTCGTCTGCGGCGCGCCTCCTGCGCCAGCTTCACCACTACGGCGGCCGCCTGTTCCGGGTCGTGGCGCACTTTTTTGGAAGCCTGCAGCAGTTTGCCGGTAACCACCCGGATTCCCATTCTTTCAATGCGATCGAGGTCGTTGTCTACCGGCAGCGCCTTTTGCCTCTCGTACCGTTTGCGAACGGCCATCTGAATGGGCGCGGTATTGACGATGGCACAGTCGATCAGTTTGCCGCCGGCGTGCTTGTGTATGGCGCGCAGATGATCGGACGCGCTGAAGTTCACGGTCTCGCCCGGTTGCCACATTAGATTGACAAAATAAGCCTTCACGGCCGGGGAGCGGCGGATGGCGGTGGAGATTCCTTCCACCAGCAAATTCGGTATGACACTCGTGAACAGTGACCCGGGGCCCAGCGTGATCACATCCGCGCGCGCGATGGCGGTCAGCGTGTCGGCCATGGGCTTCACCTTTCGCGGATGCAGCCGGATGGCGCGGATCCGCTTGCGGCTCCTGCTGATACGGGTTTCACCGGCCACCCGCGTGCCGTCCTCCAAAGTGGCTTCGAGAGAGACATCCGCGGCGGTGGCCGGGTATATCCGGCCCTTGATCTTCAACACGTCGGAAGACGCTTTAACCGCCTCGGGAAAGTCGCCCATAATCTGCGTGAGGGCGATCAGGAAGAGGTTGCCAAAACTATGACCCTTGAGCCCCACTCCCGCCTGAAAACGATGCTGGAACAATCGCGACAGCAGATCGGCATCCTCGGAAAGCGCCACCATGCAATTGCGGATATCGCCCGGCGGCAGCACATCGAAGTCCCGCCGCAGGCGGCCGGAACTGCCGCCATCGTCTGTGACCGTCACCACGGCCGTGATATCCACCGCGTTACCGCGGCCCGCCCGCGTATAGTGCTTCAGACCCTGCAAGAGCGCGGATAGACCCGTGCCGCCACCGATGGAGACTACGCGCAAGGGTTCGGATTCAGGCATAGCGGACCCGTCGATTCACCACTTCCTGGCGGTAGCGGCTCAGATCTTCTTGTCGGGGTAAAGCAACCGGGCAAACGCCTGGTGGTCGGCCATGGCCGCGAAATCGGGATCCTGGCGGGCAGCCAACCGGTTACGGGGTTGTAGATCGATCGCACGTTTCAGGTTCTCATATGCGGCTTGCGAATCTCCAGCGAGGCTTTGACAGGCGGCCAGCGCATAGAGCACATGGTCCGCGGCCGGATTGGTTTCCAGCGCCTCTCGCAAGTGTTTCTGCGCGCCCGCCAGGTCCCGCGAGTTGATGAGCGTGACGGCGTAATTGTAGTGCTCCTCCGGCGTGTTCAGGACAATACCGGGTGTTGACAAGCGCCGCTCGCACATTCGAGCATGCAGCCCCGCACGATGCGCCACAGCGCGATCGGCGCCCTGTTGCGCTGCTAGAAAGATGTCCCGGGCGCGCTGGTACTGGCGCGCGTGAAAATGGCGCATGCCTTCCTCGAACGACTCCATCTGCCTGGCTTTGGGATCCGGCGCAGGCGCACCGGCGCCGCGATCCCCGGCGGAAACCGGGCGGCGGCCGGGTAGACCGTTCCTGCCCTCTTCCGGCACGGACGCCTCCGGAACACTATGCTTTTCAACGCTCTTCGGCATCGATGTTTTCTTTTTAACGGGCATTACGGAGCCCACGGAACTACTACGAAGTCAGTTAGTTCTTATATCAGACCCGTCGCGCGCATGCAAGTGGCAAGGCGGCGAAGCACTCACCCATTGCAGCGATTATCGCATACCTGGCGCCCGGCGTTATACTCGGCTTCGATGAAACGGATCTTCATATTCTTCATCTCCGTATGCGCTTGCGCGTCCATTCCCACAGCCGATATCAAGGTGGACCAGGTGGGCTACCAGCCCGGCGCACCGAAGCTGGCCATGGTGGCGGCTTCCACGCTGGCCAAGGAATTCTCGGTGCGGCGCAGCGGCAGCGATGCCGTGGCATTCCACGGAAAACTGCCCGAGCCGGTGCGGGAACCGGATTCCGGCGATCTGGTCCAGATCGCCGATTTCAGCAAGCTCGAGAAGCCTGGCAAGTACTACCTCGAAGTGCCCGGTGTGGGCCGAAGCTGGAATTTCGTAATCGATCCGGGTGTCTATGCCAACGCGTTTTATCTGACCATGCGATCGTACTATGGGCAGCGCTGCGGCATCGCCGTGGATCTGGGCCCCAAGTTTCCCGGTTACACGCATGCAGCCTGCCATCTCGAAGGCGCGTATCACGCTTCCTCCGGCAAGACCGGTCCCCATATCTCCGCCAAGGGCTGGCACGATGCCGGCGACTACGGACGCTATGTCGTCAATTCCGGGATATCGACCGGCACACTTCTATGGGCCTGGGAACTCTACGGTGACCGGCTCAAAGGCGTGAAGCTTGATCTGCCCGAATCCGGAAACGGCGCCGCCGACATGCTCAACGAAATCCGCTGGAACCTTGACTGGATGCTCTCCATGCAGGACGACGACGGCGGTGTTTGGCATAAACAGACCAGCGAGAGGTTTTGCGATTTCATCCCGCCCGAGAAGGATAGCTTGGTCAGCTATGTGATCGGCACGGGAAAAGAGCCGTTTAAGAGTTCCTGCGCAACCGGCGATTTAGCCGCGGTGATGGCGATCGCGGCGCGCGTCTACCGCCCGTATGACAGTGCTTACGCCGAAAAATGCCTGCGGGCGGCGCGGCAGGCATGGACCTGGTTGCAGAAATATCCGGACGTGCGGTTTCACAATCCGCCGGGCGTCTCGACGGGGGATTATGGCGATGGCGACTGTGCCGATGAACTACTGTGGGCTGCGGCGGAATTGGCGCGCACCACGGGCAATTCGGCTTACGACGGTTATTTTGCGGAGCACTACTCCGCTTTCCGCAAGACTCTGCGCGCCACCGATCCGCCATCTTGGGGCGATGTCGCGCCCCTGGCCCTCTGGACCTACGCATTGGGGCACGGCAAGAACACCGCGGCCGTCACGGAGATTACACGGGATTCGTTGGCCGCGGCGCAGCAGATCGTGGAGCGCACGGCGCGCCATCCGTACCGCATCAGCCTGACACCGGCGGATTACATTTGGGGATCGAACGGCGTAGTCGGTAATTATGGCATGCAACTGCTCATTGCTAACGCGTTACAGCCCGATCCGCGGTACGTGGAAACGGCGCTCGACGACCTGCATTACCTGCTCGGCCGAAACACGTTTTCGCTGTCGTGGGTCACGCAATTGGGTGAGAACGCGTTTCAGCATCCGCACCATCGGCCCAGTGCTGGAATGGCGGCGCCTTGGCCGGGGCTTCTATCAGGGGGTCCCAACAAAGGACGCCAGGACGCGGCCATGCGCAAGTTGCCCAGTGGCCCACCCGCCAGGATGTATCTGGATGAGCAGGCTTCCTACGCCAGCAACGAGGTTGCGATCAATTGGAATGCGCCGCTGGTGTTTATGCTGGCGGCGATGCAGCCCAGCCATTAATGCGCACCGTACCGCGACCCTTGATATCCTGCTAACGATGCTCGACCTTACACAGCAGCCGCACCGTCGATTCAACCTGCTGAATGGATCGTGGGTTCTGGTTTCTCCCCACCGCACCGAGCGTCCCTGGCAGGGCCAGGTGGAAAAGGCCACCCGGGCCAAACAGCCGGAGTACGATCCGCAGTGCTATCTGTGTCCCGGCAATGCCCGCGCCGGCGGACGCCACAATCCGCCATATGCCAATACGTTCGTCTTCGACAACGATTTTGCCGCCCTGTTGCCCGCCACACCCGCGGAAACTTATGAAAAAAATGGTCTTCTGATAGCCGAAGGAGAACCGGGGATTTGCCGGGTGGCTTGTTTTTCGCCGCGCCACGATTTGACGATTGCGCGCATGGGTGTCGCCGATCTCCAGCTGGTAGTGGACATGTGGGCGAGCCAGTATATCGAACTGGGGGCGCGGCCGCAGATCCGCCACGTGCAAATATTCGAGAACCGTGGGGAGATGATGGGAGCGAGCAATCCGCATCCGCATTGCCAGATATGGGCCAGCGCCACCGTCCCGACGGAGGTCGCGGCCGAATTGCGCCAGCAATCCGCGTGGCTTACCGGCCACGGATCTTGCCTCCTGTGCGATTATCTGGCGCTCGAACTTCAATCCGGAGAGCGCCTGGTTTGCCAAAACGAGGCTTTTGCCGCTTTAGTGCCTTTTTGGGCTGTCTGGCCATTTGAAACCATTGTGATAGCCAAACATCACATCGCCGCCATGCACGAACTGGATGCGTCGGACCGGTGCCGCTTGGCCGAGATTCTCAAACGCGTGACCGCGCGTTACGACCATGTCTTCGAAGTTCCCTTTCCCTACACCATGGGCTTTCACCAGCGGCCTACCGATAGATTGGGCCACGCCGATTTTCATTTCCATGCACATTTCTATCCGCCCCTGTTGCGTTCCGCGACAATTCGCAAATTCATGGTCGGCTTTGAAATGTTAGGAATGCCGCAACGGGATATTACGGCTGAAAGTGCTGCGGCGCGTTTACGGTCATTACCGGAATCCCCCGATTTGGCGATCTAGACATTCCTGCGCACGGTTAACCCGCTTCGCCAATTAATTATTCCCGCAATCTGAATCACTTACCGGCCTCGGGCCGGGAGCGCACACCAATTCCCCCGCTAACCTTAGGGCGAAAAGGGGCTTCTACTTAGTAAACGGGCCCCTTGGGAACCAAAGGGTGCACGAACCAATCATCATCATCTTCGATGGGTTCTGGTTGTAAGAAGTAATTGAAATCAAGCAATTCCGGCGCCTAACTCAGCGCGACACGTTTAAAAAAATCCGGGAATAGTGGTCCAAATCCACAAGAAATGCTGGTATATTCTTTGGGGGTGCTGTCACAGGCTACTCCCAAAGAATACCAGCCCGGCAGTATTCCGAGCGTCGGGTCGGAGCTGGATTTGACCAGATTCTTGTTTTCTCTGGCGTTGATAATCCTGCTCGCTGGAGCGTTGGTTCACCGCGTTCCACCACCAAGGGCGAAGTCCCTGAATAGCGCTGGGGGCCAGTCTGCCCAAAGTGCCCTCCTCGTCAGCCTCAAACACGTCGCCGCGCAATATTACACGGGCAATTTTCGCGAAGCCGGCAAATCCGCACAAAGCGGATACCAGGAAGCCCTGCGCGCCCGAAATCCGCAAATCGCGGCGCGATTTCTCGGGAATCTGGGTGGCTGTCAGTTCGCGTTGCACCAATATCGGGAAGCCTTGGCCACCTTCCTGCAAGCGCGCCGGCTGGCCGAGAGTTCCGGCGATGAGAATACGGCGGCTGGCTTAGACTTCAATATTTCCACCTTGTACTCCCAACTCAATCAGATGGATGCAGCCGCTCAAGCCCTCGATCGCGCCTTCTTCCGGCTTGCCGGTCAGACGCGTGCAAAACAGCTTCCCAAGTTGTTCATTCGTATGGCTGCCTTGCAGGCCGATCAGGATCATATGCCGGAAGCGGTCGCGCTCTACCGGCGGGGAATCACGGCGGCGGACCGCGCGGGCGACGTGGAAACCTATACGGCCGCCTGGAACGACCTGGGCTATGAATTCCTGGAGCACGGCGAGTTGCGGAAGGCCGAGAACGCCCTCCTTGAAGCATACCGTTTCCGCAAGCTGAACCATTTACGCAGTGTCGAGTATTGTTATCGCAATCTTGGAATGCTGCGTCTGGAGCAGGGTGACGTCCGATCCGCCGCCGTTCTGCTGGATCTGGCCGTGGAGCAGTCGCGGCGGCCGGGGGGGCATCTGCCGACCTGGGAAGTCTACTATTCGCGTGCCCGCGTACGTTTGCAGCAGAATCGATTGCGTGAATCGCTCGAGGATCTGCGCTCCGCGGCTAGTCTGGCGCGCAACTTCCGCCGCCAGGTCCCCTCCAGCGACGCCTCCCGAGTCAGCGTCGAAAACTTAATCCAAAAGGTTCATTCCACGTTGATTGAAGTCGGCAACCGGGTCTATTTCGAAACGCACGACCCGGCTCTGCCGCGGCAAACCTTTGAGTCGGCCGAAGCGAATCGGTCTGCCAGTCTTCGCACCCTCCTGTCGGAATCGCCGGACTGGCGCCGGGAGCTACCTCCGGATTATTGGGAGACTCTGCAAAAATTAGAATCCGCCGAAACGACCCGCCTGCAATCGCCCGCTGTGGATTCCTTAGCGGCAACGCATATCGAGGAATTGCAGACCGCCCTCCTCCAATGGGAATCGCAAGCCAGTTCGAACACGGATGTGGAGTTGCCGGGATTGCTGGCCCGGACGCAACGGGTGATCGGGACCGATGCTGCCTTCCTGGCATTTCATATGGCTTCACCCGATTCCTACCTGTGGGCAGTCTCGCGTGAACGATTCGCATTGTATCGCCTGCCCCAAGACTCGCAAATTGCCTCGCGAGTAGCGGAATTTACTCGAAATATCCGGACTGGAGCTTCCGGAAATATGGCCGCCGCGGGCAACCAGATCTTCCGCCTTTTGTTTGGCCAATTGGATCCCGTATATCAGGAGAAACGCCGGTGGCTACTGGCGCTGGACGCCCAGTTGTTCGATTTGCCGTTCGCCGCGCTGGTTACCGAGAATGGCCCGCGTCCGGTTTTTCTCGCCGAGCGGCACTCTCTACAGGTCGTTTCCGGGGCCGCCATGCTGGGGCCCAGCGCGGGCGAAGCCACGAGTGGCCCGTTCGTAGCAGTGGCTGATCCCATTTATAACGAAGCAGATCCGCGCTGGAAAGGATCGCAGCCCAAATCCGCCTCCTGGTTCGGATGGTTTCGGGCCATAGCCGGTGAATCCGAACCGGCCTATCCGCATTTCACGCGCCTCGTGGGCAGCGCCAGGGAAGCCACAACTTGCGCCGCCGCCTGGGGCGGGCCACAGAACCCGGTCTTGCTGGAAGGACCGTCAGCCTCCCGGCTTAGCTTGCAAGCCGCCCTTGGCAAACATCCGGCGGTGTTGCATCTGGCCACTCACGTATGGCATGCGGGCGGGGACTCCGGCTCGGGACTCATCGTGCTGAGCCTCGGCCGCGGGGCACGGCACGAAGTCGTTAGCCCAACCGAGATTTCTACCTGGAATTTGAAGGGCGTTCTGGTGGCCTTGAGCGGATGCAGTTCTGGCTCGGCAGACGCGTTGCCCGCCACGGGTCTGATGGGCCTCACGCGCGCCTGCCAGGCGGCTGGCGCCCGATCGGTCGTAGCCAGTCATTGGGCCACGGTGGATGATGCCGGTTCGATCTTTCTGTCGTTCTACCGGCATTTGCGGGGAACTCCACCACTCGAGCCCGCAGCCGCTTTGCAACAAGCCCAGATCGACATGCTTCGCTCAAAGTCCTGGCGCGCCAATCCACGCTACTGGAGCGCTTATTTCGCAACAGGTAATCAACTATGATGGCTAATGAACTTGAAGACGGAGTTACGGACACCCCGCAGGGCTCCGGTCAGCCTTGGACTGGATTGGTGGATAAGATCCGGCGCAATGACCCCGAAGGTATGGAGGAGTTATACCGCGTCTTTTCCCGCGGCGTACGCTTTTATCTGTGCCGCCACCTCGGACCGCAGGATCTGGACGACCGTATCCACGATACCTTCCTCATCGTGGCCCAAGCCATCCAACGAGGCGAGTTGCGCGATCCCGATCGCTTAATGGGATATGTGCGCACCATCGTCCGGCGACAAGTGGCCGCACAGATTGAAGATAACGTCCTAAGCCGCCGCCATCAGTACGATTTGGACTGGGGTCTCGCCGTTAGCGACGCACAGAGCAATCCCGAGCAGAAGGCCATTAGTGAACAAAACCAGCAAATCGCCATGAAGGTTCTCAAGAGCATCGCGCCTCGAGACCGCGAGATTCTGATACGCTTTTACTTGCGGGAGCAATCTGCCGGCCAGATCTGCGAAGAGATGGGCCTTTCCGATACGCAGTTCCGGCTGCTGAAATCGCGCGCTAAGGCCCGTTTCGGCCAACTCGGCAAAAGACGGGTTACAAAACGTATAGTACCTTTTGTTCGAGAATAATCTTACCTTGATACCACTCAAGCAATAAGGATGAAGTCCATAGTGATTGGGAAAACAGACGAAGGTTTACCGTTTTTGAGCGACAATCATCCGTCGGATGGAACAATCGAACAGTATGCGATGGGTAGCTTGCAAGGAGTGGAGTTGGAGGAGTTCGAATCGCACTTGATGGTTTGTTCCCGGTGTCAGCATTCCGTGCAGGCACAAGATTCATACATCAAGGCCATGCGCGGTGCTGCGCGCGCATTTAGGGACCAAACGGCCGCTCCGCGGCATTGGTGGGACTGGGTGGCAAAACCGCGTCTGGTTTGGGCGCTGGCGCTTCCGGTGATTGCGCTTATCGTATTCGCGGTGAGCCAGGCGCCGGTTTGGCGCCAGGCCGGTGCGCCGGCAGTCGTAGTACTCCAGGCCATGCGCGGAACCGAGACTACTTCCGTCGCCGCTGGCGTACCCTTGACCCTCGTCCCGGATATCGCCGATTTGCCCCAGTTTCCCGAATACAGAATCGAAGTTGTGAACGACACCGGACACCAGGTATACCGATCCAAGGTCTTCGCGCAAAACAGTCAATTGCGCAGCACAATCGCTGGGGGGTTGCGCCGCGGCGCTTACTTCGTCCGCATTTATTCGCCGCATGGCGAACTCCTTCGCGAATATGCCCTAAGCGTACGCAACTGATCGCGAAGAACTAAAACACGCGCCGCCTGAGACGTTCCAAAGTAAATTTAGCTGTATCCGCCACCGCCATCACGGCCATGACACCGGCCTGTACCGGATCGCTGACCACCAGATCCGCCGCGTCCGGGACACTGCCGGCCATGTTCAGGCTGATCACCAGCAACCCCTCCTGACGCACTTCCCGCACGGCATGTTCGATTTCTCCGCCCATTAACGACCCGGCCAGCACTAGCGCCTTGGCTCGCGGCAAGCGGGCCACGGCGCGCACCGCATCAGCCAGCGCCTGCTCGCCCACCAGGGGGATGGTATCCACCGAAATGTGCTCGCCGCGAATGTTGTGCCGGTCCGCTTCCGACACGGCGCCGATGGCCACCTGTCCCACCTGGGCGCCGCCGCCCATGATGATGATCCTCTTACCGTAAATCTTCTGCAGCGTCTCCACCACTTCCACCTCGGTAACGATCGCCAGCGCGCGCAAATCCTTCGCCAGATCCAACGCGCTGCCCGGCAAGGCAATCTCGAAATAGATGCGCGCGCCCGCTGCGGCCTGATCGATAATCTCCACCGATTGGATATCCCCCCGGTGCCCCGCGATTACGCCCGTAAGCTCGTGCAACACGCCGGGGCCGGAGGCGGCGCGAATCACCAGACCAACATTCTCATTCATCATGAAGGTGCACCCATCATCTTAGCGTCAGGTGGACAGTGGTATTCTGTCAGCATCGGGATGCCCGCCAGATTGATTGCCGTTTTCACCGTGGCGCTTGTGCTCGCCGGCGTCCTTTGCCCGGCGGCGTGCACGCTCGAAGCCAGCGACCCGCCATGTCACCACCACAGTTCTCCCTGTTCGCATTGTGCCGGCGTTGATCGCGCGGCGCTGATGCCGGCAGTCGCCCCGCTAGTCTCATGGGCTCCAACGGCGTTGGCCTCGCCTGCGGATACGCAGGCGCCGTTGAGAACTTGCGGTTGTTCGCCGGCGGTAAGCACGCCATCTCCACCCGGCGCGACTGGCCTCTCTGTGTTGGTGCTCCGCATTTGATCATTCTCCGTCCCTAACGATCGTTTGGCCGTTGGAGGAGAGTCATGTCTTCGAAAAAGCTATGCTGTCGCTTTGTCTTGGCCGCGGCGGTTCTGGCCGCCGTGCGATTGTCCGCCCAGGACATGAATCCCGCGGGCATGTACCTGATGAATTTAGCGTCCGGAACGTCCCAGAATCCTGCCTCGTGTCCCATGCCCATGCTGATGACCGACGCCGGCAATTGGAGCTTGATGTGGATGGGCGTGGCCTTTGTATCGGACATCCAGCAGTCCGGCCCGCGGGGGGGCGACAAGCTTTACTCGACGAACTGGTTCATGCTGGCGGCCCAGCATCGCCTGGGCAGGCGCGGCGCGTTCCAGACCGATCTGATGTTGAGCCTGGAACCCGCCACCATTACCGATCGCCGCTATCCGTTGCTGTTTCAGACCGGCGAAACGGCCTATGGCAACCCGCTGGTGGATGCACAGCATCCGCACAACTTCATCATGGCGCTGGGATTCCATTATGTTTACCAGGCCGGTGAGCATACCACGCTGGAGGTCTATGTCGCGCCGGTGGGAGATCCGGCCCTTGGCCCTCTGGCTTTCCCGCATCGCGCCTCGGCCATGGAGTTTCCCGAAGCGCCAATATCGCACCACTGGCAGGATTCCACGCACATTGCGGATGATGTAGTGACGCTGGGAGTAGCCCATAAGACGATAAAACTGGAGGCCAGCGGCTTTCACGGCGCCGAGCCGGGGGAGAATCGCTGGATCGTACAGGCCGGCCCACTCGACTCCTGGTCCGCGCGCCTTTGGTACTTTCCCGCCGCCGATTGGGCGATGCAAGTATCCTCCGGCCGGATCACGCATCCCGAAGCGCTCGAACCGGGCGACCAGGTGCGCACTACCGCATCCGTGCATTACACCCGGCCCGTTCCGGGTGGGGGCTGGTCCACGAGCCTGATTTGGGGCCGCAATCACGATACGTTCACGCAGCGCAATTTGAACTCTTATCTGGCCGAATCGGTCCTGCCGATACACGGCAAAAACTATCTCACGGGCCGGTTTGAGTTAGTGGACAAGGACGAGTTATTCAATCCGTACCTGGGGACATTCCGCATTGGCGCGTATACGCTCGGGTACACCCGCGATATCGGGTTGTTCCGCCATATCGCGACTGGGATCGGAGCCAACTTCACTACCTATTCCCTGCCCGATACCATCAAGCCGTATTACGGGAATCGTCCGCTGGGCGGCAATATCTATATGCGCGTCCGGCTGCGTTAGGGCGCCGATGCCAGCGCATCCACCACCAGGGGCGCATTAGGACTGCCGAGGCCCGTGACGAAATCCCATCCCGGTCCGGCGTCGCACATCGAGCCGCACTTGCCGTTGGAGCCTGTCGTGATGTCGTGGAACGCCAGCGGATTCGCGTACACCGCATCCAGAAAATTCGCCCCGATCGGCCCCTTGCCCATGCCGGCCCGGATGCTGTTGGCAATAGCCGTGATCGCGCACCATTGCGGCGATGAGGCGCTGGTGCCGCCCACCTGGGCCCAATCACCATCATCGCTGTCGTAAACCGGCACGCCCGTGGCGGCGCTGGCATTGTATGCGACGTCCGGCACGCCGCGCTGCCCGGAGCTTTGGAATCCTATCTGGAACGGCGGCTCCGCATAATAAATGCTGGCGCCGCCTCCGCTGCCGCTCCAGGCTTTCTCGCTCAGGATATTGCCGTCCGCATCCAGATCGAGCGCCGTGCCGCCCGCCCCGACCACCAGAGTCGACGCCCCCGGATAACCGAACAGGTTGTGACCGTCATCCCCCGAGGCGTTGAAGTATGTCACCGCGGGATTCTTGAAGTAGGCATCCATCTCCTGCTCACCGAGCTGCTCCAGAAACGTGCCCCAGCTCATATTGATCACCGTGGCGCCATTGGCGACCGCCACCGGCACCGCCTCGATCAGCGTTTGCGTCTTGCCGTCGGCGGCTTCCACCAATACGATCTTCGCCCGCGGCGCAATCGCATGCGCCCACTGCACGTCGAGCGATGTTTCGCCGGTCCAGCCCGCATTGGCAGGCGGCTTGGTTCCCGACGCATAGATCACCGTGAGACATCCGTTGGCCTTGGTGCAGGGCGGCAAATCGAATGTACTGGTGAACACCGCCAGGTCGGATTCGACCGCTGGATAATCGAAGCCGTCCACGATGCCGATAATCTGCCCTTCGCCCTGATTGGCGATCTGGTCCACGCCATAGGCATGCCGCATCTGTTGCGGCGTGTAGCCGTGCGGGGTCTGATTATCCGGGACGGATGCCCGCTGGTAGGGACGATGCGCCTCCTGATCCAGCCACGAAACCTGTGCCTGCGCGCAGCCGATGAATACCGCGGCCAGCGCTGCCGTTTCAATGCGCCTTCGTTGCATGTGTGTCACGCCAGTCCTCCCAATCCCTAGTCACCGCCTTCACCATGTCGTCCGCCGCCTTGGCCAGCCAATCCACGCCGCGCTTCTTCAGATCCGCCTGAATCGCACGTGTTTTGCCGCTGCCCAGGTGCACGTTGGCCGTCTCGAATCCCATGGCGTGCAGCAGGCGGATCTCATCCCGTACTTTGGGGAGTGCGGCCAGTTCGATGCGCGAGCAATCCGGCGCCAGCCGCCGCACGATCCAGCGGCCTTTCAGCCTCACGTACGGATCAGGGCAGCGCACCGAAGTATCCAGGATTTGTTGATAGGCAATACGCGCCGAGCCTTTCGCTCCGCCGGCCCACCAGCAGGCCGAGGGCGCCATGGCCTTGGCTTCCCGCGCGACCTTGCCGCCGTGCCATTCGGCCAAAGCTACGTAACGCTGCCGGCCCAGGCTGCCCAGCCCGGCTACGCGGTGCACGCACCGGAGCGGCAACTCCGGCACGGGTAGCATGCGCGCGATACCTTTGGCAGCCCCCGCGGGCACCTTGCCTTTGATGGGCGTGCAGTTGTCGAGCTTCTCCCAAAAACCACACACTTCTTTCAAGCGGTGCACCGCCATTTCGCGCAACGCGGTGTGCCGCTCGGCGAGCACGAAGGCGCTCCCTGCGGCCGCCAATGATTCTCCATAACCTTCCAGGATGGCGCGCGTCGCATCTTTTATGGTCAGCCCCAGGTGGCTGTCGGAGATGGCCATCTGGGCGCTGGCGGCCAGGCGCACCAGATCGTTGGTGTAGGGCATGCGGTACGTCTCGTCGAAATCGTTGATGCCCCAAATTAGACGCCCTTCGGCGTCACGCCAGGTTCCGAAATTCTCAACATGGAGATCGCCCACCGCCAGGACTTCAGGGGCGGTGGCCAGATCGGCGCAAACCTCCGGCCAGATCTGCGCCCAGCGGTAGTAAGTCGCCCGCAGGAACGGAAACAGCGCGGTGGTCATCTGCGTGTGTTTGAACTCCAGGTCGGCAGGAACGATGGTCAGTTGCTTGGCGAGCCAGGCTTCATAACGGCTGGTAGCCTTCTGAATTTTCATAGGAGAGGCGCGCGAATGCCTCAGGAGATTATACCAACCGCGGAGTCAGCATCCACTTGAGAACGCCGCGGGGAGGGCCGGTGAAGAACTCCTGGTCGATGCGCACAAGCGCGGCTTTTTTCACATCCACGCGCAACGAGGGCGCGCCCAGAAGATAGCCTATGGCCGTGCCCAGAAGCGGTTCGTGCCCGGCCAGCAGCAAGGCATCCTCCCGGCGGCCGCCGCAGATTGCCTCCCAGACCGCCTTAGGCGTGGCATGCGGCGTCAGCGCCTCGGTCTCCACAATTTTGTTGCAGCCCAGGACGTGACCCGCGATGCGTGCCGTCTGCATGGCGCGGCGGTACGGGCTCGTCAGAATCAGGGTGGGCCTGGCGCCCGCCGCTTGCGCCTGTTCGAGCACGGCGTGCAGTTTTTCGCGGCCGGCATCGGTGAGCGCGCGTTCCGCGTCCGGCACACCGGCTTTGGCATCTTCAGCGATCCCGTGACGCAGGAGGTAGATTTCCATCGGTCGTCTGGCGCCCGCTTATTTAGCGTGCTGGCCCGCGGGCGGCGCCTCCAGCTCGCTTTTCTCGAAAGCCAGGGCGGAGATGTGGCGTTGCAGCTCGCGGAAGACCGCGTCGGGAGGCTGGGTTGCGTCCACGACCGTAAAGCCGTATGCCGAGGACAAATTATCCAAGGCCTGGATCACGCGCCGCTGGTATCGCACGAAACTCTGGTGTTTGTCGACGCCGAAACGGTAATCCATCCCGCTTTCCCAGTAGTCGAAGGCGCCGCGCCCCGTCACCACGCGCATAATCAGGTCGCCCACGCGAGCCCGCAAGTAGAATACCGCGTGCGGCGCCAGCGCGAAACCCACCGCCTGCTCGATCCATTTGCGGTCTTGGCCGCGCGCCATGGCGCGGGCCACAATCGAAAAACTGTAGTGATCGGTCACCACCGTGAAGCCCGCGCGCAACGCGGGAATGATTTCCTTCTCCAACCGGTCGGCGAAATCCGTGGCGTAAAACAGGGTCATGGCCAGAGGTCCCATGATATGACCGCCCTTGGCTTCCTGAATACCTTTACCGGCCAGAGCCGAGCGGAACTTGGACGTATCGAAGACGGCATGACCCTCGCGTTCCAGCCAAGGGCGCAAGCGCGCCATCTGCGTGGAGCGGCCCACGGCGTGAGGGCCCACGATCACGATCAGTTTGCCGCCCAGTCCCGATACATCCACGCCGGGGAGCGGTTCACTATAAGGCTGTAACGGCTTTCGCGATGCCATTGGACCCTCTGGAAGAAGTGCGCAGAATTCCCCGCCTTAAAACTTCGCTCAGACTTTCCGTTACGATCTGCCGCATCTGCCGCTGCTGCTCCTCCACGGGCAAAGTCGCGTCGATGGTCCGGAATTCCATTTCGCCCGCCATGTCCTCGTACTCATCGAGGATGCGTTGCTGGAAAATCCGAAAACTCTCCTGGATGTGCGGACTGAGGCCCAAATCCATCCCCGCGTCATAATACTCGATGGATTCGCCATGAACCCGGTTTATGGCTTCCTCGACCGGCACGCGAAAGTAGAATGTCAGACTGGGCCGTAGCGCGTAGCTGTAAAGGTTGCGTAACCAAGTGCGGTTGGCGCCGCGCGCGGCCTCTCGCGCAAAGGCCGTAAACACGTAGCCGTCCGCGAACACGACCGCTCCGGCTTTAATCAGAGGCAGGATGTAACTCTCCATGCGGTCCGCGAAATCGGCTGCCTGGATCAAACTGAACGTAGTCTGGGTGAACGACCGGTTCGTCTGGCCGCGCTTCAGGACATCTCTCACCAGCGGCGAGGAATTCCAATCGCCGAAAGCCGTGGCGTAGCCCTGGGCCCGCAACCATTGGTTCAGCAGCGCGCCTTGGGTGCGCTTACCGGATCCGCGAATCCCCTCCACGACGATCAGCTTGCCTCTATAACGGTTTGGAACCATTGTGCGCGTTGCGGGCGAACCCGCGGATGCAACGATTATAGCGCGTAGGGTGTGTCGGGAAGAAAAATTTGTGGCGGCGCCGGCTTGCGACAATACATGCATGTGCAAGTCTCTTCCAATTGTCGTCGCGCTGGGCGCCGTCTGTCTGCATGCCGAGGTGTATACGATGACTCTCCGCCAGGCCGTCCAGCGGGCTCTGGGGCAAAGTCCCGACATTGCCTTGGCCCGCCTGGACGCCCGCAAAGCCCAGGAGGCCGTGCGCGTGCAGAAGGATCCCTTTGCGCCGCATGTTTTCTTTGGCAGCGGCCTGGCATATACCAACGGTTTCCCGATGAGCATCGATGGCGCCGCGCCTTCCGTGTTGCAAGGCCGGGCCACGCAGTTCCTCTTCAATAAACAGCAAAGCTATACGGTCGCGAAGACCAAGGAGGAAGCTCGCGGCGCCGAGCTCTCGGCGTCCGCCAAGGGGGACGAAGTGGCGTTCCGGGTGGCTTCGCTATATGCGGACGCCGAGCGGGCGGCACGTGCGGCCGACCTTACACGCAAGGAAGTTGCCAGCCTGGAAAAGGTGCTGGCCACTGTGCAAAGCCGCGTCGCGGAAGGGCGTGAACTGCCCATCGAACAGAAGCGGGCGCAATTCAACATGGCGCGTGCCCGGCAGATCGCCGATGCATTCGACGACGATCGCGAGACCGCCGAAACATCCTTGGCGATCGTCATGGGCTACACGGCGGACGATCGCGTGCGCCCAGCCGCCGAAGAGCGCACGCTGCCCCCGATGCCGGCGTCGGAAGAGAGTGCCGTGGAAAGCGCGTTGCAGTCGAGCAAAGAACTGCGCCGGCTGCAATCTGAAATCGCCGCTAAGGGTTTGGAGGGCCGGGCGGCCAAGGCGGGCCGTTTGCCCAGAGTCGACCTGGTTGCCCAATACGGTCTTTTCGCGACCTTCAATCACTACCAGGACTACTTTCTGAAGTATCAGCGCAACAACGGCGAGATCGGCGTCTCGTTCCAACTCCCGCTGCTGCCGGGCCCGGCCGTCAGCGCGGCCGCCGCCGAAGCCGATGCGGACGCCGCCAAATTACGTATCCAACTCGCGGATGCGCGTAACCGGATTACAGCCGATACACGACAATCCTATCGCGAAGTGCGCAAGATGGAGGAGTCCCGCGATGTGGCGCGTCTGGACCTGGATGTGGCACGGGAACAGGTTTCCGTGAATTTGGCCTTGTTCGGAGAGGGCCGCGTGCTACTCACGCTGGTGGAGGAATCTCGCATTGCCGAAACCGGCAAGTGGCTGGCGTTCTATGACGCGGATTACGCCGCCGAGCGCGCGCACTGGAACCTGGCGCGGCAGACCGGAGATCTCTTGACGGCCTTGCGATAAGCGCGATGCGCTAGCCGATGATGGACGCCTGGCGGAACCCGCCACCCATCACATTCTTGCTATTGCGCTGGTCCTTGTTTTCTTCCGCATTGGCGGGAGCGCCCATTTTGACGCGGTAGAAAGCCAGCAGCTCGGTCTCGTCGAAGTCGATGGCTTTGGCGTACTGGCGAATATAGCTGGTGTTATAAATGCCGCCCGGTAATTTTTTGAAGTCGCCGCCTTCGATAGCCTTCAGGCTGCGAATGTTGATCTTTGTAGATTCCGCGATCTGCTCCAGCGAAATACCTCGGTTGCGCCTGATAGTGGCCAGACCCAATACACTCTCATCATCATTTTGCATTGGCGGTTTCTCCCTCTCGAGTGCTATGCACCCGTTCTATAAAGAATTATGAAAGACTATTAAGGAGAACAACATACCATAATTTAAGCAGGATTGTTACACTTTAGCCGATGGCCCTTTCCCGCAGGCGTTTCGCCGTCAGTATGGCCGGTTTGGCAGGATCCTTGCCGATCCGCCTGCAGGCGTTGCGGCCGCGCCGCAATCTATTCGTCCTCCTGTTCGCCGAGCAGTTCCGCCAGGTCTACCTGGATCGCATAGGCCCCCTCATGGTTCCCGGAGGGTTCCGCGAGTTGATGACCAAGGGCATTTATTATCCAAACTGCCACCTGGCGGCCAGCAGTTTCACCGCCAGCGGCCTGGCTACGCTGGCTACGGGCGCGTATCCGGGGTTGCATGGAATTGTCGCGGATCGCTGGTACGACCGCCGCGCGCGCACCGTGGCGCAGGGGCGCGCCGAATTGCTGGAAGCCACCACTTTGGCGGATGAGGTTTCCCGGGCCGGGCCCAACCGAATCTACTGTGTGGGGCTGAACGAGGGACTGACTTCATTGCTGGCGGGCCGTTCCAAAGCCCAGACATTTTGGATGGACACCCAGGGAGCATTCACCACGCGCGGCAATGCGCCCGACTGGCTGGACGCATTCAATCAATGGCAGCCGGCGCGCAGATACTACAACGAAAAATGGAACGCCATTCACGCGGGTCCCAATACGCCCCCGCTGCGGAGCCTCACCTTCGACCCCAAGCGCCCGGAAGAGTTCATGGCCCTCTACCTCTCATCCCCCTTCGGACAGCTCAGGCAATTCGATTTCCTGCTGAAGCTGATCGACAAGGAAAGACTGGGGCAAGGCGATACGCTGGACTTTGTTTTCGTATCTCTGGGATCGATGGCCCTGCTGGGTTATGAAACAGGATCGGACTCCGACCTCATGACCCAGATGGCGGCCCAATTGGACCGCCAGATCCAGCGCACGTTGGAAACGTTGACCAAGACTCCCGTCAGGAACAACTACAACCTGATTTTCGCCGCCGCGCATGGCGCTTTGGGGGATGCCGGGGCATTGCTGCATTCGCAAAAGCCGGTTGCCAGTGAGAACGTGGCGCGCGCTATCGAGAAAGGCTTCGCCGACTGGTTCGATAAAGGCGTCGCCAAGGCCGCCTACATAGACAAGTATATTTACCCGTTCCTGTACTTGAAGCTGGAACTGCTGCGGGAAAAGGGTATCGCCGCCCGCGGCGCGCGCAAACTGGCGGGAGAGACGGCGCTGCGCGTGCCCGGCGTGGCCGGCTACTACACCGCCGATGGCGACTGCTCGCACACCGGCGAATGGCGGCGTATGTTCGAAAACAGTTTCAATGAATTGCGTTCCGGCGATGTCATGCTGGCCTATGAGCCCGGAGCGGTCGAGGATTTCAATTCCGGACGGGGCGTCTCCTACGGCTCGCTTTATAACTACGACACGCAAGTGCCTCTGTTTCTCTACGGACCGCAATTCGGCCGGCGGCAGATTGAGCGCGTCATCCAATCGGTGGACGTCGCGCCCACGATCGCGCGCGCCGCCAATGTGGGTATGCCGTCTTCCGCCACCGGCGACGTGCTGGCGGAGGCTTTCGCGGAAGGCCCCGAAGACGAGCGCGCCAAATGAGCGGCGGCGAACCGCGCCTGGCTACTTCACTGTGTGGCATTCCGCTTCGCAATCCGGTGTTGGCCGCCTCCGGCACATTCGGTTACGGCGTGGAATTCGAGCGTCTGCTGAATTTGAACGAATTGGGCGGGCTGGTGGTGAAAGGCCTGTCGCGCCAGCCTATGGACGGGAATCCGCCGCCGCGGCTCTGGGAAACACAGGCAGGCATGCTCAATTCCATCGGCCTGCAGAATATCGGCGTGGAGGCTTTCGTGCGCCAGAAACTGCCGCGGCTGGCGCGCCTGCGCACGGCAGTGGTGGCCAACGTCTTCGGCTACGCCACGGAAGATTACGTGGAGGTGGTGCGGGTGCTCGAGGGCGCGGAAGGATTGGCCGCCTACGAGTTGAATGCTTCCTGCCCCAACACACGCCACGGCGGCATCTATTTTTCGAGCGATCCGGCGCTGCTGGCGGAGGTGGTGACGGCCGTCAAGCGCATCGCGCGGCGGCCTTTGATCGTAAAGCTGTCGCCTAACGTGGGCGCCATTGAACCATTGGCCCGCGCCGCGGAAGCGAGCGGCGCCGACGCCATTTCGCTGGTGAATACGTTCGTGAGTCTGGCCATCGATGCGCGCGCGCGGCGTCCGCGACTGGGCGCGGGTTTCGGCGGGTTGTCCGGGCCGGCCATCAAACCCATCGCGCTCCGCCTGGTTTACCAGGCCGCGCAAGCCGTGAAGATTCCGGTGATCGGCTTGGGAGGTATCGCCACCGGGGAAGACGCCGCGGAATTTCTGGTGGCCGGCGCCAGCGCGGTCGAGGTAGGCACGGCTACTTTCTGGGATCCGCGCGCGCCGCTGCGTATCGCGCGCGAGTTGGATCGGTTTCTGCGCGACGAAGGCATCGGGAATGT
>JBEKYC010000080.1:0-48192 GCA_049511415.1 Bryobacteraceae bacterium | reverse complement strand
TGGACAGGGTTTGCGTTGGGGGTTTGCTTTTGCACCAGGCGCAGGAGGGTGTTTTCCATGAAGCCGCCGCCGGGGAGGGTGGGCAGCCCGCTGGGTTTGTTGACGGCCAACAGATGGGGGTCTTCAAACAGGACTTCGAAGTGCTGAGGGGAGTCCGGTTCGATCCAGGGTGGACGGTTCCAGACAAGGGTTTGGCCTAAAGTGACCGATTCGCTTCCGGTGGCGGTGACGCCGTTGAGGGTGACTTCGCCGTCGTTCAGTTTTTGTTGCCAGGCTTGTGGGGTTGAGTGGGGGTAAAGGCTTGCCAAGTGGGAGAGCAGGGTTTGACCATGGTTTTTGCTGCTGATGATTGTGGTGTAGGCATAGCCCCGGTTGAGCATGTAGTTTGAGTGTAAGCTATGGCATCTGCGGCGCGGCGGCCAGAAGGGTTTTTGCGATCCAATCTGGCCGAGCGCTTTGATTTCCCTTTCGATGTCATATTTGACGCGGCGCATAGAGGAGGTGGCGCCATCGCTCAAGAGGGATGATGCAAACTTACCGACAAAGAGCGCCTCTTTGACTGCATCGCGGAGTATCGAAAACGCTTGTCTTGCGATTGTAAGACAAGCCGTGGCTACTAACTAATAGTTCAGCCCAACCCATCAGTCCGGCGGCACTGTCGGTGAGTCGGCGGAGAACGACACGCCTTGGTGGAGCGTAACCAAGCAACTCATCTGCCATTGCCCGCAGGCCGCCTGGTTGCTACGCCGCCCGCGCGCGCCGCGGCGATGCCCTCTGCCAGTTTTGCGCACAACGTCTCGCCTTCCACCAGTTCGGAGACAATGTAAGCCCGCCTCCTTTTCTCCAGATCGTCGCCCAGGTTGTCGAGGATTTCCTGGTTACCCAGGAAGTTGCCGGCCACTCTTTAAAACTACTTAGCGCCCCGTGAGCGTGGGCCGACGAATCGTCTTGTGTCGTCTGCCATAAGCGCTAGAGCTCAGTTTGCGGCCTTTCGCTGGGGACCCGTCGCAGATCGGATAGGGTTCCGGCTTCCCATGGCGGCCCCTCGCGGCATCTCTGGCAGGTATCCCTTCCGCTCGTAGCAGCGTTAGACGTCAAGTTGAGACCCGTTGACTCGCTTGTGAGCGAGGTTCTAGCATGGGCTATGGTCGGTCAAGCCCTTGGCCATTACCGGATTGAAGCAAAGCTCGGTGAAGGCGGGATGGGCGTGGTCTACCGAGCGTTCGACACGCATCTCGACCGGCCCGTGGCCATCAAGATCTTGCGCGCAGATGCGGCCACCAGCCCCGAGCGCAGGCGACGTTTCCAACAGGAGGCGAAGGCCGCCTCGGCGCTGAATCATCCCAACATCGTACACATCTATGACATCGGTTCTTCCGACGGCACGGATTATATCGCCATGGAGTTCGTGGATGGCAAGACACTCGACCAGTTGATCGGCAAGAGCCGTTTGGTGCTGAGGGACACTCTGAAATATGCGATTCAGGTTGCCGACGCCCTGGCCCGCGCCCATGCGGCCGGAATCGTGCATCGCGATCTCAAGCCGGCCAACATTATTGTCGGCGCGGACGGTCGCTTAAGACTGCTGGATTTCGGTCTGGCCAAGCTGACCGAGATGACCGTCCTTGCCGATGTCGATTCCGCGGCCGGCACGGCGACGATGACCGCTCGCGAAGACGTTCAGACAGTAGAAGGCACGATCGTCGGCACCGTCGCCTACATGTCCCCCGAGCAGGCCGAAGGCAAGAAGGTGGATGCGCGTTCCGATATTTTTTCTTTCGGCTCGGTGCTGTACGAAATGATCAGCGGCCGCCGGCCGTTTGAAGGCGCAAACAAGATCTCGACGCTTTCAGCAATTCTGCATAAGGAGCCGCCGCCCCTCGCAGAGGTCGCGCCGGATCTGCCCGCTGAACTCGATAAAATCATCTCGCGCTGCCTGCGCAAAGACCCGGACCACCGCGCGCAGCACGCCGGCGATATCAAGCTGGCGCTGGAGGAACTAAGGGAGGATTCCGTATCGCGCAAGCTATCGCGCGCGCCGCAGGCCGGCGGCCAGGCGGCCGCGACGCCGGAAGATCGTCCCTCCTTGATGCGGAAGCTCTTCGGATCGGCGGGCGCCAAACCCTACCGGCTCTGGAAAATTCTGCACATCGGGATTTGCTTGCGGTGCGTCTTGCTCCTGTATCTGGCGTGGCGGTTCAAAAACGTGACCAGCGGAACGTGGAGGCTGGCGCTGTTTTTCTCGACCTTGCTCTGCAGCACGATTCAATCGTTCATGGCCGTCGTCTTACTCTTTGCGGGCAGTATGGACAGGGAATTCCTTCGTGGGGAGGCGCGAGAGTTCGCGCCCTGGCTTCGCGCGTTCGGACTGGCGAATGGTGCGCTAGCAATGATCATGGCGGTATGGATCGCCGAAGGGCACACGATTTTGGCCGCGCTGATGGCCTTCCTCGGGGCTGCCATAGGTGTAACCGCGCTGTTCATTAAGCCCGCGATGGACCGGACGGCGATCTACGATTCGAATCGCTGATAGCCAGTGGCTTCAGCCCGAAGCTCGATCGATTGCCGGTTACGCGCCGGATAATATAACCGGATCTTCGCCGATATGCCCTGCTACCGGAATGTGGCATCCCGGTGGACGGTCTCACGACACGATACATATTGCAGCCAAGATACCTCCCGGTTTTCTGGACCGAGACGTGGCCCAGAAGAAATTGGATCTGGTCCAACTCCCCTCCGGCATCGCTGCCAAAACGCGTCCCGTCGTCATCGTTTCCCGCCAAGACCCTGACCCGCCGCGCCCTCTCGTCCTGTGCGTGCCCCTCACCACCCAGCGGAGAAGCAGTCCGTATGCAGTGCCGCTGCCGCGGCCTCCGTTCCTTGATTGTGAATCAGTGGCCAATGTTCAAGGATTAGGATTGCTGCCAACCGCATGTCGTGAACGCAAGATCGGCAGGCCTTCCGCAGGGATAATGGGCCGGCTCAAGGACGCGCTGGCGTTTGCCCTGGATCTTGACATGGACGGGTAGTCGCCAAACGTGACAAATGGCCGGCGGGTCCCATTGATACGGAATCCGAGAAGCGGGTAGTTACCGCTTATCGGATGTCATCCTGCCGCGCCATCAACCCTGCCCCACGTCTTGCTCCCGGCGCCGCCGGGTGCTACCGTGCCAGCGATGGCGCATATCTTTCGCGACAATCTGCTGCAGGGCAAAGCGGCGTTCATCACCGGCGGCGGCAGCGGCATCAATCTGCGTATCGCCGAGCGGTTCGCGGCCCAAGGCGCTCGCCTGGGCCTGATGGGCCGCCGGCAGGATAAGCTCGATCGCGCCTGCGAGGGCATCCGCGCGGCGGGCGGCGCGGCCGTCGGTATCGCGGGCGACGTGCGCGATTATGCGGCGTGCGAAAATGCCCTGCGCCAGACACACGGCCAATTCGGACCGATCGACATTCTTATATGCGGCGCCGCGGGCAATTTCCCCGCGCCCGTGCTGGGTATGTCGGCCAACGGATTCAAGGCCGTCATCGACATCGATCTGCTCGGCACGTTCAACACCTGCCGCGCGGCCTACGAATATCTGCGCAAGCCGGGCGCGTCCGTGGTCAGCATCTCCGCCACGCACGCGTTCGTTCCCGTCGCCTACCAGGCCCACGTCTGCGCCGCCAAAGCCGGCATCGATATCTTCTCCAAAACGCTGGCCATCGAATGGGCCCCGGCGGGTGTGCGCGTGAATGTGATCTCTCCCGGCCCGGTAGATGATACCGAGGGTATGCGCCGGCTGGCGCCTACCGAGGACGCCCGCCGGAAAGCCATGGCCAGCGTGCCGCTGGGCCGTTTCGCGAGCAAAGATGATATCGCCGATCTGGCCCTGTTCCTGTGTTCGGATGCCGCGGCCTACATCACCGGTGCGATCTGCGTGTGCGATGGCGGCCAGTCGCTGCTGGGGTCGCGCGACTTCCTCGCGGCGGCCGCCGCCAAGCCGTGATCTTCGCCGGCGTGGATCTGGCCCGCCGTTTGGAAGCTGCGGAAGCCCGTAACGACGTCGCCTGCGCGCACGCGCATCAGCAACTGAATCCGGCCACGGGTGCTACGGTGCTGGAGGTCGCCGGCGGCTTCGCTATTTTCGTGGGCGCGGAGTCGCCTCTCACGCACGCCCTGGGTCTGGGCATGCGGGGTCCGGTAAGCGCGGAGGAACTCGCGAGTATGGAAGACTTCTTTCGTGAACGGGGCGCCGCCGTCACCGTCGATCTCTGCCCCTTGGCCGACGCCTCCCTGGTGGAACTGTTGGCCCATCGCGGCTACCGCATCGCCGAATTCAATAATGTGCTGGTGCGCGCCCTGGCGGGCGTCGACCTGGCGCCGCCGGAGATCTGCGTGCGGCCGGCCCATGACGGCGAAGAACTGCTCTGGGCTAATACCGTCGGGCGCGGCTTTCTGGAGAAGAACGAACTCACCGGCGAAGAGATGGATGTGGGCCGCTCCATCTGGCATATGCCCGAAGCGTGCTGCTATCTGGCATCCCGCGAAGGACCGCCAGGCGCAGCGGGGGCCATGACGCATCACAGTGGACTGGCCATCCTGTTCGCCGACAGCGCCATGCTGGGTCACCGCGGCGCAGGTCTGCAAAGCGCGCTCATCCGCCGGCGCCTGCGCGACGCGGTGGAAGCGGGATGCGATCTGGCCGCGGCATGCACGGCCCCCGGCAGCATATCGCAGCGCAACTACGAGCGCGCCGGATTCCAGGTCGCCTACACCAAAACAGTACTGGTGCGGTGACGCCCCCTCCCCTGCGGCGCTAGTCTTAAGATATGAAGCAGGCCGTCATCGTCATTCTTTTATGTGTCGCTTGTGCACTTCACATATTTCCCCAAACGGCTTCCACGGTCATCACCAGTGCGGGATACCTGTATACCGCGCCCGCCATCGTCGCGCCCGGCCAGGTCATCACCTTGTTCGTCATCAACCCCGGCCCGGCCCAAATGAGCGTTACCTTGCAGCAGGGGCAGGCCTATCTGGTGCCGGTGCTATCCGTCGGCCCGATCTTCAATTGCCCCAGCAACCCGGTCGGCTGCCCGCCTTTCCTCAATGTAACTGTCCAGATCCCATACGAGATGCAGACACCCTGCGCGGGTATGGTCTGCAACAATCTGGCCGTCGCCACATCCGTCGCCATCACCCAGAATGGCGCGGTAACCGCCTCGTTCCCGTTGACCCCGCTCCCCGACCACATCCACATCCTGACCACTTGCGATACCGTCGTCTCCGGCAGCGGCAATGCCCCCACCAACGGTCTGCCCTGCGCGCCCCTGGTCACCCATGCCGATGGCTCCATGGTGAGTGCCCAAAGCCCCGCCCAGGGCAATGAGGAACTGGTAGCCTATGCCGTCGGCTTGGGCGCCACCAACCCCGCTGCGACAACGGGCCAGACCGTCACGCTGCCCGCTCCTGCCCAGGAAACTTTCCTGCTCGGTTTCGATTTCCTGCCGAACGCCCTCCCCGCCAAGCCGGTTTACCCTCTCAACAACGTCCTCACCATCTACTCGACTCCGCAGTTCGCCGGACTCGCGCCCGGATACGTCGGCTTATACCAGATCAATTTCCTGGTTCCCCCGCCCGGTGAGATCTCGCCCTGCGGCGGCATGGTGCAGTCCAACCTGACCGTCAACATCGCCGGCGACTTCTCCTTCGATGGTGCCGGCATCTGCGTCGCCCCCGGGCAATAACCCCGCGTCGTTTTTTGCGATTTTTTCCCTATCCCGGCACTACATCCTTTAACGGATGTACCACCTGGATACCTGGATCGCCGCCTGGCTGGTGCCGCTGGCCGTTTATGTCCTGTTGAGCGGCTTGGACGACCTGTTCCTGGATGCCGCTTTCGTCTATCGCTGGCTGGCGCTCCACTCATTCGGGAAGCCCTGGTTCCCCTGGCCCACGTTACAACAGGTTGACGCCGCGCCCCGGCGCCGCATCGCCATATTCGTGCCCCTCTGGCACGAACATGCGGTCATCGGCAGCATGCTCGAGCGCAATATTCCGGCCACCCTCTATCATGCCGCCGAATTCTTCGTCGGCGCCTATCCCAACGATTTCGAGACCGTGGCCGCCGTCCGCCAGGCCGCCCAAAAGTTCCCCCGCGTGCACCTTGCGCTTTGCCCGCACGGCGGTCCTACCTCCAAAGCCGACTGCCTGAACTGGATTTATCAGAACATGCTGGCCTACGAAGTGCGGCACGCCGTTAGCTTCGACGTGGTGGTCACCCACGATGCCGAAGACGTGATCCATCCCGAGGAACTGCGTTGGATCAACTACTTTGCCGGCAGCTTCGACATGGTCCAAGTCCCCGTGCTCCCGCTGGCCACGCCGCTGCGCCAATGGGTGCACGGTCTCTACTGCGATGAATTCGCCGAATTCCAGACCAAGGACATCCCCGTGCGCCAGATGTGGGGCGCCTTCTTGCCCGGCAACGGCGTAGGCACCGGCTTCTCCCGCGCCGTGCTCGAAAAACTGGCCGCCGCGCACGCGAACCGCGTCTTCGACCCCGCCTGTCTGACGGAAGATTACGAAAATGGCTGGCGCATTCACGCGCTCGGCTGCCGCCAGGTGTTTGTGCCCTTGCGCCGCGAAGCTGGCGGCCTGCTGGCCACTCGCGAATACTTCCCGCGTACCTTCGGCAGCGCCGTCCGCCAGCGCGCCCGATGGGTCATGGGCATCGTGCTGCAATCTTGGGAGCGCCGCGGCTGGCAAGCTCCCGGCCGCCAACTCTACTGGCTATGGCGCGACCGCAAAGGCATCGTCGGCAACCTCTTGACGCCGGTCCTGAACGTCCTCTTTGTCTACGGCGCGCTCACCTGGGGCGTCAGCCGCATCGTCGGCCATCCCTGGGTGTTCGGATTCCGCCATCCCGCCCTGAAGACGCTTTTCTCCGCCACCTTCGCGCTGTCCGCGTTTCAGATGGGCGTCCGCGCGCTCTGTTCCCGGCGCCTCTACGGCTGGCGTTTCGCCCTCGGCGTGCCCGTGCGCGCCCTGATCGGCAACTGGTTGAACTGCGCGGCCACCGTCAAGGCCCTGGCGCTGTTCGCCGAAGCCCGCCTGCGCGGCCATCCGCTGGTGTGGGTCAAGACCGAACATGCCTACCCCACCGCCGCCGCGCTCGCGGCCGAGATCCGCCCGCTGGGTCAGATCCTGGTGGGTTCGCAATTCGTGGCGCAAGCCGACGTGGACGAGGCGCTCGCATCCAAAGCCCCCGCCGAGCGCATTGGCGAATATCTGGTGCGCACCGGCAAACTCAGCGAAGCGGATTTGTACATAGCCTTAAGCCTGCAACGCAACCTGCCCCTGGGCAAGCCGCAGCCATCGGAGATCTCCGAGCCCGCTACCCACGCCGTCCCGGCCGAAGTCTCCCGTCGCTGGCGCGTCCTGCCCTTTCGCGTGCTCGAAGGACAACTGTTCGTCGCCGGCCCCGAACTGCCCTCCGACGAAATGGCCCGCGATCTGCACCAGTTTTCCCAACTGGAGCTAAGGTTCCACCTGGTGACCCCCACCGATTTCGAAGAACTAGCCCGAACCTATCTTAGCCACGGATGAACACAGATAAACACAGATAAAACAGGCCAAGCCAAGACGTCTTATCCGTGTTCATCTGTGTTCATCTGTGGCCGACCCGCTTTTATTCCGGATCGCATACAACCGCCCCTCCGTCCGTAACAGCAACCGATTCCCCACCATCGCCGGAGTCGCCTGCGCCATCTCATCCAGCGAATTCACCTGCAGCACTTCAAACTTCTCCCCCGCCGCGATCACAAACGTCTTGCCTTCCTCGCTCAGGCAGAACAGCTTGTTGTTATAAGCCCACGGCGACGATGTATAGGCGCCCCCCTCCTCGATCCGCGACTTATAAGTCAGCTTCCCGGTCTTCGCCTCAAAGCGGCTCAAAATTCCCTTCTCCGACAGTGAGTAGATCGCCCCATCGTAGGCCACTTCCGTAGGCAGGTAACTGCCGCCCCGCGCCTGCGACCACGCCACGAATTCGCCCGGCTTCGCGTCGTCGGCGGGCGTAATATCCCCCTTCGCCCCCGGCTTGATCGCCATCAATCCCTTGCCCGCTCCGCCATTGATGTACAACAGCCCGTCATACGCGAACGGGCTCGGGATCGGTACCACCGACATCCCGGAGATCCGCCACAGTTCCTTGCCGTCCGCGTCATAGCTCACCGCTACTCCCGGCCCCACCGTCACCACTTCGGTCCGCTTGTCGTTCTTCCAGACATAAGGCGTCACAAAGCCCGAACGCTGCGGTGGTCCCCCGCGTTGCGCCGACAGGTCCCGGTTCGTGCGCCAGATCTGTTTGCCGGTCTTGGTATCGAAAGCCGCTATGAACTGCTGCTTCTCGTTGTCGTTCACGATCAGCAGCCGGTCGCCCCAAAGCACCGGCGACGCCCCCGTCCCGAAGTCCATGTAGATCGGATACGCGTCCAGCGGTGTATGCCAAATCTGCGCGCCCGCCAGGTCATAGGCATAAAGCCCCAGGTTCGCCGTGTAAACGTAGACCAGCTTCCCATCCGTCACCGGAGTCTCCGAAGCAAAACTATTCTTCCGATGCCGCCCTCCCGGCGGGTGCCCGGAGTAAAACTCCTGTTTCCACGCCACCTTGCCCGTCTCCAGATCCAGGCAATAAAGGTAGTAGCGCAGCATCACTTCCTTGGGCAGCTCGATATCGCGCGCGACCACCTTATCCATCACCTGCTGTTCGCTGAGCCCTTGCTTCATCAGCTCTGCTGCATACTCGTTGCTGTACTCGGTCCCCATCTGGGGCTGCTTCGATTTGCCCTCCGTCACCGCGGTAGTCAGAAAAACCTTGCCGCCGGTGACAATCGGCGACGACCATCCCCGCCCCGGAATCTCCGCCACCCATTCCACGTTCTCCGTCTTCGACCATTTCTCCGGCAGCTTACCGTTCGCCGCCGTCGGATTGGCATCCGGCCCCCGGAATCCCGGCCACGATACGTCCGCCGTCCATGCCGAACCCAGACCGGCGCAGACCATGATGAGCGAAAGCCGACAAAAAATCCCCATCTCGTGATTCTACGCGCTCCGCCGGGCCAGTTTCAGAAGCCGCCCCTTGTCATCCGGGCGAATCCTGCATAGAATAAGACCTGAAAGCCCTATATGGAACCCAACTCCCGCCGTTCCTTCCTGCAACTGGCCGCCCTGGGCGCCCTCGCGCCCGCCGCCGTCAAAGCCGCGGACCAGGCCGCCGCCGCGCCGCTTCTGCCGACCGTCAAGTTTGGCAAAGCCGATATCACCCGCCTCATCATCGGTTCGAATCCGCTCTACGGCTACTCCCACTTCAACCACACTCTCGACCAGCTCATGCGCGAGTGGTACACCCAAGACCGCAAAATGGAAGTGCTGCACGCCGCCGAACGCCACGGCATCAACACCTGGCAGCTCCATTACAACGACCAGCCCATTGACGATTTCAAACGCTATCGCGCTGAAGGCGGCAAAATGAACCTCATCCTGCTGGCCGATTTCGCCCTCATGAAAGATCCCAAGATGTTGCCGGAAGTGGCCAAGCTCGGCCCGCTGGGTATCGGCCACCACGGCAACCGCACCGACGAGCGCTTCCGTAACGGCGAGAAGGGCAAGATCAAGGACTTCCTCAAAGCCGTCCGCGACACCGGTGTGATGGTCGGGCTATCCACCCACAATCCCGCCGTCATCGATACGGCCGAAGGCGAGGGCTGGGACGTCGACTATTATCAGTGCTGCCTGTACCGCGTCTCCCGCACCCCCGAGGAGGCCCGCGCGGAGTTCGGCGAATCCCCCATCGGCGAAACATTCATGGAGAAGGACCCCGAGCGCATGTGCAAAATGATCCGCCAGGTGAAAAAGCCCTGCCTGGCGTTCAAGCTCTTCGGCGCGGGGCGCGCCAGCGGGTCCCCCGATCAGGTTGAGCACGCCTTCCGTTTCGCCCTCGGCAGTATCAAACCCACCGACGCCGTGATCGTCGGCATGTACCCGCGCTTCAAAGACGAAGTCGGCGAGAACACCGCCCTGGTCCGCCGCATCCTCACGGCTTAAGGCTGGACCGATCTCCCCTTCTCCGGATTGGGATCCATGGTCATGCGGTAGTCGCCGGTCTTCTGCGAATCGTCGAACTCCACGATGACGTTCGTCCCGATTCCCTTGATCGAGTGATACATCCATTGATCGAACGGAAAGTATTTGCCCGAAGACGGCTGGCTTGTCGGATGCGACTCAATCTCGTCCGGCGGCCCATAGATAATATAGATGCGTCCGCGATCCGTCTTCCACCCCGGCGCCGCGTGCCATCCAAAATGGCCGTTGGCATAGCCGATGCGCCGGTAATGTTCGGCCTTGGCCTTATTCCCGGACCTCGCTGGCGCCGTTCCCGACGCGTAGAACTCCGTGTCCCCGGCGCCGGACTCGCGCCGCGCCCAGAATTGATCGATGAACTGGTCCCGCTCCTCGTCGGTGTTGAGATCCAGAAACGCCGTGCGCTCCCGGTCTTGGATAATGTAGACCACATCTTCGCTGAGCCACCGGGTGTAGCGGTCGACCTTTGCCTGTGTGACGGACGGTGCCGCCTGCTCCGGAGCTTGCGCCTGCCACGCCGCCAGCGCGCCCGCCGCCGCGACCATCAAAATAGCAGCCGAAACAAACGGCGCCAAAGCCGAGCTTTTCGAGGGATACAGCAATCGTTGAATTCGTTTCACGAGACTTCCTCCTGTAGATGCCAGCACGGCCTGACTGGCCGTCCAGCGGTTTTCTTCCAACGCGGCCAATGCGCTGGCATACTCCCGCGCGTCGCCGCTCGCCGCCACCACCAAGTCGTCGCAACAATTCTCCCGCTCGTTGCGGATCACGCGCGAGATCCACCAGATCGCGGGATGATAAAACAAGAACCCTTCCACCACCGTCTGCAGCAGATTCGCCAGATAATCCCGCCGCCGTATGTGCGCCAGTTCATGCAGCAGGATCGCTTCCATCTGGCTCGCGGGCATTCCAGCCAGCAGCCCCGCGGGTACCAGGATCACCGGCCGCAGGTATCCCACCACCACCGGCACTTCCGCCAGCGCCGATTCCAGCAGCGCCACCGGTTTTGCCACCCGCAGCCGCGCCCGCAGTTCGTCCAGCCGCCGCGCCCAGCCATCCGGCGCGCGGCATACGCCCCGGCTGCGCAAATGTTGCGCCGCCATCCAACCCGCCGCGCCGCGCACATGAAACACCAGCACGCCCGCGATCCAGAACGGTGTCAGCCACGGCAGGATGTCCGCCATGTGGAACGCCGCCGGCATCCGCGACGGAACCTGCCCGCCGTCTGCCGGCGCCGCGGGCAGCCGGTGCAGTCGCATCGCGGCGGCGTCAGCCTGTTGCGGCATCACCCGCCAGAACGTGACCGCGAATCCCGCCAAAACGCCCAGCATCGCCAAACAGGCGCACGCATACCGCACGCGCGCCGACCGCGTGACGGCCAGCGCCGCCAGCACCAGCACCGCCGCCAGCGCGCCCTCCCATAGCGAATGAAACAAGGTCCACCCCAGCGCCCGCGCCAGCGGTGAGTCCACCAGATTTGCCACGCCCGTCATCGCGCCCCCTTCTGGTATTCGTCCAGCATCCGGCGCAGTTCCGCCAGTTCCTTCTTCGACGCCTTCCGCGCCGCAAGCGCGCCCATCATCAGTCCCTTGGCGGAGCCCTCGAATGCCCGGTGCAACAGGTCTCCGGCAAGCTGCCGCTGCGTCCACTCCCGCGGCCGCGTGGGCCGGTACACGTGCGAGCGCTGTGTCTCGTCCCGCCGCACCAGCCCTTTCTCGGCCATCACCTGCAACTGCTTCAGCACCGTGGTGTACTGCGCCGGCTTGCGCCCCGTGATCACATCGTGCACATCCCGCACCGTGCTGGGCCCCCGGCTCCACAATACGGTCAGAATTTCCAGTTCGGCATCGGTAGGTTTCGGCGGTTCATCCGGCATTTACGACGACTATACTACGATATGTATCGTATGTCAAGCGCGCATACATCTCGCAGTTTGTCCTCGACCAAACGGTCGCGGGCGATGCAGCCGCCGCTCGCGCGCGCCTCGCACTTTTGCAACCCATCCCGCTCCTGGATATCACGCCCGACGTCGCAAACCTGGCCACCGGCATTCTGGGTCCGGAAGGATTCCGCGCAAAGCTGCCCCCGGCGCCGCTCACATCGCGATTGCGGGATGTACGGCACGGAGTTCCTGCTAACCTGGGATTTTGTGCACATCGCCAATGCCGCGATGGCCAGGGAGCTGCATAATAGGCCGTGTCCAAGGATCCCATCGTGGATGAAGTCCGGCGCGCCCGCGAGAGGCAGGCCGCCAAATACGCCTTCGATATTAAGGCAATCCTCTCGGCAGCGAAAAAGCGCCAACGCCGCTCGGGACACGCAGTAGTATCCTTTGTTCGGAAAACCCGGAAGCTGACACCTTGACGGTGATACGTACCTACGGATCATCGCACCGCGGTAGCCGGATTTCAGTCGCCGGGCCAGCGCCCGTGATCACATCGTGTACATCTCGCACGGTGCTGCGTCCCTGGCTCCGCCGGAAGCGCGTTTCTCGTTATTAATCTCCCGCAGTGGATTTCCCGGCAGTTTGACTGGGCCAATTTTCAATTCGTCACGCCGCACCGTGTTCGGGGAGAATGAAAGTAGCTTGCACATGCACAGAGCGTTTCTCGCCTTAACGATTGCTGCCGCGGGCCTTGCCAGGACTTGGCGCGTCGATGGCATCGTGATTGCCGTCGACCGCGCCGCCGCTACCATGCTTGTCTCCCATCGGCCCATTCAAAACTACATGGGCGCCATGGCTATGCCCTTCCGCGTCGAGCATGCCGGCCAACTGGAGGGCCTCTATCCCGGCGTGCGCATCCAGTTCGATTTGACGGTCGCGAAGAACGGATCCCTGGCCCGCAACATCCGCAAAACAGGCGAGCCGGACGCTGTCGTCCCGCCGCCGAAAGAAGCCATCCGGATCGGCGATCCAGTCCCCAATTTCTCGCTGACCAGCGAAGCCGGCCAACCCGTCCGCCTGGCCGATCTTCGCGGCAAGGTGGTAGCCATCAATTTCCTCTACACCCGCTGCCCCTTGCCCGACGTCTGTCCGCGTCTGGCAGCTAACTTCGCCACTCTGCAGCGGCGCTTCGCCGATCGCATGGGCGCGGACCTGGTCTTCCTTTCGGTGACTGTCGACCCCGATTTCGATACGCCGATAATCCTTGCCGAATATGCCAAACGATGGGGCGCGAAGAGCCCCGGATGGCGCTTTTTGACCGGAGATGTGAGCCGAATCGCCGCCTCGCTCGGCGAGGTCTACTGGACGGACGAGGGGTCAATCGGTCATAATTCTACTACTTCCATCGTTGATCGCCATGGCCGCCTCTCCGCAAGTGTGGCTGGTTCTACCTGGCGGCTCGATCAACTGGAACAGTTGTTGCAGCACGAATTGGAGAAGCCTTAATGAAGCTTGCGCTTACTGCTCTCATCGCCATCGCATCGCTCGGCGCGGCGGAAATTCCGAAACGCAGCGATAACTGCGCGCCGCCGCCCAGTGCCATAGCCCCTACGTTGCCGGCGAAACTGCTGCCAGGCATGGGCACGGTCCACCTCGCGATCACCACGTCCAGTCCGGAAGCCCAAGCATTCTTCGATCAGGGCCTGGCCCAAATGCATTCCTTCTGGGCGCGCGAGGCCGAGCGCTCATTCCTCCAAGCCGCCGCGCTCGACCCGAAAGCGCCGATGCCGCAGTGGGGTATCGCCATGGTGGCCGCCGGCGACTGGCGGCCTCGCTTTCAAATTGACCTGCTCACCCAAATTCAGGGTAAACAAACGCCGCCGTCGCTGCTGCGCGCTCAGGTGGCCGCGCGGAAGGCCGTGGAACTCAGCCAGACCACCGGCACGGACCTGGAAAGGCTGTATGTCGCGGCCATCGCCGCCCGCCGGAATCCCGATGAGAAAGGCGACCCCGAGGAGGCGTTCGTGAAGGGTTTGCGCGCGCTTCTCGCGAAGTATCCCGGCGAGGTGGAGGCGCAACTGGATCTGGCGCTGATGATCATGCGCGGGTTCTCCGTGCGGGATAAGAAACCGCTCGCGCCGGGCACCACCGAGGCGGTGGCCATCCTGCGCAGCCTGCTGGTGAAAGCGCCCGGCCATCCGGGTGTCCACCACTACGTCATCCACGGATTCGAAGGTTCCAGTTTCGCAAAAGACGCTTGGCCAAGCTGCGAGAAATATACCCAACTGGTCACGAATATTCCGCACGCTTTGCACATGCCAGGCCACATCTATTCGCAAACCGGCCGCTGGGCGGACGCCGCCAAGTCGTTCAGCGACGCGGCCATCAATGAACGCATGTGGATGAAGCTCGACAAGTTGTACGGCAACGCGCACCATGGCCACAACGTGCATTATCTGGCCACGGCTTATTCCTTCGCAGGCCGTTATGACGATGCCGTAGAGGCCGCCAGGGAACTACTTGGCTACCAGGAGAATCCCGGCCAGGCGGCCCAGGCCGACCTTTTCACCGGTGCTTACGCGCAGGGTTGGTTCGCCATGTTGCGCACTCAGGTTCAGTTTCAGAAGTGGGATGCCATTCTGGACGATTCCGTGCTTCCGGTCGTAAACCGGCCGCGGCAGCAGGCGTGGCGGCACTGGGCGCGTGCCGTGGCCTATGCGAATAAGGGCCAGATTGCCGGCGCGGTGGAAGAATCGCGCGCGTTCGAACTATCTATGGCTGAATTTCGCAGCAAGGTCAAACGCCCGGAGCCGCCTGAATTGCAGGTGGCCCGCCGCGAGCTGGCGGGGCAACTGGCGGTGGCCCAAGGCCAAATCGGGAAGGGCCTGAAACTGCTGGAAGCCGCATCGAAAGCCGAACGGAGGTTGACTTACACGGAGCCGCCCTACTATCCGCGGCCGGTAGCGGAGGCACTGGGAGAGGCGGCGCTGAAGAACAAAAAGTCTTCGGTGGCGCAGAAGGCGTTCCGGGTCGCGCTCGATCAGTATCCGGGGGACTCTCACGCTGAGAGCGGGCTGAGGGCCTCGACACAGACGAACCCGACGATGCTGGCGGCGAGATAGCAAGACGTCGCGCTTCTTCCGGCCACCGAACTCGCCGGTCTCATGGAAACCGCCACCTGTTACGGCGAGCGGAGCGAGGGGGCGCCAAGCCTGGAACCGCCACGGGACTCCGTCGAGACATGCTCGGTGAAGCGAGATCCTAAGCGAGTCGCAGTCTTTCAACCGGAGTTCCGGGCCTGGAAAGCCGGAAGTTCCTCCACGTGCGCGACACAAAAGTGTAGAAGCGTGGATTCCGATCCGAGCCGCGACCGTAAGGGAGTGGTCATGAGCCGCTGGCGCGCCGAAAGGCATGAAAGTCGGTTATGCTCGCATCGTGCGTGGAGCGGTCGAGGCCGATTTCGCTCTGACGTAGTTGAGGTCGAAAGGGAGCATGAACGCGCTGCAGGGCCAATAAGTGTGCGCCGCATCCCTACGGGGTTGCGGTAGCACGAGACAGTGCGTTTTTCTTTGTCGCGTGTTCTCCGCTTCACGCCCGGAGGATAGCAATGCCTTTCGTGATAGCCGGAATTGACGTGCAGACGGGCTTGAAAGCACCAAGTGAAGACCGGCCTACGTTTCGCTGGGGGATCTGCTCGTATCCTCCCAAACCTGTCAAGTGGCGCCCGTTTTCATACATCTCGATGGGTCGCGTCCCAGTGGCATTGAAAGGATAAGCCATGCCCGAATCATCCGCTCTCGCCCCCATCCAGATCCGCGTCCTCGACCTGATCGCCGCCGGCGCCACCGCTACCGCCGCCGCCCGCCAGGCCGGCGTCCACCGCAACACCGTGGCCAACTGGATCCATACCGAAATTTTCAACGCCGCCCTCCAGCAAGCCCGAGCCGTCCGCGCCGAGCTCTTTCGGGACGCCTCCCACTCCCTCCTCGGGGTGGCTGTCGCCCACATCCTCCAGGTCCTGGAAGATCCTAAGGCTACCCCGTCCGTGCGCCTGCGCGCCGCTACCGTCCTGTTCGATCGCGCCGCCCGCTACATCCTGCCCGATCCCGCCGATCTCCCCGTGCTCGCCGCCCCTCCCGCTCCCGAGGCGCCTCCCGCGCCCGAAACTGTGCACAACATGCACAAAAATGCACAAGCAGAAATGCCCGCCGCCAGGCCCCCGGCCCGCGCCGAAGCCGCCGTTCCCGCCGGCCCGCAATCCGCGCCGGACGATCGCCGCGCCCAAGAGCAAGCCAAGCCGCCTGATGTCGGGGTTGGAACTCCTCGAAATTAAAATTCAGAACCAGGGATCGAGTGTTGGACACGCCAGATCCGTTTCGCCGCGCGTGCCATCGCTTTGGCGCCACTCTATTTCTTGTCGGAACTCGCCGTGGTCGCCGGATTCACCTGGATGATCGCCATCATCCCCGCGTCTTCGTGATCCAGAACATGGCAATGGAATACGAACTGCCCCGCGATCTGCGGCTCCCGGAAATCCATGCGCAAACTTACCGTGGGAAACGCGCCCGTCCCGCTCCACGCCGGCACCACCACCGTATCCCGCAACTGGGGATTGGTGTACGGCGTGCCACTGGTGGCTAGAAATAGAAAATGGATCTGGTGAATATGAAACGCATGCGTCTCACCGGTGCGGTTCTCGATGGTCCAATCCTCCACCGCGCCCACCGTCGTGGTAACGGCCGGAGGAGCGGACATGCTGAACACCTGCGGCGTCTGCCCGTCCACCGTAATGAAAAACTCCGTGGGACCGTTCGATCCGTTGGTCGCCTCGGCGAAGTAGAATTTCCGCGTCGCCGTCACCGTGGCCGTGCTCAGCCCCGCGAACCGCGGTGTCACTTTGGGCGCGTTGGGGTTCGTCTTCGGCATGCGCCGCGGCTCCGTGAACGACGTGCTCGCCTCGATGTTGGCCAGTTCCTGCGGCGGATTGGGATTGCCGATCGGACCCGTATCGAAGCCGACCTGCTGCAGGCTGGCCGTCTGCCCGGCGGCCGGTCCCGTCATGGTGAATTCCACGCGCCCAGCCGGAGGAATCGTGATGGTGTTTGTTGTGATGGTCGTAGTTACCGGGATGCCGTCCAGCGCGATCACCTGCACGGTCTGCGGCGTCACCCCGAACCAGATCTGCAGATTCAGGAACGCCTGCGACGAAGCGTTCACCACCCGCCAGAATTCCTGCGTGCTGGGCTGCATCTGAATCACCGGCGCGGGAGCCGACGGGCTGATGGCGGGTTGATAGTTCAGCGTCAGTTGATTCGGTCCCGCGATCCAGGAATTCGGATTCGTAAATTGCTGCCTGATGATCAGCACCCGCTCCGGCAGCCCGGATACCTGCGGCTTCACGTTCTCCATTCCGTTGATGATCAAAGCCCCCGGAGCGCCGCCGTTCACCTGCAGTGTCACTTCGCCGTGCAGATGCGGATGATACCAATACAAGCCCGGCTGGTCGTTCGTGGGAATCGTCAGGTTGTAGAGAAAGGGCGCATCCGTGTTTTCGATCGTCGTATGGATGATCTCGTCCAGATGGCACTTCGGCGGCACATTCAAGCCATGAAAATGCACATTGGTCGAAGTGGCCACGATCGTGCCGCCGGTGCACGGATTGTTCGGCGTGGTCCGCTCCATGCCCGCCATGGCGTGCATGGCATGCGTCTGCGCTCCCGGCGGAGGCGGCGGCACGTAGCTGAGCTGATTCGTCAACGTGAGCTGCAGGTTGTCGCCCGGATTCAGCGCCAGGGTGGGCGCTTCCACCGCGCCCGTGCTGCTTTGGTAGACGTAGCATTCATGCAGGAAGCCGGAGCTGTCGAAGGAACTCATCATGGTGTAGCCGGCCGTCAACACGCCGCTCACGCTGTCCAGTTCCAGCGGGCTCTCCACCACGCTCCCCGCGACGGGCCGCGGCGGACAACTGCTTTGCGCCAGGGCGCTTCCCGCGGCCGTGCTCCACGCCGCCAGAATACACAGAAAGGTCCGCAATTCACTCATGCTTGTTTCTCCTCGCATCTTACGGCGCCGGTTGATATGTGGCGATCGACAGCAGTTCGGCCGTGGGATGCGGATCGGTCACCGGCGATCCCGCCGCTTCCGCCAGCGTGCAGCTCGTGCCGCTCACCGTAAGCTGCAGCATCGCGATATACGAACTGCCGTTCGAACCATACTCCGGAGCGTAGATCGTCCCGCCGGTGCCTGTGTTCAGTTCCAGCGCGATGTTCCCGATATAGGCGAACTTGTTGTAGAATCCCCGCAGCGTCGGCGACGTGCACCCTTTGGTCAGCACGCCGGTAGCACTGTCGAAGAACGCCGCCGTCACCTTGCCGTTCGAATCGTTGCTGACGAAGAGCATCGTCTCGTCCGGGCTGAGCTTCACGTTGCCCGAATTCCAGGCGTCGCCCAACGAATAAACCACCGTCGGCGTCAGCGTGCCCGACGAAATATCGGATACCTCCACCGTGGTCACCGTGGATGCGTCTCCGAAAATCGCATAGTGGCCATCCGCCGTAATGGTCACCCCGTTCGGCAGATGATCGTTGGCATAACTCGTGGAATTCTGCAGGTCGCCATTCGAAACCGGCTCGCCGCCCGCGATGTTGAACGATTCGATCGAGCCGTCTCCATAGGTCACCACCAGCATGTTTCCGTTGATCGCCATGCCGCCCACTATGCCGCCATTCAGTCCCGACGTAAGCAGGTCGCCGACGAAGCTCAGCTCGCATCCCGGCAGCATCTGGAAGGTGGCGATCGTGGTGGTCGTGGTGTAGGAGGCGTACAGATATTGCGAGCTGGCCGCCAGCCCGATCCCATTCGCCGTGCCGGAATCCGTAGGCCCGCCGCGGAAGACTCCCGTCAAAGTTTCGGTGGCGGCGTCGATCCCTACGATGTCACTGCCCTCGGCATCCGACGCAAAAACGCAGGCGTCAGAACCGTTCGGTGTCACGATCACGCGCGCCGCCGCGAAGAAACCGCCCGAGATGCCGATGCTGCCGGTCAAAACGCTGGTGCCCGTGCCCAGCGTGCCGTCCGCATTGATGGGGAAGAAAGTCGCCGCGTTGATGACTTCCGGAAGGGTGTCGTCGTTGGTGACCAGAAAGCTGGCCAGAGGCGTGCCGGCCGTGGAAAGCGTGGCGCAGGCCAAGGCAATTGCTGGAATCCAGGCGCATTTCAAAATAGCTTCCCTCCCTAACAAGTTCTTCGAGTATAGCGCTCGCAGCCAGGGCGGACAACCGGCAGGTCAGATGGAGCGGGAGACGGGAATCGAACCCGCAACCAACAGCTTGGAAGGCTGTGACTCTACCATTGAGTTACTCCCGCGGGTCGTTCCCCATTATATCAGGCCCGCTCACTTCGACGTATCCCGCAATACCGTGTACGCCACCGGCGGCACATTCAGAAATCCGTTGTTCACCAGCACCACCCCCGGCTTGCCGCCCTGCGATAACGTCCCAACCGCTATCGAGTAAGGGTACGAGTTGGCCCCGAAGAACACCGCCGGCTCGAACGTTCCGTCGCCTTTGCCGGCGGCTACGCCCACGTTGTAATTGCCTTGGCTCGTAAACACCAGGTCCGGGATGCCATCGCCGTTGAAGTCCGCGATTCGAAGGCCTAGCGGAAATGCGCCTGAGAAAACCCGCGTGGGTTGCTGGAAAGTTCCATTGCCATTGCCCAGATAGACGGACAGGTATGATTCGTTATTGTTGGCCGAGACGATATCGAGATTCCCGTCGCCGTTCAGATCCGCCACTTCTACGTCCGACGGATCGGCATCGGCAGCCAGCGCCGGCAAAGTCGTCTGCGGTTGAAACGTCCCGTTGCCGTTCCCCAAAAGTACGGAGATGCTGGCCTTGCCTTCCAATCCGTAATTAGCCACCACCGCATCCAGCTTGCCGTCGTTGTCGAAATCGCCCACCGCCACCCATGTCGGTGAGTTGCCCAGTGGAGCCAGCGCCGTCGGCGCCGCAAAGTTCCCCGTTCCGTCTCCCAGCATCACGCCCAACTCGCCGCTCACAATCACCGCCAGGTCGGGCTTCCCATCTCCGTTGAAGTCGCCGATAGCCACCGCGATTTGCTCCGCGCCCGCGTTGGAGTTTTGCACCGTGCCGAATGTTCCATCACCGTTCCCCAGCATCACCGCCACATTGTTGCTGCTGGTGGTCATGATCAGATCCGGATGGCCGTCGCCATTCACATCCCCCAGCGCCAGCGCCGTCGAAACCGTGGTCAGAAACTGCCCTGCCGTCAGTTGATCGTTGCCCGCTCCCAGCAGCACTTGCGCGCCCGTGGATTCCGCCACCACAAAATCGCTCAAGCCGTCGCCGTTCAGATCCGCGGCCCCCAGACCCACCCAATTGGCGCCCGCTGAAAAGGCGCTCAGCGCCGTTTCGGGCGCCACTTGAAACTCTCCACTTCCCTCGCCCAGAAGCACCGAAAGCACCGCGATATCCAGATACGAATTGGCGGTCAGCAGATCCAGCTTGCCGTCCCCGTTGAAATCGGCAACCCCAAACGCCACCGGACCGCCCATGGCATAGGGTGATGGCTTCTGAAACGTGCCGTCGCCGTTGCCCAGCAGCACCAGCGTATCGGTGCTGCTCAATGAAGTCAGGCTCGCCGCCAGGTCCAGATGCCCGTCGCCATTGAAATCCCCAGCGGCCACGATGGCCGTGCCCGTGGGGTTGCCTTCGCTCACGATGTCGGTGGGCGATTCCAGCTTGCCATTGCCTTCACCCAGCAGCAGCACCAGTTCGCCGTCGCCGCTCACCAGCGTGCCGCACGCCACATCCAGTTTGCCGTCGCCGTTGAAATCGCCGGTGGCCAGCGACGTAGCCCCCGGCACCGAAAACGCTTCCGGCAATGCGAATGTCCCCGCCCCTTTATTCAGGATCGTCACCACCTGGTTATCCGCTCCGGTCGCCGCGATCAGGTCCGGCTTGCCGTCGCCGTTCAGGTCCCCTACCGCCAGAGTCACCACGTTCGCGACCGTGGCCACCGTCACCACCGGCTGAAAGGTGCCGTCGCCGTTGCCCAGCATCAGGTCCAACGTGCCGAATTGCCCGTCCCCCGCGATCAGGTCCAGCTTGCCGTCGCCGTTGAAATCGGCCACCGCCAAAGCATTGCCGAAGGCATCCCGGATATTCACGAGCGGTTGGAACGTGCCGTCTCCATTGCCCAGCAGGATACCGGTTCCTTCCAGCGAAACCACCGCCAGATCCTGTTTGCCGTCTCCGTTGAAATCCCCGGCCACCACGGCTGCCGGAACCAGGCCGGCGTTGATAGTCTTGCCGGCCTTGAAGCTGCCATTGCCTTGGCCCAGGAAGACGATCAGAGCGTTCGTAGACGAACTCAGCACCGCCACGTCCGGCAATCCATCGCCATTGAAATCGGCGACCGTCAAGGCCGAGGGCGGAGCCACACTCGCGCCCGGCAATCCGCCGATTCCTTCAATCGGTGTATCCCGCCGCGCGAAGAAAGAAATCGGCGGGGGAGTGGCTGCGCCCAACAGCATCTGCAGTGCCAACCCGCCCGTCAGCAGTTTCCAGAATGTCGTCGCAGTCATAAGGCCCTCTTCTAATTCCCGGTGTTCGTCAGGATCGAAACCAGGTTGCGTTCCTCGCCGACCACCACCAGATCGTTCGGCTTCCCCGCGCGCAGCGGCGCGCTCGCGATCGCAAACGGCAGGGCGTCGGCGCCGAAAAGCTGGGCCGGACCGAAGTGGCCGTTCCCCAATCCGGGCAACAGCGCGACATCCTGCAGCTCGAACGCGATCACAGCCACATCCGTTTTGCCGTCGCCATTGAAGTCGCCGGCCGCCAGCGACCAGGGCCCGCTGGCGAACTCGCTCAGCCCCACCGGGCTGGTGATCGCGGCCTGGAACGTCCCCGCGCCATTTCCCAGGAAAACCGACACCGTTGCGGAGCCGAAATTCGCCACCACGATATCCGGCTTGGAATCGCCATTGAAATCCGCGATCGCGATTCCCGCCGACTCGATTCCGCCCGTGGCGAGTGTGACCGCCGGTTCAAACGTGCCGTCGCCTTTGCCGAACAGCACCGTGACCGAATCGGCCTCATCACCCGCATTGGCGATCGCCAGATCCAGCTTGCCGTCCCCGTTCAAATCGCCCGCCGCAATGAACTCAGGCTCCGATCCCGTCGCGAAATTGGTAGGATCGCCGAATGTCCCATCCCCCTTGCCCAGCAGGATCGATACGTTGTTGCCGGCCGAGTTTGTCACCGCCAGGTCCAGCCTGCCGTCGCCGTTGAAATCGCCAACCACCGCGTAAATCGGCTTCTGCCCGGCGCCGAAGTTCTGCGCGGTCTGAAAAGTGCCGTCGCCGTTGCCGAGCAAAATGGAAACGTTGTCCAAGCCCGAGTTGACCACCGCCAGATCCAGCTTCCCGTCGCCATTGAAATCGCCCGTCACCACGCCCGCCGGCGCGGGCCCCGTGGCAAACGTGCCGCCCGCCGTGAAACCATCGTTCCCATTGCCCAGCAGGATGCTCACGTCGTTCGATTTGCTGCCGGTTACCGCCAGGTCCAGGTTGCCGTCGCCGCTGAAGTCGCCCACCGCCAGCGCCTGCGGAGCCTCTACGCCGACCTTGAAATTCTTGGCCGCCGCAAGCTTCCCGCTGGGCGTTCCCAGAAACGCGAAGATTAGCGGATCGGTCTCTTCGCCGCCCGCGACCACCAGATCGGGTATCCCGTCGCCATTCAGATCCCCCACCGCAATATCGAACGGAAAGATGGTGGCAAACACCTGCGCCGGCTCGAAGGCGCCGTTTCCCTTGCCGTAAAACACCGCCATCGGAGAGAACAGGGCCGTGGTTCCACCGCCGCGGTTCAGATCCACCACCGCGATATCCATGTTCCCGTCGCCGTTCAAATCGGCCGCCACGATCGACTGTCCGGGATAGTTGCCGCCATTGCTGAGCGTGATTGTTTTTCCGAACGTGCCGTCGCCGTTGCCCAGGCATACGTTCACTTCCCCCGTGCTGGAGAACGCCAGGTCCGGTATGCCGTCGTTGTTAAAGTCCGCGATAGCTACGGCGGTGCCTATGAAACTACAAGTCGACCCCTTCGGCGGCGCCCGGAACGTGCCGTTCCCGTTTCCCAGAAATACTCCCCCGATTTCCTCCTCCGTGCCGATCGTCACCACATCCATGTTGCCGTCGCCGTTCAGATCGGCCGACTGCACCGGCCCGCCGATGATGCTCGTGACCTTGGGCGCCACCCCTGCCCGCAAGCCCGCGCCTCGCGGACTCACGCGCACCAATGGCGCGGGGTCCTCGAAGCGTCCGTCGCCCAGCCCCAGCATCACAAAACCCTGGCCGATAATATCCAGATTGCCGTCGTTGTCCACATCCGCCGCGGCTAAGCCGAAGGAATTGGCCGCCGGATAAATCGTGGGCCCGCTGAACGTGCCGTCGCCATTGTTGATGTACACTCCCAGCCCCGAAAAGCTTGCCACTCCGATGGCAAAATCGGGATGCCCGTCGTTGTTGAAATCCGCGATGACGATGCTTTCGCATTGGCCGGGACCGGCGTAGAAAGTAGTCGTGTACGCGAGGTTGCCCGTGCCCAGCATCACCCGCGCTTCGCCTATGGCATCGGCCGCGGCGATATCCATAATGCCGTCGCCGTTGAAATCCGCCACTCCCGCCGCGGCCAGCGCCGCCGGGCTCGGCAACTGGATGTCACGGCGCGCAAAGAAAGAGAACTGCGGCGTCTGCGCGTCTGCTGCAACCAGCGCGATCAAGGCCAGGAAACTACAAAAGCGTGCAGTCATTCAGTGACATCCTCCCCGCGGATTCCCGATTATACGCATGCTCCCGGCGCCGACTGATGCCACAACTGTAAAAAGGATGTAAAAGGTAGGCGCCCGGCGGGCCTGTGGACTCTAATCCAGGAAGAAGTCGCCGCGCAGCGGCTTGTCCGGCGACATCGCATAGCGCGAAAAATCGCTGGCTCCGGCGTCCTTCAGCACGTCTTCGTCGATGAAGAAATTGCCCGTTGTAGACTTGCTGTCTCGCGTCAGAATCTGCCACGCGGCATCTCCCATGATCTCCGGCGTGCGTCCGCGTTCCGGTTCCGCCCCGGGTATGATCTGCAGCGCCGCGGTGGCGATGATGGTGCGCGGCCACAACGCGTTCACCGCTACGCCCCGCGAACGGAATTCCTCGGCCATGCCCAGTACGCACATACTCATCCCAAACTTCGCCATGGTGTAAGCCAGACACGGCGCGAACCACTTCGCCCGCATATCCAGCGGCGGCGACAGCGTCAGAATGTGCGGATTGGCCGCCTGGAGCAGATGCGGCAGGCAGGCTTGCGAACATACGAAAGTGCCGCGCATGTTGACCCCCATCATCAGATCGAATCGTTTCATGGGCGTTGCCAGCGTGCCGCTCAGGCTGATGGCGCTGGCGTTGTTGACCAGAATATCGATGCCGCCAAAGTGCCGGACGGCCTGCTCCACGGCGGCCTTCACCTGGTCTTCGTAACGGATATCCACCACCAGCGGCAGTGCTTTGCCGCCGGCGGCCTCGATCTCCGCCGCCGCCGTATGAATGGTTCCCGGCAGTCTGGGATGCGGCGTGTCCGTCTTGGCCGCAATGACGATTTGGGCGCCGTCGCGCGCGGCTCGCAATGCGATGGCCAAGCCGATGCCACGGCTCGCGCCAGAAATGAACAGGGTCTTGCCGGCTAATGAGGGCATGCGGATTCATTATAGCCGGGAGCCGCCGCCGGCACGCGCCGTCGGGTCACACGCCTTCCGGTATGTATCCGGCCGCCAGACGCCGCCGGCGCAGCTCTTCCTCCGCCCAGAACCAATCCTCGTCCGGGCTGCCTTCCGGCGCTCCCCGCATCTCCCAATGCCAGTACGCCAGCCGCGCCAGCTCTTCCCGATCGACCACATCTTCGGGGATGGGAGCTTCCACTTCATAGTGCTCGTTGATGGGCATGCTCAGTCTCCTGACAAACTAATTGTCTCCCCCATCAAAAAACGAATCAAGGACCCTGGTATCCTGAAATAGTCGCTATGGCGGAGAAAGTGGCTCCCGTCGGCTTGAAACCGGAGACGCTGCAGGCCTTTGAGTCCTACATCCGGACTGAAGAGGCCGCCATGCCCGGTAATGAACTCCAGTGGCCGGACCGTAAAGGCCGGATCGCCGCCGCATACTCGAAAGGCAAGGGCCCCGAGAGGATTCCGGCCGGACTGATCCACGATTGGATCGGCGTGGCCATGATACCGGGCGCGACCATCCAAAATACTCTGGCCCGTATGCAGGACTACGACAATCACAAGAACATCTACCAGCCGGATGTAATCGACTCCCGCCTGATCGCCCGCCACCAGGATGACTTCCAAATCCAACTCCGCTTGTTGAAGAAGAAAATCATCACCGTAGTGCTGGATACCGATCACGCGGTGCATTACTTCCACCTCGACAGCCGCCACTGCGGATGCCGGTCGTATACCACGCGCGTGGCCGAAGTCGACGACGCCGGCAAGCCCAACGAAATCGTGCATCCGCCCGACACTGGTTATGGCTTTCTGTGGCGGCTGAATTCCTACTGGCGATTGAGCCAGCAGGACGGCGCTGTAATCATCGAGTGCCGCGCGATTTCGCTAACGCGCGACGTCCCCGCGGTCTTGCGATTGATCGTCGACCCGATGGTCCGCAGCTTGCCGAAAGAGGCCCTCATTCACACCTTGAAGGCCACCCGCGACGCCGTTTTGCGCCCTCGTCAAAAGCCCGGATGATAAGCTCAACCAATGTCCCATGATTTCGTGGCACGCCTGGAAGAATGGAAGTCGCGGTTTGGCGGCGGGAATCCGGAGGACTTGCATCGCCTGTTGCACGAGGCGCCAACCCACGAACTCCATGATTCCGATTCCCTGATTCGTCTGCATGAGTGCCTGCTGTTCCTGCGCGCCTATCCCGCCGATGCCGAAGTCATGCGGCTGGCAGAAGCCGCCCTGTCCGCATGCGCGCGCCGCATAGCCGCATCGCCAGACCCCGCGCCATTTGAAGATTCGGAGGTCTCCGGTATCGCGGGAACGTCCTTCTCCGCCGTATTCAGCTACGACGTGGCGCGCGCCCTTGCGGCCCATTATCCCCGCCACATCGAAATCGATTGGGAGAACTACGATTCACTCGACAAGCTCGGACCCGTGCTGCGGCGCCTCGTGCCCTTGGTCAACGAAGATTGGCCGGTTGAGGCGCATGTGCCGTTCCGCGCCTGGGTGGACGCCGTCCGGCCGCCCAACCGGAGTGCCCTGCAGTGGCTGCTCGAATCCATCGCCGAACTGCCGCTGGGTCCCCGGGAACAGGCCGACCTCTATGACTCGCTCGCCCTGCTGCTGGTCTGGAAGATCGGCAATGCGCCCGCCGGCCGGACGCGCATGCGCCTGCCGGTGCGGAAGCCGTTCTTTCACACCGGGCCCCTGATCGCCCGCCGCGACGTTTCGCTGGCCGCGGAGCTGGAGGCGCCGCCCTTGCCCGTCACGCGGCTTTCGCGGCCGGCCGCCGTCCGCATACTCGATCGGATTCTGGACAACTCCGCCATGCGTTACCGCGAACTATACGGCTTCACGCATCCGGACCCGGCGCACGTCTACCGCGCGGATGCCGGCCGCGGCGTCACAATCGTTTTTTTCGGCATCCCTCGCGAATGGCGCCTGCCGCTGCGCGCCTACCATGCCGGAATGTTCTTTAAGAACGGCGTGCCGGCCGGCTACGTGGAGGTTCTCTCGCTCTGCGAGCGCGCCGAGGTCGGTTTCAATCTGTATTACACCTTCCGCGAGGGCGAGTCGGCCTGGATCTATGCGCGGCTTTTGCGCCTCTTTCGCCAGATGCTCGGCGTCACCTGCTTCTCGGTCGACCCCTATCAGGCCGGCTACCAGAACGACGAGGCCATCCAGTCCGGCGCATTCTGGTTCTACCGCAAGCTGGGTTTCCGCCCGCTCGATCCAGCCGCCGCCCGCCTATCGGCTCGCGAGGAGAACCGCATGCGCCGCACACCCGGCTATCGCAGTTCTCCCCAAACGCTGGCGAAGCTGGGTGATTCCTATCTGCTCTATGAGTGCGGCGATGCCCACCGGGGCGATTGGGATCGATTTCGCATCCGTAACCTCGCCCTGCGCTGCGCCACGGAACGCGCCGCGGGCGAACTCCTGCGCCGCATGCAGCGGAACAAGAACGGCCCTGAGGAATTCCACTACCTTCGGCTGACGCAACGGAACGCATCCCTACGCGCCGCTATTATCGAATTGGGTTCTTCGCAAGCACCAAAAAAAATGCGCCGGGGGGAAACCCCGGCGCATTGTAAGGTGGCTGATTTTCTCTTTACAGACCGAAGAAGGTAACCGCGGTCGAAGGCAGGTTGGAGGGCGCCACGTCATGCGGCTGATACCCAGAGCCGCCGCGCGTCGCCGACATCACCGCTTGCATATCGACTACCGCCAGGCAAGCTGGAACGCCCCCTACGTATCCCGCGAATACCGCATAGGGTTTCTCGTTGTTCGGGCTGGTGTACGCCGTCACGGTGTGTGGGTCGTAGCCTGCCTCGAAGGTGCCACCGCACGCGGTGTTGCTGGGAATCTCAAACGTCGCATAGTCCACGACGGTTGGCGTACCCGTGCCGCTGGTTAAAGGTAATTCGACGATCGCCGCGACGTTGCCGCCAAACTCGCCAGTCACGGCGGCCAGATGGCTGGAACCTTGCGCGACGGCACTGCCGCACAGCCCAGCGCTAAAGCCGTACGCGGTAACCAGGGTGTAAGTTGAAGTGGGCGCGGTATAGGTGCCGGGCGTTCCGGGTGTGAATTTCGCCTGCGTCAGGTCGACCAGTTGCAGGTTGTTGGTGAACTCGCCGGGCGCGATCGCGATACCCGTGGAGCAATCCTCCGCCGATGAATCCGACTCCTCGTCCGCGTTGAAAGTGCTGTCGAATTCCAGAAGCGATCCGTTGGTCTGGATCTGCAACAAAGCGAAATTCCCGGATTCGTTCGCGGAAAGAATCAAGCTGCGCGTCGGGTCCACCGAGATGTTCTCCGAAACCGTCTGACTCATTGGAAAAGGCGTATTGAAAGTAGGCGTCCCGCTCAGGTTTAGAATCTGCACGCCATCACCGGACGCGCCACCGAGGAGCCCCATGTTAATGACGGCTGTATCATTCAAGGCGTTGACGGCTACGCCGCAATTCTCGCACGACCCGCCGGAGAAGCCCGCATAATTATTGCTGCCGCTGGTCAGCTGCGTACTGAGCGTGGTGCCGCTGATTACATATACGTCCGTATTATTAGCGACGCAAACCGTTTGTTGACTCGCCGGATTCGACGAACACGAATTGACCACGTTCGGAGTCGAGATGGTGGACGTCGATCCAGTCGTGCCCTCGATATTCTGAACTAACACTCCCGTCGTGCCGCTGCCCCACCATCCTTCCGGTACGTATGCCGTAACATTCCCGCCCGCGCCCGCCGCCGGCAAAAGCACACCCAGCGAACTGCCCGCCACGCAAGCATTCAAAATCTTTGTGGAACCGGTCACGGAGACTTCCGAGCAACTCCCCGCATTGGTCGAGAAATCCGCGTCGCCCGCCACCGAATCCGCCACCGTCACAAAGTACTTCCCGGTCGTCAACGAACTCGGCAAACTGAAATTGAGGCGCATGGTCGTGCCCAGCACAACTTTCACGCTGGTCGCAGTTGTCGTCGTGATCGCCGTTCCATCGCAGGTGCCATAGATGGTCACGACCACGTTTTTAGGCGTGATCGTGCCCGTCGTCGGGAATCCGGATCCAGTAATATTCACGTTGTTGATGCCGGCCGCGCCGCTCGATGGCGCCGTCCAGCTATTCAAAGCCACGCCGGCAAATGCGGATTGCGCCACCACCAGGCACAGCAGTGGCAGTAGAGCGCCGACCACCGTGGATTTTTTGATCTTCAGCGATTTACGCCGGACCACCAGCAAGGCCGCAATTCCCGTTAACGCCAGCAACCAGGTGCTGGGCTCGGGTGTCCCTCCGCCTCCCGTGCTGGTATTCGCGTAGATGATTCCCAAGTCGCCATCCACCAGATTTGGGGTATCGGAGAAAGTCACACTGAACGTCGAGTCGATATCCACCGTTCCGCCGCCGAAGAGATCCACCGTGAGCAATCCGAAATCTCCAGTCAGAGTGGCGCTTACCGGCACTGGATTGGTCCCGCCGATTGGGATAGCACCGCCATCGTAAGACTCGCCGTCCGGCGATAGCGTGAAGTACCCGGCAGGTTCCGAAACCACCGAACCGTCGCTGAATGTCACCATCAAGCTCAAGTCGGACAACGGTTCGACTTCCTCGATGGGGAAGTCCACGTTGCTGCCGTTGATTGGTCCGGTGTTGTTAATGATGTCGAACTCGCCCGCGTTGCCGGGAAAGTTCAAATCCCAGGAAATGTAGCCGACCGCGATCGTTCCAGCGCTGGCTGCGGTAACGCCAAACACCGTCGTCATGCATAAAACTAAAGCCAACTGAACCAGAGTGCGAACTCTTGGCATAGCCGATCCTCCGATGATCCAAATCCACGCCCCAGGGAAAGACCTGAAGCACCTACGTAGTGCGCGACAGGCAGCCCGTTCCACTGAGTACCTTCAAATGGGCAAGCCATGGCGTCTGCTGCGCAACACACAGCAGCCACCTTAAGTTTTATACAACGATAAGCTACTTGAAGTCCAGCGATATTTCGGCATAAATCCAGATTTCCTCCAAAAGAGAACGGGCGGTGTGACGCCTGGCACATTCCCTCCCGTCCGAGTCGGACGTACCGTAAGTACCAGTTCCCATTGACGTTGCCTATTCCCACACGTTTTTAAGCCCCAAAGATAAGTGCCTGCCCGCATGAATATTATCCGGCCCGAGCGGGTGTGACCTCTGGCGGAGGTCCGGAAGTGTCGTAGCATTCCCGCGGACTGCCATCGCGCCACGCGATATATGCAGCCACGCGATTCCACACAAAGCCGCTGGACGGGCGGTTACCGGAGTTAGAGAGGAGCTAACTGCTCCTCGACAGGCTCGCTTCAGCAATACCAGGGCTCCGTCAGATACGGGATGGTGGCCCGCGTGCGTCCCGGTGGCACATCCGGAATGTGCAGCGCAACACCCAGGGCGGCATGTGCGATCCGCTGGACTTCCCGGAAAATTGCGCCGCGGCTTTGCTTAGCCGTCAGCGCGCGGCTGACCGCGCCCTGGATCTCAAGCTGCAATTTGTCGACGCGCGCGTCCTTATGCGTCCACCGATAACTTAAACCGATCTCATCGAACTCCCCGATAGCCGCACGCGCTGCGGGTAACTCCAGCAGGCGGGAGCCGTCCGGCACCAAAAGCCGGATGGCCAGTTGCACGGGCGAAACCTGTTCCACCAGATCCAGTTCCGCAATGGTCTCCAGCAGGTCGAGGTAGCCTTCCAGAGCGATCCAGGGGTGAAATGCGACGAAGGTAGGCGCCAGCGTCAGATCCAAGCCGCGAAAGATCCCGGCCAGGCGCACGAAATCGGCGCGCGTGTGGCCTTTATCGAAGATGTGCTGCAAGACATAGTCATCCACCGATTCCACGGCCGTGACGACGAACGCGCAGCCGGTATCCCGCAATAACGGTAGATGCTCCTGGTACCGAAGCAGGTGTTCCACCTTGACCGTGACGTCGTAAGTAAGTCCGGGGAACTCCCGGTGTAGCCCGCGTATCAGTTCGGTCGCGTGCCCGATGCCGTTGAAGAAATCCGGGTCGCCGAACGTGATGTGCTGCGCCCCGGCGATCACCTGCCGGCGGATATCCTCCAGCACGACTTCGCGCTGTACGATGCGAAATGTTCCTTGATAGACCGACACCACCGGACAATGCCGGCACCAGTGCTTGCATCCCCGGCTGGCCTCCGTATAGCCCACCGTGCGCCGCACGCCGCCCGGCAGCACCAGTTGCGCGTATCGCGATAGCGGCGGCAGTTGGCTGCGGTCCGGCGTACGGAACTGCTGTTTCGCCAGCGAGACCAGGGGCGCCGGACCGGGCCGCACCAGGCTCAGCAGGCTCTCCTCAAACTCCCCGCCGGCGATGGTCCGGACGCCCATTTTGCGCAGCAGTCCGGCATTCACCGGAGCGTACAATCCATAAGCGCAGAGGTGCGCCGCCGGATTGAGCGCCCGCGTACGTTCAATTACCGGAATCGCCAGCCGGGTGGCCATGTGCATGGGCAGGTAGAAAGCCACGGCGTCCGCCCGGCATAGGGCGTCGTCATCCAGCGCCTGCCGCGACAGGTCCAGGCACTCCACTTCGGCGCCCACTTCGCGCAGCCATGCCGCGGGCGAAGCTAATCCGAAGGGTTGCCGTCCCAGTTCGTATGTGGAAATGAGCAGGATGCGCAAGTGCTTGATTCCAGTGTGGCACAGATGTCTTCCACGCGTACCTCGAAGGCCTCGGCGTCTCAGCGGCGCGCACTATCGCGTCACGTGTGGCACAGAATGTCGTGGTGGCTCACTCCGGGGGATATGATTGCAGCGACCGCACGCGTGTCCTGGACGTGAAGCTCCAAAACTACGCGGTACCTATGCCGCGGGAGTTTTGCCGGCAGCACGTGGGAAAGGTCTACACGCTGGCCGAAATCAAAAAGCTCGTCGACGGCTTGTCCGCCCAAATGAACAATGTGCTCATTTGCGGCGGCTGGGGCTGCCGGCACGTCTGGGCCGCGACTACCATGCGGCAGGAACGGGCCGCGGCTTGAGAAAGGCGGCGGGTCTCGCCCTAGGAACGGACTGCGGCTGGTTGGGGACCGATGGGCGAATCGCGACAGAGTCTCTGCCCAAAAGAAACGCCCTCCCCGGATAACCAAAGAGAGCAACTAAGGCTTAGTCAGGCGGATGTTATCGTCGTTGGCAGACGAAATGGCAACAGAGAAAATCCGGGGCATGAGACTGCGCAGGTGGATAGCCGCCGCGGTCTTTGCGCTGGTCGCGGTTCTCTTTCCGCCGCAGTCGGTTCGCTACGGTGGCGCGCCATGGTTCGTCTTGTTCTCCGGTTCTCCGGGTAAAATAATTCCTCGCGCCTGTGCTTGGAACTGGCTGGTGGCACGCTCGCCGGGTTCCTCATGCGTGCCTGCCTTTTCGCTTCCGCATTCCAAAGAGGGCAATCGCCGCTACCTTGGTCGTTCTAGTTTGCGCCGGCGCGCTATGGGGCCTGGGCGCCGCGCTGAGATTTAGCCGGGAACTCCCTTCTGGGGATGTCGCCCGCGTAGCCGGCGATGGCACCGGCGCACAGGGCACATTCTCTGGCCAGCTATACAACGGCACGTCGGATTGGACAATTCGCGAGGTGACACTGAGGATCGTCCAGCACCAGCGCCAAGACCCAATTCCGGCTGATTTCTTCGACTCGGCTCCGAAGAGAGCACCTGATGCACTCGACAACCTGCTTGACCAGCTACCGCCTGCATCCACGCTAAACCAGCCAATTAAACCGCCGCCCGGTTTCACTCTTGACCCGCCAGCCAACCCAGACAGTGAAAAGGGATGGGTTATCGACGAACCAGCCAAACCAGACAGAGGCAAGGGCTGGAAGGTTCTCGACGACCCACCTAAGCTGCCGGTCCCCGCTCCGCCGCCAACTCTTACGGTGAAGGATTACCGAATCGACGGGTTATGGATTGGGCCACTTCAGACCAGGCCAATCCAATTGGAATTCCTGTCTCCACGGAACCTGGAGTTCGATAGCTGGCAAATACTAGCGGCCAAGGGTTGCAAAAATTACTGGTAGGAGCTAGGCCCGCAACGGCCCGCCGCCGGCCTGAAGATCTTGCGGCGCGGCTGGAAAGCCAGTCTGACAGCACCGGAAATGCTTGACGTCAGCATTCCATATCTGTAATAATTACCTTGATGGAATGGTCCGTCGAATTTACCGATGAGTTTGAGGGGTGGTGGGATGGACTTTCCGTGGAAGAACAGGAAGACGTGGGCGCCAGTGTGGGACTCCTGGAGAAGTACGGACCAGCTTTGAAATTCCCGCACTCGTCCGGGGTGGCCTCCAGTATTCATCCGCAGATGCGGGAGTTGCGGATTCAACATGCGGGGCGGCCGTACCGGGTTCTGTATGCGTTCGACCCCACCGGTCGGCGATCTTGCTATTGGACGGCGAGAAGACAGGGAACGACCGCTGGTACGAAACATTCGTGCCACAAGCGGATAGCCTTTTCGGCGAACACCTCCGGTCTATCAAGAAGGGAAAGTGAGTAGTTGTTTTACCCAAGGGAGTGGGTGGTTTCATGGCACGAAAATTTAAGGAACTTCGAGCGAAAATGAGCCCCGAGTCGCGGGCCCGTAGCGAAGCCAAGACGAAGCGCATGATTCATGAGATGGCCCTGGACGAACTGCGCGCTGCGCGACAATTGACCCAGGAACATCTTGCAACTCTGCTCAATGTAAATCAATCCGCGGTCTCGAAACTGGAGCGCCGCGTCGACATGTACGTGAGCACTTTGGGGGATTTCATTCGAGCCATGGGAGGCGAACTGGAGATCCGCGCCGTATTTCCTGAAGGCGCCGTGCGGATCACGCGGCTCGGCGAACAGACGAGGAACACGGCGGCCTCAGCCAAATAAGGGCGGCTTTGGGCTTGGCGGATCTAATAGCGTAGTGGCCCTGGGGGTTCTGAACCAGGTATGACGTCGCCATCCTCACCCGAAGCCTGAATCTAGCGATGCCCCTCTTGTATTCCGCCATAGATCACGTTCATCCATACTCTGGCGCTTACCGCGGTCCTTCAGCAACACCACGAAGCAATATGCCTGTTCCCGTTGGCCTTCGTGCGCCTCGCAACGCAGCCTTGTAACCTTTTTCGCGCGTCTCGGTAATACTGGGTGAATGCCGGAGACGCGGGCGGACAACGTTCTGATGCAAAAAGTCCGGGATGGCGACCTGGCCAAGATGGCGGTGCTCTTCGAGCGCCATCATCGCGCCCTGTTCCGCTATTTTCTGCGCCTTACCGGCAATCGGGCGTGCAGTGAAGATTTGGTGCAGGACGTGTTTTTCCGCATGTTGAAATACCGGCACAGCTATCGGGACGGCAGCCCGTTTACGGCCTGGATGTATCAGGTCGCGCGGAACGCCCACCTGGATGGCGCCCAGAAGCACAAGGGTGAAACGCCCTGGCCGGAGCAGCCCATGGAGGAGCCAGCCAGCGCATCGCCGGACCCGGCCGAGACCATGCGCCGCCGGCAGGATTTGGGTTTGCTGCGCCGCGCCCTGGCCGCCCTACCGGTGGAAAAACGGGAGGTGCTGGTGCTCAGCCGTTTCCAGAATCTGAAGTACGACCAGATTGCCGAAATCCTGGCTTGTGACGTGGGCACCGTGAAGGTGCGGGTTTATCGCGCCGTCAGGGCGCTCAGCCAGATCTTTTTTGAATTAGCGGGAGAGAAGGCCTCATGACGTGCGATCAGGTAAAGGAACAAATCGCCGACTATCTGGCGGGCGCCCTGAGCCCGGCCACGGCCGAAGAACTGGACGAACATTTTGCCGCGTGCGCCGGCTGTAAACAGGAAGCCGCGGATTTGTCGGAAACCTGGGAAATGCTTGGCTTGCTGGAACAGGAGCAGCCCAGCGCGGCCATGCGCTCCCGCTTCTATCAATCGCTCGAAGCATACCGCGAAGGCCTGGCATCCACGCCTCCCGCCGCCCAGCCGGCGCGCCGCCCATTCTTTGATTGGGGATGGCGTGGGTGGGCCTGGTCGGCCGCTCTGCTCGTCGCGGGCGTCACCGCCGGTCATTTGCTGGATTCTCGCAACCGCAACCAGGGCGATCTGGCGCACTTGCAAGAGGAAGTGCAGCACATGCGCCAACTGGTTACGCTCTCGCTGCTCGAACAACAGTCCGCCAGCGAGCGGCTGCGCGGTGTGGATTACGCCTACCGCGTGGAGCAGTCCGACGCCCCGGTGCTGGCGGCGTTGTTGCACGCCGTCAATTACGACCCGAATGTCAACGTGCGCCTGGCGGCGGTGGACGCGCTGCGTAAGTTTTCGGCCAACCCCGCGGTTCGCGGCACGCTGGACCAGTCACTGGTGAAACAGAGTTCGCCTCTGGTGCAGCTTGCCCTGATCGATCTGATCGTGGACACGCGCGATAGGAGCGCGTTACCCGAGTTGGAAGCCCTGGAGCGTAGCACGGCCACCGACAGAAACGTCAAGGAGAAAGCCCTATGGGGAGCGTCGCAATTGCAATGAAAGGGAAACTGACTATGAACAACCGGTACCTGCCCGCCATTCTCCTGCTCGCCGCCGGCCTGCCGATAATGGCCGCGGACATCGACCAGAACGAAACGATTCAGAAGACTTACCCGCTGGCCGGGGCCGCGCCGAAGAAGGTCATCGTGGATAACGTCTTCGGCTCCATCCACGTGCAAGGCTACGCCGGCAGCGAAGTGCGCCTGGTCGCCCACAAACGTCTCACGGCCGATTCGGAGGAGGCCGCCGAACACGCCCGCCGCGAAGTCACGCTGGAAATTACACAGGATGCCAATACGGTGCGCTTCTACGTCGACGGGCCTTTCCGGTGCCGCGATGGCGGAGTCCACATTCACAACGATCCGGGCTATCAGGTGAAATACGACTTCGATCTGCAGGTGCCGCGCGACACAGCCACGGACTTGAAGACCATCAATGACGGCGAAATCCGCATCGCCAACGTCGCGGGCGATTACAAGGTGGACAACATCAACGGCGGCGTCGAAATGACCGACGCTGCCGGTTCCGGCAAAGTCTATGCGCTGAACGGCAAGGTCCGCGTGACGTTCCGCGAAAACCCCCGCGAGAAAAGCTCGTTCGGTTCCCTGAATGGCGAGGTGCGCGTGGCGTTCCAGCCGGGCCTGGCCGCCGATCTGCGCTTCAAGACGTTCAATGGCGGGGTCTACACCGACTTTCCGGTGAGCTATTTGCCCGTGCCGGCTTCGGCGGGCGAGCGGCACAACGGCAAGTTTGTTTACAAGAGCAGCGATTGGTCCGCGGTACGCGTAGGGCAGGGTGGGCCGGAGCTTAGCTTTGACGCCTTCAACGGCGATATTCGAATTCTGAATCGAGGACAGTAATCATGCGAACAATCAAATTTCTTGGTGCGTCCGTGCTGGCGGCCGGCTTGGCCCTGGCTCAGGAAACTCCGGATCGCGTCACCGTGCCGCTTAGCGATCCCTCCCGGCCTGCCATCGTGCATGCCTCCTTGTTGAACGGTGGCATCACCGTGACCGGCTACAACGGCAAAGAGGTGATCGTCGAGGCGCACGCGCGCGGACCGGAAGGACATGAAGCGAAGCCCGATCGCAAGGCCGAAGGTATGCGCCGTCTGGATAGCCGCGGCAGTGGCTTGACCGTCGAGGAACAGGACAACGAAGTCAACATCGGCGTGCGGGCTATGAATCGCACCGTCGATCTCACGATCCAGGCGCCATTCAACACGTCGCTCAAACTGAAGTGTCTGAACGACGGCGATATCAAAGTCGAGCACGTGAGCGGCGAAGTGGACGCCGACGATCTGAATGGCGGCGTGAAGCTGCTGAACATTTCCGGCGCCGTGGTGGCGCATTCGCTGAACGCAGACGTCATCGTTACGCTCGACCAGATAACTCCCGGAAAGTCGATGTCCTTCAGCACCATGAACGGCGATGTGGATGTCACGATGCCCGCGGACACCAAGGCGCGCGTAAAGATGAAAGCGGATAACGGAGAGATCTTCAGCGACTTTGATGTGCGTCTGGAGGCGAACCCATCCAACCCCAAGATCACCGAGACACATAACAAGGAGGGCCACTTTCGTGTACAGTTCGACAAAGTGACCTACGGCAGCATCAACGGCGGCGGGCCGGAGATGCAATTCACCACCTTTAACGGCAAGATCTACCTGCGTAAGAAGAAGTAAGACTCCAATCCCTCCTCCGCACACGGTAACCTAGCATAAGGAGGGCAATTCCAATGCAGCTCGGTATGATTGGCCTGGGCCGGATGGGCGCCAACATGGTGCGGCGCCTGATGCGCGGCGGCCATCAGTGCGTGGTGTGGGATCAGAGCGAGGCCAGCGTCGAAAAAATGGCGGGCGAGGGTGCGGCGGGCGCCCTCACGCTGGATGATTTTCTGAAGTCCCTGCAGCCGCCGCGCGCGGTCTGGCTGATGGTGCCGGCGGCGGTGGTGGACGGCACGCTGGCCCAGCTTTCCGCGCGCATGGAAAGCGGCGACATCATCATCGACGGCGGCAATTCTTACTACGTCGATGACATCCGCCGCGCCAAGGAACTGAAGACCAAGGGCCTGCATTATGTAGACGTCGGCACCAGCGGCGGCGTTTGGGGGCTGGAGCGCGGCTACTGCCAGATGATCGGCGGCGAGCCCGAGATCGTGGCGCATCTGGATCCGATTTTCAAAACGCTGGCGCCCGGCCGCGGCGACGCGCCGCGCACACCCGGGCGCGAGAAGCTGGGCGGCACATGCGAGGAGGGCTACCTGCATTGCGGTCCGTCGGGCTCCGGGCACTTCGTTAAGATGGTGCACAACGGCATCGAGTACGGATTAATGGCCGCGTATGCGGAAGGGCTGAACATTCTGAAGCATGCCAATGTGGGTAAGAAGGGTCAGACCGCCGATGCCGAAACCGCGCCCTTGCGAAATCCGGAAGACTATCAATTCGACCTGCAATTGAATGACATTGCCGAAGTGTGGCGGCGCGGCAGCGTGATCGCCTCCTGGCTGCTCGATTTGACGGCCATCGCGCTGGTGGAGCAGCCCGATCTCGCCGGTTTCTCCGGACGCGTGTCGGATTCCGGCGAAGGCCGCTGGACCATCATGGCGGCCATTGAAGAGTCCGCGCCCGCTCCGGTATTGAGCGCGGCGCTCTATCAACGCTTCAGCTCGCGCGGCGAAGAAGACTTTGCCGATAAGCTCCTTTCGGCGATGCGCTTCCAGTTCGGCGGGCACCAGGAGCGCGGCGCGAGTGTATAAGCTAGCGGGCCTTCTGGCGGCGTGTGCCCTGGCAGCTTGCGGCGCGCAGGCGCCGGAGGCCGACGTGACCGGTGGCACGGTGCGCGGCTACCTGGAGTCTCCCGGAGCGGTATTCAAAGGCATCCCGTTCGCGGCGCCTCCGGTGGGCGAGTGGCGCTGGCGCGAGCCGCAGCCGGTGAAGCCATGGCACGGCGCGCGGGATACCACACACTACTCGGCTGCCTGCTTTCAGATGCCCACCGGCACGGGCGCATTCATCGCGCCGATCGCGCGGCGCTACGGCGTGAACTATCCCACGCCGCGCTGGGAACTCTCCGAAGACTGCCTGTACCTGAACATCTGGACACCCGAGTGGCCCGTGCGCGAGCCGCATGCGGTGATGCTTTGGATTCACGGTGGATCGAACCGGATCGGCAGCGGCAACGAACCGGCTTACGATGGCGCGGATCTGGCCCGGCACGGCGTGGTAGTGGTGACCATCAACTATCGACTGGGCGCATTTGGATTTTTTTCGCATCCCGATCTCACGCGCGAATCGCCGCACCACGCGTCGGGAGACTACGGGCTGATGGATCAGATCGCCGCGCTCCAGTGGGTGCATGACAACATGGCCAGGTTTGGCGGCGACCCCGCGCGCGTGACTGTCTTCGGCGAATCGGCCGGGGCCATCGACACGGGCATGCTGATGTCGTCGCCGCTGGCGCACGGACTGTTTCAACGCGCCATCGTAGAGAGCGGCCCGGTGTTTATCAGTTACCCGTTCAGCTTGCAGCGCGGCGAGCGGTTCGGCAAGCGCGTGGCCCGGCTGGCCGGCAGTCCGGATCTGCCGCGGTTGCGGGCGCTGCCGCCCGAGGCGGTGATGCGCGCGGCCGTGCAGGCCGCCCATCAGGAAGCGCGTCCCGATTTCGTGGTGGATGGCTGGGTCTTGCCGCAGTCCCCCCAGCAGGTGTTTGCGGAGGGCAGGGAAGAGCCCGTGAACCTGGTGATCGGCAACAACGCGCGCGAGGCCAGCGTATTCCGCGGCACATCGCAGGGGTCGGCGTCGAGCAGCGATGGCGCGCTCAAAGCGCTGCGCGTCTGCTACGGAAGCATGGCGCCGCTGGTGATGACGATGTATTACCTGGATACCAAGACCGGCCGTACGACCGCCGCCGACAGTTGGCTCACCGACGGGCTGGTGACTTGTCCCTCGGCCGAAATGGCGGCGCTGCATGCCGCCGCCGGACATAGGTCGTATGTGTATCAGTTTCGCCGCTCGATCCCCGGCAAAGGGGAAAGCGAGATGGGATCGTTTCACAGCCTGGAACTGGCCTACGTGTTCGGCGCGCTGCACAGTCCGGCATGGACTTGGCTGCCGTTTCAGAAGGCGGACGAAAGTCTCGCCGCGAGCATCGAGAGCTATTGGACGAACTTCGCCAAGACCGGCGACCCTAATGGCGGCGGACTGCCGCAATGGCCGGCGTTCTCCGCGTCAACCGACGATTACATGGAGTTCGGCAACGACGGGCGCGCCGTGCCGCGGCGGGGCGTGCGGCCGGCTTTTTGCAGTCTGGATGTGGGTAAGCTAAAGCCGCGCCTGGCAGCGAATCAGTAACGGATCCACAGCGATGCGGCGTAGAGAATTTGCATGGACACTGGCCGCCTGTGTCTCTGCCCGTGCGGGCGGCGTAGCCAGCCTGACCTCATTTTTCGAGTCACCGGGTGGCGCGGCGGTCCTGTTGGACGTGCGCTCGCGCCGCGTGATTGCCGCGCACGATTCTGCCGTGGCTGCCCGGTATCTGGCGCCCCCGGGTTCCACGCTCAAGCCTTTCGTGCTGGCGGCGTTGCTGCGCGCCGGCAAGCTGAATGCGGCGGAGTCGTTCGCATGTCCAGGCCGGCTGCGCATCGCGGGACGGTCATTCAATTGCTCTCATCCGCGTTTGGATTCTCCCATGCGCGTGGATACCGCCCTCGCCTATTCCTGCAATTACTTCGTGGCGCGCGTGGCCCAGCGCTTTGCGCCCGGCGAACTGGCGCGCGAATTGACGGGACTGGCCGACCGTATCGAACCGGCGTCCGCCAGCGATGGCATTCGCTTGCAGGCTTTGGGCGAGGAGCGCGTACGTGTCACCACCCAAGGGTTGGCGATGGCTTATCGATCTTTGGCGCTCGATGCCGTGCGCCCGGAAATGTACCCCATTCTGGCCGGTTTGGAAGGCGCCGTGGAGTACGGAACGGCGCAGCGCGCGCGCGTCGGCGGCGTCCACATCGCGGGCAAGACCGGCAGTGTGATCGCGGAATCCGGCGCGCCGATCGCCTGGTTCGCCGGATTCATGCCAAGCTCCGCGCCGGAGTTGGTGGTGACCGTGATGTTGCAGGGCCACTCGGGCGGCTCTGACGCGGCGCCCATCGCGGGGCGGATTCTGGAAGCGTATCGCGCGGGGCGGTTGTGATCGCCGTCTGGCTGGCGTTGGCGCTGGCGGTTGCTCCAACCGTAAAGGTTCAGGTGGATTCGCACGTGATGGATCTGCCGCTGGAGCGCTACGTGGCGGGTGTACTGGCAGGCGAGAGCAGCGTGTTCCATTCGGACGCCGCGCTGCAGGCGATGGCCGTGGCGGCGCGCACTTATGCGGTGCGCCAGCGCGGCCGGCATGCGGATGAAGGATACGATTTCTGCTCGACCACGCATTGCCAACGCGTGGATCTGGAAGGCATTACGCCGCGGCTGGAACGTCTTGCCGCTGCCACCGCTGGTGAGCTTTTGTGGTTTGAAGGCAAGCCCGCGTTTACACCGTACACGCGCGATTGCGGCGGCCAAAGCGAGGCGGACCCGGCCGCGCCGTATCTGAAGAGCCGCGCGGACCCTTACTGTTTGCGGGCGGGCGCGCAAAAATGGCAATGGGCTGGCGATCCGGCGAAGATTGCGAATGCGCTGTTGGCTTCTGGGCTGCGAGCGCCACGCCCGCTTGATAGCATCGTGGTGGCCGGCCGTACGGCTTCCGGCCGCGCACTGGATTTGGCGCTTACCGGTGCAGGCGAATCGGTGCGAGTCAGCGCGGGATCGTTGCGTTTCGCCGTGGGGCGTGCATTGGGCTGGAACACGGTGCGCAGCGACCTCTACGAAATCCAGTCTGGCGGCGGCCGCATCATCTTTCAAGGCCGCGGCGCGGGGCATGGCGTGGGACTCTGTCAACGCGGCGCCGACCAGATGGGCATCGAAGGCCGCACCTATCGCGAGATTCTGGCGTTTTATTATCCCGGCACGGCGGTGGGCGCGAGTGCCCGCGGGCTCGCATGGCAGCGGTTGAGCGGCGAGGGCCTGGTGCTGTGGACCACGCAGCCGGAGCACGATCGCGAGGTGCTCGACATGGCCGCGCGGGAGGCTCGTGCCGCCGCGCAGCGCGTCAATTGGCCCATGCCGGCGAATGTGGAGATCCGCGTGTATCCGGATATGGACAGCTATCGCAATTCCACCGGCGAGCCTGGAACGGTGGCGGCTTATACCGAAGGACGGCGCATCCATATGCAGCCGGTGGATGTGTTGCGCAGCCGCGAGATACTGGCGGGCACCATAAGGCACGAGTTGTTTCATGTGTTGGTGGAGTCGCGCGCCGTGCCCGGTCTGCCCGTGTGGTTTCGGGAGGGGCTGGTGGAGTATCTGGCTGGGCAGAAGACATCAATGGATCTTCTGGTGAAGCGCTATGGCGAGGCGACGGTACTCGGTTGGGTGGTCCGCGGCTTGCCGCCGGAAGTAATGAACTCGAGCGCCAGCCAGGCTGCCACGAAAAGCAGATAAGCGATCAGCAGGCGCAGCACCAGGCTGAGCAACTGTAGGCCAAAGCTGCCCAGTTGCGGCGACCAGCCGGTCAACCAAAGCGGCAGCCGCAGGCCGCAGACCAGCAGCACGGGCACTTCGATCCAATACAGCAGTTTGCGCGGGCGCCGTGACCCGTTGACGATTCTGGCAAGCACCGGCAGCGCGAAAACCGGAACCACCATCCAGCGGACCAGCCAAAACAGCACGTCAAGAACGCTCTGTATGGCCGCGGGCTTCACCGGCTTGCGGAACGTCAGGGTCAGCCAGGAGGCGATGCTGAACGCGGGCTTCGCGCTGTACTCTACGCATTGCGCCAGCAGCAAATAGATCACAAGCACCCCGATGACCGCCGCCACCAGCGGGCCCAGCCGCCGGCCTGCGGTGCGGAATGCCGGAAGCAGCGCAGGTTTGTCCGCTGCAAAGAAGGCGAACGTACCGCCGTGCAGCCAGCAGGCGAGCGATAGCGCGATCAATGCCACCAGCGCGCCCCACAGCAGCGTCGCCGCACGGCTCTCGCCCACGCCCAGCCAGTAATATCCCAGCCACAGCAGCAGCGCATTACCCGCCAGGTGAGTAGCCACCAGAGAGCGCATTACTTCACCTCCAGGCGGCGACTCTCGGTGGTCGCCATTACGTCGCGCTGATACATCGGCGCGACCCGCGCCGGACTGACTTCGAATGTGCCCGGGTTCACCACCTTCAGCAGGTAGAAGTAGGTCTGCTGGCCACGTGGAAAGTAAGTTTGAAACAGCGCCATGCGGTCGTCGTGTAACTCGCGGCGTGTGAAGAAGTACTCCCACCAGGGCGGGCGGTTTCGCAACTTATACGCATCGTCGTGCTCGATGAATTCCGTGCCCGCCGGGATGGGATCTTCGACCATCATGTAGCGCCATTCCGAACCAGTCACCGTCAGACGCACGGCGATCAAATCGCCCACCGCCACGGAGCCTTCGAGCGGCGCGGTGTCGTACACGATGTGATCGCCTTCGTGGGCGGGCCGCAGGCGGAAATAATCGCGCAGGATGTTGAGCGAGACGGAGCCGGTCTTCTCCAACCGTACATCGTTACTGTAGTACTCGGCGCGCGTCGAATAATACAGTCGGCCGGCGCCGCTGGTGGTGATGCGAATGTGATTAACGGCCGGCTGCAGCTTGGTCTCGTCAATGATCAACTCCGGATTCGGGCCGGCCGGCTGGTCGAACTTGCGCGTCAGCATGGGCTGGTCGTTCACCAGCACCGTAACGCTCAAATCCGGATTCAGTTCCTTGGTGGCGCGTAGATAGTCCGTGAGGCCGTAGATGACCATGGCGGTCTGCTTGGTGGACGACCACCAATAGCCTTCGTTGCGATGATTCATCAGCCAGAGCGCGGCTTTCGGCAACAGCGGGCTATCGGGCCGCTGATGCGACAGCAGCTTCACCGCGTAGGCCGTAGCTTCGGGGCTGGCGTCCTCCGAGAAATCCAGCAGCGTATCGCGCGTGGCTTTCCACCAAGCTTCCTCTTGATCCTGCTCCGCGCTGTGCTCCAGCGCCGTGGCGATCTCCGCTGCGCGCGGGTCCTTAGTCTGTTCCAGCGCGAGCCCCAAAATCGCCAGGCCATACGGCGACAACTTGTTGCGGTGTTCGAACAACTCGCCCAACGCCGCCGGATCGAGCCACGCGGCCTGACCGAGCGCGTATTGCATGTAGGCACGCAGATCCGCAGCGAGCTGCGGATCTTGGGCATAAGTTCGATGCAGCCACGCCGCGCCCTTCTGGATCGCCTCCGGCTTCACCTGCACGCCGGCCGATTCAGCCTGCTTCAATCCCGCCACTACGTACGCCGTCATAAACGGATGGCTCTCGTCGGTCTCCCACCAGCCCCAGCCACCATCCTGATGCTGGAAGTTGTAAAGGCGCTCCAGCCCGGCGTTGATCTTCTCCTGTAGCGCTGCCTGATCCAGATCCGTCTTCAAGCCCAGATCGCGCACCGCCGCCTGCACGGTAATGTCCGGCAGGAAGCTCGACATGGTCTGCTCCACGCAGCCATACGGGAAGGACGTCAGGTAGTCGAGCGCGGCGAAAAGCGAGCCGGCCAGCGAAGGCGAGACGCGCACGGAAATCGATCGCGATCCCGCCTGCACTTTGTCCGGGAATGTGAGATCGAAGGCCGCCGATCCGCCCGCGGGCAGCGTGCCGCCGCGCGCGTTCGACAGCTTTACCCCCGGCACGTTCACGGGTAGATCGAGTTCGAGCGCGTCGGACTCTTCATCGGTCAACGCCTTCCCGGTGATGCTGGCCGTGCGCACCTGTTTGGCCCGCACCCGCCAATCGACCTTGGCCTCGCCGCGGCTGGCAATCTGCACGTCTTTGGTCGCGCCTTCCTGTATGTCGAGGCCGGTCACGTCGAGCGAGACACGCGCCGTTTTGGCCGTAGTCAGGTAGTTGTGCACCAACGCGGAGATCACCACTTCGTCGCCCTGCACGAAGAACCGCGGCACAGCCAGCCGCAGAATCAGGTTCTTGCGCACGATGGTCTTCAAGGTGGCGGTGCCCACCTTGGTTTCCGGCGTGACGCCGCGAGCCGTGGCACGCCAGGTGGTCAGCGAATCGGGAAACTCGACCTTGGCGTGCGCGCGCCCGGCGTTGTCGGTGACTACGTCGGCGGCCCAAAATGCCGTATCGGGAAACACCTTGCGGATCTTAGGCTGCACCAGTCGCTCGGGTTTCAACTGCGCGAGGCGCGACGCGGGGTGCAATTCCGCCAGCCGCATACGACGCCGCCCGGCTTCTCCATTGAAGAAATATTCGAGCGAGTTGCCCGTGACCACGCGATTCCACTGGCGCGCGAAGAAGAAGTTGACGATGTCCTGGGTGGTATCTTTGCGGACACCGTAAATGGCCTCGTCAACCACGCCGAGGCTGAACTCCGCGCGCGGCGCGGGCTTGCCGTTGCCGTCGGTCACCTCGATCTCGTAATCCGCGGTCTGGCCGGGCAGATACTGTGGCTTATCCGTGGACACCTTTACGTTCAACTGGTGATCCACGGGCGGCACCTTGATCCACTTATCGCTGGAGTAGAATTCGCCGTTGCGGATAAAGCATGCGGCAACTGTAATCCCCGGTTCGTCGTTCGCCGTAACCGGAACCTCGAATGTAGCGGTGGCGTCCGCCGAGCGCAGCAGCTTGTACTGGCGCAGATCGCGGCCTTCCACGCTCACATAGACCGGCGTGTGGGGCTGGCCGGTGACCACCATCAGGTGGGCCGTATCGCCCGCGCGATAGCTTTTCTTATCCGTGACAATGGGCGCGGTGCGATTCGAGCCTATGTCCCAAAAGCTCCCGCTACCCGACACCCACAGGTATGTGTGGCTCTCCACGTCGCGGCCTTCGGGCGTGCGGGCCGTTACACGCAGGCGGTAGCTGCCTCCCTCCGGTGGTAGTTTGAGGCCGGCGGCGGCATTGCCATCCGGACCGGTGTGCGCCGCTGTGCTGGCCTTCACCTGCCAGTCATTCTGCTGACGATTGCGATAGGCGAGCAGATCCACGCGCACGGGTGTGCTTACCGGCTTGTTATCGTAATCGCGTGCCTGCACTTGGAAGCTTGCCGTCGTATCGGGCGTGTAGAAGTAACGATCGGGCGAGACATTCAGGGCGAAGCTGCCGTAAGTCGCGACCACCCAGCCGCGGCCCGTAATCTCCCGGTTGGCTTTGTCAGTGACGCGCGCTTCGATGCGATAGACGAAGTCCCACTTGTGATCCGACACGGCGGTGGGCACTGTGATGGTCAGCTTGCCGTCGGCGTCCAGTTGCCCCTTGGTCTCGCCGACCTGGTCGCCGGAGTCGTCGGAATCATCGCCGGGCTGCGGCGCATCTACGGCTTCCTCGTCGGGATCGTACCAGAGCGGGAACCAGTAGCGATTGCGATAAACCGCATAGGTCACCTGGGCGCCGTTCACGGGCTCGCCGAAATAGTAGCGCGCGTCGATGGTGGCCTGCACGGTTTCGCCCTGCAGCACGCGCGTTTTCGTGGGTGTCACCCGCACTTCATATTCCGGCTTCTTGTACTCCTGCACTTCGAAGTTGCCGTTCATGAAGGCTGCGCCGGATTTCGCCTCGATGTTATAGAAGCCCAGGGCCGCGGCTGCGGGCAGTTCCAGGTCGTCGTGGATGGTGCCGTTGGCGCTGGCGGTGAGCGTCTTTTGGTAGACCGGCTTCTGCTCGGGATCCTGGATGGTTACCGACACGGCTCGTCCGGCGGGCACCTCGTACCCGTCGGGCGTGTTCAGCCGCAGGATCCCTTTAAAGTGCACGGTGTGGCCGGGGCGATAGATGGGCCGGTCCGTGTAGACATAGCCGGTCCACTGATCCGCGTTGCCGCCGAAGTAGTAACCCAATGAGTTCACCGCGAAATCCGCGCCGGTGCGAGTCACCAGGCGAATGTCTTCCGGATGCGCTGCGGGCATGGGCATCTCGGCGAAGCCGTCGCTATTGGTGTCGGCTTCACCCAGCCGCTTATCGCGCGTCAGCAGCGCCACGTGCGCGCCGGCCACGGGCTGCCCCGTAGCGCGATTCACCACCAGGTTCGCGACGCGGCCGCGGCCGGTTTTGGTGATCACGGCGATATCGGAAATCATCAGGATCGTATACGCCCGCAGGTCGCGGTCGACGGCCTCCACCAGGTACACGCCCTTGTCATGCACGCCGATATCGACCGTGGACTGTCCCCATCGCGACTGGCTGTGGATCGGCTGGCGAAATGTGAGCACAAGCTGCTGCGAGTTCAATACGGGCGCTTCGGCATAGTGGGTTCCATTGGCCGCGGGCGGGGCGGTCTTCGGTAGCAGGCTTTCGAAATGCGCGCTGGGCGATTCGGTAAACTGCGCGCGCAACGAACGACGGATCTCGGCGCGCAGCTCGCGCTTCCACATGTGCAGGCGCTCGATCAGGGTGCGCTCGCGCGGCGGACGGGCCACCGCTCCGCCGAACTGGTGGGCGTTTTCCAGTTGCTCGAAAAACTGCACCGGATCGTGAATGCGGTAGACGCGGAATTCCAGCGAATCCACGTTCGCGGCGTTCACCCAAACTTTGGGTTGGCCGTTCGTGCCGTAGGTCTGGCTGCTGGAGAGCGAGAAGTACGGATCGACTTCGCCTTGTCCCAGGCCGGCTGCGGCGGCCGTCATCAGAAACACAAATCGGATGCTCTTACTCACCAGGAGTGTCACTTTCCTTCCTCAGAATGTTCCAACGGAACACACCCAGAAAACGGGGATTGGTAGCCAGCGGCCGCCATTCGGGCCGCGGAAACGCCATCAGCTCTTCGACCGCCGGCCGGCGCATCTCGCCCGAATCGTTGCCGTCCGGGCCGGTATGATACAAAACATAGCGCCCGCCGTCATTTTGAATCTGACTCTCGCCGAGATAGATCATGCTATGAAACCGCTCGTCGCCGGATTCCTGCTTGAAGAAGAGCAGGTCGCCGGGCATGGCGGCGGAAAGCACGCGGCTCACCAAATGTGTATTCAGCCGCCACAGGGTGCGCGCATCCGCGAATTGGGCGAAGGCGCCGTCGGATAGATCCGACAGTTCAAAAGTTCCCTGGCGCACGCGGAACAACGACGCGCCCAGCGGTGTGAACGGATATTGATATTTGCTGATGGACCCCAGAGACGGTCCGCGGCCGGGGTCACCACCACTCAGCGCTTCCCGATAGGCGTAGCGGATCAGGGCCGCGCAGTCCTTGATTTCCGGCGCGCGCGTGGCGACTGGTTCGAAGTACTGCGCTTCCGCCAGCCAGGTGAACCGGCGGCGGAAAGCCAGTTGGTCGCGATCGTCTTCGAGGCGCAGAAAATCGGGCGTGCCGTCTTCGGCGGTGTCGCGGGTGAAGGGAGTGACTATCAGCTCGGTTTCGGCGGAGGGGACGCTTGCAATGGTCACGCGCAGGCGGACCCGCCCGGGCATCACGCCAGCGCGGATGCGTACAAGTAAACCATCGCCACCACTGACAGACGCGATATGCGAATTGCCGATCACGGTGACCCTCGGCTTCGCGCCGCTCTCGATCAACAAAGTCGCGGTATCGTAGCCGTCGGCTAAGATCGCCGGCGGCTGAAGCGTCAGGCGCGGCGCTACGGGTTTGCTTTGCCGCAGGAGCCCGCAAATGGCTACGAGGATGATCGCCCCGGCAGCGAGGGCCAAAACTCTACAAGTAGACACCGCCACATCGACATCAATTTTGATGCCAGTGCATTTCCCAGCCAAGGTAACGCGTGCCGGCTTCATGCACCATTCCAGCCACCGTGGAGAAATTCGCCGCCACGTGGTGCTCGTAGCCGTTCAGGCAGATATAGCGCAGCAGCTC
>JBEKYC010000079.1:0-32767 GCA_049511415.1 Bryobacteraceae bacterium | reverse complement strand
CTGGGCCGCGTGGTGGATGGTTTCGGTCAACCGATAGACCGCGCCGGGCGCCTGGAAGCCCACGCCGCCTACGATCTGTATAGCGCGCCGCCCGGTCCGCTCGACCGGGAGCACATCACGGCGCCGCTAGAAACCGGTCTGCGGGCCATCGACAGCCTCCTGCCGGTGGGTCAGGGACAGCGCATCGGCATTTTCGGAGGCAGCGGCGTGGGCAAAAGCACGCTGCTGGGCGCGATGGCCCGGCACAACTCCGCCGACGTGACGGTGATCGCGCTGATCGGGGAACGCAATCGCGAAGTGCGGGCCTTCCTGGAACACGACATGGGGGCGGAGGGCATGCGCCGCGCGGTGGTGGTCGTGGCCACCTCCGACCGTCCGGCGCCCCTGCGCGTGCGGGCCTGCTTCACGGCTCTGGCAATCGCGGAATACTTCCGCGACCAGGGCGCCAGCGTACTTCTGGTGATGGATTCGGTCACGCGCCTAGCCATGGCGCAAAGGGAAATCGGACTGGCGGCCGGTGAGCCGCCGGCGCAGAAGGGTTATACCCCGTCGGTTTTCGCGCTGCTGCCCAAGATCTTCGAAAGAGCCGGCAACTTCGCGCGTGGGTCCATCACCGGCTTCTTCACCGTGCTGGTGGAGGGAGACGACTTTAATGAACCGGTTTGCGATGCCGTGCGCGCGATTTTAGACGGCCACATCGTGCTGTCGCGGCAATTGGCCGCCGCGGGCCATTATCCGGCCATCGACATTTTACAGTCGGTGAGCCGCTTGCAGTCGCAACTGGCGTCGCCCGAGCAGGCGCACCAGGCGCGCGCCGTGCGGCAGGCCTTGGCACTGCACCATCAGGCCGAGGATCTGATCCAATTAGGGGCGTACGTGGCCGGCTCCAACCCGCCGCTCGACGCGGCCATCCGCGCGCGGCCCCAGATCCTGGAGTTCTTACGCCAGGCGGCGGAGGCGGAATCTCCACGCGCGGAGACGCTGCGGAAACTGGCGCAGATCGCCGCGGCCCTGGACTAGGATGCGAGCCTACGTCTTTTCCTTGGGCCGGGTGCTTTCCTGGCGCCGCACGGAGTTGGAATTGGAGGAGAACCGGCTGCGCCGGATGGCTGCCGTTCTCCTGGAACTCGATCACGCCGCCCATCGGCTGGAACTGGCGCGGGAGCGCGCCGAACAGGCCGTGCGGCAGGCTCCGTCTACCCAGGCTGCCGATCTTTGGGCGTTGGCGGCATACCGCGACCGCTTGTTGGCGGAATCGAGAACTTTGGCCGAGCGGAGAAAAATCGCCGAAGCGCAGTTAGCCGCGCAGCGCCGGAAACTGCTCGAAGCGCAGCGCCAATGCCGCCTGCTGGAGAAGCTCGACCAGCGCCGCCGGGAAGAATGGCGCGCCGAGGCCGACCGGGAGGCAGAGAGTTTGGCGGCGGAGACATTTCTGGCGGGCTGGCGCCGGCATCATCCTTAAAATCCGCCAGACCCTTGCCGGCGGATCCTGTTTCAACGCGTCATTCAATGCGCGCCCGCGGCCGGCTGTGGCTCCGGGCGCGCGCCGTTCTCGTTCAGAACGACAATGTCCACCCGGCGGTTGTGCGCGCGGCCCGGTTCGGTGTCATTGGGTTCCAGCGGCACGGTGTCGGCATATCCGGCCACGGCCATGCGTGCGGCCGGCACCTGGAAGTTGGATTCCAATAGCTCGAGCATGGCAATGCTGCGCGCCGCGGATAACTCCCAGTTATTGCGAAAGCGCGAATTGTGAATGGGGAGGGAGTCGGTATGTCCCTCCAAACGCACGGGGTTCGGCAGCGCCCGCAGGGCGGTCGCAATCTTCCCGATACTGGAATAGGTTCCGGGGTAGACGCCGTCGTCGGCCGAAGCGAAAAAAGCCGCTTCGCGCAGGCTGATCACCAATCCCCGCGGCTCCAGAGAGACCTTTAGTTCGCCTCGGGCAATCTCCGGTTGGAGGGCTTCCTGAAGAGACCGCAGAGATCCGGCCAAGCCGGTCGGCCCCGGCGGCGGGTTTTCCTGGGTCGACCGCTGCGCGCCGCCGGGACCCATCATCATGGCATTACCCTTGCCTTTGTCGTAGCGCGTGCCGCCCAGGATGGCGGCCACCACGACTTTGACCTGGCCTTCGTCGAGCGCCTTGCGCACCGACTCGGCGACGCGCGCCGCCTTCCCCTTGTCGGCCTGGGCCGAAGCAAACATAACGACAAAGAAGGCAAACAGCAACGTAATGAAGTCCGCGTACGAGACCAGCCAGCGCTCGTGGTTCGCGTGGGATTCCGTTTTATGGCGGCGCGGCATGCCGGATCAATCTCCGGCCGCGGCTTTCGCCGGTTGGGTGGCCCCCGCCCTATGGGCGGCGGGTGGTTTGGATGGTTTCGGTTGCGCCGGGTCGGCATAGGCTTCGAGTTTGATGCGGATGAGCTTGGGGTTGAGGCCTTCGGCAATCCCCAGCACCCCTTCGAGCATCAGTTCGCGCATCTGAATGGCGGCATGCATGCGGGACCGCAGCTTACTGCCCGCCGGCAGGAAAAAGATATTGGCCGAAGCCACGCCGTAAACGGTCGCCACGAATGCCACGGCTATGCCGCGCCCGACCTCGTCGATATTGGCCAAATGCTTCATCACCTGAATCAGGCCCAAAACCGCGCCGATGATGCCGATGGTTGGAGCGTAGCCCCCGGCCGCCTCGTACACCCTGGCTTCGGCTTCGCCGCGCTGTTCCTCCAGGCTGAGCTCCAGCTCCATCATGCGGCGTAATTCCTGCAAGTCCGCGCCGTCCACGGCCAGGTTCAGGGCCTTGCGTAGAAACGGATCCGGGATGGACGCGATCTCGTCCTCCAAGGACACGATACCGTTCTTGCGGGCTTTGGTGGCATAGCCGATGATCTGGTCAATGATGGCCGCCGGGGTGTAACTGGACTCCAAAAAGACCGCGGAGAGATTCTTGCCGGCGCGCAGAAGGGTGCTCCACGGAGTGGTTACCATTACAGCCCCGATCGTTCCTCCGAGGACGATGATGGCGGCCGTGACCTGGGCCACGTCCCGAACTCGGCCGTCTTCCATGACCAACCCTCCCAAGATGCCGGTCACCGCCAGTGCCAGGCCGCCCACGGTGGCCAGATCCGGCTTGCGTCCCGGCGATTTCCGGGCGGCCTTAGGAACCGCCGTTTTCTCCGCCATGAGACTCCCTGGAGAACCGCCCCGGCCTGGGGGCCGCCGCGGACTCCGCGCATTGCTCCGATTGCGGCAGAGAGAAACGCGGACATAGACAGGCGCCGGCCTGGATGGCGCGCCGGAACTCAAGCACGCGCGCCACTACTTCGTCGGCCGGCTCGAGGACCATTAGCTTCTCCCCGGTGGTCAGGCGGATCACCGTGTCCGGCGTGACCTCGATGGTCTCGATCAAGTCCGCATTGAGGACCACCGGCATCCGATTCAGTCGCGTGAGGTGAATCACAGCGTGGTCAACCCCCTTCGGCCGGAGCCGCCGGCGCGGTGATGGACTCCATCAGAAAGGCCCGCTTTCGACCGGCCGCCACTACCTGCCCGGAGAACCGCAGCTTACCGTTCAGCAGTCCATCGAGCGGCCGCTCGACTGGAAAATCGAGGGTCAGCACGTCGCCCTCCGCCAGGCGCAGCAAATCCCGCAGCAGCAGGCGGGAGCCGCGCAGTTGCACGTCCAGACCCAATAGCGACGGGCGGATGCGGTTGAGCATGGCAGTTTGTTCCGCCTCGGTCGATTGGGTCCGGCGCATGGACCACTGTTGATCGAATTTCTGGCGCATCATCTTGGCGATGATCGAGGGGACCGCAATGTTCATCATCCCCACGTTGTCCCCGATGCGGATTTCAATGCCTACCGCCACCACGGCTTCCGAAGGAGCCAGCACCCGCAGGAATTGCGGCTCGGTTTCGACCGAGTGGATGGTAAATTCGATGGGCGCCACGGCCTGCCAGGCCTCTTTCAGATCGTTCAGGATGATGCGAAACAGGCTATCGAGGAGCTTTTGCTCGATTTCGGTAATCTCACGCTTCAAAGAGGTCGCGGACTTGCCATCCCCTCCCAGCAGGACCTCCAAGATGGGAAAAACGAGGGCTGGGCTCAATTCCAGGAGTCCGTAGCCATCGTAAGGCCGCAAACCGAGCGAAAGCATACAGGTGGGCGCCGGCAGACCATTGAGGAACTCCTCGCAGGACAGTTGTTCCACGCTCACCAGGTTGACCAGCAGATAGGTCCGCAAGTAGGCCGATAGGCTGGAAACCAGGTTATGCACAAAAGTCTCGTGCAATTGGTGAATGGCGCGCAGTTGGGACTTGGCAATCCGGTCGGGGCGGCGGAAGTCGAAAGCCGCCACCTTTTTGGCCGTGGACTCCTGCGCATGGCCCCCGGCGGCCGTGCTGAACAGAGCGTCGATCTCCTGCTGTGACAGAGTCCGGTTCAAATTTAGGCCTTCCTGAAGATAGTATCGGCGGCGGGCAGCGGATCTTTAGTGGCGCACACTGCCGGACATCCGGCCGATGAGGTTAGGGAGGAACACGGAGTCCCCGGGGAGAGGATCAATGGACGTCGCATCCATCACGCAACCGGGACTGGCTTTACCGGCGGAGCCCGCCAGCACCAGCCCTAATTGGTTGGTCGAAAACCGGGAGTTGATCCGCACCGTCAAAGGCGTGGATGCCGCGAGTTTGTTCGGCGACGGCAGCGAATTAACCTTCGCGATGGATCAGGAGACCCGCCGGCCGGTGATCCGGGTAATCGACCGCCAGACCCAGGAAGTGCTCTGGCAGGCGCCTCCGGAGTATGTGCTGCGCATGGCGGAATTTCTGGGACACGATGGCGCCGTACGCGGATGACACTCCGCAATTTCCGGCGTTTCCGTCCGATATGAATGGCGGGGAGATCCGATGCCGCAACCAAACGCCTACGCTGAATACTTGGAAAGTCAGGTGCTGAGCGCCGATCCGGTGGAGTTAGTGCGCCTGCTCTACCGCGCGGCCGTCGAGGCCACCCGCCGCGCCCGATGTCACCTGGCGGCGGGACAAATTGCCGAGCGCTCCCGGCAGATCTCCAAGACGCACGCCATCTTGACTCAGCTCAGCCTCTCGCTCGACCATTCCCGCGGCCAGACGGTGAGCCATAGTCTGGCCGAATTGTACGATTATATGCAGCGCCGCTTGATTGAAGCCAACGCGCGGCAGATCGAGGCGCCCCTGGTCGAGGTGGAGAGCTTGCTGGCGACTCTGCTGGAAGGTTGGGAAAACTTCACTCCCGGCGAAGAACCGATGCCGTCACAGGCCCCACCCCGTCCGGCCCCGGACGAAATCCGGCCGTACCGCGGTTTCCCGGCGTGTTTCGCGCCTGAGACGGGATACGCTTCACAGAACTGGAGCCTCTAAGGAACATGCACAAAACGGGCCGCGGTCCGCGCCGCGTCCGCGAGTTGCTTTCGTGCCAGCGTCCGGTTACCGGCGCGCCGTAGCCATGCTCGCGCGGATCTGGGCGCCGAGCCCCAACCCGCCGGCGCGCGCCAGAGCCTGTGCGAACTGTTCCTCGGCCAGCCCGGAGGCCGTGGCATCTCCCGTATCTTCCCCGCTTCCCAACCAGCCGTTCTGGTCGCCGCGAGCAGCCTTAAGTAGTTCGCCGATCAGCAGAGCTTCAAACTGCTGTGCGGCCTCTTCGACATTCCGCGGCGGGAGCGCTGCCGGAGGCTCAACCGCGGGCAGGAGCGCCCCGGTCACCGGCGGGCTCATCAGATGATCTCCAATTCGGCTTCGAGGGCGCCGGCGGCGCGCAGGTTTTCGAGGATGGCAATCACGTCCCGGGGCGTCGAACCGATGGCCGCCAGCGCGCGTACCAGTTCTTCGACGGTGGCGCCCTGTTTGAGCATCACATTGCGGGCCGGTTCTTCGTTCGCCGTCACGCCGGTCTTGGATGTGACCTCGGTTTTGCCCGCCGACTGAGGCGCCGGTTGGGAGACCTCCGCCGCCGTCTGAATTTCCACGGTCAGGTTGCCGTGCAGAATGGCAACCGGGGCGATCCGAACGTCCCGTCCCATTACGATCGTGCCCGTACGTTCATTCACCACTACCTTGGCGGGTTGGTCGGCATCCACCAGGAGCGCCTCCACTTCGGCTATGAACTCCACTGGCCGGGCAGCGTATGCGGCCGGCATCCGGATGCTCACCAAAGCGGCGTTTTCGGCGCTCGCGGGCGCCGCGCCGCGCGTGCCAAACCTGGTGTTGAGGGCCGCCGCCAGGCGCGCCGCGGTGGTAAAGTCCGCGTAACGGAGTTGCAAATGGAGAACCTCCTTGGGGGCCTGGGAGGGCGCCACGCGCTCCACGATGGCGCCGCCCGGCACGCGTCCGACGGTGGGATGGTTGACCGTCTGGCTGGACCCACCCCGGCCCGCCGCGAAACCGCCCATGGCGATGGAGCCCTGGGCTACCGCGTACACCAGTCCGTCGGCGGCCTTGAGCGGCGTCAGCACCAGCAACCCGCCCTGCAGGTTGGCAGCGTCTCCCATGGCCGCTACGGCGACATCCACGTGTGTACCCGGCTGCGCAAATGGCGGCAAGGTGGCCGTGAGCATGACGGCGGCGGTATTCTTAACGCGTAACGTGCCGCCCGGCACCGAGACCCCCATGCGCTCCAGCAGGTTGGCCAGGCTCTGGGGCGAGAAAATGGTCTGCTGCCGGTCTCCCGTGCCCGCCAACCCTACCACCAGGCCGTAGCCGACCAGTTGATTGTCGCGCACGCCTTCGATAGACACCAGATCCTTCACGCGCGTCGCGCCCCATAGGGGCAGCGTTAGAACCGCCGCCAGACCAGCCGCTTGCAGCTTCATGTTTCCTCCTCGGTCACGCTTCAGAACGGGAGCAATCCCAGCAACAGGCGATAGAGAAAGTTAGGCCGCCGGATGGCATCCCCCACCACGCCTTTACCGTTCACGGAAACTTCCAGTTGCGCAATGAGATCGGACTGCACCACGTTGTTCGGTCCCAGGTCGGCGGGCCGTACCACGCCCCGTACCGTGATGACCTGCTCCTCGGAACTGACCCGGATCTCCTTGACCCCTTCGACCACCAGAAATCCGTTGGGCAGCACGCGCACCACCCGGGTACCCAGCATGGTGGAAATCACGGTGGTGCGGCCGATGGTTCCGGAACCCTGCAGTTGCTGATTACCGGAGGTGCCCAACAGGTTCGCCAAGGTGCCAGTGGCTTTTTGCGGCCCGGCCAACGAGCTGATCGACGCGGTGGCGCTCGATGTACGGGCGGTTTGCACGTTGCCAGTGCTGAGCGCCGAAGCATTTTCGGCCACCTGTACGGTAACGGTATCGTTGACGCGGCTGGCGACCAGGTCGCGCGCCAGGTCACCCAATAAGGCCGCCGACGACCAAAGCGATCCCGGGGTGGCGTCATTGGCGGCCCGCGCCGCCGCGGTAGCCTGCTCCACGTAGCGCTCCAGGGCGGACGGCTCCGGCGGTTTGGGCTTTTTTTTGGACGCTGCTCCCGCCGTCGCCGCCATGCAGCTTAGCGCCAGCACCACCCGGAAACGCCGTTTCATGGAATCTCTCCTCCTGCCGCCAAGTCCGCGGCGCCGGCCGGGAGCCAGGCCTGCCCGTGCTCCCGGACGATCGCGCGAAATACTTTTCCGTTGGCAGGATTGCGCACGGGTATCACCTGTCCGCGCTTCCCGGAGGCTTGCGCGCGTCCGGTAAGCCGTATTCTGGCCAGGCCGCTGCGGACCTCGACCTGAACCAGTTCGCCGGTCGAAATCTCGGCCGGATCTTCCAACCACCGGGCCTCAATCGGCGTGCCGGCCGCAATCGTGCGCCGCGGGGTCCGACCCACGATCCCGGATACGTCCGGCGTGCCCGTAGGCGCCTGCCCGGACACCAGACGGAGTTGGCCGCCGGTGATGATTTGGCCGGGCGGCAACGACTCCGCGGCCACTACCCGCATGCCCGATGCCTGCACGCGCACGGTCGCCCAAACCGGGAAATCTTCCTGGCCTGGCCGGGACACCGTCCCGCGCCAGACTTGTTGGCTTCGCCCGTCTGCCGATGGCGCGAAGCGCAATTCGCCCGGGGGCACCGGCTGACGGCTGAAGTCGAGCAGGTCCACATGCGCGTCGGGCATGGCGGCGCGCAGGGCCGCCGCTACCCGGGCCCGCGTGAGCGTCTCCAGGGGACGCGTGAAGCAGGCCTCGGCGCCGGGTTCCGGAGTCAGTCCGAAGCGCCGCGCCAAACGTGCCAGTTCGGCGGAACTATAGTTGCGCCGCGACCCGGCTGCGGGCGCCTCTCCCAATACCGTTTCCGCGGGTAAGGCGGCGAAGGCCGGCAGGGCGTGGGCCATATCGCCGGCCAGTATCCAACGGTCCGCCAGGGCTACGCAGGAAGTACCGGGTGCCATGCCGGCCGCCAGCCAGATGATCCAGAGTGTCATTGCTGCACAAGGTTGTTGGTCTGTTGATACATTTCGTTGGCCGCCTGTACCACTTTGGAATTGGCCTCGTAAGCCCGCTGGCTGACAATCAGATTGACGAATTCCTGGACCACGCTGACATTGGACTGTTCGGTGTAGCCCTGCTGCAGGGCGCCTAAGCCCTCGGCTCCCCCCGGAGTACCTAGGGTGGGATCGCCGGAGGCCTCCGTGGGGGTGTACAAATTACCGCCAATCGTATTCAAGCCCGCGGGATTCTGAAAGTTGGCGAGCTGAATCTGCCCCGCCACCTGGGCGGTGGTTTGATTCGGCTGCGTGTAACTTACCGTGCCGTCGGCGGCAATGGTAATCGACTGGGCATCGGCCGGAATGGTGATTTGGGGCTGCAGGGGATTGCCGGTGGCCGTGACCAGGTTGCCATCTTTGTCCAGTTGGAACTCTCCGTCGCGGGTGTACGCCAATTGCCCGTTGGGCTGCAGCACTTGAAAGAAGCCGCGGCCCTGGATCACCACGTCGAGCGGATTATCGGTTTCCGAGAAGTTGCCTTGCGTGAAGATGATCTCGTTGGACGAGGGCCGCGTGCCCAATCCCAACTGCAAGCCTGCCGGGACCACGGTCTGCTGGCTGGCCGAAGCGCCCGGCTGCAACAGGTTCTGGTACAGCAAATCCTGAAACTGTACACGCCGCGCCTTGTAGCCGGCCGTATTGGCGTTGGCCAGGTTGTTGGCAATGTTGTCCACGTTCATCTGCTGCGCCGTCATGCCGCTGGCGGCGCTGAATAACGCTCGAATCATAAATCACTCCTCGTTTTCCGCGCCTGCGATGGGGCCACCGCTATGAGGCAACCTTGGCGACCTCTTCCACCGATTCGCGGTTCATCTGCGATCCCAACTGGGCGGCTTTCTGCAACATTTCAAATTGCCGCATGACCGCTACCAGGCGCACGGCGGATTCCGCGGCGCCCACGTTGGAACCCTCCAACTTGCCCTGCTCGACGCGCACATTGGAAGCCGCTTGCGGCGCCGCCGCGCTCTGAAAATAGCTGGAACCCTGTTTGGCCAGCACGCCATTGTCTGCAAACGCGGCGATATCGAGACGCCCGAGCGCTTGGCCATTCTGCCGCACGGCGCCGTCCTCGGCGACCTCCACGGCGCCGGCCGGCGCTACTTGCAAATGGCCGCCTGAAACCGTGCGCACGGCGTAGCCCTCTCCGGTGACCAGCATGCCGGAGGGCGAGACACGGAAACCGCCGTTGCGTGTGTACAGGCTGCCGCCGGGACCGTCGACCGCGAAGAAGCCGTTGCCGGTAAGCGCCAGGTCGAGAGGGGCGCCGGTAGTGCGCAGCGCGCCCGCCGAGAAATCGGTCCAAGGGCGCTCGATCACTGGCAGGGCGGGCGCAGGTTCTTCACTGGCCGACTCGGCCGATACATAGATGTTGTAGAATTCGCGATCCGTTTTGTACCCGCCTGTTTCGGTGTTGGCCAGATTGTTGGCCAGCATGTCGAGCGACTCGAGGCGGGCCTGCATGCCGCCCGCCGCCGAAATGGTCAATGGGTCCATGACGCGCTTCCACAGCCTCTGGTGCAAGTCGAGGGCCGAAGGCGCGGGTCCGGAAATGCAGGGGTTTGCGGAATTATGCGCGGACGAGTTTATGCCGCGGCGCGCCGCACGCCAAATAATTGGCGGCCGCCGCGAACCTAAGTACTTGGAATTGGAGCGCGCTTGGTTTGGTCTGTCGGATGCACCGGACAGGCCGTCATGGCCCTCACGCTGGCAGGCGGTTTCGGCGCGGTAGTAACGCTGCGGGCGGCTCTCGACTGCGACATGTCTTCCGCCGTTGGGCACGCGGCGGATCCAGCGTCGGAGCAAACTGCCTTCGGCGCCTTTCTGAATGGATGTATGGACGATTCGGAATTTCCGTTGCCGCAGGTTGCCTCGCCCAAGCCGGTGGGCGCCTACCGGCGGGCCGCGCCGGAGGAGAAGCGCCCGGCCGGCGACATGGCGGCGCCTGTCGCGGTGCCGGCCGACGCACCCGACGCTTGGTTCGATGCGTTAGGCCCGGCCGCACCAGCGGCGCCTGCCGAGGGAAAACCGGATGCTGTGCCCCAGTTGCCGGTCATCGCCAGGGCTCCATCGGCCCCGGAGGATTTCGATGGCCATTCGCAGGCGCCCGCGGCGCCGGAATTGGCATTTCGGCTCCGGCTGATACCCGAAGAGCAGGCTGCCGGGTCCGGTTCTTCGAACACGCCACCCGCCAATTCGGTGGCGGTGGCTTCGCCCGATGCCTCATCGCTCGCCGGCCACCGGATCCCGGATGCGGCGGCCGTTGCGCCGGAACAGAGCGCGGCCCCGATCAGTCCCGCTTCCCCAGGCGAGGCGCAATCGATTGCGGCGACGGCCATGCCGCCCGGCGGGATTTCGGGTAGCGTGTCCGCCGCGACGCCGGCTATGCCCGCCGCGATGGCCTCAAAACTCTCGCCGCCACCGCGCAATCCGCAACCGGCGCCGCGGGGTGTCGCGCTTTCGGGAAGCCCCAAGGGTTCCGCGCACACATCCACGGAAGAGGACCCGGCCGGGCGTACCCCGGACGCGGTGGCGCCCCTAGCTGCCGTCCGAAATGCGGGTTTCCCGGAAGGGCACGCTGACACCAGCGAGGGCCAGGCGCCTCCGGCCGCGGCGGATCTCAATACCAACGCGGTTCCACCGCCTCCAGTTCCGGACCGGGAGCCGCTGGCGCCCAACAATCCTTGCGAGAGCGGAAACAGCCTGGCGCCGCCCGTTGCAGCGCCATCCCAAGCTGCCTCGCAACCGGTATCTCACGATGTGGCCTTGCGCCTCGATGACGGCCAGAACAACGTCGACATACGCCTGGCGGAGCGGGGCGGCGAAATCCGGGTCACGGTGCACACGTCGGATCGGGACCTGGCCGGCACCCTGCGCGCCGATCTTCCGGATCTGGTGGGCAAACTGCGGCAGAGCGGCTTCCAGGCGGAGGCCTGGCGTCCGGTGCTTGCCTCCCAGCCCGACTCGAGCCGGCGCGGCGGCTCCGACGACCGCGGCGACCCACAGGATTCGCCGGGAGCGCGTCGCGATGGCCGGCAACCGCCGAACCAGCAGCAGCACAAAAATCCATCCCGCTGGGCGGGCGAATGGCAATCCCGTCTAGACCCGGCACAGGAGCAAGAATTATGACTGTTCAACCGATAAGCACGCCGGCCGCGGCGCCGGCCGATTCGAGTACCACGTCTTCCCAGGACAATTCACCGGACGATGTCAATGAGAACGAGTTCCTACAGCTTCTGGTGGCCCAGATTCAGTATCAGGACCCCACCAATCCGACCGACAGCACCACGTTCGTCACGCAACTGGCCCAATTCAGCTCGCTCGAACAGTTGATCGCCATTCGCAGCGATTTGGACAGCGTGACGCAGAGCGGCGGCACGACAGGCAGCACCAGCACGACCCAAGGAGGAAATTAAACATGTTTGCAGCATTCAGCACAGCGCTCTCCGCGCTGGACGCCAACGGCATCGCAGTGGATGTCGTCGGCAATAATCTGGCCAACCTGAATACACCCGGTTTTAAGGACAGCGCCACTTACTTCCGCGATCTGGTCAGCGAGTCTCTGGGCGCCGGTGAAACCCAACTGGGTTTCGGCGTGGCCTCGCCGCTTACGGTACGCGAGTTTACGCAGGGCGCCATACAGGCCAGCGGCGGTCCACTGGATGCCGCCATTCAGGGCGGCGGATTCTTCGTCGTGAACAATGACGGGACGACGCAATACACCCGCGCGGGTAATTTTCAGGTGGATCTTTCCGGCAACCTCCTCACTCCTACGGGCGAGCAGGTGCAAGGCTGGATGGCGAACAGCGCGGGCGTGGTCAACACCGGTGGCGCCATCGGCAACATCACGGTGCCCGTCGGATCGACCGAACCGCCGGCCGCCACCCAGAATATGACGCTGAGCGCCAACTTCGATTCCTCGGCCGCCATAGGCTCGGCTTCGGACTGGTCGGCGTCCGTTACGGTTTACGATTCCCAGGGTACCTCGCACGTTCTCTCCGTCAACTTTCAGAAGACCGCCGCCAACACCTGGTCATACGCGGTGACCATACCGGGCGCCGATGTCACCGCGGGCACCTCCGGCACGCCGTACGCCATTGCCGGGGCCAGCGGCAGCCTGACTTTCGACAGTAGTGGACAGTTGACCAGCCCCGCGGCGGGGTCTCCGATCACCATCGCGATTCCCGGGCTGAGCGACGGGGCCGCGGATATGAGCATCAGCTGGAACCCCTATAACGCGGACGGTACCGGAACGCTCACGCAGTTCGACCAGGCTTCGGCTACCTCCGCCAGCACCCAGGACGGCTCGGCGGCCTCCGAGTTGACCCAGGTGACCATGGGAAATGGGGGCCAACTGGTGGCCAATTATTCCAATGGAAACCAGGTGGTGGTGGGACAGTTGGCCTTGGCCAATATTCGCAATCCGCAGACCCTGGTGGCGGTCGGCAATAATGAATTTCAGGTGACCGCCGATACCGCCGCGCCGGCGGTGGGAGCGCCGGGCACCGGCGGACGCGGCACCATCGTGGGTGGCGCGCTGGAGTCCTCCAATGTGGATATGGCCCAGGAGTTGACGGATCTGATCGTATTGCAAAGCGCTTACCAGGCCAGTTCCAAGGTGGTCACGACCGTGGACACCCTGGCCCAGGACACCACCAATCTGATTACATAGGCGGCCCGGAGCGCGCATGACTGCCAACGAAGAAATCGCCGCGTTTGCCGACGTGCCGGTGGATATCGAAGCCGAACTCGACCGCCGCATCCTGACGGTTCGGCAAATCCTCCAGATGGAGGCCGGCAGCCTGATTGGGATGCAACGCTCGGCCGGCGAAAACATCGACCTTTACGTCGGCGGAACCTGGATCGGCTGCGGAGAAATCGTCGTCGTGGAAAACACCTTGGGAGTCCGCATCACGGACTTCAATGCGGACCTCTCATGATGCGGAGAAAAGAGAAGCCATGGAAGCCTTTCGCGAATTGCTAGCCGCCAGCGCCGTCGGGTTGCTGCTGGGCGGCGGACTGTGGTGGCTGCGCCGGCAAGGCTGGGTGCGGGCCGCCGCGCGCGGCGGCCGGCCGCGCCTGCTGCACGTGGTGGAGCGCGCCGCCCTGTCGCAGAATCATTCGCTGCACCTGGTGCGGGTCGCGGGCCGCGGCCTGCTACTGGCGGTATCGCCTGGCGGATGCGCGGTCCTCGAGAGTTTCGCATGGGGCACCCTGGAAGAGCCGTCTGGCAAAGCGGCGGAGGCCGGGCGATGACCGCGCGCCTGGTCCGCGCGGGCTGGTGGGGAATCTTTCTGGCTGGAGCGGCCGCGGCGGCCACCCGGCCGGCCGGCCTGGGGTTGGCTGCAGCCCGAACCGATGCTCTAAGCACGCCCATGCAGATCGTGCTGCTACTGACGGCGCTGACGGTGTTGCCCGCGGCGCTGGTTTCGGTTACCCCCTTCCTGCGCATCAGCGTGGTGTTGCATTTCCTGCGCCAGGCGCTGGGCACGCAAACGGCCCCATCGAACCAGGTTCTGGTGGGACTGGCCCTTTTCCTGAGCCTGCTGACCATCGGCCCGATGGCCAATCAGGTTTATGAGCGCGCCTGGACGCCGCTCGAGAACGGCCAAATGACCGCCGTACAGGCGGCCCGCGAGGCGGCGCAGCCGCTACGCCAATTCTGGCTGCGCTTCGCCAAGGAGAAAGACATCGCCTTGTTCCTGGAGATCTCGCGCGCGCCCGCGCCGCGCACGCCCGACGATTTAGATCTGAAAATCCTGATACCGGCCTATATTCTCTCGGAGTTGAAGGCCTCCTTTCAAATCGGGGCGATTCTATACCTGCCCTTCCTGGTGATCGACCTGGTGGTGGCGTCGGTGACCATCTCGGTGGGCATGATCCAATTGCCGCCGGTCATGGTTTCGGCGCCGTTTAAGATCCTGCTGTTCGTGCTGGTCGACGGTTGGAATCTGGTGATCGGGTCTCTCATGCGGAGTTTCGCTTGAGGCGTCCCGCATGACCCCGGACGCGGTAGTCGAAATTCTGCGCCATGCGTTGCTGGCGGCCTTCTGGATCGCCGCGCCCGTGCTGGCGCTGGCCTTTGTTTGGGGCATTCTGATCAGCTTGGCGCAGATCGTGACCTCGATCCAGGATACCGGCTTCAGCACCATCCCGCGCCTGATCGTGTTCGGCATCGGGCTCTTGCTGCTGATGCCGTGGATGGTCCAGCGCATGACCATGTACACCACCGCGTTGTTGGGCGACCTGGGGCGGTATGCTCGCTGAGCCGGTTCTGGGGTTAGCCACGATCTACGGATTTCTGTTGGCCCTGGCCCGCGTCTCCGGAGTGTTCGCGCTGGCGCCCCTGCCGGGCTTTGCGAGCGGTCCCAAGCCGGCTCGGCTGGTGCTTTCGGTGCTGGTGACGCTGCTGTTGATGCCGGACTGGCCGGCGGTTGACGCCGCCCGCGCCAGCGTCCCTCGCCTGCTGCTCTGGCTGCTGCCGGAACTTGCCGTGGGCGTGACCATGGGTTTGGCGGTGTCTTTCATTCTGGAGGTGTTCGTGATGGGTGCGCAGATTCTGAGCCTTAACGCCGGGTTCAGTTTTGCCCAAACCATCGATCCCACGACGCAGGCGGAATCGGGGGTGCTCGTAGTTTTTGCGCAATTGGCGGGCGGCCTGGTGTTCGTCTGCCTGGGTCTTGATCGGGAAGTGCTGCGCGCCCTGGCGGAGAGTCTGCGGGCGCATCCGGCGGGACAGTGGCTGACGCCCCCGGCCGCCGAAACCTGCCTGCGCCTTGGCGGTGAAATGCTGGCGTTGGCGGTGCGGGTGGCCATGCCCTGCCTGGCGCTGCTGATTCTGGCGGACGTGGCGCTGGCCCTGCTGGGCCGTCTGAATGCCCAACTGCAACTGCTCACGCTGGCCTTCCCGCTGAAAATGATGGCCGCCCTGGTCCTGCTGGCTTGGATCACGCTGCTGCTGCCTCGGCTGTTGGCGGCCTACGCCGGGGCGGTCTTCGGGACCCTGCGGCAGGTGCTGGGATACTGAGGGGCCCGGACGGCGATGGCGGACACCGGCCAGAGATCCGAGCAGCCCACCGCCAAACGCTTGGACAAGGCCCGCAAGGAAGGCCAGTTTCCCACGGCGCGGCAGTTCGTGTCGGCGGTGCAGTTCCTTACGTTCGTGGCTTTATTGGATGCGTGCGGCGCCGAATGGTTCGATCAGATGCGGGATCTGATGCGCCGGACTCTGCTCGGGGCCTTCGCCCCTCGTGCGGAAGCCGTGGAGATCAGCCGCCATCTGCTGGCCGGCCTGCTGCGCTTGCTGGCGCCGGCCGGCGGCGTGCTCCTGGCGGCCACGCTGGGCGTACAATTGATTTCTACGCAGTTCGGCGTCAGTCTGAAGAAGCTGGCGCCCGATCCCCAGCGGCTGAACCCGCTGACCCGCCTGCGGGAGTTGCCGCGCCAGAACCTGCCCGCGCTGGTGAGCGCACTGATCATGCTGCCGCTGTTCGGCCTGGCGGTCTACGGTATCGTGCGGGACAATCTGTTCAGCTACCTGGCGCTCCCTTTTCAGAGCCCCGAATCCGGATTCCGGCAGGCCTGCGGTTCGCTCGGCGCGCTGCTTTGGAAGGGCAGCGGCGTATTCCTGGTTTTCGGCGTCGTGGACCTGTTCCGCCAGCGCCGCCGGTACACCAAGGACATGCGCATGAGCAAGCAGGAGATCCGCGACGAAGTAAAGGAAACCGAAGGCAACCCCCAAATCAAGTCACGCATCCGGCGTATCCAGCGCGAGCGTCTGCGCCACAAGATGATGAAAGAGGTCCCCCAGGCCACGGCGGTGATCGTGAATCCCACGCACTACGCCGTGGCGCTGCGGTATGCCATGGACTCCATGGCCACGCCGGTGGTGGTCGCCAAGGGAAAGAACTATCTGGCGCAGCGGATCCGCCAGCGGGCACAGGAATTTCAGGTGCCGATTATCGAAAATCCGCCCTTGGCGCAGGCGCTCTACCGCTCCGTGGAAGTGGGGCAGGAGATCCCGCCGCACCTGTACCGCGCGGTGGCCGAGATCCTCGCCTATGTTTATAAGCTCATGAACGGCCGATTACCGGGGTAGCGGAAGAGAACATGGCGGAAGCCGCGGCAATCCACAAGACAGTTTGGAAACCACTGGAGTTTCTCACCGGCGGCGGAGCGGCGGAACTGGGCGTGCCGGTGGCCGTGTTGGCCATTGTCATGGCGCTCATCATGCCCTTGCCGCCGTTCCTGCTGGACCTGCTGCTGGTGCTGGATATCATGATGTCGGTCATCGTGATGATGGTGGCCATGTACATTACGCGGCCGGTGGAGTTCAGCGTGTTCCCCACCACCCTGTTGCTGCTGACGCTTTACCGGCTGGCGCTGAACATCTCTTCGGCGCGGCTGATCCTGCTGAATGGCAACAGCGGCACGGCCGCCGCCGGGCACGTGATCGAGGCTTTCGGCAGTTTTGTGGTGGGCGGCAACTACATCATCGGCGCGGTCATCTTTCTGGTCTTGATCGCCATCCAGTACGTGGTCATCAATCACGGCGCGGTGCGCATCTCGGAGGTCACCGCGCGTTTCACCCTCGACGCCCTGCCGGGCAAGCAGATGTCCATCGATTCGGACCTGGGATCGGGTCTGATCGACGAAGCCGAGGCGCGTCAGCGGCGGCGGCAACTGGGAGCCGAAGCCGAGTTTTACGGCGCCATGGATGGCGCCTCGCGCTTTACCCAGCGCGACGCCGTGGCCAGCATCATGATCACCGGTATCAACATCGTGGCCGGGTTTCTGATCGGCGTGCTGCAGCACGGCATGGAATTGCGCCACGCCCTGCAGACCTACACGGTGCTGACCATTGGCGACGGGCTGGTGACCGTGATACCGGCGCTCATGATTTCCGTATCCGGCGGCCTGATCATCACGCGCACCGGTTCGGAGGCGCGCTTGGGAGCGGACTTCCGCAAGCAGGTCTTCGGCAGCGCGCAACCCCTGATGCTGGCAAGCGGCGTATTGATCGTGCTGGCCTGCCTTCCGGGAATGCCGGGCATTCCCTTCGTGCTGTTGGGCGCGGGACTGGGAACGGCGGCCTGGCGCATGCGCCCCCGGCCGGCAGCCAAGGGACAGGCGCCCGCCGCGGCCAAGCCGGCGCGCGAGAATCTGGAAGGTCTGCTCAAGGTCGAGCCGCTCGCTTTGGAAGTTGGCCTGGGTCTGGTCAAGATGGTGGAAGGCGCGCAGAACTCGCCGCTGTTGAAGCGCATCTCCGGCATCCGCCGGCAATTGGCTTCCGATCTGGGTTATCTGCTGCCCCCCGTCCGGGTCGCCGACAACCTGGGGCTGCGCCCCCGCGAATACGTGGTGTCGCTGAAGGGCGCCGAAATCGCGCGCTACGAGATGCCGCAAGGATGCCAGTTGGCGATCCCGTCGGGACGCGGCGCCCCTGCGCTCCAGGGCACTCCCACGCAGGAGCCGGCCTTCGGACTGGCGGCCTGGTGGATCCCGGACCGGAATGCCGAGCAGGCCCGTGCCGCGGGCTACACCCTGGTGGACTCCGTGAGCGTTTTGGGGACGCACATCGCCGAACTGGCGCGTCGGCATGCGTATGAACTGTTCTCCCGCCAGGATGCCAAGAAAGTTCTCGACCTGGTGGCCGTGGAACAGCCCAAGCTGGTCGAGGACCTGGTGCCCAAGCAGCTTCCCTTGTCGGTGGTGCAGCGCGTGCTGCAGAACCTGCTGCGCGAGCGCGTCTCCATCCGCGACACCAGCTCGATTCTGGAAGCCCTGGGCGAAGCCGCGCTTTCCACGCGTAACGTCGTGCTGCTCTCCGAATATGCCCGCCAGGCCATCCGGCGGACCGTCGTCAAACGTTTCCTGGACAGCCACGGCAATCTCCCGGCCTACTTCTTCGAAGGCTCGATCGAGCAGGCCGTGGAGTCGGCCGTGCAGCACGGGGAGCAGAACAGCCACCTCGGCATGGCGCCGCAGACCATTCGCGAAATTCTGGAACGGATCCAGCGTAAGGTGGGAAGCCCGGAAGCGGCAGTGGCCGCCGTTACCACGTCCGGCGCGCGGTATTTCCTGCGCCAGGTCGTCGAACCGGTACTTCCCAATCTGTTTGTCCTGTCGCATAACGAGATTCCGGCCGGCGTCAAAGTCGTGTCGTTGGGAGTGATTCAGTAAGCGGATTCAGAGAGGGTCAATACATGCGAATCAAATCTTTCTATGCCAGTTCGGTGGAAGGCGCGGTCGGGCTGGCCCGCCTGGAAATGGGGGACGACGCCATGCTGGTCGAGTCGCGCCGCGCGCCTCTGGAGGCGCGCCACTTGGGCGAGTATGAAGTGGTCTGCGCCGTGGTGCCGGAGGCCAAGGCCTCCCCCACGCCGGAGCCGGTCGCGGTGCAAGACCCACGGTTGGCCGTCGAACTGGCCGAGATGCGCCGCCAACTCGACGTGATGGGCCGGACCATTACGCGCTCCGCCTGGGGCGCTAACCGATGGTCTTCCGCCGCGCCGGAGTTGTCGCGGTGGTATGCCGGTCTGCTGGCGGCGGACCTCGATGCGGACCTCGCCAGCCAGATCCTGGAAGCGGTCGAGCGCTCCGGACCGCCGGACGGCCCCGTCGCAGCCTTGTTCGCCCGGGAAGTCGAGAAATGTATCCGGGTCGATTCCTTTCTGGACTCGCCCGGCGGCGCGCCGCGCGTGACGGCCCTGGTGGGCCCTCCCGGCGCCGGAAAAACGAGCATGATCGCCAAGCTGGCGGTGGCCGGCGGCGTGGCTGCGCGGCGCAGCCTGGCGTTGTTTTCGATGGACGACTATCGCGTGGCCGGGGCCGATCAGTTGCGTTCCTACGCCACCATTCTGGGCGCTGCCTTTCAGTCCTTCGATCAGGTGGGCGCCCTGGCCCAAGCCTTGGAAGAAGGCCGGGGCAGGCATTGGATACTGATCGATACACCCGGCTACGGTCCGCGCGACATGGACCGCGCCGCCGACCTGGCGCAATTCTTGTCCACCCACCCGGCCATTGACACGCATCTGGTATTAACGGCATCCATGAAGTCCGCCGATCTTAAGCATGTGGCGGAGCGCTTCGAGCTCTTTCATCCATCCAGCCTGATTTTCACGCGGGTGGATGAAACCGGATCCTTCGGCACGGCGCTCTCGCTGTCGGCCGCTCTGGGAAAGCCTATTTCCTATCTGGCAGCCGGGCAGGAGATTCCGGACGATCTGGAGAGCGCCACCAAGGCCCGCATTCTGGATTTGTTGGGGGTCGAGAAGTCGCGCGCCGAGAGCCTGGCCGCGTGACTGGCTACATGACTGGCTAAATGACTGGCTAAATGACTGGCTAAATGAAAGGAATGGCCTGAAGCATCATGTCTAATCCGTACCACCGGCAGGATGCCGGAGAGGTGGACGCGGACGAGCGCGAACGGCTCATCCTGGAACACCTGCCGCAAGTACGGCTGATTGCCCGCCGCATCCATGACCGCCTGCCAGGCAACGTGAGCCTGGAGGATCTGGTGTCCGCCGGGATTCTGGGGCTGATCGCAGCCGTAGATCAATACGACCCCGCGCATAACGTCAAGTTGAAGACCTACGCCGAGCACAAGATTCGCGGCGCCATTCTGGACAGTTTGCGCGGCCTCGATTGGGCCCCAAGGCAAAAGCGCAAGAAGGCCAAGCAGATAGAGTTTGCCATCTCCCGCGCCGAGCAGCGTTTGCACCGTACCCCCGGAGAAGACGAGATTGCCGCCGAAATGGGGCTCGACCTGGAGGAGTATCACCGCTGGTTGGTGGAGGTGCAGGGCCTGAACCTGGGCAGCCTCGAATATACCGCCGACAACGGCGAAGGGCAAAGTCTGCTGGCCTATCTGAGCGACGATGGGGGACAGTTGCCGTCCCGTCTGCTGGAGCGCGCCCAACTGGAAAAGCTGCTGGCTGAATCCATTCTCCGCATGCCTCCCATGGAGCGCACCGTGCTGGGCCTCTATTACATGGAAGAGCTGACTTTGCGCGAAATCTCGGAAGTCGTGGACCTGCATGAGTCACGCATCTCGCATCTGAAATCCCAGGCCATCCTGCGGCTGCGCGCGGATATCGAGAAAGTCTGGCCCAATCCGGCCGGAGGCGTGATGTGAGCGCGGATCGCAACCTGGCGGGGCGTTGGTTTGCCGAAGAGTGGACGTCGCTGCTGGCCACGGTTCTCGAGTCTCTGGCCGGAGAGCGTCCGAAGCTTGCCTGCGTCGCCGCCGGCCAGGACGTCACGCCGCCCGTCGCGGGTGAGGCACTCGCCGGCTCGCATGGCGCGGTCTGGTGGTGGGAACAGCGCTTCCCCTTACCCGGTAGCCCCGCCGTCTGGATCGGCGCGCCGCAGAACGCCTGGGTGCAAATGGCCGCCAGGGTACTCGGCGCCGCGGGCGTGGAAGAGGACTCCCAGGCGCGCGAGACATACGTTGAAATCCTGCAACAGTCGATGGGTGAACTGGCGCGCAGCGCCGCCCGACGCTGGAACTGCCAGGTCGACGCGCCCGGCAAGGAAGCCGCCGTCGCGCCCGCCGCCGGTGAACTTTACCAAGTGGATGGAGGCTATCCCGATGCGGCGTTGGCGCCCTTGCTGATCGCTGTAACCGGCCAACCGCAGGACCCTGCGCCGCCGGAAGATCCGCCCGCCGCGCGGCCCAGCCCCGTGGATAGCGCCCCGCCGCTCCAGTCCCGGACGTTTGAACTGTTGATGGGTGTGGAACTCCCCGTGAGTGTCTCGTTTGGTCACGTGCAGTTGCCCCTGAAAGACGTACTCAAACTGGCGGCGGGATCGATTATCGAGCTGAATCGCACGGTGGACGAGCCGGTCGAAGTGATTGTGAACAATTGCGTTGTGGCGCGTGGTGAAGTGGTGGTGGTGGAAGGCAATTATGGCGTGCGAATCCATCAGATCATGAGCCGGCAGGAGCGTCTGGAGAACTTGCCATGAACCCGTTGGCCGTCATGCTGCACCCTCTGGCATGCTACGCTCTATTAGCCTTGGGGCTGAGTCTGAGCTTATGCCTGTTCGTGACCCTGAAAATTGAATGGCGTCGCCTGGCAAGGTCTCAACAGGCGGGTCGCCAGGAGTTGCTGACTCTGCAGACCGCGCTCAATGAGACGCGCGCCGCCCTCCAGGGAATCGAAGACGATTTGCGGGACGTCGAACGGCAGACCGGCATGCTGGTGGCGCCCCAGCCCGCCCGGTCCGGCCTCAACCTCGGCAAGCGCACCCAGGTCCTGCGATTGCACCGCGCCGGATACGACAACGCGGGCATCGCCACTACACTGGCTTTGCCCCGCGCGGAAGTGGACCTGTTGATTAAGGTCCATCGCCTGGTTGTCGGCCGGATCTGAAGAAGACCAGCGTGTCCTCCGGCGCCTAAAGCCGTGCGCCGGGAGCGACGATGCTTATTATAGCGATGCAGACAGGCGAATCACCCCGGATATTGTACGTGGCTGAACAAGACGCGGCGCTCTCCCCGGTTTTGGCCGCGGTCCAAGAGTTCGAGATACAACCTGCCCCAGGGATTCCCGAAGCCGTGGAGCATTTGAGACGGCGCGCATTCGACGTCGTCGTGCTCTGTTGTCCGCTTTCGGACTGGACCGCCGTCGACGCGTTTCTGGAATTGCGGCAGGCCGATGCGGATGTGCCGATTGTCGTCTGGCACCCCCAGGCCGAACTTCCCGAAGCCGTGCGCCTCACCAGATTGGGTGCTTTTGATGTCATTACGGAGCACGCTTCGGAACAACTCGCGACGGCCGTCCACGATGCCACTGTCGACCGTCGCATCCGTCCACTGCGGGGAATCGAACCGTCCGAACCTTGGCGCTTGAATCTGGTCGGGTCCAGCCAGGCCTTTCAGGAAGTCGTGCGCCTGGTGCGCCTGGTCGCTAACCGGCGTTCCACCCTTCTGATCACCGGCGAAACCGGAACCGGCAAGGAGATGGCGGCGCGCGCCATCCATATGGCCGGGCCGCGCGGCCGCCTGCCCATGGTATCGGTTTGCTGTAGCGCGCTTCCCGAGAATCTGCTGGAGGCCGAGCTGTTCGGTCACGTGCGGGGGGCTTTCACGGGGGCCGTAGCGCAGCGTGTCGGGCGCTTCGAGCAGGCCGACGGAAGCACTCTGTTGCTCGACGAAGTCGGAGAAATGCCGATCGATTTGCAGGCTAAGCTGCTGCGGGTCCTTCAGGAACGGGAGTTTCAACGTCTGGGCAGTTCGGAAACCATCAAAGTGGATGTGCGCGTCATCGCGGCCACCAATGCCGATCTGCGCGCTCTGGTCCGCCAGGGCCGTTTCCGCGAGGATTTATATTACCGCCTCAACGTGGTGACCCTCGAGTTACCGCCGCTACGCGCCCGTCCCGGCGATATCGCGGCGCTCACGCAGCATTTCATCGGCAAGATCTGCAGCCTGGAGCACCTCCCCGCGCGGCAGATCTCCCGCGAAGCCTTGTCACGGCTGACGGCCTATCCCTGGCCGGGCAATGTGCGGCAGTTGGAAAACGTCGTGGAACGAGCCATCATCCTGAGTGGCGAGCGCACCATGCTATACCCATCCGATTTCCCGTTGGAAGGAGACCGCCCGCGGCCTCTCGGCGAGCACGCCTCCGGCCATCTGGTGCACGTGCCGGATGGCGGCCTGGATTTCGAGCAGACCGTGGGACACATCGCGCGCGGCATCATTGCGCAGGCGCTACGCAAGACCAACGGCAATAAGAAGCTGGCGGCCGATTTACTCGGTCTCAAGCGCACCACGCTAGCTGCCAAGATGCGCAGCCTGGAAGCGGGAGATGCCGACATTGCCCGCTTGGCGTCGGATTTCGTGCACAGCGCTTGAGCTTCCGGCGGCACGGCGTGAGGTAGCACATGGCGGAATTAGAGGATATCTTCGACGGGGAGTTAGCCGCCCCGCGGCTGATCGGCAAGAGCCTCGGCGCGGCCGCCTTGCGGCGTGTCTTAGAGGCGCATCAGGCTTGGCTCGAGCGCCGGCAGCACGGCCTGCGAGCCTGTTTGAAGGGAATCGTATTGGCCGACGCGGTGCTGGAAGGGCAAAATCTGGAACGGGCCGATCTGCAGTCGGCTAACTTCATCGACGCGCATATGTCCCGGGTCAATTTGAGCGGCGCGAATCTCAAGTTTGCCGACCTCAGCAACGCCACTCTGATCGAAGCCGATCTTTCCGCCACGGACCTCACCGACGCGAAGCTGGAACTCGCTCTTCTGGCCGCTGCCAACCTGTCCGAAGCGCGGCTCTGCCGTGCCTCTTTTCGCGGCGCCAACCTGAGAGCCGCGCGGTTGCCGGATGCCTCCATGGAGCAGTGCGACTTCACCGGCACGGTGTTGCGCGATGCCAGCCTGCATCAAGCCAAAGCCTTTGAGTGTAATTTTACAAAGGTCGATTTCACGGATTCCAAGTTATACCACGCCACGTTCCGGTACTGCCGCCTGCAGGGCATCGCCGCCTCCGGCTCGATTTGGAGCACCGCCACGCTGCAAGGTTGTGAGTTCCGTGGGGCGGATCTTTCCGGGGCACAATTTGATCGCTGCGATTTGGGTCAGAGTTCTTTTTGGAATGCCAACCTGCGGGGCGGCAGCTTCCAGCAGGCGCGCCTGCAAGGCGTCGATCTGGAGGCCGCCGACTTATCCGGAGCGCGCTTCCATGAAAGCATCACCATGGGAGCGAACTTCTGCCGCGCGGACCTCCGCGGAGCCAACGGGCTCACTCCCACCCAACTAAGCCGGGCCCGTACCGACTCCCGCACGATCCTGCCCGACGGTTCGCGCGGTCCATATATGTTGGGGTCCGCCGCCCATCTACCGGTGCGCCGCTGACCTATATCAGCAAAGGGCAGCCATTAATGCGCCCCGCGCCGTGGCATGCAGAGGATCTTGGGAAACGCGAACCTCCGATAATCGCAAGGGCAGTTCCTCCGCCGCAAGCACTTTGGTGAAGTACTCCAGAAAGCCCCGTGGTATCGCCGTGCCGCCAGTCAGAACCAGAGGCAGGGTTTGCTCGAACTTCGGCAGTGCCCGCGCCGATGCCAGGTGCGTGCGCAGCGCACCGGCCAGCGCATTGATGACTTCCTGATAATACACGGTCAGGGCGTTCTGCATCCGGTCGCCCGTCAAACCGTTCAACTGAAATCCACTCTCCTTGACCAGCCGCATGCGGTGCGCCCGGTCGCCCGTTACCTGGGCTGCATTGGAGTCGATGAAGTCCCCAGCCTTAGGCACGCTGAAACTGAGCACCGGGACGGAAAGCATCGCCAGACAAATATTACAAAGCCCGCTGCCGCAGGATATTCCCAACCCACTAAAATTCGAGTCGGCCAATTCACCGTAAACCACTGCCAGGCCCTCTTCGATCGGCTGGGGATCGTATCCCAATTCGGTGAGAATCTGGCGTATCGACGCTTCGTGATATTGAATCGCGCCGTCCACGCTCTCACCTCGCGCCGGCACGCTGAAGTAGACCCTCTGGCCGGCCGCCGCCGCCCGTCCCATCAGCTTGGCGACCAGTCGCCGCACGACCGCCAGGCCGCGCGGCTCCGCGGGATTCAGCACGCCGTTTCGCATCGGACGCCGCGTCTCGACATGAAAGACCTCTGCGAATTTCTCCGCATCGTTGCCCTCCACTACGATGTCCGGACCGTCCACCTGGTGCAGCACGTTCTCCCGCTCCAGAAGACTCACCGCCAGCTTCGAGTACGGCAAGATCAGAAAGGCGTTGAGCTGCGCGTCGTATTCCTGTTTGTTGTCGTTGGCCCGCGCCACCACGATGCGGCTGGTGCCCACATCCAGACCGAGCGGCCCGGTATATTCCTGTTCGCAGTTGTTCATCGCTGTGCCTCCATGTCCGGCGGCGGGCCGTCGCGCGCGTCGGCGCGATCGCGGTTGCCGCCTTTGTCACGTAGTATTCCCGATACCTCCGTAGTCCTATGACCGGCGGATTCCTCTCAAAACTTTTGGATATTCACACCCCGGTGTCGGGGAAATCGCCGAAAGCACTAAGATTCTTCGCGTATTCCGCCGACTTATTTGTGACGGGACTCTTATCATGCCCTGGCTCGCGCGCATCCCCGAGCGGCACGTACATCTGGCACACACCGCCAGCGCTATCGCGGATCCGTTGTCGCGCCTGCGCTTCCTGCGCGCCACCGTGCCCTGCGCCACTATGGCGCCTTGGCGCGCCCGCCGCGGCCGGCGGATTGCCGCGCTGCTGCTGCCCGTGCCCTTCCTGCCGCTCCTGCTGATGCGCCTCCCCAGGACGGAGCCGCCGCCGCCCCCCGCACCCCACCGGCACGTCGCATCGCCCGCCGAAACCGCCCAACCCGTATCCGTCTGGCAGGTGGAGGCCGATGGCAATTCCGAAGTCTATAGCAATGGCCTGCGCATCGACACGCGATTCACGGTCGCTGGCCCGCCCCGCCTGTACCGGGTCTTCGCGCGCAATTCCGGGATCTCCCAAACCGCCCTTCACTCGCAGCCGGCTGGAATTGTCTTCCATACCAGCGAGAGTTGCCAGGCGCCATTTGCCGAGGACCAGACCCCTGTGCTGGTGCGTCTGGGCGAAGATCTCTTGCAGTTCGTGCGCCGCAACCATTCCTATCACTACCTGATTGATCGCTTCGGACGGGTGTATCGCGTAGTAGCGGAATCCGATGTCGCCTACCACGCGGGGCACTCCGTGTGGGCCGATAGCGACTGGTTGTATTTGGACCTCAACCGCAGCTTCCTGGGCGTCTCCTTCGAAGCGCAGACCACTCCGGGCCAGCGCGGCGGACTCGCCAGCCCGGCCCAACTGCGGACCGCCGCCATGCTGACCGAAATGCTGCGCAGCCGCTACCGCATTCCCGCCGAAAACTGCGTGACCCATGCGCAGGTTTCCGTAAATCCCTCCAACATGCTGATCGGCTATCACACCGATTGGGCCGCTGGTTTCCCCTTCGCGGCACTGGGCCTGCCCGACAACTACCAGCGCGCCCTGCCCGCGCTCTGGGCCTTTGGCTTCAGCTACGAGCCGGTCTGGTTTCAATCCGGCAGTCCGCTGACTGCCGGCATCGAACGCGCGGAGACGGAAATCCTGCGCGGTGCCGCAGCCGCGAGCATGCGCCCCGAGACTTACCGCAAATTCTTGCAGAAACGCTACCGCGAACGGTTGGCCGAAAGCCGCATCACTCCGGCTGGTTCTCCGCCGGACGATATCCATGCTCTCGCATCACCCGCCGCGCCAGTTCCGCCGTCTCCGGCAATACATAAAAAAATGCGCCCGCGCGCACTCGCTGAAAAATGAAGCCGCCCTTGTACTCGTCTGCTTCCACGCCGTAATCCACGCCGGCCCCGCTGAAGATGGATTCCAGCTTGAGCGCATCCTTCAAGCGCTTGGCAATGAAAACGAGCACGGGTTCCCGGCCTTCAAAAAAGGATGGCTCCTGGCGCATAGCTTTCGATGGGTGCGGCAGCGATGGCCGCCGTCTCTACGTATTGTACTCGCCTCCCGTTACCAGCCCCGGGCGACAGCCTGATTTTTCCTTGAGAGAACCGCCGACTGCCGTCACTCTCCAAGTGATGACCGCTACAGCCGCCCCTACCCTCAGCCGTGAAGAAGAACTGCACTGGCTGGCGCTCAACTTGATCCCCGGACTCGGCACCCGCATGGCGGGCAAACTCCTCGACCGCTTCCGTACGCCCCAGGCCGCGTTTCGCGCCTCGCGCACCGAACTGGAAGCCGCCGGAATCAGCGGTGCAGTGGCCCAGAGCATAGCCAGCGGCTGCTCTTTCGAGGATGCGCTGGACCAGCAACAGAAGATCACCGAGCGCGGCGCCGTCGTTGTCACCCGCAGCGATCCGCGCTATCCAGCCCTGCTCCGCGAAATTTTCGATCCGCCCATTCTGCTCTTTGCCCGAGGACGCCTGGGGCTTCTCCAGCCTTTCCATTTCGCGGTGGTCGGTACGCGCCGCCCCACGCCCTATGGTCTGGCCGTGGCCGAAAGGCTTGCCGCCGACTTAGCGCGCGCCGGACTCACCATCGTCAGTGGCATGGCTCGCGGCATCGATACCGCCGCGCATAAGGGTGCCCTCTCCGCCGGTGGTGACACAATCGCGGTATTGGGCTGCGGCGTCGATATCATCTACCCGTCCGAGAATCGCCGCCTGGCCGCCGACCTTGCCGCACGCGGACTCATTATATCCGAGTACGCCATGGGCTCCGTCGCCTTCCCGCAGAACTTCCCGGTTCGCAACCGCATCATCAGCGGCATGAGCACCGGAACGCTGGTCGTCGAAGGCGCTCAATATAGCGGCTCAGCCATCACCGCCAAACTCGCCATCGACCAGGGCAGGGAAGTATTCGCCATCCCCGGCAACATCACGTCCAAATCGAGCTGGGGGCCTAACCTGTTGATAAAACAGGGAGCCAAGCTGGTTCAGGATTGGAATGATGTGATCGTTGACTTGCCCGCCGAGGTCCGGCGCCAGTTGATTGAGCGCGGCCGCGCCCGTCTCCTGGGGTCCGGTGATGCATCCGGGAAGGAGGGTGCAGCATCAACTGAAGCGGGTTCGCTTCCGGAAATCGGACGTCGGCTGCTCGCCGTGCTCCCGGTCGACAGTCCTACTCATCTCGATGATCTTCTTCAGATTGTTGAGGATAGCTCGGCCTCTGAACTCATCGCCGCGCTTTTCGAGCTGGAGATGCTCGGTTTGGTGAAGCAGCTCCCAGGGAAGAACTTCGTGAAAGTGTGGTAGCCTCTGGGTAAACCTCATTAAGAACACAGTTAAAGTCTGATATGCCGAAAGCGCTTGTAATCGTGGAGTCGCCAGTTAAGGCGAAAACCATTAATAAATATCTCGGGAAGCAGTACGTCGTCAAAGCCTCGCTGGGCCATATTAAAGATCTCCCTAAGAACGACTTGGCCGTCGATATCGAAAACGGCTTTGCCCCGCATTACGAAATCATCGAAGGAAAACGTAAGCTCATCAACGAGTTGAAGCAGGCCGCCAAAAAAGTGGAAGCCGTCTACCTGGCCGCCGACCCCGACCGCGAAGGCGAAGCCATCTGCTACCACTTGCAGGAGGAATTGCGCGGCAAGAAGGATGGGCAGCCCCAAATCTACCGGGTGATGTTCAACGAAATCACCAAGAACGCCGTCTTGAAAGCCTTCCAAACGCCCGGCATGGTCGACGAAAAGCTGGTGGATGCCCAACAGGCCCGCCGCGTCCTCGACCGCCTGGTCGGCTACAAGATTTCACCCCTCCTCTGGGATAAGGTCCGCCGTGGACTCTCCGCCGGCCGCGTACAAACCGTCGCGCTCCGCTTGATCGTCGAGCGCGAGGCCGAGGTCTCCGCCTTCCTCAAGAACGAATATTGGACGGTGGATGTCGATCTGGCTGCCCGCAAGGCCCCTCTGAAAGCCCGCCTCTTTAAGAAAGATGACCAGACGCCGGAATTGGGTAGCCGGGAGGCCACCGACTTGCTAATCGCGCAATTGGATGGCGCAGACTACGTAGCCAAGTCCGTGAACACGCGTGAGAAACGCCGCAACCCCGTGGCGCCCTTCATCACGTCCACCCTGCAGCAGGAGTCGTCCCGCAAGCTGCGTTTCAGCGTCAAGCGCACCATGATTCTGGCCCAGCGGCTCTACGAAGGCATCGAACTGGGTAAGGAAGGCGCGGTCGGCCTCATCACTTACATGCGCACGGACTCCACCCGCATTTCCGCCGAGGCCATAGACGATGTGCGCGCCTATATCGCCGTGAAATTCGGGCCCGAGTACCTGCCCGACGCCCCCAACATTTACAAATCCAAAAAGGACGCGCAGGACGCGCACGAAGCCATCCGCCCGACGTCCATGGAGTACAGCCCCGACGATATCGCCAAGTATCTGGCGGAAGACGAGCTGAAACTCTACCGCCTCATCTGGAATCGCTTCGTCGCCTCCCAGATGACGCCCGCGGTCTTCGACCAGACCACCATCGACATCGCCGCGCGCGGCAAGGATGCCGGAGAGTACGTGTTCCGCGCCACCGGTTCGGTTCCCAAGTTCAACGGCTTCCTGAAGATCTACGAAGAAGGCAAGGACCAGATCGACGAAGACGACGAAGAGCTGAAGCACAAGCTGCCCGCCCTAACCGAAGGCGAGAATTTGCGCTTCCGCCAGATGCTGCCCGAACAGCATTTCACCGAGCCGCCGCCGCGCTACAACGAAGCCACGCTGGTGAAAAAGTTGGAATCCGATGGCGTGGGCCGGCCTTCCACCTATGCCTCGATCCTGTCCACCATTCAGGAGCGCGAGTACGTCAGAAAAGAGGGCGGCCGGTTCTTTCCCACCGAACTGGGCAGAGTCGTTACGGGCCTGCTGATCGAGAGCTTCGACGACATCTTCGACGTTAAATACACCGCCCGCATGGAGGAGGAACTCGACGAAATCGAAGAAGGCCAGATCGCCTGGCAATCGGCCATCGGCGATTTTTACGAGAAGTTCGATAAAGACCTGAAGCACGCCGAAGAGCACATGACCGACATCAAGCGGATGGAAAAGCCCACCGACTTGATCTGCGAGAAGTGCGGCAAACCCCTGGTCATCAAGTGGGGCAAGCACGGCAGCTTCATCGCCTGCACCGGCTATCCCGAGTTTTCCCCCAAGAGCGCCGAGGCCGACTTAGAAAACCTGCAAAAAGAACTTGCCAAAGGGCAGGAGCGCATTCGCAAGTTTACAGACAAACAGCTCGCCAAGATTCAGGCCCGATACCCCGGGCTTGCGGTTAACCCGGGTGAGCGCGGCAGGTTCGTTATCGCCGGCCCCGAGCTTCCGCAACGCGCGTTAGCCGACGTGAAAAAGCTGGAAAAAGACATCGCCGAGCTGCGGCTGAAGGGCCGCAAACGGATTGAGCTCCGTCTGGATAAGATTCGAGCTCGTTATGCTCAGATCGGCGAGTATTACGACATCGCATTGCGCGACGTACACGACAGCGCCGTATTGTCGTGGCAGAGAAAAGAATACTTTTGCACTTACACCCGGGAACTTACCGTGGACCTGCCGGATGTCGACAAAGTGGACTTGGCGGAGCAGGGTGAGGAGGAGTATTGCGAGAATTGCGGCCGGCCGATGGTGCTCAAGAAGGGCCGCTTTGGAACGTTCTATGCGTGTTCCGGATATCCCGACTGCAAAACCACCAAGCAGATCGGCGGAGCCCAAAAGAAACCTGATGTGCAGCTTGATGAAAAGTGTCCGAACTGTGGCAACAACATGGTATTAAAGACCGGACGCTTCGGTGAATTTACCGCCTGCGGCAATTATCCCACCTGCAAGTACGTCAAGCAGAAGACCATCGGCATGAAGTGCCCCGAGTGCAGCCAGGGCGAAGTGATCGAGCGCCGTTCCAAGCGCGGCAAGACCTTCTACGGCTGCAACCGCTGGCCTGATTGCAACTTCGTCACCTGGGCCAAGCCGGTGCAGGAGAAATGCCCCGAGTGCGGCAGTCCATACATGGTTGAGAAGTGGCTGAAGTCCGGCGCCCTGCTGCAATGCCCCAACGCCGACTGCAAACATAAGCAGCCTTTGCTGGTCCCCGAAACCGTAGCGGTGCAATAGCTCCCCACTGGCCCCACGCGGCGGACGGCGGGTCGGTCTGCGAAGTTCGCCGCCGCCCGGGGCCAACTTGGTTTCGCTGTTCTTATCGACTAAGGTGGGATCGAGGCCGCGTTCCTCTCAAACTACGGCTTCCCAAACTGAATCACCGACTCTGCCCCAAACCGCCTGTACTGCGTATATCGGATCGTCATGCGCACTCTCTGCAACCCGCTGCGAAACGGCAAGGTATCGTCGGCTAGAGTGTAAACCGGAAACCAGTGCCGGCCGTCCACCTTCTCCCGCACCGTGGTGAACCGCGGAAACAGATTCTCCGCACGCGTGCTCAGGATCTGCGGCACCGCCTGCCCTTCCACGCGCACGATCGAGTAATCCCGCTTGTCCGCCCAAATCATCCCGTCAAACAACCGTTGCCCCTGCAGAATCTGCCGCGGCCGCACCTGCATCACCCAACAATCCACTCCGTCGATGTTTTCGTCGCCGCGAAACTTGGTCTCGTAGTTCCAAAGCTGATCCTCCGTCATCACGAACGGCTGTATGCCGCGCATGTCCGCGAAGTCTTCGTCGGTCAGCTTCATGCGCTTGAGCGTCAGCAGCGGCTTGCCGATCATATGTTCGGTGCGCTCGTGATCGGGGGAAAGGATCACGTCGCGCTCCTCGCGATACTCGCCCACCGTGCCGCCATGCTCGTTGAGTTCCGCAAAGGCTACCGTCTGCCGGTAATTGTATTCCGCGCGCGCCGCCTGGTTTTCGCTCTCCGCATGCGCGATCCGCCGCGCCAGATTGGGCGGCGCTTCCTGCCCGCGCGCGCCGGCCGCCGCGCACCCCAGTGCTAAAATGAGGCCGATGAAGCCATCGCTCGGCGATTTCCGGGCGGCTCTGCTGGCCGGCTGGATCGCGCTGAGCGCCGCGGGTGTGCTGTATGCTCGCTTGAAAGGCATTCCGGCTTGGGTGGCGGTCCCGGTTCTGGCCGCGTTCCTGATCGAATTCCCATTCTATCTGGTCCCCGGATTTGAGAGCGTGCGGGAGCGCTTCGCGCGCCACATGCCGCTGTTCCTGGTGGTGAGCTTCGTCGCGCCCTATTGGATCTATGCCACCAACACGGGCGAATTCGAGTGGTGGGGCTTCATTCGTCTGGCTGCGTTAGCCACCGTGCTGAGCCTTTGGTACAGAATTTTTCCGGCCGCGCCGTGGGCCGATGGCGCATTCCTCGTGTTCGTCGCGGCAGTGGTGCTGCGCGGCTACCTCGATCCCATCTATGCTTCGCCGTTCCGCAAACTGCCGCTCGGCATTCTCGGCTACCTGGCGCTGCGCCGCCTGTGTGCCATGGTCATGCTGGTCGAACGCCGCGTCCCGTGCATCGGCTACGGCTTCGTGCCGACCTGGAGCGAGTGCAAGATCGGCCTACGCCACTTCGCGTACTTCCTGATCGTGGGCGTGCCGCTGGTCTGGGCTACCCGCCTGGTGCGGCTCGGCCCCGGAATGCCGGTCTGGAAGATCGCCGTGACCTTTCTCGGCATGCTCTGGATCGTGGCCCTGCCCGAAGAGTTCTTCTTCCGCGGCCTGTTGCAACAGTGGTTGACTCAGTGGACCGGCAAGCCTGCGCTCGCGCTGGTCGGCGCCTCCATCCTGTTCGGCGCCGCGCA
>JBEKYC010000078.1:0-64089 GCA_049511415.1 Bryobacteraceae bacterium | reverse complement strand
GGGACCACAACGAAGTAGCCAAGTAGCGGCACGGCGAAGCCAAGCCCTGCCAGAGAGAGGACGAAAGGGGTGAGAAGCAGAACCCAAGCCCGGAAGTAGATTTGGCCGGATGGCTCGACGGAGAACCAAGCCCACGAGTTGACGTTGTACACGAGAGCGATACCAGTAGCCGTGACAAAGAGGGCGCTGAGGAACACGGGAAGCCGTACAATAAGCGACGGGGCAGGGTGCAGCCACCAGCGGCACCCTTTGAGCGTGGCAGGAAGGCTTCGTCCGATCATCACGGCGACGGTGACAAGGGTTACTAGCCAGAGAAGAACATGCATGGCGTTCTCGCCGCCCTTCGGCATTATAACCACTTTCGCTGCCCTGTTTCTGTGCGCTCGTGATTAAGATGGGCGTCTCCGGGTGCTGTCGAGCGATTCTGCGCTTGTTGGGGATCGCCATTTTGCATTGTAGAATCGGAGCATGGCATGTGCGACGAAGCGATGTGAACAAGTTGAAGCTGTCGTGAAGCGATGGATGGATGAACACCCAGAACTGGCCTACGCATTATGGGATGTTTTCGACGTACAGGGCAGTATTGATGTGGTAGTTTCGGTTCACCGGGATGGTGTTCGCCAATTGTCGTTAAAGATCGTGGAAAGCACCCTCACACGAGATCACGAAAGCCAAATTTTGGACTGGCTTAACAACTTGGCAGACCAACCCGCCATCCAAGCATAGGGTTGTGGAGCCGTTGGAAATATTGACGGACTGGCGGGAAAGGTGCTCGATACGCCAATAGTGGGCATAGCCGCCAGAGGTTTCATAAACCGTGCGCTCCTGCCATCTGGCGTGTCCGTGGTGCGTTCGATTTGGGGCGGCTGTCCATACATGGCCTTGCGACGGAAGAGGCAGGCTGGTACACTCTAGGGTGTACCAAATGGTGTACCATTGGATTTCTTAGCAATAAAAAGCCACTTAGCTGAGCGGCTTAAATTATTTGTTTTGTTTGTGGTGCGGATGAGAGGACTTGAACCTCCACTCCCTTGCGAGAACTAGAACCTGAATCTAGCGCGTCTGCCAATTCCGCCACATCCGCAAAATTTGGTTGGCAACCCTATTTTTTCAGGAGACGGGGCGGAAGTCAAATGGAATGCTCGCCCAGGCGGGGCGGCGGACCGCCCAGTTTGCCGGGCGTATCGCTGAGCTGGGGCGCCACCACCGACTCGCCGCGGCCCAGCCCAAGGTGTTGCGCGGCTTCCGCCACGCTGCGTACCGGCGTCACGCAGCAGTCCGCCGGAAGTAACCGTTCGAACCACTCTTCCGCCGTGCGCGTGCGAAAAATGCGCCCCAGTTCGACGATGATTTCCGCCTGGCGCGGCCCTTCCGCAAACTGATCCGCGATGAATTGCGCGCAGCCCAAAGCCCCGCACAGCGCCTGCCAGAACTTCGGCTCGAGCGCGCCTATCGCCAGCCAGCGCCCGTCCGCCGCCTCGTAGACGTGATAGCAGGCATAGCGGCCCGTCAGAATCGTGTCGCCGCGCGCGGGCAGTTCGCCCGTGGCGGCATGCAACCCCAACGCCACCGGCAGCATCCAGGTGACGGCATCCAGCATGGATACGTCGATGGACTGGCCCCGGCCCGTTTTGCCGCGCGCGGCCAGAGCCAACAGCACACCGGTCACCGCCTGCATAGCGCCGGTCAAATCCGCAATTTGAAGTCCCGGAATCACGGGTGGTCCGCCGCGCGCGCCGATCAGGTCCAGCGCGCCGCCCAGCGCCAGATAATTAATGTCGTGCCCGGCAAGCTTCGCCCACGGCCCATCCTGCCCGTAGCCGGTGATCGACACATAGATCAGCCGCTGGTTGCGCGCGCGCAGCGTATCGTAGCCCAGCCCCAGCCGCTGCATCGTGCCGGGACGGAAGCTTTCCACCACCACATCCGCCGTATCCGCCAATTGCAGAAAGGCCTCGCGCCCCGCTGCGCTCTTCAAATCCAGCGCGACGCTCTGCTTGCCGCGATTCACCATGCGAAACACAGCGCCCTCGCCTTCCATCAGCGGCGGCATAGAACGCGCGTAATCGCCGCGCCCCGGCTCTTCGATCTTGATGACCTCGGCGCCAAAGTTGGCGAGCTGCATGGTGGCGGCCGCGCCGGGCAGCAAGCGCGTCAGGTCCAGCACCACCAGCCCGTCGAGCGGCCTCATGCGCGGCGCTTCACCAGCAGCTTGTCGGTGTACACAATCACCGGCTCGTTGTTCTGGTTGAGCACCTGCGTTTCGAAAGTGATGATGCCCCGCGCCGCGTCCTTTTCCTTCAACTCCACCACCCGCTTGGTCACCCGCACCGTATCGCCGATGAATACCGGACCGGTGAAGCGCAGCTTGTCGATGCCGTAGAACGCCAGCACGGTGTCGTTGATCAGGTTCATTTGCGTCATCAGGCCGGTGGAAATGCTGAAGACCAGCGCGCCGTGCGCGATGCGCCGCCCGAACGGGGATTGGCGCGCGAATTCCTCGTTGGTGTGCAGTTCCACGAAATCCCCGGAGATGCCGGCGAAATTCACAATGTCGGCTTCCGTCACCGTGCGCCCGCGCGATTCGTGTATGCTGCCGGCGGCAAAATCTTCGTAGTAATGGCTCATGCCTGCTCCTTCATATGGCTGGAGAGCGATAATAACAGAGTGCAGAGGAACCGCACAGCTATAGCGTTTCTCTTGAGTGCGGTTCCGGTATTGGCGCAGCCATTTTCGGCGGGCATCAAGGCCGGCGTGCCGCTGACGGATTTCCTGAACGCTACGCAAGGCGGCATCGACGGCGACTTCTTTACTTACAAGTCGCCGACGCAGCGATACATTATCGGGGCCACCGCCGAGTTGCGGCTGCCGCGAGGCTTCAGCGTGGAGGTCGATGCCCTGTACCGGCATCTGAGCTATCACGCCTACAACCCGATCGTTCCGGGGAGCAACACCAGTGACACGACCGGCAGTAATTGGGAATTTCCGCTACTGCTGAAATACCGCTTCCGTTTCCCGCTGGTGCGGCCGTTCCTGGATGGCGGTGTAGCATGGGACACATTGACGGGCTTGCGCCAGACCGTTACTTCGATAAGCTACCTCACCGTGCCCGCCACTACGACCACAACCACAACTTCGAATCCGGCCGAATTGAAGCAAAGCGGCACGATGGGTATCGTTTTGGGGGGCGGTGTCGATATTCATGCCCTGTTTCTGCACATCTCCCCTGAAATCCGTTTTACCAGATGGGCCTCCGCGCAGATAAACGCGACATTTCTGAACTCGAATTTAAACCAGGCCGAATTCCTGGTGGGATTCACGTTCTGACCGGTAGTCACCCGAACACGCCGCCCTACGGTAGCTGTTCCAGATCCAGTTGGTCCTTGAGCCGGCCACTGGCTTTTTTGTTGCGCTTCAGATCTTCGAGGCGAATGAAATTCACCGCGATGCCAGTTCGGTCTCCACGCGGCGCTCGTAACAATCCGCGAACTCCACGCCGGAAATCGACGTCAGGATCTCCAGACGCACTGGTGGAACGCCCATCCGCACGATCCTTCGCGGCTGCTGGAACTCGCCGGCGTCCGCCTGGGGAAACTGCGTTAGGCGCGTCGATTGCAACCCAAATATCCAGGTCCCCGGTCGCGCGCGAAAAACCCATAAAAGTTGACGGCGTATCCCCCGATGACGAGGTATTCGACCCTACTCGAGTTCAACAACTTCAAAAACTCTTTGAAGTCGGGTGGTAGCTGGATCGTAGCCATAGATGATCTGGCGGAGCAGCTCTAACGCTGCCATGCGCTCCTGGGGCGATTTGGCCTGCCAGTAGGCCTTGTCGGGGCACTCGTCGTCCAGCGAGCCGACTTCATACTTCGAGCGATCCAGCCGGGCGTCATTTACCGCGCTCATTATGGATATTCTAACGTGCGGGGCGCCCTCCGATGGTCGTGCTATCCTCGTTTTTCCATGGCTCGCCAGGGGCAGAGCGCCAGAATGTACTTCGTGCGCGGACGTGTGCATGGTGTCGGCTTCCGCGACTACACGCAGCGCGTGGCGAGCGCGCTGGGCATCACCGGCTATGTGCGCAACCTGGACGATGGCCGCGTGGAAGTTTACGCCGCCGGATCGCAGCAACAGCTTTCCGATCTGGCCGCCGCGCTGCGCAAGGGTCCGCGCTTTTCCGATGTGCGCGGCGTCGAGGAGATGGAAGCGGCCGTGCAGCAGTATTCCGATTTTCAAATTGAGGTCTGATGGATAACCTGAAGTCATTGATCCGCGAGGTGCCGGACTTCCCCAAACCGGGCATCCTTTTTTACGACATCACCACGCTGCTGAAAGACAAAGCCGGACTGCGCGGCGTGATCGACGCGCTGTGCCTGCATTATCACGATGCGCAGGTGGACGTAGTGCTGGGCATCGAGGCGCGCGGTTTCATCTTCGCGCCGGCGCTGGCTTATGCGCTGGGGGCCGGGTTCGTGCCGGTGCGCAAACCCAAAAAGCTGCCCTGGGAGACGCTCAAGGTCAGTTACGACCTGGAGTACGGCACCGACAGCCTGGAGATGCACAAGGATGCCATCGCCGCCGGCAGCCGCGTGTTGATCGTGGACGATCTGCTGGCCACCGGCGGCACGGCGGCCGCGGTGGCGCGCCTGGTCGAACAGGCCGGCGGTAAAGTGGCGGGCCTGGGATTCGCCATCGAGCTGACATTCCTGAATGGACGCGCCAAGCTGCCGGGCTACGACGTGTTTTCGCTGCTCCAATACGACAAATGAGCGAATGCCGCCGGGCACGTCTGCGCGCGTTCGCCAAAATCAACCTGGATCTGCGCGTGCTGCATCCGCGCCCGGATGGCTTTCACGAGATCCGGACGATCTTCCAGACAATCTCCCTGGCCGACACCATCGACGTCGAATTCACACGCGCGCGTCGCACGGTGATTCAGATCGCGGGCGCCGACATTCCGGACAACCTGATTGCACGGGCCGCGGCACGCGTGCTGGACTCCCTGCGCATAACCGCGCGCGTGGAATTCCGGCTGCGCAAGCGCATCCCCATGGGCGCGGGCTTGGGCGGCGGATCGTCCGATGCCGCGGCCGTGCTGCTGGCCCTGCCGGCGCTGGCCGGACGGCGCCTGGAACTCGCCGCGCTGATGCCACTGGCAGCCGATTTAGGCAGCGACGTGCCATTCTTCTTGCTGGGCGGCGCCGCGATCGCATTGGGCCGCGGCACGGAGCTGTATCCATTGCCCGATGCGCCGCCCCGGCGCGGATTGTTGATCGCCCCGGGAGTGCACGTCTCCACCCCCGCCGCGTATCGCGCCCTGACCCCCCGATTGACAAGCGAATCGCAACAAAATAAAATAGTTAGTTTCCAGTCGCAGGTGTGGAGTGGACTTGCGGTGGATCCCGGTGTTAACGATTTTGAAACCGTAGTTTTCGAGCAGTTCCCGCAATTGGCTGCGCTGAAACAGCGGCTCGTGAAACTGGGCGCCCGTCCGGCGATGATGACCGGCAGCGGTTCGGCGCTCTTCGGTTTGTTTCGGACTCAGGAACAGATTCATCGCGCGCGAAAATCACTCAGTAAAGAAAATGTGTTTCCGATCTCGCTGGTCAGCCGGACGCGCTATCGCCATCTCTGGTGGCGGACGCTCCAGCCGTATATCGAAGACAAACTATGGCCGCCGCTAAGCCGCACCGGGCGTTGACACCGGACCGCCTGAAGATCTTCTCCGGAACCGCCAATCCGTGTCTGGCGCAGGAGATCTGCGCCTCGCTGGGCATGGAACTGGGCAAGCTGATGCTCGAGACCTTTTTGGACGGCGAGGTGTACCTGCAGTTCCAGGAGAACGTGCGCGGCGCGGACGTTTTTCTGATCCAGCCGACCTGCCGCCCGGTGGATCACAACCTGATGGAGCTGTTCCTGATGATCGACGCCGCCAAGCGCGCCTCAGCGGACCGCATCACGGCAGTGTTACCCTATTATGGGTACGCGCGGCAGGATCGAAAGGATAAACCGCGGGTTCCCATATCGGCGAAGCTGATCGCGTCGCTGCTGGAGCGCGCGGGCGCCAACCGCATTATGGCGATGGATCTGCACGCCGCACAGATTCAGGGCTTTTTCGATGTGCCGGTGGACCATCTGTTTTCGGCGCCGGTGATGATCGAATATTTCCAGCCGCAGGAGATCCCGGATTTGACCGTGGTTTCACCCGATCCGGGCGGCGTGGAGCGCGCGCGGGCGTTCGCCAAACGGATGGTCGCGCCGCTGGCGATCATCGACAAGCGCCGCGAGAAGCCCAACGTGGCGGAAGTGATGAATGTGGTGGGCGACGTGGATGGCAGGAATTGTTTGATGGTGGACGATCTGATCGATACGGCCGGGACGCTGGTGAAAGGCGCGGAGGCCCTGCTGCGGCAGGGGGCCAAAAGCGTGAGCGCCTGCGCCACGCATGCGGTTCTTTCCGGGCCGGCGGTGAAGCGTATCGAGGAATCGCCGTTGCACGAAGTGGTATTTACGAATTCGATTCCCTTGACGGATGAGGCTATCCATCATTCGACCAAGATCAAGTCTCTGTCGGTGGCGCCTTTACTGGCGCGGGCGATTCAATCGATACACGAAGAGACTTCGGTGAGCATTTTGTTTGTATAGCGATCGGGGGCAACGCAACCCACGTTAGCGGTTTCGGCCGCGATCGGACTTGCGCCCCCTTTGAAGGAGATCGGCAGTGCGAAAAGACATAACCGTTGCCGCGCAACCACGTGAAACGCGCGGCAAGAATGAATCGCGCCGTACGCGCCGCCAGGGATTGATTCCCGCGGTGGTTTATGGCGCTTACAAAGACCCCGTTCCGGTGAGCATCAGCCCGAAGGCGATCATCCAGATCGTACACTCGCCCAGCGGCTATAACACCATCTTCAACCTGGATATCGAGGGGCGCGAAAATACGCCCGTGATGGTGGTGGATCACCAGAACGATCCCATCCGCGGCACGCTGCTGCACGCGGACCTGAAGCGCATCGACCTGACCAAGCGCCTACGCGTCTCCATTCCGGTGACCACGCAGGGCGAGCCCAAGGGCGTCAAGACGCAGGGCGGGCTGCTCGAAATCATCACGCGCGCCGCCGAGATCGAGTGTTTGCCGGACGAGATCCCGGAGAACTTCACGCTGGACGTGTCGGAGCTGCTGATGGGCCAGAGCAAGCGCTTCAGCGACCTGCCCATGACCGGCTCCATGAAGCTGCTGGGCTCGCCCGAAACCGTGGTCGCGCACATCGTCGCCATGCGCGCCGAGGAAGTGAAGCCGGTCGCCGAGGCCGCGCCCACCGCCGAGGCCGCCGCTACGCCGTCCGCCGCCGAACCCGAAGTCATCAAGAAGGGCAAGAAGGAAGAAGCCGCCGAAGAGGCCAAGCCCAAGAAGAAGTAGCGCCACATGTTCCTGGTGGCCGGTCTGGGCAATCCTGGCGCGGAGTATGCCGCCACCCCGCACAATCTCGGTTTCATGGTGGTGGACCGCCTGGCCGAGATGTGCGGTATACGGGTCACCCGGCCGGATTCCCAGGCGTTGATTGGAGTGGGGCAGATTGCCGGCCGTGATGCGATGCTGGCCAAGCCCCAGACATTTATGAATCTGAGCGGCACGTCGCTAAAGCCGCTGATGGAGAAACATTCGCTCACGGTGGCGGACCTGATTCTGGTCTACGATGAATTGGCCCTGCCGTGGACCAGTTTGCGGATCAAGCCGCGCGGTTCGTCCGCCGGCCACAATGGAGTCGAATCCACCATCCGCGGCCTGGGCACTGAAGAATTTGTGCGGGTGCGCCTGGGAGTACATCCCGGCCGTCCGCTGGCAAGCGGGAAGGACTATTTGCTGTCGCCGGTGAAGCGCTCGCTTGCCAAGGAATTGGAGCAACTGGTGGCCGATGGGGCCGACGCGGTTGTTTCGATAATTGCCGAGGGCGTCGAAAAGGCCATGACGAAATTCAATCGTCGCGCCCAAGGTTCAAACGAGGAAGCATGAGAATCTACGAAGAGCTGTTCATAGCGAAACCGGACGCTCCGGACGAAGAGGTGGACGCCTTCATCGAGCAGATGAAGACGAGCATCTCGAATGCCGGCGGCACGGTGGACAAAGTGGAAAAGTGGGGCAAGCGCAAGCTGGCCTACAAAGTGGACCGGTACCGCGAAGGCGCCTACGTGCTGTTCCAGTTCAGCGCCGGACCGGAAACCGTGAAAGAGTTCGAACGCCGCCTGCGCGTTTCGGACCTGGTGATCAAGTTTCTGACCGTGCGCATCGACGAGACGCTGAAGCGTCTGGAGAAGCGCAAGAAGGAACGCGACAAGCGCGCGCACCGCAAAGCCAGCGCCGCGCCGCCCGCTCCCGCGCCGTCGGTGGCGCAACAGATGATGGGCGAAACCGCCCCTGCGCCGGCCATGCCCGGCCTGCCGAAGGAGGCTTAAGGAGATCGCATGCCAGAATTCAAAGGAAAACCAGGCAGCGCCGGCCAGCGGCCCACGGGCGGCGACAAAGCTGTCGCCACGCAAAAGAAGCAATATTTCCGGCGCAAGAAGGTGTGCCGGTTCTGCGTCGAGAAGATCGACGACATCAATTATAAGGATGTGAAGCTGCTGCACGCCTTCGTGGCGGAGCGCGGCAAGATCGTCCCGCGCCGCATTTCCGGCGTCTGCGCCCCGCACCAGCGGCGGCTGACGGACGCCATCAAGAAGGCGCGCAACATTGCCCTGCTGCCGTTCGCGGCGCAGTTTTAGGTGGAGCAAAGGGGCGCGTATCCCGCGCCGCCATTAGAAGGTGCACCTCGTAAGATTCGGGCGGCGCGGGGCGCCCCGTCTTGCGAGGGTTGAATAAGGAGACTCGAAATATGGAAGTCATACTGCGTGAAGATGTCGAACGGTTGGGCAGCCGTGGCCAGGTAGTCAAGGTGGCCGACGGCTACGCCCGCAATTTCCTGTTGCCCAAACGCCTCGCGGTGGCCGCCACGGATTCCAACCGCAAGATCGTGGAGCAGGAGCGCCAGGCGCACCTGCGCCGTGAAGCCAAGCAGAAGGGCGAAGCCGAAGATCTGGCCAAGCTGCTGGGTGGAGTGACTGTAACCATCGCTCAGAAAGCCGGCGAAAACGATCAGCTATTCGGATCGGTCACCGCCAAGGATGTGGTGGACGCGCTGGCTCAGCAGAACTACACCGTGGATCGCCGCAAGGTGCAGCTTGAGGAACCCATCAAGCAGCTTGGGGAATTCAAGGTGCCGGTGAAGCTGCATAGGGATGTGACCGCGGAAGTCACCCTAAAGGTAGTCAAAGAAGAATAGGATTATTCCTTGGTCTGGGCGACGCGGTTTGTCACGCGTCGCTCAGCTTAGGCAGGCGTTACCACTGTTAAACCGGCGATGCCTCCAAAATCGGCGTCGCGGCTAACCAATGTCGCGCCCAATGCAAGCGCCGTCGCTGCAACCCAAAGGTCGTTCTCGCCAAAGGAAGACCTTGCCTCTGGCGTTCAATCTTAACAGCCGCTTAGAAATTGCTCGCCAGCTCCGGAATCGTCGAGATGCCGTACAGGATTTCGCCTCGCACTATCACGCGGGTGACAATCCGGTCGGTCTCGTCCCACCGCGCCATCCAGCTATCGATACGCGGACCTGCCCGCATCAAATCACTGATTGCGTTTGTGTCCAGTAAGTATGTCACGTCTTGGCTCGTCGAGCGGACCCTCGTCTCGGACCCGCAGCGCTCGAAGCACTCGCAATACGGCTTGGGGTGAAGTCGGCTTCTCGACCAGCGACTGCAGGCGATCCACGGCCAGTTGTTCCACGCATTTCTTCTGGGCCGCTGCAATTCCGATCAGGGCACGCGCCAATTCATCTGGGATTTGGAAGGTCACCTACTAATTGTCTCAGGCCTTCCGCTGCCGTTCGCGGCGCAGTTTTGAGGAGCTTGAATCATGGAAGTGATAGCGGTTGGAGTCCGCGGCGGCCGCGACTGCCCTGCCGTTCGACACCTTCACGCACCTGCAAGCTTGGGCCCCGGCAACCGCAATATTTGTATCCAATGTCTTATGGAATTTAGTAACCCAGAGGTCAACTGGTTCCGTGGCAGAATGGTCCTTTAGGTCACTTCTGTCACGGTCAATTCTATATATAATTGGTCCCATGCGACTTCTCTCCGGATGCATCCTGGCGATCCTTGCGACGGCCGGGTTGTTCGCGCAGACGCTTACAACGGTCTTCAGCTTCTACGAGTCCGATGGCGCCGGTCCGTATGGCGGGCTGATTCAGGGACTGGACGGCAACCTCTACGGTACAACGTACTGGAACGGGGTCGACGCCAACTACGATGGCACCATATTCCGCCTGACCCCGGACGGTCAACTAACCTCGCTGTACGCCTTCGTCTGGGCGGTTGGCTCGAATCCGGAGGCGGGCCTGCTATTGGCCACCAACGGCGCAATGTACGGCACCACCACGAGGGGCGGGGCTACGCCCGGTTATGGCACCCTGTTCGCCATAACGGAGCGGGGTGAGTTTACCAAGCTGCATCAGTTTCAACTCGCCGAAGGCGAATTTCCCCAAGCGCCGCTGATCCAGGCAGCCAACGGCGACCTATACGGCGCCAACGCCGGCTTCACCGACATCGATTACGGCACGTTGTACCGCGCGACGCCGGCCGGCGTCGTAACGGTGCTGCACTCGTTCAACGGATCGGATGGCGAGAACCCCAACGGCCCGATCCAGGCAAGGGATGGGAACTTTTATGGAACCACCCAGGGCGTGGGTGGTTTCAGCAGTGCCAACGGAACGATATTCAAACTTGCCCCAAACAACGCTTTCACGACTCTATATCGCTTTACTGGCGGCGCCGATGGGGACAGTCCTTTCGCCGCACTGGTCGAAGCCAGTGACGGCAACTTCTACGGCACCACCTCCGGATATTGGACAGGCAACGGTACGGTGTTCCGCTTTACGCCTGCCGGTAACCTGATTACCCTGCACGCCTTCACCGGAGGCGCAGATGGATCGAGTCCAGTCGGCGCATTAATTCAAGCTACCGATGGCAACTTATACGGCACTACCTCCTACGGCGGGACAGGCCCATGCAGCGACGGCTGCGGCACTATCTTCCGCATAGCTCCTGATGGGAGATTTACCACTGTTCATCACTTTCAGGGCACGGATGGTAGCGGACCTGAGGGCGCCCTCCTGCAGGCAACCGACGGCAATATATACGGAACAACCGTATCGGGCGGACCACACCGCGCAGGGACGGTATTCCGCCTTTCAATTGGCCGTTCGCCATTCGTTAGCGCCCTGCCGGCCTCGGGCAGCGTGGGAGACACAGTCAGGATTCTGGGCAGCAACCTGACCGAGGCAACCAGCGTCGCTTTCAATGGCACGCCGGCCACCTTCACGGTCAACGCATCCGGCGGTGCGATCACAACGACCATTCCGGCCGGCGCCACTACCGGCGAGGTTCAGGTGACTACGCCCAGCGGCGTGCTGTCGAGTAATGTCGCCTTCGTCGTGCGTTGATCCCATCGGTCACGAGGCCAGGCTGTTACCGGGCGAGAGGCCAGGAGGTTCGTTATTCCCGCGGGCCGGGTGTACAGGTGATAAAAGAAGAGTAAATGCCATTCGAGTTGACGGGCCAGACGGCCATTGTTACGGGCGCGGCCGCCGGCATCGGCGAGGCGATAGCGCGCCGCCTGGCGCGCGCCGGGGCTACCCTGGCGGTGGCCGACCTGAACTTCGAGAGCGCCGCGGAAGTGGCGCAATCCATCGGCGGCGAGGCCTTCGCTGTGCCGATCGACATCACCCAATCGGATTCCGTGAATGCGGCCGTGGCCGAGGTGCTTTCGCGCACCGGCCGCATCGACATTCTGGTGAATAACGCCGGCATCGCGGGCCGCACCGCGCCGGTATGGGAAGTCACCGACGAGGAATGGCAGCAGATCATCGCCGTGAACATGACCGGCGCGTTTTACTGCTGCCGCGCCGTGCTGCCGCACATGCGCACGCGCCGCTACGGCCGCATCGTGAATATCGCATCCATCGCCGGCAAGGAAGGCAATCCCAATATGTGCGGCTACTCGTCCACCAAGGCGGCGGTGATCGGATTCACCAAATCGGCGGCCAAGGAAGTGGCCACCGAAGGGATCTCGATCAACGCCGTAGCCCCGGCTGTAGTGCGCACCAAGATCCTGGAGCAGTTGACGCAAGCGCAGGTGGATTACATGACCGCGCGCATCCCCATGCGCCGCACGGGCACGCCGGAGGAAATCGCCGCGGTGGTGCATTTCCTGGCGAGTCCGGACGCTTCGTTCGTCACCGGGCAGTGCTACGACGCCAGCGGCGGCCGGGCGACATATTAACCTGCTTTACGCCGAAACAACTTTAGTGCATAATGTTTTTATGCCGTCAGGCGAAGGAGCAGTCTCGATGAAATACCATCCTATCAACGGCGATATGAAATGCCCGTTCTGTGGACAACTCAACCTGGTCTACAAACGCCCGGGGCTGAGCGGCGACGTATACCGCTGCGCCGCGGAACTGGGCGGCTGCGAGCGCACCATCGTGCATCGCCGCCGCAAGGGCGACACGCGCTGCGGCGTCGTCGCGGTATTGAACTTCGGACACGTCGGTCAGTGGAGCCCCTGCGCCGAGACCGTCCAGCAGGCCGCCGCCAAGCGCTGAAGCGCGCGGTTCGGTGCTAGGATGAGAGTGTCATGATCCCGCTAGACGAACTGGAACGCCAGTACACTCCCCTCCGCGAACAGGCCCTGGCCGTGCGGAGGTATCTTTGACGCGCCCGCGCAAAAAACCAAACTGCAAAAGATAGAAGAGCTAGTCGCCGCGCCGGACTTCTGGAATCAGCCCGAGAAGAGCCAGAAGATCATGCAGCGGCGCAAGCGCCTGGAAGAGACGCTCGGCAACGAGTCGCGCATTGCGGCGCTCAGTTCCGACCTGGACACGCTGTTCGAACTGGCCCGCGAAGGCGAGAACGTCAACGGCGATATCGAGCGCGATATACAGGAATTCGAGCAACTGCTGGAGCGCGTCGAAACCGCCATGCTGCTCTCCGGCGAGAACGATGCGCGCAGCGCCATCGTCACGATACATCCGGGCGCCGGCGGCACCGAAAGCCAGGACTGGGCCGAGATGCTGCTGCGCATGTACCTGCGCTGGGCCGAGCGCGACGGCTTCAATACCGTCGTTACGGACCGGCTGGAGGGTGAAGGCGCCGGCATCAAGTCTGTGACCTTTGAAGTCAACGGCGATAACGCCTACGGCTTGCTGCAATCCGAAATCGGCGTGCATCGGCTGGTGCGCATCTCGCCTTTCGACGCCAATGCCCGCCGGCACACTTCGTTTGCCTCCGTGTTCGTGTATCCGCAGGTGGACGACGAAATCAAGATCGACATCAAGCCCGACGATCTGCGCATCGATACCTTCCGCTCCGGCGGCGCCGGCGGCCAGCACGTCAACATGACCGATTCCGCCGTGCGCATCGTGCACCTGCCCACCAACATCGTGGTGCAGTGCCAGAACGAGCGCTCGCAACATAAAAACCGCGACAGCGCCATGAAGCAATTGCGCGCGCGGCTCTACGAATTCGAGCTGGAGAAGAAGCGCGCCGAAGCCGCCAAAACCGAGGCTTCGAAGCTGGATATCAACTTTGGCAGCCAGATCCGCAGCTATGTGCTGGCGCCGTACCGCCTGATCAAGGACCATCGCACCAAGCTGGCCATCGGCGACGTCGATCGCGTGCTGGAAGGCGATCTTGAGCCGTTGATCCACGCTTATCTCGTTTTCCGCAAGACGGGTAAAATCGCGGGCGACGGCAAGGACGATTTGCCGGAATAATGCCAGACGCGGCGGAGTTGATTCGCGCCGGCCGGCTGGTTGCCTTTCCCACTGAAACCGTCTACGGCTTAGGCGCCAACGCGTTCGATGCCACGGCGGTTGCCCGCATCTTTGCGGCTAAGGGACGGCCGCGCGAGTCGCCGCTGATCGTGCATGTGGACTCCATCGCCATGGCGCGCGGGCTGGTGACTGAATGGCCTGACGCCGCCGACAGGTTGGCCGGGCGCTATTGGCCCGGACCACTAACCTTGGTGCTGCCCAAGCAGCCGTTGATTCCGGATATCGTCACCGCCGGTTTGGCCACGGTGGGTCTGCGCATGCCCTCGCATCCCATGGCGCTGGCGCTGATCCACGCCGCGGGCGTGCCCATCGCCGCGCCCAGCGCCAATCCGTTTACCGGGCTTTCGCCAACGACCGCCGAGCATGTGCGCAAATCGCTGGGCAGCGCGGTCGATCTGGTGCTGGATGGCGGACCGGCGGCCGTCGGCATCGAATCCACCGTGCTGTCGCTGGCCGGTCCGCATCCCGTTTTGCTGCGGCCGGGGGTGATTCCATTGCCTGAAATGGAAGCGCTGATCGGCCCGATCCGCAGCGCGGAGACTCCCGTTGGTGCGCATGCGGCGCCGGGAATGCATCCGCGGCACTATCGCCCGCGCACACCTTTGCTGCTGCTATCCGCCGGCGATCCGGCCCCTGCTGGCCGGGGCGCCTGGCTACGTATCGGTCACGAGATGCCCGCCGATCCTGCTGCATACGCGGCGGCGCTGTACGCGGCCCTGCATCGTCTGGACAATGAGCGTCTCGAATGGATCGCCGTGGAGCGCCCACCTGATACGCCGGAATGGGCCGGAGTGCTGGACCGCCTCACCCGCGCGCGGTATCACTGACCCCAGGCAGGACCTCGTGACTCAATTTGGCCGGTGCACTCTGGCCATGCTGGCCTGGGTTGTTCTCGCAGGTGCCCAAGATCGCAGGGGCTCGTGTACAATCGACTACCGCACCAAGGCCGTCGCCGTCGTGACGATCGACGCGCCGGGCAGGACCACGTCGATTACCCTACAAAACGTTTCCGGAAGACCGATCACGGGGCTGGACCTTTTCATTGTCAGCACCGCCCCGCTCACGAGCGGCACCCGCACCCACCTATGCGCCGGCATGGAAACCTGGGGAAACGAAGACGGTCAAATTCAACCTTGGGTGGGAGGGTTCGGATTGGGTTCTACGTGTGCGAGCCGTGCTGTTTGGCGATGGCGCAGCAGCCGGTGAGGGCGACCCGGAGCTAATCGAACGGATGCGGTTCCACCGGCTGGGTACTTTCCTGGGACAGTTGAGTTGTCAGGCTAAGAGTGGCACTTATGCCGCGGCCCCTGATTCATTGGATCGGCTCGAAACGGAGCCGCTGGAAACGGTCATGGCGTCCCTTCCCGATTCGCCGTTGAAGGAAAAGCTGCTGGAGGCCGGCCCTCACGCTCAACTCCATTTCCTGGGAGGATTTCACGAGGCTGGCAGCGTCTGTCGTTGGGCACTGCAACCTATCCTGAAGGAGCAAGCATCCGAGCGCGCCGCGTCCCTCTCCGATTGGCTCAGGTCGTCAGAAGCGCAGGCTCATCTGCTCCAGGCGAATCGTTAACGTCGACATGGGCGTTACACCCAGCGAACCGCGGCCTTCTCAATCCGCGCCACCGCTTCCATCAAATTCTCCAGCGAATTCGCATAACTGAAGCGGATATAGCCGTCGCCCGAATCACCGAACGACCCGCCATTCAGTCCCGCGACGCCGGCCTCTTCCAGCAGCAGATCGGCAAGTTGCTTGGACGGAATGCCGGTCCCCTGCACGTTGGCGAACGCATAAAATGCCCCTCCGGGCGGCGTGCAGCTAAATCCCGGAATGCGGTTCAACCCCTCGCAAAATGCGGCGCGCCTCCGCCGGAACTCGGCCACCATCGCATCTACCGGCGCCTGCGGACCGCACAACGCCGCGACCCCTGCGCGCTGCGTGAAACTCGCCGTGCACGAACACGAGTTCACCAACAGCTTGGTGACCGCATCCACCAGCCACACAGGCATCACGCCGTAGCCGAGCCGCCAGCCCGTCATGGCGTAGGTCTTCGAGAAGCCATCCAGAATAATCGTCTTCTCCAGCATGCCCGGATAACTCGCGATGGATACCGGCGGCTCGCCGTAATAAATCCGCGAATAGATCTCGTCCGACAGCACGATCAGATCGCGCTCCCGCACCATACCCGCAATGGCACGCATATCGTCCTCCGGGATCACGCCGCCGGTGGGATTCTCCGGCGAATTCAGCACCATCATCTTGGTCCGCGGGCTCAGCTTGTCGCGTAGCAAATCCAGGTCGAAAGAAAAGCCGCGGCTTTCCAGCAGCGGGATGGGCACCGGTGTAGCGCCCAGCGTGCGGATCATCGACTCATAAATCGGAAAGCCGGGATTCGGATAAATCACCTCGTCGCCCGGTTCGAGCAGCGCCATCATCGGAAAAAAGATCATGGGCTTGCCGCCGGGCACGATGCAGACGTGCTCCGCACCTACGCGAATGCCGCGCCGCCGCGAGACGTCTTCCGCCACCGCCGCGCGCAATTCCGGATAGCCGGGCGTCGGACCGTAGTGCGTCCAGCCGTCGGCCATCGCGCGCTGCCCGGCCTCCACAATGTGCTCTGGCGTTGGAAAGTCGGGCTCGCCGATCTCCAGATGAATGACGCTACGGCCCCGCGCTTCGAGCGCCCGCGCGCGCATCAGCACATCGAACGCGGATTCGGTCCGGATCCGCTGCATGCGTTCGGCGAGCTTCATTTGCGGAAGAACGGCACGCCGTCGCGCGTTTCCACCAACGACACGCGGTCGTCGATCACCACCCGTTCGCCCAATATACGGCCGGTGATCCGGCCGCCGGAATCCAGCGTCACGATGGCGGTCTGGTAAGGCACTTCCGAGACAAACGCTTCGGGCGCCAGGTGAACCACGGTCTCGGTATAAATCGTTCCAGTTTCGCCGCTCATACCGTCCCCAGAATCGTAACCACGCAGGTCGCGCCGGAGCCGCCCAGGTTCTGCGCCAGCCCCAGCGAGTGCCGCGGCACCTGCCTCTCGCCCGCCTCGCAGCGCATCTGCAACACCAAGTCACAGATCTGCGCCACGCCGGTGGCGCCTACCGGATGCCCCTTGGACTTCAATCCGCCGCTGGTATTGATGGGCTTTTCGCCGGTGCGTGCGGTGTGGCCGTCAAGCGTATAAGGTCCGCCCTCGCCGCGCGGCACGAATCCCAGATCCTCCATGGCAATGATTTCCGCGATGCTGAAACAGTCGTGCAATTCCGCGAGTTGTATGTCCGCGGGACCCACACCGGCCATTTGATAGGCCTTCTGCGACGCGCGGCGCACGGCCGGAAAAGTAGTGATGTCCGGCTTCTGATCGAGCGCCACGAAATCCGAAGCCTGCGCGATGCCCAGCACCTGCACCGGCTTGTCCGTAAAATCCCGCGCGCGATCGGCGGACGCCAGCAGGACCGCGGCGGCCCCATCGCTGATCAGCGAGCAATCGTACAGATTCAGCGGATCGGCGATGGGCTTGCCGGCCATAGCCTGCTCCATGGTGATTACTTTGCGCATGTGCGCGTCCGGATTCAACGCGCCATTGGCGTGATTCTTCACCGCCACCGCCGCCAAGTGTTCGCGGCGCGTGCCGAAGTCGTGCATGTGCCGCCGTGCGATCATAGCAAACAGCGAAGCGAACGTGGAACCGGCTTTGATCTCGCCGGAACAGTCGCCGGCCGAAGCCAGGATTTCGGTGACTTTAGGCGTGGTCTGCGACGTCATTTTCTCCACACCGGCCACCAGGACGAGATCGTAAACGCCGCTGGCGACGCCCGTGAAAGCGTGGAAAAACGCAGATCCGCTCGACGCGCAGGCCGCTTCCACGCGCGTGGACGGCACGCCCTGAATGCCCAGCGCGGTCGAAACGTACGGCCCCAGATGATTCTGGCCCACGAAGGATGGACCCGCGAAATTCCCCAGGAAAAACGCATCGATCTGGCACGGATCGGCGTGGCCGTTTTTGAGGCATTTTTCGCCGGCCTCGACCGCCAGCGAACGCAGGTCGCGGTCCGCAAAGGCGCCAAATGCCGTTTTGCCGATCCCTGCTACAACTACAGGTCTCATAGCTTCTGTCTCTCCGCCAGCGAACGAAACATCCGGTCCAGGGCTGCCTCTAACGCACCGATCCGCGTCTCCAGACGGCCGACCTTCACCAGCAGGGGCCTGAACATCAAGGCGTTCCCAAGCATCGCGAGCATCACGTCGGCGCTTGTCACGCCGATAGCCCAATACAATCGTTGCGCATCGGTCATTTGGGACGGCGCCTTCGTCGCTGGTTCATCCATCACCACTATACAACCGCCGACCAGCTAAAATCAGAGAGTGTCGCTCGCGGGAAACACCCGTGCGCTTTAAGTTCCACGTTTCGGAGCTTTCCGCGTCATCTTGATAGGACCGTGGAAGCCGTTATATACGCCCTGATGAACGAAGCCGTCGACCCTGGCCTGGATCTGCTGGAGCGGCAAAACAGGTTTGTTTCCAGCAACCTACGGCGGATCTTCGTGCAAATATACCGGATTGTGGGCAACGTTGCCGATGCCCAGGATCTGACCCAGGAAGCCTTTATCAAGGCGCTGCAGCGGCAGGAACAGCTCAAGGACGAGCAAAAAGCGGCTCACTGGCTTTCGCGCATCGCCACCAATACGGCGATCGATTTCCTGCGGCGCAGCGGACGGGTTTCGTATTGTGAAATCGACGCGGCGCCGGAAAGCCACGACGAGAGTCCCGAACAGATTCTGCTGCGCTCCGAACAGCGCGAGTATCTGGAAGACGGTTTGCGGCTGTTGACCGCGCGGGAGCGGGCGGCGCTGATGCTGCGTGATGTGGAAGGCCTACCCGCCGAGGAAGTCGCGCGCATGTTAAATTGCTCCAAAGCGACGGTGCGGTCGCACATCGCCAATGCGCGCACCAAGCTAAGAACGTATATGCAAAAGAGGAAGCCATGACGCACCCCAGTCAATCCGATCTGGCGCTGTATGCCGGCAGCGATTTAGGCTGGCTCGGGCGCCAACGCGTGGCGCGCCACCTGGCCGGATGCCGCGAGTGCCGCGGCGAGGTGCAGGCGTTCGCGGCGGTATCGCAGAGTCTGACGGAACTCAATACTTTGCCGGAGATTTCGTGGAACCGGCTGGCCGGCGAGATGAAAGCCAACATCCGTCTGGGCCTGGCGGCCGGAGAATGCGTGCGGGAGGGGTCGCCCAGCGGACCACTCTCCTGGCTCTCCAATGCCCGCGCCCTGACGGCCTGCGCCTGCGGCATGGCGCTGCTGGTTGCCGGTCTTTATTTGCAGCGTCCCGCCCCCCCGGCGGCGCCGATTGCGGCCAACGGCAGCGCGATCCTGCGCACCACCGCCAACGGCATCGAGCTGGATCAAGGCGGGGAGACTCTCAGCCTGATCCATGAACAATCCGGTAGCGTGACCTACTCGGCTGGCGCCCAAGGTTCCATGCGGGCCGGCTATGTGGATGCCGACGGTCACGTGACCATTAATGACGTGTATGTTCAGTAAATTCGCAATCTTATTCGTGGCGGCGCTGGCGGCGGCCCACGCGCAGGACCGGCCGCTCGACAACGCGTTCAAAATTAATGTGCCGCCCGATTCGCCGGTGACGGTGGTTTCGGCGAACCTGGGCGAATCGCACGCCAGCCAGCGCGGCAGCGCCGTGGTGCTCGATCTGGACGTAGCCTTGACCCTGCGCAATTCGAGCCCGAGCCGCGTGCGCAGCGTGACATTGCTGGTGGCGGCGCAGGAAGTCACCCCGGGCGGCAAAGCTTCCGTTTCCGTTCCCAGCCTGGACGTAGCCCCGAACCAGAATTTCCCCGTGCGCATCAACCTGCGGCTGTTGCGCCCCATGCAGATGGGAAGCGGTCCGCTGGTGCAGGTCAATCTGGATGGCGTTCTGTTCCAGGATTTCTCCTTCTACGGTCCGAACCGGCTGGATTCGCGCCGGTCGATGACGGCTTGGGAGATGGAAGCCCAGCGCGACCGGAAGTATTTCAAGACCGTGCTGGCGGCGCGCGGCATGGAAGGGCTGAAGCAGGCCATGCTCGAATGCCTGAGCCGCGAGGCGCAGCGCCCGCGGTTCGACGTGCAGGTTTCCCGCGGGGCAGCGGTGGCCTCCGTTGCGTCCGCCGATCGGAACGTGCGATTTGCGTTTTTGCAGTTTCCAGGCGCACCGGTCGAACCCGTTCAAGGATGGGCCGAAGTCGCCGGCAACGAAGCCCGCAACCCCCGCATCGACGTGCGCAATGTTACAGCCAAGCAGGTGCGATACGTGGAAGTGGGCTGGATCGTGACCGACCGGCAAGGCAATCAGTTCATGGCAGCGTCGGTTCCGGCGTCCGGCCCGCAGTTTAACCTGAAGGCCGGAAGCACCAGCCGCGTGCTGCAAGACACGGTCCTGCATATTTCCAAAGACGGCGGCGGCCCGGTCTCGATTGCCGGCATCAAGGGTTTCGTCGGACAAGTGGAGTTCGCCGATGGCACGGTCTGGATTCCGGGCCGCGACTCGCTTGCTGGCGCCCAGCTTCTGGGCGTCCTGCAGCCTTCACCCGAAGAGCAGCGCCTGATGGACCTGTACCGCAAGAAAGGCCCCAAGGCGCTGGCCGAAGAACTCGGGAAGTTCTAAGCTCAATTCCGCTGGCCCGTGGTGTCGGTAGTGACTGACTTTCCGCCAGGGCCGGTCACGGTTTTCTGCTTGGTGTACTGACCGTTCCCATAAGTTCCGGTCGTATTGACTGTCGCCTGCTTCCCGTTAGGACCGGTTATGGTTTTGTTCTTGCTGAATTCGCCATTCCCCTTCGTTCCGGTTGTGTCTATGGTTGTGGTCTTCCCGTTCGGACCAGTTATGGTTTTGTCCTTGGTGAACTGACCGTTACCGCGAGTTCCGGTGGTATCGACCGTGGCGGTTTTGCCAGTCGGACCGGTGGCGGTCGTTTGTTTGCTGAACTGACCGTTTCCGTAAGTGCCGGAGCTGTCTACCGTGCCAGTCTTGCCATTGGGACCAGTGATGCTCTTGTCCTTGCTGAACTGGCCATTGCCATATGAGCCGCTGGAATTGATAGTCGCCTGCTTGCCATTCTTGCCGGTGACAGTTGAGCTTCTGGACCATTGGCCGGATCCCGCACGCCGCCCCAGTCCGCCAAACCGGCGAAACTGCGCGGAGGCGAGATCGGATGAAACCACCAGGGCCAGGAGGGAAACACCCAAAATTCTTACTAACTTCATGATGTCTTTCGAGACCTCCTTTTTTAGTCTTTCGACCGCGCAAAACGGGCACAAACCACGCGCCCCTTTGCGCTCCTAAAGGTCTGAACACACCACGGCGGCCGGGAGTCGCATCCCGGCCGCACGCACCGTGATACTTCTTACACTAATACCAGCCCGTCTAGGACGTGCGCTTGGCGGTAAACTCCTGGGCGCGGCCCTCGCCGCCATCGCGGGATCTGGTGAATTTGATGGTGTCTCCGGAAACCGTTCCCTTATATAGGAGCTTCATGGTGTTTCCGTTGAATTCCATGTTTTGCGTGAAGGAGATCTGGTCGCCATCGATCTTGCCGTCCGAAATATCCATATCGCCGCGCGGTCCGCTGACCGTGCCGGTCAGGGTATTGCCATCAGCCTTGAGATTAAATGTCGCTTCGCGGGTCTGTCCATTGCGTCCGGGCATCTGGGCAACCCATTTGCCTGTCACATCCGCAGCCATGGCGGTGAAGGCCAGCAAGCCGAAAAGTAAGCCTGTAGTCAGTAATCTACGCATGTCCTAGGGGCGTCCTCAAATCCCCGAAAGTTACGCTCAGCAAGCATTTACAAGGTCTTAACAGTAACGGCGGACGGTTTTTGGTCGTCGTTGCTGATTGAGGCGCATATTGGCCAGGCACTACCTTTTCCCTTTCGCTTTAACACTCGCGGGCGGATCCTTGTGGGCACAGAGCGGCTACGTGAAGTCGGCGAACCAGCCCATTCCCGGCGCGTTGGTGACAGCCACGGCCGGTGGCCAGAAGCTGACCGCCACCACGGATGGCGCCGGACACTATGTCCTTTCGGCGCCGCCCGGCGGTGAGTGCACCATCGAGGTGCAGATGTTCGGCTTTGATCCCGCTACGTCGAAGACGACCTGCACCACCGACACCAAGGCCGACTTCGCCTTAAAGCTGCAGGAATCACCCATGGCGGCGCGCATGGCGCGCATGAACGGCGCCGGTGGGGCCACTGTGAACATGATCGAATCGCAACTGCAGAGCGAGTTGAGCACGCCCGAGGCGGCTCCGGCGGCGCCTGCGGTCGATGGACAGAACAGCAACGAAGCCTTCCAGGTATCGGGCAGCCTGAGCCAAGGTCTGGCGCAGAACGCGCAGCCGGACTTCGCCACCATGTACGGCATGGGGCCGCCGGGCATGGACGGACAGGGCGGCGATTTCGGCGGGCAAGCCGGCCCCGGCGGCGGCCCGGGCGGTGGCTTCGGCGGCCCCGGTGGCGGCGGTTTCGGTGGGCCGGGCGGCGGCTTCGGCGGCCGCGGCGGACCGGGCGGCGGCGGACCCGGGGGTCCGGGCGGCAATCGCCGGCAAGGACAACCAAGGCCGGGCGCGCAATTCGGCAACCGGCGCGGGCCTAGCCAGATCCACGGCATGTTCTTTGGGACGCTGGCCAACTCGGTGGCGAATGCCAAGCCGTTCTCCATCAGCGGCGAAGACACCTTTCAACCGTCGTACGCCAGCGCGCGATTCGGTTTCCTGGTGGGCGGTCCGCTGGTTATTCCCAAGATTGTCAAGGATCCCAACACCTTCTTCTATCTGAACTACACGGGCACCCGCTCCCGCCAGGCGTATTCCGCGGTGGAGACGGTGCCGACCGTGCAGGAGCGCTCCGGGGACTTTTCGCAGTTATCTTCGCAGATCTATGCTCCCGCCACGCTGACGCCTTGTGCCGGGAGTCCCGCCCCCGGCATGCCCTTCCCCGGCAACCAGATTACCCCCTGCCTGATGAATCAGGCCGCCATGAAGATGCTCAATCTGTTTCCGATGCCGACGAACGATTCGGTGCTGGTGAACAATTATCAGTATTTCGCCTCGCCGCCGAATAATACGGATAACTTAGGCCTCCGTATCATGCGAAACATAGGCAAGAACGACCGCCTGGCGTACCATCTGACTTTCCAGCGCCGCGACGGCGACAATGACAATCCATTCGGTTACCTGGATGCCGTCAGCGGATACGGCATCCAAACAGATCTCACCTGGACTCATAACTTCAGCCCGACCACGATCCTGAGCTCGCGCGTGGATTTTAACCGCAACCGCAGCGAAATCACTCCGTTCTTCGCTAACGGCGAAGATCTCGCCCTGACGTACGGCATCTATGGCACCTCAACCAACCCAGTGGATTATGGTCCGCCCAATCTCAACTTCAGCAATTATGGATCGCTAAGCGATGGGATTCCGAGTTTGACGCGCAATCAGAGCGAGAAGCTGACCGAAAGCGCGATTCTATCGCGCGGCAAGCATACCGTAACACTGGGTCTACAGTACGGTCGGAACGATTTCGGTACGGCCACCCAGCAAAACGGCCGCGGCACGTTCAACTTCAATGGCGAAGCCACCAGCGAGACGGGAACCAATGAGCTGCCCGTGCAGGGAACCGGCTCGGATTTCGCGGATTTTCTGTTGGGTCTGCCGCAATCCGCCTCGATTCAGTACAGCCCGGCCATGTACTTCAGCGAGAATACCTGGAACGCCTACTTCCTGGACGACTGGAAAGTGAATGCGAATTTGAGCCTGAATCTAGGGTTCCGCTGGGAATTCTTCTCGCCCTTGCAAGAGGAGTACAACGAGATGGTGAACCTGGACAACGCCGCTGGATTCGCCACCCCGGCAGTGGTGGTGCCCTCTACACCGGGCCAGCCGGCCGGCCTGATCAATCCGGACTACCGCGATCTTTCGCCGCGCATAGGCTTGGCGTGGAAGGTGCCGTTCATCAAAAAATCTACTATCGTCCGCGCGGGTTACGGCATATATTACAACGGCCAGGCGTATATTCCTTTTGGGCTGAAACTGGCGCAGCAACCGCAACCGCCCGGCCAGACGGCTTTCGGAACCTCCTTGAGCGTTAACACCAGCAATTCTTATGTAGTGACCCTGACGTGCGGGCTGGTGTCGCCCACCGGGGCGACCGCCGCGGAAATGGACGCTTGCCCCCAATCCGCTCCGAATAACGCCAGCCAGAGTTCGTTGATCACCAATTCATTCGCGGTGGACCGGTTTTATCGCACGCCGTACGCGCAAACCTGGAATCTCACCATTCAGCACGACCTGGGCCGCGGCTTTTTCATGGAGGTTGGATACCTGGGCACCAAGGGCACGCGCCTGGACGTACTGATGCTGCCCGGCGCGGGGCCTCCAGGAACCACCTTTGGCACCGGAACGCAGCTTGCCAATTTCACCGGATTTACGTACGATGCGCCGATTGGCGATTCGACTTACAACGCCCTGCAGACCCATCTGATGCGGCGTTTCCGCGGCGGCATCTCCATGAACGCGCGCTACACCTTTTCCAAGTCCATCGATGACGCTTCCAGTTTCGGCGGCGTAGGCGGCACGGTGGCGCAGAACTGGCTGGATCTGGCGGCCGAGCGCGGCCTCTCCAGTTTCAATCGCAGCAGCGTATTTACGATGAGCTGGGTCTATACTTCCCCGTTCGGCAACCCCAATTCGCGCTACGCCTCGAGCGGTTGGGCCGGCCGCCTGCTGCGCAACTGGTCGCTGACCGGCAGCGTGACCGCCGAAACCGGCACGCCGTTGACCGCGCGGATCCTCAATAACACGGTGCAGTTGGCGCAGACCAACGGCACCGGCAGCGAACGCGCCGAAGCTACCGGCGAGCCTGTGAATAGCGGTTCCGGTTACTTCAATCTGGCGGCGTTCACGCTCCCGCCCTCGGGAGAATTCGGCAACGCCGGACGCAACACCATCACGGCGCCCGGGCTGGTGTTGTTGAATGCGACTTTCGGGCGGTCGTTCCAATTCGGCGATACGCGCCGCCGCCTGGAATTCCGCGCGGAAGCTAATAATGTCCTGAATCAGGTGAACATTACCAACGTCAGCACGGTGGTCGGCTCGCAGAATTATGGACTGGCCACGGCGGCTTCGGCTATGCGCACCATGGATGTGGTGATGAGGTTCCGCTTTTGAAATCTCCGGCGATTGTAGTAACCGTAACATTGCTGGCGAGCCAGTTAAGTTCGCCACAGACTGCTACCTTTTCGACCACGGCCAATGTGGTCACCGTCGATATAACGGTGACCGGCCGCGACGGCAAAGCCATCGCCAACCTGACCAGGAACGACTTCCTGCTGTATGAAGACGGCAAGCTGCAAATCTTGCAGGGATGCGATTTGCAGAAGTTGGATGCCAAGCCCCTGGAGCCGATCGTGGCGCCCGCGAAGACCCTGCAGACACGCGCGCCGGCCACACCCGCTGCCGCCAAGCCGGTTCCCCCCGCGCCCAGCAAGGAAGAACTGCGGGACCGGCGCCTGATCGTCATGCTGTTCGACTTCTCGTCCATGCAGCCGCAGGAGCAGGTGCGCTCGGTGGAAGCCGGAATTAAGTTTCTGGGCACCCAGATGACCAGCAGCGATCTGGTCTCGGTCATGACGTTCGGCAGCGAACTGAAGACCGCGCTCGAATTCACGGCCGACCGGGACCTGCTGATCTCCACCCTGCACGGTTTCCATGTGGGCGAGTCCAGCGAGCTCTCCGCGCAGGCCGATACCGGCGCGGACGCGCAGGATATCAGCGGGTCTTTCGTGGCGGACGAAACCGAATTCAATATCTTCAATTCGGACCGCAAGCTGGCCGCGCTCGAAGATGCCACCCGCCGCCTGATCCGCTATCCGCAAAAGAAAGCGCTGGTTTACATCTCCAGCGGTATTCAGAAGACGGGCGTGGATAATCAATCGCAGTTGCAGGCCACCGTGAATGCCGCGGTGCGCGCCAATGTGGCGTTCTATCCGATCGACGCCCGCGGGCTGATGGCCACGCCTCCCGGCGGGGATGCCAGCACGGCGGCTTCCGTGGGATCGAATCTGTATAGCGGGTCCGCACAAACATCGCTGATGGACAACTTCCATAACAGCCAGGAGACGCTCGACACGCTGGCCGCCGACACGGGCGGCAAGGCGCTGCTCGATTCAAACGACCTTTCCCTGGGCATGACCCAGGTGCAGAAGGACATCAGCAGCTATTACATGCTGAGCTACGCCAGCACCAACGGGGCCGAAGACGGCAAGTATCGCCGCATCGTAGTGAAGCTGGCGCCCAAGCTGGGGGATCTGAAAGCCAAGCTGGATTACCGCCAGGGTTACTACGCTCCCACCACATTCGCCAAGATGACCACCACGAACAAAGAGGCGCAGTTGCAGGAAGCCCTGGAGAGTGAGAACCCCATGACCGATCTGCCGATCGCCGTGGAGGTGGATTACTTCCGCATGGCCAAGACCAAGTACTTCGTCCCGATTTCGGTGCGCATTCCGGGTTCGTCGCTGGCATTCCACAACAAGGGCGCCAAATCCGCCACCGAACTGGATTTCATCGGCGAGATATTGGACGCGCGCGGCAAACAGGCTTCCGCGGTGCGCGACACGATTCCGGTGAAGCTGGATAGCTCCACCGCCGGCGCCGTGGCCCAGAAGCAGATCCAATACGACACCGGGTTTACGCTGGTGCCGGGCAAGTACACGCTGAAGTTTGTGGCGCGGGAGAACGGCGAAGGCAAAGCCGGCACGTTCCAAACGCCGTTCACGGTCCCGGACCTGACTTCCGGAAATGCTCTGCGCCTGAGCTCCGTGATCTTGAGCAACCAGGTGCAGGCTCTGAAGGAACAGATCGCCGGCGCCAAGAACAACAAGAAGCTGGTGGCGGAAGATCCTCTGATTGATGAGGCGGGCGACAAGATCATGCCCAACGTCACGCACGTCTTCCGGCCCAGCCAGAAGCTCTCGATTTACCTGGAGCTTTACGATCCGGGGACCATGCAATTTCCGGGGCAGACTCAGGGGACGGGGGCCAGCGGGGGCGCCGGGTTAACCAGCATCATGGCCAGCGTGGCGTTTTATCAGGGCGACAAGAAGGTGATGGAAACACCACCGGTGCGCGCCAACCGGATCAATCCCAAGCGGCCGGGTGTGGTATCGCTGCGCCTGCAGACGCTGCTCAAGAGCCTGCCGGAGGGACAGTACGTCTGCCAGGTGAATGTGATCGATCAACTCGGGCATAAGTTCGCTTTTCCACGCAACACGATCGCCCTGATGGCGGAGGCCGCGCCTCCGGCCGCCAAGCCGTGAGGCGGAACCCGAAACCTGCGGACCGTTTTATACGACAATAAACTTATGAAGTTTGGCCGCATCGCTGCCGTTTTCGTGATGTGCGCCGGCGCTTGGGCCGGGACTGGTTCCGGCTATAGCGTCGAGCAGATCAAGTCGTTTGTGCAATCGGCGATCCAATTGAAGAACCCCGACAAGGAAGTCGCCGAAACACTGAGTAAGATGAAGCTGTCCGAGAAAATGGACCTGTCCATCGTGGAGGCCCTGCAGGATAAGGGCGCCGGGCCCAAGACCGTGGCGGCGTTGAAGGAACTGGCGGCCGAATCGGCCAGCCTGCCCGATGCGCAGCCGCCGGCTCCCAAGCCGGCTTACGTGCCACCGCCGCCTCCGCCCTCCGAGGAACAGGCCAAACTGCTGGAAGAAGTGACGGACTACGCCATCAACTATACGAAGCGGCTCCCGGATTTCATCTGCCTGGAGCAGACCCGCCGCTACGTGGATACCACCGGGCGGGAAGCCTGGCGGGCCATGGACGTGGTGACGGCGCGGCTCAGTTATTTCAACCAGAAGGAAGATTACAAGCTGGTTTCGCTGAACGATAAAGTGGATAACAATACCTCCTATGAAAAGGTAGGCGGCGCTTTGTCGATGGGCGACTTCGGCACCACCATGCGCGAGATCTTCGAGCCATTCAGCCATACCCACATCGAGTGGGAGCGCTGGGCCACCCTGCATGGCCGCCGTAACCACGTGTTTTCATACAAGGTTCCGCTGGAATTCTCGAAATACTCGATCGCCTATCAAGGCGAGGCGAAAGGCGATGAATCCAGAATCATCGTGGGCTACCACGGTGAAGTCTTCGTGGACCGCGAACTGAGCACCATCACCCGGATCACGGTAAGCGCCGACAGCATCCCGCCCACGTTTCCGGTGCAGATGGCCAATGAGACACTGGACTACGATTTCACCAAGATCGGCGACAGCGAGTTCTTTCTGCCGCAGGTGGCCGATCTGCGCATGCACGCGGGCCGCGAATGGAGCAAGAACGTGAAGGAATTCCGGCTCTACCGCAAGTTCTCGGCCGACGCGGTGATCAAGTTCGACAGCGATATCTCGCAAACTCCGGCCGATAAGCCGAAGGAACCGCCGCCGCAGCCGCAGCCACCCAAGTGACGTTCCGGCAGAGCGTCCTGCGATTTCAACGCGAGAAAATCTCTCCATGGATTGCGCTGCGGAACTCCGCGGGCGTAGCCCTGGTCCTGGCCTTGGGCATCGCTCTGGGCCAGATTTCGGCCGCCCTGATCGCCACCATCGGCGCGCTGAACGTTTCCTATTCCGATAGCCACGCGCCTTACCGGCAGCGCGCCCGGCGCATGCTGGCGGCCACGGCGTTGGTCGGCATGGCCGTATTCGCGGGCGCCGTCTGCGGCAACCACCATGTGCTGGCGATACCGCTGGCCGCAGTCTGGGCATTCTCCGCCGGCATGCTGGTGGCGCTCAGCACTACGGCCGCGGATCTGGGCAGCATCACGCTGGTGACGCTGCTGGTTTTCGCCGCGAAACCGCTTCCCACCAAATCGGCGGCCCTCTCCGGATTGTTGGCGCTGGGCGGCGGACTGCTGCAGACAGCTCTGGCGCTGGCCTTCTGGCCGGTGCGGCGCTATGTTCCGGAGCGGCGGGCGCTGGCCGCGCTATACAGTGAACTGGCGCGCGCGGCGACCGCCCCGGTGGATGTGCATGCGGCGCCTCCGGCCAGCGCGCAGACCACCCAAGCGCGCGCGGAGCTGGCATCCATCGGCCTCGACCATTCCATCGACGGCGAACGCTATCGCCTGCTGCTGAGCCAGGCCGAGCGCACCCGGCTGGGTCTGTTCCTTCTCGGCCGCCTGCGCACGCGCATCGCCCGCGAGGAGGCCGACTCCATGAACCTGGCGCTGGTGAAGCGCTATCTGCAGGTCGCTGCCGGCATTCTGGAAGCCATCGGCCAGGCGCTACTAGATACGGCGGCGGCCGGAGAAGTGGCGGCGGATCTGGAACAGTTACAGGCACTGACCGACGATCTGCGCGCGCGCTCTTCCGGCGATGCTTCCCCGCGCGATGCCACGCTGCAAGACGCCCGCCTGCAGATGGACGCGCTGGCCGGCCAACTGCGTTCCGCCTTCGATCTGGCCACGGTAGCCACGCCCGAGGGCCTGGCGGCGTTCGACCGCCAAGAAGTCCGCAAGCCGTGGCGTTTGCGGCTGGGCGGAAGCCTGGCCACGCTGCGCGCGAATTTGAGCCTGCGATCGGCCGCCTGCCGCCACGCTGTCCGGCTGGCGGTGTGCGTGGCGCTGGGCGACGCACTGGCTCGCGGCTACGGATTCCGGCGGCCCTACTGGCTGCCCATGACGATTGCCATCGTGCTGAAACCGGACTTCGCCTCCACCTTCAGCCGCGGCCTGCTGCGCCTGGCGGGCACGCTGGCGGGACTGGTTTGCGCCACCGCGCTGTTTCATCTGCTGCCGCCCGCGCCCATGGGCCAGAGCGCGGCGATCGTGGGCATGATGTTCGTGCTGCGCTGCTGGGGGCCGGCGAATTACGGCATCCTCGTGACGGCGGTCACGGGGCTGGTGGTTTTCCTGATCGCCATGGCCGGGGTGGACCCCAAACCCGCCGTGAATACGTTCATCGGCGGCGGGATCGCGCTGGCGGCCTACTGGCTCTGGCCGACGAGCGAACGCCTGGGCGTTCGGGAAGCCATGGCGGGAATGCTCGACAGCTATCGCGAGTATTTCCGCGCCATCCGCGACAGCTACGTGAACCCGGACGCGTCGTTCGAGGAGGCGCTGGACCGCGCGCGTTCCGCCGCCCGGCGCGCCCGATCGAACTTGGAAGCGGCCATCGACCGTTGGTCCGGGGAGCCCAACTCCACGCCGCCGGCCGTGACGATGGTGAGCGGGATCATGGCCAGCTCGCACCGGCTGATCCACGCCATCATGGCGCTGGAGGCCGGCCTGTACACCAGCCGTCCGGTGCCCGCGCGGGAGGTTTTCGCGCGCTTTGCCAATAATGTGGAGCTGACCCTGCACTCGCTGGCAGCGGCCCTGCGCGGATCGCCGGTAACGTCCGCCGCGCTGCCGGATCTGCGGGAAGACCACCACGCTTTGATCCACGCCGCGGCGCCGGCGGCGGAACGGTATGCGCTGGTGAATGTGGAGACGGACCGGATTACCAATAGCTTGAATACCCTGAGCGAGGAATTGATGCGGTGGGTGGGGTGAGGGAGAGCCGTGCGCCGGCATCGAACCCCGAAAACCGGAGCCATAGGACATCCACCGCCCCACCTAAAGCCACCAAACCCCGAGAACCACTTCTGTACATTTGGCGTTGCGATGCCGTACCCTGAAAGGAGAGTAGCCCCCATGGCGACTAGTGAACCGGCCGCGGCCCCGGACTTTGTGATCCTTTACCGTCGAGCCTTTGAGGAATTCGGGGGTGCCGCGTTGTGGAGCAGTAAACCCGTGCCCCACCCCACACCCGCCGACGCTCTGGCGATCACGCATAGCCTGCGGGTTGAAGGTAATCTGCAAGCGCGGCGCCTTGCGGAAGAGATTGAGCAGGCGTGCCGTGCCGCTCTCTAAGATTCAAAGCGACATTCTCGGGCTTCTTGCCGCGCACCGCGACCCTGAAAGTTACGTGGCGGGAAGTACGCCGTTGAACCGCAACGCGGCCCGCTTCTCGGGTTGACGTTTTCCATGATCGCGAAGAACGGGTTTTGCAAGCGGCTGAACGGGACGCCGCATTCCTCCAGGAGCACGGTTACGCCTTGCAATGGCTCCGGCGCAGCCCGCTCATTTACACGGTCTTGGTCGAGCGCGGCGGCGAGACAACCAAGTTGGAATGGGTTGTGGATAGCGACTTCCGCTTTTTCCCCACGATCCGCGACGAGTTGTTCGGTTATGTTCTGCACCCGGTGGACCTTGCCACAAACAAAGTTGCCGCGGCCTACGGGCGCCGCGAGCCGCGCGATGTGGTGGATCTGGTGACGATCCACGAGCGGATTTTGCCGCTTGGCGCGGTGGTGTGCGCGTCGGTAGGCAAGACCCTGGGATTCACTCCCGAAGGGGTCATCAACGAAATTCGGCGCACGGCCCGTTATACCGCTGCCGACTTTCGGCGCGTTGCCGGCGATCCGCCGATTGATCCCGCCGCAACCATGACACGCCTGCGGGAGATTCTCGCTGAAGCCGAAGCCTTCGTCACGCGTATCCCTACGGACAAAGTCGGCCTCTTGTTCCTGAAGGAGGGTCACGCCGTCCAGCCCGATCCCGAGCGCCTGGAGGACTATCAAACCCACGCTGGACAACGGCGTGGCCAGTGGCCGACAAGCGCGGAAATCTCCGCTGCCATGCTGGAACACTATAGAACCCGCCCAAATTATAGAAAGGGCTAAGGGGCCGCCCCACGGGGAGATTAAGAGCATGCCTGTCCCAAACACAACCCGCCGCGTGTGGCGATTCGCCGGAGCCGTACTGGCTGTATGCCTGGCTGCCTTGGGCCTCATGTAATGTAAAGGAGAGGCGGCCACATGCCAGCACGACACCACCCAGAGGGCCGCGAGCAACAGCGCCACCAGACATGACACGTAGACAATTAGCCCGGCTTACGCTAACCAGCGCTGTCGGCGCGGCTGGGTGCTCGCAGCCCGACGCCCGGACACTCGCGCGGCTAGGCTCGATTTGCGAGAAGCGGCAACTTCGTAATTGTCGGAGCGCGCTTACGCCTTGATCCCAGTAACTGGTTGGTGCCGGGGGCACTGACGGTCACCGGCGGGGACGCCGGGCTCCTCGAGATCCCAGCCTCCCCGTGCCCCCCAAACCTCTTCTCAGTCGCCCCGGACGGCGCGTGGCTTGCCTGGATACCCGAAAGCTCGCTCCCGGATTCATTTGGAAAAGGCGGGCAGCCCGAGGTCCGCTTTACCAACGACTTGAAGTCAGTCACGGTCTGCACATACAAGGGGTGGTTCGCACAACAGCTTGCCATCTCCTCTAACGCCACGAGCCTCGCCATGCATGGCAGCATCACATGCCTCAAACGCCTCGCCCTACCCCATCCACCCCGGATTCAGCGCCGTCCCGTCAAACTGCGCCGTAGTCTTGAACGGCTCCAGCTTCCCGCTCAACGCCGCCTCCCGCGTCTTCCCCAGCAGCCCCGCCAACTGCCCCTCGCTCAAGGGACGAAACGTGCGCGCCGCCTCCAACGCCTGCCGCAGCCGCTCCATCGTGTCGCATCCCGTGATCACCACCGACGTCGGCAGGTTCATCGCGTAATGCAGGCACTCGATCCCCGTCGCCAGCCCCTTCTGCGGCAGGTTCCCGAACGCCATCGGCTTCATCCCCAGCACCCCCACGCCCTGCTCCACCAGCTTCGGCACCACCAGCTTCGCGAAGCTCCGGAAGTGCGCGTCCAGCAGGTTCAGCGGCATCTGCGCCGCGTCGAAATGGAATCCGTGCTGCCCCGCCACCTCCAGCATCCGCAGGTGTACCGCCGGATCCTTGTGCCCCGTGAACCCTATGTATCGGATCTTGCCCGCCTTCTTCGCCGCCACCAGCGCCTCCACCGGCCCGTCCGCCGCAAAAAACCGGTCCGGATCTTCCATGCGGATGTTCTCGTGATATTGCATCAGGTCTACATGGTCCGTCTGCAGCCGCGTGAGCGATTCGTCGATCTGCTTGGCCGTGGACTCCCGCGTCCGCCCGTCGAACTTGGTCATCAGGAATACCTTCTGCCGGTACCCGTCCCGCAGCGCCTTCCCCATCCACACTTCGCTCTTGCCGTCGTGATAGTCCCAGCAATTGTCCAGAAAGTTGATGCCTTCGTCCACCGCCGTGCGCACCAGCTTGATGCCGTCCGCCTCGTCCGCCGGCACAGCCATGTGATAGCCGCCCAGCCCGATGGCCGAAACCCGCTCACCCGTCCGCCCCAATGTGCGATACGGCACGCCGTTGTGCGCCGTTTCGCCCGCCGCCGCGGGTAAACCTGACAAGACCGACGCGCCGATCAGCGCGCCCAGTATTTCGCGTCGTGGAGGATTATCATGCATACGGTAGAAATCTTATCACTTCAGTCACACTTCCAAAAAATATTTCTTCCCCATCCCCCCAATCACATCCCGCCCTCCTCCCCATCCCGCCGCCCGCCGCCATGTTCCGCTGGCATTGAAAGGATAAGCCATGCCCGAACCATACGCCCTTACCCCCATCCAGCTAAACGTCCTCGACCGGATCGCCGCCGGCGCCACGGCCACCGCCGCCGCCCGCGAAGCCGGCGTGCACCGCAACACCGTCGCCAACTGGATCCATACCGAAACCTTCCAGGCCGCCCTCCGCAAAGCCCGCCACACCCGCGACCTCCTCCTCTTTGACGCGGCCCATCCCCTCATGTACCGAGCCGTCGCCGAACTCCTCAAGCTCCTGGAAGATCCCAAGTCCTCGCCCTTCGTCCGCCTCCGCGCCGCCACTGCCCTGTTCGATAGGGCCGCCCGTTACGTACTGCCGGAACCCGAGGAGCTTGCCCAGCCGTCCGTCCCGCCTGCCCCTGCCGCGCCCCCCGCGCCCGAAATTGTGCACTTCGTGCACAAAAACGCACAAGCCGAGTTCGCCCCGCCCGAATTCAAGCCGCCCGCTCGCGCCCACTCAGCCACCCCCGCCGCCCCCAAACCCGGACGCAACGACCTTTGCCCCTGCGGCAGCGGCATCAAATTCAAGCGTTGTTGCCTCGGCAAGCTTCCCGCTGCCTGAAACCTGCCATCGCCCGCCGAAGCGAGCTACCATACGGCCATGCAGGTTCCTTTTTACGGCCACGTCAAGCAGTATCACGCCATCAAAGCCCAGATCGATGCCAATATCCGCGAAGTCCTCGAAAGCGGCAACTTCGTCATGGGACCCGTGCTGCAGCGCTTTGAGCGGGAGTTCGCCACCTATCACGGCATGCAACATGTCATAGGCGTGGGCAACGGCACCGATGCCCTCTGGCTCACCTTCATGGCTCTCGGCATCGGCCCCGGCGACGAGTGCATCACCACCACCAACACTTTCTTCGCCACCGCTGAAGCCATCTGGGTCGCCAACGCTACCGCCGTGTTCGTCGATTCCGACCCGCGCACCAACTGCATCGATCCTTCTTGCATCGAAGCCGCCATCACCCCGCGCACCAAGGCCCTCGTGCCCGTCCATCTCTACGGCCAGTGCGCCGACATGCGCGCCATCCGCCAGATCGCCGATAAGCACCACCTGCTGGTCGTCGAAGACAACGCCCAGGGCATCGGCGCGCGTGGCGACGGCTTCCGCATCGGCGAGTTGAGCGATGCCGTCTGCACCAGCTTCATCATCCAGAAGAATCTCGGCACCTTCGGCGATGGCGGCGCCGTGGTCACCAACCGCGCCGATATCGACCGCACCATCCGCCGCCTGCGCAATCACGGCTCCGAAAAGCGCTCCTGCCACAGCATGGGATTCAATTCCCGTCTCGACGATATCCACGCCGCGGTCCTCAGCGCCAAGCTCAAAATGATCGACGCCTGGAACGATCTGCGCCGCCAGTGGTCCGCCCGTTATTCCGCCTGCCTGAAGGATGCGCAGCACTTCACGCTGCCGTATGAGAAGCCCGGCTATCGCCACATCTACCACTTGTATGTCATCGAAACCCGCGCACCGCGCCATCGCGACGAGTTGCTCGCCTACCTCAACCGGAACGGCATCGATGCCAAGTGCCACTACCCCATCGCCATCCACCAGCAGGAAGGCTACCCCTGGGGCAAGCAGGCCCGCATCGCCGGTCCCATCCCCAATTCCGAGCGCAATGCCGCCTGCTGCGTCTCGCTGCCCATGTTCCCGGAGCTCACCGCCGAAGAAGTCGACTACGTCATCGAGAAAACGCTCGCCTGGGATCGCACCGTATGAAGGATAAATATCGCGTCGTCGTAGTCGGCATGGGAAAGCGCGGCATGCATCATGCGCTCGCCTTCCAGCGCAATCCGCGCTTCGAAGTCGTGGGACTCTGCGATATCGATCCCGCCCGCCTGGATGCCGCCGCCACGAAACTCGGCGTCACCCTGAAAGGTACGGACGCGCGCGAAGTGGCCCAGGCCGCCCGGCCGGATGTCTTCTGCTTCTGCACGCTCCCCAACCTGCGCACGCCACTCATCCATGCCGGCATCGATAGCGGCGCGCAGCTCATCGCCATGGAGAAACCCGTCGCCCTCACCAGCGCCGAGGGTTTTGAGATCCGCCGCATGCTCCAGGCGAGCGGTGTCAAAGCCGTGGTCAGCCACCAGCATCGCTACGGCGAGCATTATCGGAAGGTGAAAGAGATCGTCGCTTCCGGCGCTTTAGGCCGCGTCCACACCGTCTACGCCACCGCCAGTGGATGGATGATGCACATGCTCTCGCACCTCATCGAATATATCCGCTGGTTCAACGACGGCGCGCCCGCCGAGTGGGTCATGGCGCAGGCTGCCGGCCGCGGCAAGCTCGCCGATCTGCATCCCTCGCCCGATTACATCGCCGGTTTCGTGCACTTCGCCAACGGCGTGCATGGCGTCATCGAATGCGGCGCCGGCGCGCCCGATGTCACCGAAGTGGACTATTGGTGGCGCAAATGCCGTATCGGCGCCCAAGGCCCGCATGGTTTCGCCGAAGTCCTCACCGGTGGCGGATGGCGCGCCGTCACCAGCCAGGGCGCTTCCTCCGGCGGCGGCTGCATGGATTACGACCACGACATGCCGCCCTACATACAGGAAATGGCCGATTGGCTGGATGATCCCGCCCGCGTCCATCCCTGTAGCTTCGACATCGCTTACCCCGGCTTCGAAATCATGATGGCATTCTGCCGCTCGGCCGCCCAGGGTGGCCAGGTATCTCTGCCCCTCGCCGCGCCCGCCGACGAAATCCAGTTACTAAATCACTCGCTATCATCCAACTTAGTCATACCGTCAACCCCAGCCAGCCGAGCCCAATATTTACCAAAGTAATTTGCGGCAGGCAATTCCGTGGGGTAGGCTTTAGCCCTCCAATGGAGCCGCGACCGCCACCGCCGCGGGAGCAGCCGCAACCGCCGCCTTCTTAGGAGCTTTCTTGGGAGCAGCTTTCTTAACAGCGGGCTTGGCGGGAGCCTTGGCAATCGCCTGCGCCTTCCGGAACGCCGCCCAGCGCTTCTTCGTCGCCGCTATGATCCGCGCCCGTCCCTCCGCGCTGATTTGGCGCTTGGGAGCCTTAGCCGCCGGCTTGGCATGTTCTTTCTTATAAGCCGCCCATCGCTTCTTCTGCGCCAATCCGATGCGCCGCCGCGCCGCCGGACTGAGAACCCGCTTGGTTCCGCCGCTTGCGCCCCCGCCGGCCGCCCGCGCCGCCGGTTGTCCACCTACCTGGCCGCGCAAGTCCGCGATACGTTGGTCGATAACTTCGAGTGAGTGCTGGTAGCCCAGTAAGGCAGCACGTAGAATTTCTGGATCTTCTTTGTGAGGTCGTGGCATGGCCTGATTATACTCCAATGCACTAACTGTCAAGCCTCTCCGGGATTCTCCGTCACCACTTCGGGAACGCGCCCCGCGCCTGTTACAATCAAACGATGTCTCTCGTCGTAGTAGGATCGGTGGCGTACGACGGTGTCGAAACGCCGCATGGCAAGGTCGACCGCATGTTAGGCGGCGCTGCCACTTATATCGCTTTGTCCGCCGGCTATTTTACTCCTGTAAAAATCGTGGCCGTCGTGGGCGATGATTTCGCCGCCGAGGATGCCGATCTGCTCTCCTCCAAAGGCATCGACCTGGAAGGCCTGGAAAGAGTGCCCGGCAAAACCTTCTTCTGGGAAGGCCGCTACTCCGCCGACATGAACGACCGCGAAACCCTGCGCACCGATCTGAATGTCTTTGCGGGTTTTGCGCCCAAGCTGCCGCCGTCTTATCTCTCTGCGCATTATCTGATGCTGGGTAACATACAGCCCGCCTTGCAGCGCGATGTCCGCGTACAAATGAACGGCCTGCGCCTCACCGGCGGCGACACCATGAATTATTGGATTCGCGACTATCGTTCCGAACTGCTCGAAACCCTTCGCGGGTGGGATTTCCTGCTCATCAACGATAGCGAGGCGCGCATGCTTTCCGGTGAGAATAACTTGCGCCGCGCCGCCGCTAAGGTGATGGACATGGGACCGCGCACACTCGTCGTGAAGCGCGGTGAGTATGGCGCAATCCTGTTTTCCGGCGGCTGCCATTTCATCGCTCCCGGCTATCTGCTCGAAGATGTCTTCGATCCCACCGGCGCGGGCGATTGCTTCGCCGGCGGATTCATCGGCTATCTCGCCGAGCGCGGCACAGCCGGTATCGAAGACCTGCGCCGCGCCGTGATCTACGGCTCCGTAATGGGGAGTTTTTGTTGTGAGAAGTTCGGCGTGGACCGCTTCCGCACGCTGACCAGGGATGAGGTCGAGGACCGGTATCGCGAATTCAAAGCATGTACGGATTTCTAACACCGCCGCCGTAGCCGCGCTGCTCGCTCTCTGGAGCGCCGCCTGGATCTGGTTCTTCTATTCCCACGGGTGGCTGGCGTATTATGGCGACGCCGAAGCCCACCTGAATATCGCCCGCCAGATCCTGGATTCGCGCACGCCGGGTTACGACCAGATCGGCTCGGTGTGGCTGCCCCTGCCCCACGTCCTGATCATGCTGTTCGCCCGCTATGACGCGCTCTGGCGCACCGCTCTGGCTGCCTCCATCGTCTCCGGCGCGAGCTTCGTGCTGGCGGGATGCTTTCTCTACGCCGCCGCATTTCGCGTCTCCGCCAGCCGCCCGGCCGCGATCGCCGCCGCCGCGCTCTTCGCCACCAATCCCAACGCGCTCTACCTGCAATCCACCGCCATGACCGAGCCGTTGTTTATGGCCTGCCTGCTGGCCCTGCTCTATTTCACCGTTCGCTTCCGCGATACCCAATCCTGGCTCGCCGTTTGCGGCGCGGCGCTTGCCGCCCTCTGCGGCACTTTGACCCGCTATGACGGTTGGTTCCTCCTGCCGTTTGTAACGCTGTTCTTCGTCTGCGCCGCCCGCCGCCATCGCCTTCTGAAAACCCTCTTATTCGCCGCCATAGCTGCCTTGGGACCGCTCTATTGGATGGCGCATAACTGGTGGTGCTGCTCTAATGTCCTGGATTTCTATAACGGCCCTTACTCCGCCAAAGCCATCCAAGCCGGCGCATATTACCCCGGCATTCATAACTGGGCCAAAGCCTGGTTGTATTACAGAGGCGCGGTGCGCTGGTGTGCCGGCGCGCCGCTGTTCTGGATAGGCGCAGTCGGGTTAGCCGCCTGCCTGGCGCTACGCCGCGCGGTCTGGCCGGCGCTTCTGCTTCTGTTGCCCGGTGTCTTCTATATCTGGAGCATGCACTCTTCCGGCAGCACGCCCATCTTCCTGCCGGACCTGTGGCCCAACAGTTACTACAACTCGCGCTACGGCATGGCACTCCTGCCGGCGCTGGCATTCGGCGCAGCCATGCTCGCCACACGCGCGCCCGTCCGCTACGTCCGCGCCGCGGCCGCCGCCATCGTTCTGGCCGCCGCCGCGCCCTGGCTGCTCCATCCGCGCCCCGATGCCTGGATCACCTGGAAGGAATCCCAGGTCAACTCCGACGCCCGCCGCGCCTGGACCGAAGAAGCCGCCAGTTACCTCGCGCCGCGCTACCATCCCGGCGCCGGCATCATCACCACCTTCGGCGACATGACCGGTATCTTCCGCGCCGCCGGCATCCCCCTGCGCGAAACCTTGACCTGGAACAATTGGCCGCACTGGCCCGCCGCCGTCACCCGCCCGGATCTCTTCCTGCATGAAGAGTGGGCCGTCGTGCAAGGCGGCGATCCCGTGCAGACCGCCATCATCCGCGCCGGCGCCCGCGGACCCCGCTACGAACTCATGAAAGTAGTCATGGTCCCCCGCGCCCCCGTCATTGAGATCTATCATTGCTGTGTCGGCCTGACACCGCTAACCCCGGAAGGGCGGGCTTCAGCCCGCGCGGGACTTCAGTCCCGCGAGAACTAACTATGCCCCATAGAAAAGCACTGCCACCCATTCTCTCCGGCGAGTTGCTGTGGGACGAACTCAACGAGATCGGCGTCAGCCTCAACCATCTGGCGCGTGCACGCCGCCCGCGCATCGAAAAGGAAGTTCTGCCGCGAACGGCTGCCTGACCGCACATGACCATCCCCTTCACCAAAGCCCACGGCGCCAAGAACGACTTCCTGCTGACGAAGACCGCCGACGCCCCCGACGCCGACCTGCCCGCCCTCGCCCAAGCCATCTGCGACCGCCATACTGGCGTCGGCGCCGACGGCTGGATGCTGATCGATCTCGCTGCCGGCCCGCATCACGATATCGCCATCCGCCTCTTCAACTCCGATGGCTCCGAACCCGAAATATCCGGCAACGGCACGCGCTGCGCCGCCGCCTTCGCCATCGAACACGGCCATACCGGCATCGAAGTCCGCGTGCGTACCGGCGCGGGCGTGAAGACCCTCCGCCTGCTGGAACGTCGCGGCCATGCCTTCGTGTTCGAAATGAATATGGGATCTCCCGAGTTCACCGCCGGGCGCTTCATGCTCCCGCTCGCCTCCGGCCCGCGCGACGTAACCTTATTGTGGGTGGGGAACCCGCAGTGCGCCATGCCCGTCGCGGACTTCGATTTCGATTGGCGCGCGATAGGCGCCGAGATCGAACGCCACCCGCATTTCCCCAACCGCACCAACGTCTCGTTTCTGCGCCCGCGCGATCGGCAAACGCTCGAAGTCCGCATCTGGGAACGCGGCGCGGGCGAAACCATGAGCTCCGGCACCGGCTCCACGGGCGCTTTCGCCGCGGCTGTCCAGCGGGGGCTGATCGACAGCCCGGCCACCGTCGTTACGCCCGCCGGACCTCTCGATCTGCGCTGGGATGATGGTGATGTGTTCCTGACCGGACCGGCTGAAATCGTGGCGGAAGGCGTGTTCCTTGCATCCCGCCCCTAACCATCTTTACGGATGCGGCGGCGGCTCGCCTTCCGGCGGACGCATGGCCGGCTCTTCGGCGCCCCGGTGGCATGTGTAGCAGCTTACATGCATCTTGCCGTCCGGGAAATGCGTGTTGATCTGGTGCGTCATCTCCAGCATCCCGCGCGCGATCTCTTTGTGGTGCTTCTCGTCACTGGCGAAATCGCCTCGCACGTGGCAGAAGTCGCACTTCACGCCCAGTGCCACGGTGAACGACCGCATGGCCGGCATCACCTCATCCGGCTTCAGAATCTTCAGGTTCTTGGGCGGCGGCATGCGGTGCTCGCCCGGCGGCGGTCCCGGCGGCTCCTGCGCCAGGGCAACCAAAGAGAGAAACAGGGACAGCATCATCGGTCTCATAGGCGCTATTATCACACAGGCCCCATCGGCCGCGCCTAAACCGCGATCACATCGCGCGTCGCACCGCGGCGTACATTGAATCAGACAGTTACCCGCGCCGCCGTGCCGGCCGGATCACACCCGGCCGTATCCTTTAAGCAGCCGAAGCCAGCACTTCGCGGGGATCCGGTTTGCCCCGTTTCGCATAACGGATCACCCCATCGGGACCAATCAGGTAAACGGTGCGCTTCACAAACAAACCGTTGGCATGATACAGTTCCGCCACCTTCTGTCCCGCGTCGGCCAGCAGCGGAAAAGGAAATCGGTATTTCAGTTGAAACTTCGCGTGACTGCCGGTGCTCGCCGGGTTGACGCCGAACACCTGCACATTCCGTTTGCGGGCGTCTTCCCACTGGTCGCGGAATTCGCACAGTTGCTTCCGGCATGTGGGCGTGTCGTCGCCGGGATAGAACACCAGCACCACGTTCTTGCCGCGCAGCTTGGAAAGGCTGACCATCTTCCCATCCGGCTGCGCCAGTGAAAAATCGGGAGCCGGCGAGCCGGCCGGTAGCGGATCTGAAAAAAACCAGTCGAGCATAACGGCCTAGAATCCCTCCCACACGTACGCGTAAAACTTGCGGACGGTATCGAATCCGACCGCTTCATACAAATCCACGGCTTCCCGATTCGAAGCCGTCACCGTCAGGCTGGTCTTCCGGCAGCCCGCCTGCCGCAGCAATTCGAGCGACTGCCGCAGCAATTCATAACCGATGCCCGCGCCCCGCACCCACGGCGCTACGCAGATTTGCGTGATATGACCGCAATAAGGCAATACCAGGCTGGCCAGGCAAATCCCGCAAAGACGTCCGCTAAGGCGTTCGAACGCGGCCACCGAAGCCGGTTTGAAGAATGTGCCGCAACCCGGATACTCCACAATGTTGAACAGGAACCGCCGCGCCCCGGCCACCGACCGGTATTGGTCGTTGATCAGGCTGTCCACATGCCCTTGATAGGCCGCCGCGATCAATTGCGCCGCCGGCTCCTGGTGGTGCTCCGACCATCTTTCAAAATAAACCCGGTGCGCTCCCGGCGTCCGCCGGCAAGGTGCGAATGCTGCCTGTTTCAGGTCCAGCATCATGAAGTTGCGCTCGAAACCGCTGAGATGGCGCGACATCGCCATGCCCGCCCGCCGCGGCGCATGCGTCATCATCAATTGCGATTCAATCCGCTTTACCTGCGGCAAGGCCGTCAGCGCTTGCAGGACGGATTCCAACAGGACATCCTCATTCTCCACGCTGCTGGACGCCTCCCGCACGAACAGATCGCCGATCAGGCCTTTGTGCTCCTCTTGCACGTAATAGGCGTAACCGGCCGCTTCGCCGTCTTCCACCAGCGCGAATCCGTTCAGCGAACGCATGTCCACGAACCGGCGCACCAGGTCCGCCGACTTTTGGAAGTCCCAGTCCAACAGGTCCCGCCACGCCGCGATTTCCTCGTCCAGCATGGGGTTCAGATCCTCGGATCGAAGTTGCCGGAGATCCACGAGCGTCGGACGATGCGCTCCGGGAGCGGGTTCGAGGCGCGCCGCCATTTGCACGCTATTGTAGCATCCGCATACGGAATCGCGGCTGCGTATTCGTATCCACGACTGATATATTGGGGGTCCCGCATGCTGCGCACCAAGGATCACTATCAGGATCGCGTGAACCGCGTGCTCGACTACATAAGCCGCCACCTGGACGGCGAGCTTTCGCTGAACCGGTTATCGGAAATTGGCTGCTTCTCCCCCTTCCACTTCCATCGCATCTTCCAGGCCGTCACGGGCGAAACTCTCAACACCCATGTGCGGCGCGTGCGCCTGGAAAGAGCGGCCGTGCTACTGAAGGCGTCGCCTCGCAAGCGCATCACCCACGTCGCCATCGAGACCGGCTTCGCCGGAACCGCCGAGTTCTCCCGCGCCTTCCGCAACCACTATGGCCGCACCGCCAGTTCCTGGGACCGCCGCAGCCCGCTCGAAAAAAGCAAGATTTGCAAAGACCCGGAGATGTTCCCGTTCTACTCTGTAGAAGAACTGGAAAGTTGGAAGGCCGCCGCCAAGCTTAGAGTCCGGGTCGGCCCCTTCAGCGCGTTCCGCTATGTCTACATTCGTGTCTTCGCGCCTTACGGCAGTACCGGGCTGTTGGATGCGTATCACGTGCTCACCGCATGGCTGGCGGAGCGGCACACGGACCTGCGGGATGTCGTCTTCATCGGCATGTCGCTCGACGATCCGTCCATCACACCATTTGAAAACTGCCGCTACGATCTCGGCGTCGCATTCCCGCCCCGGCCCGGCCGCGATGGTCTGCTCGCCCAGATCGTCCGGTCGCGCGGAAGCGCTGGCGCCGTCCTGCGTCCCGAGGCTTCCGAATGCGCCCCGCGCGGCTTCAGTATTCGCGATTTCGAGTCCCAGGACATTGCCGCCATCCACTGCATCGGCGACCTCGCCCACGTGGACCGCGCCTGGCATTATCTGTACCGCATTTGGCTGCCCTCCGTCGCCTTCGAGCCGGCGGACTTGCCGGCCATGGAGGTATTCGTTCGGCTTCCGGAGGAAATAGGATGGCAAACATTCGACCTGCAGGCTTGTATACCCGTCGTACGGCTCTAATGATGACCGCGGCCCTGCCCTTGTGGCCGCAATCGCGTAGCGCTGCGCAACCAGGAGAGAAGGATATGGGACGACCCGTCGTGCATTTTGAGATCGGCTGTACCGACCGCGCCCGCACCGAGCACTTCTTCAGCGAGCTGTTCGGCTGGCACGTGCAAGGCCCGGCCGCCACCATCGACACCGCCGGCCAGGGGGGCATTCCCGGCCACATCACCTCGCTCGGCCACGATCCCCAACACTACACGATCTTTTACGTGGATGTGGATGACGTTCAGGCCGCTCTCGACAAAGCCACCGCCTTGGGTGGAAGGACGCTGGTCCCGCCCATCAAGATCCCCACTGGAACCTTCGCCTGGTTTGCCGACCTCGACGGCAATACCATCGGCCTGCTGAAACGCAACGGCTGATTAACGCGCCGGACGGAAAGCCGACGTCATCGCATCGTGCGGCCAATCCGCGTGCGCGGAGTCGCCGGCCGCATAGCGGTAGAGCGCCACTTCGAAAATTCCGTTGGCCGCGAACAATGCCGTCACCAGCGCCACCAGGTAGACGATCGCCAGCGCCACCAGCGGCCGGTAATAGTTCATGCCGATGGCGCCCACTACCACGCCGGGGATGGCGAACAGCAGAAAACGCCAGCTCAATCGGATACTCGCGGTAAGCTGCGGTCCCCAAGTGTCGCGGAGCAGTTGAGAGGATCGGTGGATGGAATCGACTGCATTGCGGTTTTCCAGGATCAGCACGGGGACAACCAGATAAGTGGCCATGCCCCAGGCTGCGCCGAAGAGCCAGATGGCGATTCTTCCGGCCAGCGGCACCAGCCGCTCGATAACCCGCAGTAGGATGCCGACGGTGCTGTAGATGGCTGCCCAAACGAAAATCGTTCCCGTCCGGCCGAGCGCCCGGCGCAGCCCGAACCCGATGGTAGGATCGCCTCCCGCCAGGCATTCCTGGGCGCACGCGGCCAGGGCGCAATTGAAAAAGATCACGCCGAAGGCGCAGAGTAAGTACCCGAGAAAAAGGATAGGATAGGCCGTCACTCCGAGGTCCCGGGACCGGCCGGCGCTCGAGAACAGCCCCCCGAAACCGGCAAATGCGGCGGCCACCAACAGTGCCGCAATGGCGCCCAGGATCGGAAACAGAATGAGCGGTTTGTGCTTGCGCAGGACGGAAAAGCTGGCCGCAATGAGATCGGGTAGCATGAAATCTCCTGGCTTAGTATAGTACAGCCAGTTACGGAAATCAGGTATGACCAGACGTGAATTTGTAGCTGGTGTTTCCGCGTCGCTCGCTGCGGCGCGCGCGGATACCGCGGTATCTCCGGAATTGCAGCTCTGGTACCGGAAGCCGGCGGAGCGATGGACCGATGCGTTGCCCATCGGCAACGGCCGTCTCGGCGCCATGATCTTCGGCGGCGCGCCCGCCGAGCGCCTGCAGTTGAACGAAGACACCTTGTGGGCCGGTTCCCCGCGCCCGTGGAACAATCCCGGCGCCAAAGAACACTTGCCCGAAGTGCGCCGCCTGGTGCTCGAAGCCCAGGACTATCACGCCGCCGATCAAGCCTGTAAGAAGATGCAGGGACCGTTCAACGAATCTTACCTGCCCCTGGCCGACCTGCACATGCAAATGGATCATGCCGCGGATCTGCGCGACTACCGCCGCGAGCTCGATCTCGACACGGCCCTCGCGCGCGTCTCGTATCAAGCCGGCGGCACTGCGTATGTGCGCGAGGCGTTCGCCTCCATGCCCGATCAAGTCATCGTGCTGCGCCTGACCACCACCGATCCTGCCGGCATGCGTCTCACCCTGTCCCTCGACAGCCCCATCCACTTCGCCACCGCCGCCACCGATGACGGCCGTTTGATCCTGACCGGCAAAGCGCCCGCGCACGCCGATCCGGATTACCTGCGCTCCGCCAATCCGATCCTCTACGACGATGCCGAAGGCAAGGGCATGCGCTTCGAAGCAGCCTTGCAAGCCATCATCGACAAGGGCACGCTACGGCCTGCTGGCGACAGGCTGCGCATCGAGGGCGCCGGCTCCGTGATTCTGCTCCTCTCCGCGCACACCGGTTTCCGCGGCTACGATCGCGATCCCGATGCGAGCGCCGCCGCGATCGCCGCCGCCAATGCGCGCGTCCTCCAATCCGCGCGCGCCAAGTCCTACACCGCCTTGCGCCAGGCCCACATCGCCGATCATCAAAAGCTGTTCCGCCGCGTCAGCCTCCGTCTTCCCAAACTCGCCGCCCCGCCGCTCCCCACCGACGAGCGGCTGCGCGCGTTCGCCGATCGTCCCGACCCCGATCTGGCGGCGCTCTATTTCCAATACGGCCGCTATCTCCTGATCGCCGGTTCGCGCCCCGGATCGCAGCCCGCCAATCTGCAGGGTATCTGGAACGGCCAACTGCGTCCGCCCTGGAGTTCCAACTGGACCGCCAATATCAATGTCCAGATGAACTACTGGCCGGCGGAGACCTGCAACCTCGCCGAGTGCCATGCGCCCCTCTTCGATCTGATCGAGGGCCTGAGCCATACCGGCGCCCGGACCGCCGCCGTGAATTACGGCTGCCGCGGCTGGGTCTCGCACCACAACGTGGACCTGTGGCGTCAATCCGCACCAGTGGGCAACTTCGGCGGCGGATCGCCCACCTGGGCCAATTGGGGCATGAGCGGTCCCTGGCTCTGCGCGCACCTCTGGGAGCACTATGCATTCGGCGGCGATCGGGAGTTTCTGCGCGCCAAAGCCTACCCGCTGATGAAATCCTCGGCCGAGTTCTATCTCGACTGGCTCATCGAAAGAGGCGACGGTCACTTGACCACCTGCCCATCGCTATCCACCGAGAACGATTTCCGTGCGCCCGACGGCCGCGCCGCCGAGACCAGCGAAGGCTGCACCATGGATATGGCGCTGATCTCCGAACTGTTCGGCAACTGTATCGAGGCCTGCCGCATTCTCGGTATCGACGGCGATTTCGCCGCCCGCCTCCAGGCCGCCCGCGCGCGCCTCGTCCCGTACCAGGTGGGCAGCCACGGCCAGTTGCAGGAATGGTCCCGCGACTTTGAAGAAAGCACGCCGGGCCAGCGCCACATGTCGCACATGTACCCGCTCTTTCCGGGCAGCCAGTTCACCTCCCGCCGCCAAAAGGAATTCTGGACCGCCGCGCGCGTCTCGCTGGAGCGCCGTCTGGCTGCCGGCGGCGCGTACACTGGTTGGAGCCGCGCTTGGGCGATCAATTTCTGGGCCAGGCTGCTCGATGGCGGCAAAGCCTGGGAGTCTCTGGTCATGCTGCTGAAGCACAGCACCGGTCCCAACCTATTCGATACCCACCCGGCCGGCGACTCCTGGATCTTCCAGATCGACGGCAATTTTGGCGGAACCGCCGCGGTGGCCGAGATGCTGCTGCAAAGCCATGATGACGGCGTCGATTTTCTGCCCGCCCTGCCGGATGCCTGGGGCGAAGGCAGCGTCACCGGCCTGCGCGCCCGCGGCGGCCTGACCGTGGATCTGAAATGGTCGTCAGGCCAGGCGGAAGCCGTGGTCCGCGCGGCCCGGCCCATCGCTGCCGTTACCGAAGATGGCCATGCCATGCGCGTCGCACCCGCGGATGGAGGCGCGGTAAAGCTCGCCGTGAACCGCGGCCGCCTCTATCGGTTCACCTTGTCGTGAGTTTAATGCGAATTAACTGTGAGATGTAACAGGTTGTACAATAGCGAGGCTATCGTGCGATTGCTTACGAAGGGGGCAAATTGGGTTCTGTAGATATTACATGGCTGTTTACGTCGGAACTCTCGGAGCACAGCAGTTGACAATTCCCAGTATTAGTGATGTATCATCAGTGATTTTAATATTCTTTTGCGGCGGGACTTAAAAGGACGCGCAAAATTGCGAAAAAAGACACCCCGAAGAACTAGCCCCAAGACATCGATATCCAAAGAGCTTGTTGATCAGAGCGAACTCGGCAGTAAGACCACGGCAATTCACATCCCCCACGACACGTGGCGCCTGCTGCGGGCCGTCGCGTTCAAGCGAGCGCAGGAGTCTGGGGGACGGGCCTCAGTCAGCGCGGTGATCCAGGCCCTTGTTGCCGAACATTGGGCGGAACTGGAAGCCGAAGTGGCAGTGCACCACGGATAGTGGTTATGTATTGATGAGCAATCAAGTCAACCAAGTATACTATGGATAATTCTATAGAAGCGTGCTACAGTACTTCATGCACGTCCCGCCTATTGAAATTCAGTGCTTCGGTCGATATATTACCATATGCGATTTTGGTATGACAGGTGCGGGCCATTGATGGGCCTCTCAAATCGGTGGTCCGCCGCTAGCGGGACCAAATTCACGAAAAGGAGTAAACCATAGGTAAACCATGCCGCAGGAAGGAAACGTCCATCGTCCAGCCCGCCCGCACGGGCGATCAGGCGAAGTGCCCCGATCATCCGCGGGTGCGAGCAAAGAAGATTCGGTCGTAGCGCTAAGCTTCCGATTTAGGAAGGAAGTGCACGACAAGCTGAGAGTCTACTGCTTTGTAAAGGGAGTCTCACAAAATGAATTCGTTGCCACCGCGGTAGAGGAATGTCTGAAAAACGTGATGGAAGGTCTTATGGAGAAACCGATCGCCAGCCTCCTCAACGCTTAAGCGAAGGCTTTTAGACGATCCTCGCGGCCAGGTACCCCACATGGGCTCCTGGCCTTTTTTTTTGCCCCTCCCGCTTTGCTGCTATGGAAGCATAGTACCATACATTCGTAGTTGACAGCGGTTATGATTCTGTGCTATTTTGCAACGGAGTATAGAGCGGCTTAGGGATAAAGCCTAAATGGAATCGGGATGCCGGCTGATTCGGCGCTCTCGGGCTGTTGCCTTGCAGTGAATCTCGCATTGAGCGCTGATTTCTGACGGCCGTGTTGTCGACCTCAGTCGAGTTCCGCCGGAGGCGAACGTGGCAAACAGGTGGCTACTTTCAACGGGGTATGTACCGTCTCACAGCACGGGAGGCACGAACGGAAACCGTGCTGAAAGTCCTCGTTCTTCAAACCCCGGAAGCGGTGGTCCGGAGTATTCGCGGCCCTTTAGCTCTGCACCGCCGGTTCAACAGCAAGCGACGCCTTCGGGGTTGATCACGCTGCTTCTCCCGTCACTCGCCCATACTACGAGCATTGGGGCAAGCTTGGTCGCGATAGCGATTGCAACACACGCTCTTCGATCCGGCAGCATTGTGCTTCCTGAACCCGTTCTTTCGGAATCCACGCGGCCGTTTGGGGCCATTAAACTGGAGCGGACCCGCGATGCCGCCAGCGCCAATCGGCTTGCGGAAAAGTACGCCCCGGGCGCTAAGGGCCTCATATTTGACTGGAATGGTGATCTCCGAAAGTTGGGGAATCATCACTTTGTATACCCGAATTCTAGTCTCAGAGCACAATCATTCTACGTGCCCGTCCCCCGGCCCGGATGGAAACTGCTCTTCAGTCAACTTCAACATACCGGACTGTCCGGCATCAATTTGTACGAGGTACATCCCCCCGAAGCGTGGACCCCCGGTTTCCTTGATGCTTTGAAATACAAGTGGGCACTGGGATGTGCTGTCAAACCGGACTGGATCGACCTCTGGAGTTCGTTTCGTTCCCCGGATTTTACGGTTGCAAAGAAGCTCTGGAGCCAGCTACAGCGCCCCCTCGATCACCCTGAAGATGAGCTCCGGAACGGGTGCCGTCCTGGGGGTACCTGTTTTGTGATCTCGAATGAATGCGCTTCAACAACATTTGAAGGTTTATAGCAGATTTGAAATGGAGAACCTATGTCGGTCTTACGTCAGCATCTTCAGCTTCGCCCCCATCTCGACCGCCTGTTAACGTCGTCGGCCGCGTTCTGGCTGTTCTCGGCGCAACTGCTCGTACTTGCGATGGCATGCGCGGAGGCTTTGGCTTGGGGATATCTCGGCTTTCTGTTCGGCACGGGAGCCGCTCGGATTATTGTCAGCCTGTTTACCGGCGCGATGATCTTCATAGTTGTCTGGCTGATCGACACCTCCCTGATCACGCTGGATCGCGCTTGGGGCGAACATTCAAAATCCATCCTGGGGAGAGAACCTACATCTGCCGGTGTTCGGCGAGCGAAAGAGGCGTTTACATTCGGCGTGCGCATAGCCTTGCTAGTAGGTTCACTCATGATTACATCGCCATACCTGGCTCAACTGGTCTTCTACAAAGACATTCAGAGCTATGTTGCATCGGAAGCAAATCAGGCTATTGAGGCGACGCGAAAGGGTCTCGCCGTGAAATACGATTCAGTTATCAGACAAAAGAATGACGAGATCCAGCTTAAGCGCGCTGAGTACGAAAAAGAGGTAGCCGGTAAAGGGTTGTCGGGCCGTTACGGACAAGGACCAGCATCAATCGCTCTTGCCGAGAGCCTATCTAACCTTACTGACGCGCTCAATGCGGCTGTAAATGATGAACAGCAAGCGCTATCTGACTTCGATGCGATGGCCACGGATTGGAAAGTAAACCGCGATAAGCTCAACACCCAATATAATCTGGCTCTTCCAATGTCAAGCGTCCTTGAGAATCGTAAAGCGCTCGAAGCGCTGCGCGGGCGACCTGAGAACCGCAGCACGGAACTGGCAATCAGGGCCTTCCTGGCGTTTATCTTCACCGGATTACTACTGCTAAAACTATTTGAGCCTAGCTCGGTTCGACTATACTTCAGTGAGGTACTCCAGCAGGAGTACTGCCGATACCTTGCAGGAACCTTTGATTCGATGCTGCCCGCAACAGAGCGGTCGACTGCGAATGCGTCCGGAATGTCCCCGCAGCGCCTTTATGAATTTCTGCGGGATGTCTGGATTCCCGCTCGAATTCTGGAAAAACAACAGGCAGAGTCGCGCGCCCGGACAGCAGCCGCGACCCACAACCTCGACATACTGGAAAACATGCGTTCAAGGATAGGTCACGAGCTGACACAGATCAAAACCGAGGTCCAAAATACCTGCGGCGTTGCGGACGAAGCCAATAAGAGTTTAACCGAACTGAACTCGGCGATTGCCGCCATCAATGCCGATAGAGCAGTCTTCCACGCAGAACTGACCGCACTTGAGAGTCCTCAATCCGCACTAGACGTCAAGAGCCGTTTGGAATACAGGAGCTACTTGACTGGCAAATTGGCGGACGCGGAGCGCGCCCTCGCCGAACTGAACGAGGCGCTTCCAACCGAAAGCGAGCAGTTCCGGCGCGCGAACGCTGCACTAGTGAGCGTCGAAGGCAAGATACGCGATAAGGAGGCAGAACTTGCCGAAACGCAAGGACGTATCCGGGAAGTTCGGGATATGCTGGCCCATGCCGTTGATACCAGAGCCCGGTCCATTCTGGGCTCGGGCGCTCACGGATCCGCTGCGTAGATGCGAAGGAAGCGAATACCGGACTGCGAAGGAAGCTGGCATACCGCGCGGAGAAGAATACGACCAGGACCCCCTTGGTAGTGGTGGCAGGCTTCGTGGATAGCTCCCATCTATGGGTCCCATTCAAAATTTTTGTTGGCGGGCATGTAGCCATTCGGCCTGGCGTTTGAAACGATAAGTTATAGGTGGCGGTTCATTCCGTTTGCCGGAGTGGTCTACAATCTACACAGGGAGGGGTTATGACGATTTTCAACTCGGCGCAGACAAAAGATCTCTTGCGGCGTGGATTTTCACGGCGCGATCTGGGACGCCTGGCAACGGTAGTAGCGGCGGGCACGGCTCTGCCGTTCTATAACGAGCGCGCCCTGGCGCAGCTCTCCATGGTCCGCAATATGCCGCCGGACGCCGTCCGCATCAACGCCAACGAAAATCCCATGGGCCCCTGTCCCGAAGCGGCCGACGCCATCCACAGCGTGGTGCAAAAGGGCGGGCGGTACATGTACGAAGAGACCTTCGCGCTGCGCGACACGCTGGCGGAAGTCTGCGGCGTGAAACCCGAATACGTGGTGCCCTACGCCGGATCGAGCGACCCGCTGCATCGCGCCGTTCTCTCGTTTTGTTCCAAGGATCGTCCCTTCGTCAAGGCCGACCCGGGCTACGAAGCCGGCGAGCGCGCCGCGAAGTTTATAGGCGCGGCCACCGTCAATGTGCCGCTGCGCAAAGGAACCTGGGATCACGACGTGCGCGCCATGCTGGCCGCGCACGCGTCGCCGGGTGTCGTCTACATCTGCAATCCCAACAACCCCACCGGTACCCTCACCAGCCGCGCGGATATTGAATGGCTGCTGGCCAACAAGCCCAAAGAAACGGTCTTGCTGCTCGACGAAGCCTACACCCACATCTCCCCGAGCGCCGTGCCCTGCACCGATCTGGTCGCGCAGGATAAGGATCTGATCGTGCTGCGCACCTTCTCCAAGCTCTATGGCATGGCTGGACTGCGCGCCGGCGCCGCCATCGCGCGGCCCGACCTGCTGGCCAAAATGAAAGACTGGTCCGCCGGAGCCATGCCTATCACCGGCATGGTGGGAGCCACCGCCAGCTTAAAGGTGAAGACCCTGGTGGCCGAGCGCCGCAAGATCATCACCGATATCCGCGAGGACACGCTCAGCTTCCTGGCCTCCAGGAACATTGAATTCATCCCCTCGGAAAGCAACAAGTTCATGATGAATACCAAGCGCCCCGGCGGCGAATTCTTCAAAGCCATGACGCAGGAGAAGATCTACATCGGCCGCGTCTGGCCCGTCTGGCCCACCTGGGTGCGTGTCACCGTGGGGACCAAAGAAGAGATGGCCAAGTTCAAGACCGCCTGCCTGAAATGCTATAACGCGTAGCCGCGCAGACGCAGGCGAGATTTGCGATTGAAACTGCGTTATTCCTGGCGCGCGCTGGCCGGCGATCTGTTTGGCGGCCTGATCGCCGCCCTCATCGCCATCCCTTATGGCTTGGCCATGGCTTCCCTGATGGGATTGCCGCCGGTCCTCGGCCTGGTAACGTCCATCGTCAGCGCGCCGATCACCGCCATACTGGGGCGCAATCCGGTGCTGATCGGCGGCACCGCCAGCGCCACCGTTCCGTTCATCGCGCATGCCGTCGAGACGCAGGGGACCGGCGGCGCGGCCAAGGTCTGCATCGTGGCTTCGGTGTTTATGATGGCCTTCGGTCTCCTGCGCCTGGGCCGTCACATTCAGATGGTTCCGCTGCCGGTCGTTTCCGGCTTCTCCTGCGGCATCGGCGCCATGATGGTGCTCTCTCAGCTTGCCACCATGACGGCGGTGAAGACGGCCGTGGACCGCACCTCGAATAATCTGCTCTATCAAAGCTGGCAGATACTCTCGCATGTAAGTGAAGCGCATCTCGGCGCGGTGGCCATCAGCCTGTGTGTGATCGCCGTCGCGTTTGCCGCCGCGCATTTTGTTCCCAAGGCCCCCGCGCCGTTGATCGGCGTGTTCGTGGCGGTCGCCCTCGAAGTGCTGCTCGGCTTGCGCGAGAAGGAGATTGGCAAGCTGCCCTTCGAGATCCCGCCCTTGACCGGCTTTGCCTGGTCTCCCGCGGATGCGCTGCATGTGATTCCCTCCGCCTTCGGACTGGCCTTCGTCAGCTCCGTGAATATTCTGATCACGTCCCGCGTGGTGGAACACTTCCGCGGCCGCCACAAACATTTGAAGCGCGCCGACGCGGATGCCGAACTTGGCGCTTACGGGATCGCCAACGTGGTGGCCGGCATGTTCGCCGCGCCCATGAGCGTCGGCATTCCCGCGCGCAGTCTGGCCAGCGTCCGCTGCGGCGGTTCCACGCGCCTGTCGAACATCTTCCACGCGGTCTTCATTCTCGGCTTTCTCGGCCTGGGAGGCGCATACATCTCGCGCATCCCGGTTCCGGCTCTGGCGGGCGTAACGGCCTATATCGGATTGCGCCTGCTGGAGTGGAGCACTTGGCGCAGGCTGCCGCGCATGCGCCGCGTGGATGCCTCGGCCTTCCTGGCCACCGCCGTCGCCGTGCTGGTCGTCAACGCCGTGCTGGCCGTCGCAATTGGCTGCTCTCTGTATCTGGTGCGCTACCTGTATCGCCGCTTCGTCAAACCCGCGGACGCTCGGGCGCCGGAAGAGATCGCCAAAGTCGCAGTCACCAGTTCCTGAACGAGCCATGAGAGCATCGCAGTGCACCGGCCACTAGGGATATTAGCGCCCACCGGAGCCGCTTGTTTATTGTCAGCCGCCGCCATCGTCTGTATAGGTGAGCAGCGACCATATGACGCAATCGAATTTTCTCGGCACCGTGAAACAGGACCTGACCTTCGCGGCCCGCACGCTTCTGAAAAATCCCGGCTTCGCCATCGCCGTGACCCTATCGGTCGCGCTGGCGATCGCCGCCAACGCAACAGTCTTCGGCATCGTCAACGGACTGCTGCTCGGCGCCCTGCCCGTGCGCGAGCCTTCCCGCTTGGTGAGCTTGGACCAGGGCAAATCGTTCTCTTACCCGGATTACATCGACTATCGCGACCAGACTACGCAGGTATTCGAAGGCCTCACTGCGCACTTCCCCCTGATCCCGGCCAATCTCGGCGGCGCCGGCGAGCCGGAGCGGATCTGGGGCCAGGTCGCGGCGGGCAATTACTTTTCGGTGGTCGGCATAACGCCGGTGCTCGGACGGCCATTCACTCCCGCCGAGGATCGCGCGGCCGGTGCTAACCCGGTAGTCGTGCTCGGCAACGGATTGTGGCGCCGCCGATTCGCCGCGGCGCCGGACGCCGTCGGCCGCCAGGTCCTGATCAATGGCCAGAGCTACACCATCATCGGCATCATGCCGCCCGGATTCCACGGCACCGACCGCGCCTTGCTCGCGGATTTCTGGGTGCCGCTCTCGATGTCCGGCCAGATCATGCCCGATCTGGCCAAGGACAATGTGAACTCCGATCGCAAGTCGCATTGGTTGATGTTGGATGGGAGACTCAAGCCGGGCGTCAGCCGCCCACAGGCTGCCGCCGCGTTGAACGTAGTTGAGAGACGGCTGGATAGCGCGTACCGCAAGAACGAAAAGCCGCGCGCGGCGATCAGCCTGGCCGCTTCCGGCGGATTGATCGGCGGCCTGGACCGTTTCGCCATCGGCCTCATGGCCATGCTGGCGGTGCTGGTCGGCATGGTGCTGCTGATCGCCTGTGCCAACGTCGCCAACCTGATGCTGGCGCGCGCCATCGGCCGGCAGCGCGAGATCGGTTTGCGCCTGGCCCTGGGCGCCAACCGGCGCCGGCTGATCCGCCAGTTGCTGACCGAAAGCGGGCTGCTTTCCCTCATCGGCGCCGTGGGCGGCTTCGCTCTGGCCGCCGCCGCAACCCTGGCCATCTCGCGATTCACTCTGCCGCTGCCCTTGCCCGTCAAATTCGATTTCGCGCCGGACGCGCGCGTGCTTTGGTTCACCGCCGCTCTGGCCGTAGTCACCGGCATCGTCTTCGGCCTCGCGCCGGCCCTGCGCGCGACACGCTCCGATCTGGCCCTCACGCTGAAAGACCGGACCGCCGCCTTTGGCAGCTTCCGCCGCATGGGCATGCGCAACCTGCTGGTGGTCGTGCAGGTGTCTCTGTCTCTGGTGCTGCTGGCCGGCGCCGGCCTGTTCCTGCGCAGCCTCGAAAAAGCCGCTTCCATCGATATCGGGATGCGCCCCGATCACGTCCTGCTGATGGCCACCAATCCCAAGCTGAGCCAGTATTCGCCCGAGAGGACCCGCCAGTATCTCTCCCAACTTCGCCAACGCGTATCGGCATTGCCGGGCGTCCGCTCGGTGAGTTATCTCGATAGCGTGCCTCTAAGCATGGGCGGAACCTCGCTGAACTTTCAGGTGGATGGTGTCAAAGACGCCGAAAAGCTCGAAGTCGATGTGTATTCCGTCGGCGCGCACTTCTTCGAAACCATGGGCCTCCCCCTGCTGCATGGCCGCGATTTCGATAAGCAGACCGATGCGGTGTCCATCATCCTGAACCAGAAGATGGCGCAGCACATGTTTCCCAACGCCGATCCCATCGGCCGCCGCATCACCGGAGAAGGCCACACCTACGAAGTTATCGGCATCGCCAAAAACTTCAAATCCCGTATGCTGAGTGAGCAGCCCTCCGATGCGGCATTCCTTTTCCTGGAAGCCCGTCCCGAGGAAGTGTTCAGCTTCTACGGCATCTCCATTGTCGTGAAAACCACGGGCGATCCCAACGCCATGATCCGCCCGGTGCGCAGGCAGATTGCGGCGCTCGATCCGAACCTGGCCGTCTCCAACACCGAGACCATGGACGAGCACGTAGACAAGGCCCTCCTGATGCCCCGGCTCATCGCCCTGCTGCTGGGAGTATTCGGCGCGGTCGGCCTGGCGCTCGCGACGGTGGGGTTGTACGGCGTGATGAGTTACTCCGTGCGCCGACGCACGCGGGAGATCGGCATACGCATGGCGCTGGGCGCGCGCTCCGGCGGCGTGCTCCGGCTGGTGGCGCGCCAAGGTCTGACGCTGGCGGGGATTGGCGTGGCGATCGGTCTCGCCGTGGCGCTGGCGATCAGCCGGTTTGCGGCCAGCCTGCTGTATGGCGTGAGCGCTACCGATCCGCTGACGTTCGTGGTGGTTCCGGCCCTGTTGTTGCTGGTTGCGGTGGTCGCGGTGCTGTTGCCCGCCCGCCGCGCCGCGCGCACCGACCCGCTGGCTGCGCTGCGCTATGAATGATCCCAGAGACAATGCACAAAAGCTCCGGAAGCCGTTCCACACGGCCCCGGAGCTTTTGCTTTTTGTCACTCGATGCCTACTTAATGGGCCGGTTTCAGTGCGGCTTGTGCGGCGTTCTTTGCCGCCATATCCGCTTTAACCTGCTCCATCTGTGCCATCTGCGCGGTGACGTCTTGCAGGCGGACCGTCGTATCGCCCAGCCGCTTGGCCACGATGCGATAGTCGAACGATACGCTGCTCGTTCCGCCACCCAACTCGCGGACTTCAAAGCCGCCGGCGGTCTTGCTGGTGACGTAGAGTCCCTTGCAGTCGCCGTTCGGCGTCAGGAAAACGCGATAGGTTGCGCCGGTGTTGATGGTGGATGCGAAGGCGGGGTCCCCAGCGACCTGCGCCGCGCCGCCCGAGAACTGCCCGGATCCGAAATCCTCGAACCAGTTCTCCGGAGAAGCCATGCCATATAGCTGCACCTTGCGTCCCTCGCTTGTCGGAGCGACTTTCACGGTCGATCCCGAGCAATACAGATCGCCGTCGTTATCGAAGGTGCAGGATATTGTCGGCGCTGCGTGTCGCGCAGAAGCGCTGCGCCGAGGCCGTGCCCCTTTCGCGCGAGGCGCTGGCCATCTCCCGCCAATTTCTCCCCGAGAGCGACGCGCTGGTCGCGACGGCGGCGCTCGGTCTGGCGCGCGCTCTGGAAGCCTGCGGCGACGACGCGGAAGCCCAGCCTCTGGCACGCGAAGCGCTACGCATTCGCACGGAACTGATGCCCGTTGGCGCGTGGCAGATCGGCGAGGCGCGCCGGTTTTAGCGGGGCGTTACCTGTCTGTGGCGTTTAGAGTCGTTACTTCCACTGCAACAACTGGTGGACCTGCTCACCCAGCGCGAACGCGATCTTGTCTTGCGCCACTGAGATGCGGAACGTGCCCGGCGCCAGGCCCTTTGGCGTCATCCGCCCATGGAAATGCTGTACCACACTCACCGCACCCACTGGCTGTTTGGTTAGGGGGTCGACAGCGCGCGTGAAGATGCACTCGAACCCGTCATGAACCTGCGTGAAGTAAACGCGGCCTCCGCCTGGGGACCAGCGCGGATAATCGCCTACTCCGAGGTCCACCCAGTTCGCGAGCTGAACATCCTGCAAGCCGCGGAACGGCGCGGCCCACATATGCGGCGGCCCGCCACCCTCCTCGGAGGTGAAGACCGCCCAGCGCATGTCATTCGAGAACGTGGCCAGGTACAGGTTCGCGCTGGGATGCGAGTAGACCGGCTTATGCTCGGAGGTTCTCGTATCCCAGGCCACAATCGTGCGATGTCCCTCTATGCTCGTCTTGAGTAACCATTGGCCACCGCGCGAGAGATCCCATTCCACCCCGCCTCCCTGCATCGATCCCCAAGAGTCGCCCGTTTTCAGATTCAGAACTCTCGAGATCTGAGGAGCCGTGCCGGCACTCCGGGCGCTCACTTCGAGGACAAAGAGACCGTCGGAACTGAGGAGATCCGCTCCCGGCAATTCTCTACCCTTTCCGGTCCGGTAATCCCGCAGGACGCTCGCGGCGCCGGCCGCATCCACCAGGAACGAACCGCCGTCCGGGGTGAACTGCGGGCTTCCGCGCGCCAGTTCCCCCAAAGCGGCGAGCGGTCCGCGCACGGCGCTGCTCTCCGCGTCAATCGGCAGCGCCCAGGCGCTTGACTGGTTGTCTACTCCATCGGCCAGGATCGTGTCCGCGCCGGATGCGGTGCAACCGGACATCAGCAACTGTGCATGGGATTGCGCACTGGAGTACCGGCTGGCACGGAAGGTCGGCTTGAGCAGGAATTCGCCCAGCGCCGCAGCCATTTCCTTACCATCCGTGTAGGAGTAAAGGAACCGCTCGCCCACCACGGCGCAAGCGCGTGCGTACAAAGACACAGCTTCGCTGAAGTCGGGCACCAGCGCGGCGGGTCCGCCATCCAATGGGGCGCTCCACAGCCGGGGCGCAACGCCCTCGTCGTGCAACAGGAAGAGCACGTTCCGGCTGTCGGCGCTCCAGGCGAATCCCTGAAACGACGATGCGTTCCTGGCCAGCCGCACGGGCTCGCCTCCCTGTGCCGGCACGATGTATAGCATGCGCGTATTGAAAGCCTGGACGTCCCCGCCGTTCTCGGCCGTGTTCAGATACGCGACCCACCTCCCATCCGGCGAAAAGCGCGGGCTCCGGCCGCCCTCGATCAGCAACCGAGCCGCTGCGCCGGAACCTGAGGGTACCCCCGGCTGCAGGTAGATCCCGGCCGGTGCGCGCGTAGAGTGAAAAGCCAGCCATAGGCCGTCGGGAGACAGCGAAGGTTCGTCGTTCGCTGCATCGCCCGCGGTAACGCGTTTGGCCGCGCCGTTCGGCATAGGCTTGATCCAGATGTCCGGATGCGTCCCGTTTTTTCCGGGCGAGGCGAACGCCAGCCATTTGCCATCGCGGGAAAGCGCCGGCTGCATGGCGTCCGGGACACCGGCGTCAAAAGGGATGAGTTGGTGGGACGGAATGCGCAGCACACGCCACCCCAAAATACCAGCGGCAGCTATGACCAACACCATCGCCACTGCGGTCCAAAACTTCTTGCGCGGTTTCCGCGCGCGAACCCGCTGCCCTTCCAGGTAGCGCGCCAGGTCCGCATCCATCTCCCTGGCGGACTGGTAGCGAGCGGCGGCGTCCTTACGCAGCGCTTTCGAAAGAATGGCATCGAGCGGCGCGTCCAGCTTGGACGGCTCCGGCTGCGCGCCGGCGATGAGTTTGGCCGCGCCGGCCGGCGATGGGTCGGCAATGCGATAGGGTAAGCGGCCGGCCAGCAAACGATAGAGCAGCACGCCAGACGAATACAGGTCGGAAGCCACGGCCACGGGCTCGCCGCGCACCTGCTCGGGGCTGGCATAGTCCGGCGTGAAGGCGAATACGCCCGTCTTGGTGAGCGCCGTTTCGGCGGTGACGTCCACCAGGCGGGCGGTGCCGAAATCCAGCAGCTTCACGTTGCCCGCGTCGTCCACCAGGATGTTGGACGGCTTCACGTCGCGATGGATCACATGGCGGCCGTGTACATAGGCCAGCGCCTCCAGAACCTGGCGCATCAGGGTGATGCGGCCCCGCGTGTCGAGCTGGTGGGCATCGCAGAAGAGGTCGATGGTCAGGCCGCCGACGAATTCCATCACCAGATAGGGCAGTCCGGTCTCGGTGACACCGCCATCGATCAGCCGGGCGACTTTCGGATGATCGAGGCTGGCCAGGAACTGGCGCTCCCGGCGGAAGCGGTCCTCGATCTCATGGGAGGCCAGGGCCATCGGCACCACCTTTACGGCCGCCGACATCTGAAAGGCGCCGTCGGCGCGTTCGGCCAGATAGACGGTGCCCATGCCGCCGCGCCCGAGCAGCTTCACGGCCTGCCACGCGCCGAAACGCGGCAACGGCCGCGCGGGTGCGGGCGCCACCGCCCGGATGCGCTCGCAATGTTCAAGCAGCAGAGCGACTCGGGCACTCAGGTTCTCGTCAGCGCCGCACTGTTCGGCTATCAGCGTGTCGCGCTCCGCGCCCGGGGGAAGCTCCAGCGCGGCGTAGAAGATCTCCTCGACTTCGTGAAATTGTTCGCGTTCAGCAGGGTTCATACCGAATCCCGGTAGGACAGGCCTCCTGGCCTGTCCCGCTGCCACATATCAGGCCAGCCGCTCGCGCAGCCAAGAGAGGGAAAAAAGCAGGCTGCGCGCCACCGTCCGGCTGGAAATCTCCAGGATATCGGCGGTTTCATCCACGGTGCAGCCCAGAAAGTAGTGCAGTTCGACCATGCGCGTCTTGACCGGATCGAATTCGGCCAGGTCGTTGAGCGCCTGCGAAACATGCAGCGAGTCGGCCGTCTCGCCTCCCAGCCAAGCCAGTTCGGCGTCCAGCGGCGCGCGCTGCCAGACCATGCCGCGCTTTTCCGATTTGGCCTTGCGCGCGGAATCGATGAGCACGCGGCGCATGCGCAACAGGTCGACGAAGACTTCATTGACCACCGCCGTTGGCTGCAACGTATGATCGGGCCGCGCGTTGCGCAGGTAGCCCTCGGCGATCGCATGCAGGTGATCGTAGACCAATGGGGCCAGGGCTTCGACTGCGCCGGATTCCCCCTGCTCCCAACGAGCCAGGAGTTGGGTGATCTCCCCTTGCCCGGATTCCGCCACATTTCATCATAAGGCGTTGTGCTCCAGCCTGGCCGGCGAGAGCGGGTACTCCACGGTTCCGTACGGTACAGGCCCCCACACAAGAGACGGCGCAAATCGGCGGGAAAAACTGCCACGAACTGCAAAGCGAAATTGGCATGGCAGTTTTTGGCGGCCTCTTGCGCCGTCTTAACTGAAACGCCCTGAGGAGGGGATTTATGAATACGAATCGCGTGAGTTTTTGCATGTGGCTGACCGCCGCCTGCCTACCCATTTTCTGCTCCGCCGGCACACAAGCCAAGGTCAACGTGGATTTTGGCAAGGTGCCGCTCAGCTTCGAGGCCAACCGCGGACAGACCGATGCCCGCGTGGATTATCTATCGAGGGGCAAGGGCTACACTTTGCTTCTGACGCGCGACCAAGCCGTGCTGCGCCTCAAAGAAGGCGCGCCGTTGCGGATGAAACTGCTGGGCGCGAGCGGCCAGGCCGCGGCATCCGGTCTGGACCAGTTGCCGGGAGTGGCGAATTACTTCCGCGGCCACGATCCGTCCCAATGGCATACCGGCATCCCGACTTACCAGAAGGTGAAGTACGCTGGCGTGTATCCCGGCGTGGATTTGGTCTATTACGGCAACCAAGGCCGGCTGGAGCACGATTTCATCGTTGCGCCGGGAGCGGATCCCGCGAAGATCGTGCTGAGCTTCGAAGGGGCCCAGCCCAGGGTCGACGGCCAGGGTGACTTGCGCCTGACGATAGGCGGCAGCGAACTGCGGTTTCAAAAGCCGGTAGTCTACCAGACATCCAACCAGGCAGGGGCGGGCGCGAAGCAAGCCGTGGCCGGCCGCTACGCGCTCGATGGAAGCAAGGTTCGGTTCGAGCTGGGCGCATACGACCACAGCCGCGAACTGACCATCGACCCGCTGCTGGTATATTCCAGCTATCTCGGAGGCAGCGGCAACGACTACGGCACCGGGGTCGCCGTGGATAGCCAGGGTTCGGCTTACGTGACCGGTTACACTACTTCGACGAACTTTCCCACCGAGAACCCCATCATCGGCACGCTGGACGAGAGTCAGGATGCCTTCGTGAGCAAATTCAACGCGTCCGGTACGGCATTGATTTATTCCACTTATCTTGGCGGTTCCTCAGGGGAAACCCAGGCATACGACATTGCCGTGGACTCCGAATTCAACGCGTATGTCGGCGGTAACACGAACGACCCCTCTTACCCGGTCACGTCCGGCGCATTCCAGACGGTTTGCGACCCGTGGACACTACCGCCATCATCGTTATGCGGCGGGAATTCATTCGGCGCATTCCTTACCAAGATTAACGCGGCCGGAAACGCCCTGGCATATTCGACATTTCTGAGCGGCAGCTTTGGTTCCCTCATGACCGGCGTGGCCGTCGACTCCGCCGGCGAAGCTTACGTTACCGGATACACGGCAGCGACTTGCGGGAACCCGGGCTGCGTGTTTTTCCCCACGACCGCCGGGGCCTTCCAGCCCGGCACTTGGATCGAAGGTGGTTTTGGCGGCTGGTATGCGTTCATCACCAAATTCGACGCCGCGGGCGCGACCTTGGTGTATTCTTCGCTATTCGGCAGCGCGAGCGATTCAATCAACCAGAACGCTACTTATGGGTACGCCATCGCCGTCGACACGAACGGGGACGCCTATATCACCGGCTACACGAATGACGGGAACCTGCCCACCACCCCCGGGGCCTTCCAGACAACGGCCGCGCCGTTGTCCGGGGGTTCCAATCCGTACCTGATCGAGGGCTCGCGCGGATTCGTCGCCAAGTTCGATCCCACACAATCCGGCGCCGCGTCGCTCATCTACGCAACCTATCTCGGCGGCACCACCGCCGGTTCACCGGACGAAGCCTTTGGCATCGCGGTCGATTCGAAGTTCAATGCCTATATCACGGGCAACGCCGGATCGCCTAATTTTCCGACCACGAGGGGGGCGTTTCAAACTACCTGCCCGCTACGCGACACCGATTGCGTTGCGGCGTTCGTCACCAAACTGAACCCGGCCGGATCGGCCCCGGCCTATTCCACTTTTTTGGGCTCCCAAAACGCCGCCACGAGCTCGTCGCGCATCCGGGTCAACTCGAGCTATGACGCTTTCGTGACCGGATCCTCGGGCGGCAGCTTTCCGCTGATGAACCCGATCAGCACCACCGGTACCGGATACGTGACTGAATTGAACTCTTCCGGCAGGGCATTGCTGTTCTCCACTTTCTTAGAGGGCGCGCAAGTCTCACCAGCCAGCCTGGCAGTGGATAGCCACGGCAGCATCTACCTAACCGGCGAAACCAACGCACTGACCGTCACGCCGGGCGCATTCCAACAGACTGAAGGCGGAGCAGACGACGCTTTTGTTATGAAGATTGCCACGGTGGCCTCCGATCTGCAACTGACCAATTCGGCGGCCGCGACCGTGCCGGCCGGTGACGATCTCACCTATACCATTACCGCCGTCAACAACGGACCGGATGCGGCAACCGGGGTGGCGGTTAGCGACACAGTACCGGTGGGCAGCACCTTCGCCAGCGTTTTCACCACGGCGGGCACGTGTACGGCGCCGGCAGCGGGCGCGACGGGCAAGGTGAAGTGCACTATCGGCGATCTGGCTGTGAACGGCACGGCGGTGGTTACCCTGACGGTGAATGTGACCGCGGCGAAGGGCAAGGAAGTCAAAGACACGGCCAGTATTTCGACTGCGGGATTCGACTCAGCCGCGGCCGATACCGCCGTTGCGGAGACGAGGGTCAATTAGTTGTCTTGCGGGGCGGCTTTTCAGGCTTTGCCAAGATTGGCCGCTCCGCTCCCTTGGCGCTTCCGCCGCCGCCGCCAAACGGCCGGCAAAGGCCAGGCCCTTCTCTGGTGGTTACCAGGGCGCATGTGCGCTCCAGTCGCATCGTCACAAACAGCGGTATTATTTTCTAGAAATGGCGGAGAGACAGGGATTCGGAATATTACCCGTCCTTTAGGATCTGCACGTTGCAGATTCCACGTTGCCGTGGATGCCATGGATGCCACCGATGCCATGGCGCATTGCCCGAAATTGCCCGACGTGGATGCTGCTGGCGCCGCCGTAGTCACCGGCCAGCCACCTTCTGCACCTCTTCCTTCATGTCGAGGTTGCGAACTAAGCGGTGCAAGTAGTTCGGATGAACGCCGAGTAGCTTCGCGGCTTCCGTATAACTGCCGCCCGCACGCCCGAGCGCGGCCAGAATCGCGCGTTTCTTTTCCTGCCTGACCGTCTGGTGGTATCCGCCAATCGCCTCCGATGCCGCCGGAGCGTCCAGCACGGCTTCCGGCAGGTCCTCCGGAATGATGAGATCGGTCGCGCCAAGCACAATGGCGCGCTCGATAGCGTTCTCCAGCTCCCGCACGTTGCCCGGCCAGTCATACGCCTCCAAATGGGCCAGCGCTTCCGGTGAGAGCCCGGACAACTTGCGCGTGACTCGTTTGCCGTGTTTGGCGGCGAAGTATCGGGCCAGCATCGGTATGTCTTCGCGGCGGTCCCGCAACGGCGGCATTTCCAGAGACACGACATTCAGCCTGTAGTAGAGGTCTTTGCGGAAGGCGCCGGCGGAAACCGCGCTTTCCAGGTCCCGGTTGGTCGCCGCAAGGATACGCACATCCACCCGTATCGGCTGGGTGCCCCCGACACGCTCGAACTCGCGCTCCTGGAGGACGCGCAGCAGTTTGCTCTGGAACGCCAGAGGCAACTCGCCGACTTCATCCAGAAACAGGGTGCCGCGGTCGGCCATTTCCAGCTTTCCCAACTTCTTCACCAGCGCTCCGGTGAAAGCGCCTTTTTCATGCCCGAATAGCTCGCTTTCGAGCAGCGTCTCGGTCAATGCGGCGCAGTTGATGGCCAGGAAACGCTGGCCCGCGCGCGGGCTGTTGCGGTGAATGGCGCGCGCCACCAACTCCTTGCCGGT